>JAZRFV010000066.1:0-24792 GCA_045643825.1 Candidatus Scatosoma sp.
CGTTATCATCGGTCACAGCGAACGTCGTCAATACTTCGGTGAAACGGATGAAACGGTAAACAAGAGAACGTTGACCGCACTTGCAAACAACATCACCCCCATCGTTTGCATCGGCGAATCCTTGGAAGAAAGAGAAACGGGTAAGACGGAAGAAGTTCTTGCAACGCAAATCCACGAAGGTTTGAAGAACATCAAAGACATCACGAAGATTGTTATCGCTTACGAACCTGTATGGGCTATCGGTACCGGTAAAACCGCTACCGCTGAACAAGCAAACGAAACCATCGCCTTCATCCGTAAGACGGTTGGCGAAATGTTCTGCCCCAACTGTGCAGCAGCTCTTCGTATCCAATACGGCGGCAGCATGAACGCAGCAAACTGCAAAGAATTGATGGCTATGCCCGAAATCGACGGCGGTCTTATCGGCGGGGCTTCTTTGAAGGCACCTGACTTTGCGGCTATCGTTAACTTCGACAAGTAATTTTTATTGAACGAATCTTGGGGGACAGGTGCATTCAACGCATACCTGCCCCCACCATTTTGTTTTTTGGGAGCAGTTACTCCCCCTTACAACAATTATATCTGCAATGCAGAGATGCAAGCAAGACAAGACGCGCGAGGCTTTTTGACGGGAGCGTACATAGACGTACGTGAGCGAGAAAAACGCAGCGCAACGAAGTATGGCGACGCATACATGCGTTGCATTAGATGTCTGCAATGCAGAGATGCAAGCAAGACAAGACGCGCGAGGCTTTTCGACGGGAACGTACATAGACGTACGTGAGCGAGAAAAACGCAGCGCAACGAAGTATGGCGACGCATACATGCGTTGCATTAAAGGAGTTATTATGAAAAAACCTTACGCTATTATCATCATGGACGGTTACGGCATCAACCCCTCCGCAAACGGTAACGCTATCGTTGCGGACGGCAGTAAATACGTAAACGAATTGCAAAAAAATTACCCCTCCGCACAGCTTGGTGCAAGCGGTATGTCCGTAGGTCTTCCCGACGGTCAAATGGGGAACAGCGAGGTTGGTCACCTCAACATCGGTGCAGGTCGCATCGTTTACCAAGACCTTACGAAAATCACGAAAGATATCCGCAATGGTGAATTCTTCAAGAACGCTGAATTGCTTCGCGCTATGCGTACCGCAAAAGAAAACGGCAAGAAGCTTCACCTCTACGGTTTGGTTTCCACGGGTGGCGTACACAGCCACACCGAACACCTTTATGCTTTGATCGAAATGGCAAAGATGGAAGGCTTGGACAACGTTTACGTACACGCCTTCACGGATGGCCGTGACGTTGCACCTACCTCGGGTGCGGATTTCCTCAAGGGCTTGCAGGATAAGATGAACGAGCTCAACTTCGGTAAGATCGCTTCCGTTGCAGGTAGATACTACGCAATGGACCGTGACAACAACTGGGATAGAGAAGAAAAAGCATACGATATGCTCACCCTTGGTACGGGCGTACAATTTGAAGGTACTGCGGAAGAAGCAGCAAAGGCTTCCTACGAAAACGGCGTTACCGACGAGTTCATCCTCCCCACCAACCTCACCGAAAACGGTCAACCCGTTGCTTTGATTGGTAAGGGCGACAGCATTATTTGCTTCAACTTCCGTCCCGACAGAGCAAGACAGGTTTCGAGAATGTTCTCGCAAGAAGCATTCCCCTTCGTGGATGCAAAAACGGGTGCAACCCTTGGCTTTGAACGTAAAACGGGCTTCCTTGCCCCCACCTACGTTGGCTTTGCGGTATACGATTCCTCGTTTGAAAACGTTGGCGTGGCGTTCCCTCCCGACGAAATCACCAACACCTTGCCTCAATACATCGCTTCCCTTGGTTTGCAACAGCTCCACATTGCAGAAACGGAAAAATACGCGCACGTAACCTTCTTCTTCAATGCGAAGTTGGACACGCCCGTTGAAGGCGAAACCCGTATCGTTATCCCTTCCCCGAAGGTTGCAACCTACGATATGCAACCTGAAATGAGTGCTTACCCCGTAACCGAAAAGGTTTTGGAAGAGCTTGACAAGGGTATCTACGACGTCGTAATTTTGAACTTTGCAAACTGCGACATGGTAGGTCATACGGGCGTTATGGAAGCGGCTGTAAAAGCAGTTCACACCGTAGACGAATGCGTGAAGAAGGTAACGGACAAAATCCTTGCAATGGGCGGCAGTGCATTGGTAACGGCTGACCACGGCAACGCTGACCAAATGATTGCAGACGACGGCGTTGGTGCATTCACACAGCACACCACCTTCCCCGTACCAGTTATCCTCGTTTCCGAAGAATACAAGAACGTTACCCTTCGTGAAGACGGCGTTTTGGCTGACCTTGCCCCCACGCTTTTGGATATGATGAAGCTTGAACAACCCAAGGAAATGACGGGTAAAACTTTGATTAAGTAATTGCATACGCGGGAAAAGTAAAATTTTTCAAAAATACTCGCAAAAACAGTTGCGATATTTATTTAAGTATGCTATAATCAACTAGTAATTTTAGTGATGGCGAGTATTTTTTCGCCAACCAAAGAAAACAAGAGGACTTCATTATGTTGAATTTGATGAATTTATTGGTATCCGAAATCCCTTTCGCTAGCCCTGCACACGAAACCGTGCACATGGTGCTCAGCGTTGCAATGATTATTTTGATGGCTATCTCCGCTGTGACGGCTGTCATCCTTGTTTTGCTTCAACCGAGCAACTCGTCCGGTATCGACGCGTTGGGCGGTTCCAGCGAAACCTTCTTCGGTAAGAACAAAGGTAAGTCTATCGAAGCAAAAATGAAAAAATGGACCTGGATCTGCCTTGCAATCCTTATCGTTTTTGCTATTGCTTTCTACGTTCTTCAAATCGAAGCTCTTTGGGTAGCTTAAGAGCACATACGTTCACTACGGCGGCTTTGTTTTTAGCCGCCGTTTTTATTTCCAAGTTTATTCCCTATGAAAGGAGGTGAGTGCATTGAACGCGAAAGAATCCCTTTTGTCCGCTTTTCAAGACGGCACACTTGCAGGAAAGACCTCGCAAGAAATTTTAAAAATTTTACAAATCCCCTATCGTGAGAAAAATCGTCTTTTCGACCTTTTAAATACGCTCTGCGACGAAGGCTCTATTTTTAAAAATGAAGGGGGCAGGTACGGAACGATTGAGCAATTGGGCCTTATCAAGGGCACCCTTGTCGGCAACGAACGCGGCTTTGCATTCCTCGTCCCTGAAGGGAAAGAGAAAAACGAAAACGATTACTTTATCCCCCATAAATCCTTACACGGTGCCCTGCACGGCGATACCGTATTGATGGAGCAATCTTTCGGAAGAAGCGATGATGAAGGCAGCGTGGTAAAAGTGCTCACCCGTGGTTATACAACCATCGTTGGCACCTTCCGTCGTGACCGTCACGCAGGATATCTTTTCCCTGACGAAAAGCGTTTCGCAACGGAAATCTATATCCCCCTTTCCGCTTGTTCCCACATCAAAAACGGTGTAAAGGCGGTGGCAAAAATCACCGATTACCCTCACAATAAATGCCCAGGCGGTGAAATCATCGAGGTGCTTGGCGAGGAGGACGATTTCTTCGCGGAGGAGTTGTCCATCATCCGTTCCTACGATTTACGAGAGGAATTCCCCCCGCGCGTGGAAAAGGAAGCCGTAAAGCAAGCGGCAAGACAAATCACCGAAGGCGACCTGCTTTCGAGACGGGATTTCCGTGATAAGCTGATTATCACCATTGACGGTGCGGACACCCGAGATATCGACGATGCCATTTCCTTGGAAAAGGTAGGCGAAGATTATCTTCTCGGTGTGCATATTGCGGATGTAACCCATTACGTTGACTACCGCTCCCCCTTGGATATCGAGGCGTTGGATCGTGGCACGAGTGTGTATTTTCCCGACCGAGTATTACCGATGCTCCCCCGTCCCCTTTCCAACGGCATTTGTTCCTTGAATGAAGGCGAGGATCGTTTAACCCTTTCCTGCCTTATGACCATCGACAAAAAAGGTAACGTGAAGGATAGCGAGATTGTAGAAGGCGTTATCCGTTCCACCCGTAAAATGACCTACGACGAGGTAACGGAAATCCTCGATGGCAATGAAGAAACCTGCAAAAAATACGAACTCGTCAAAGACATGGTATGCCTTTGTGGGGAATTGGCGCATATTTTACAAACGATGCGTGAGAAAAAGGGAAGCATTTCTCTCGATGTAAAAGAAGCGAAGATTCTCTTTGAAAACGACGAAATCACCATCCCCAATTATGAGAGAGCATTCTCTCACCAAATCATTGAGGCGTTTATGGTACTCGCCAACGAAACGGTTGCGGAGTATATGGCATCCATCGAAGCCCCCTTCGTCTATCGTGTACACGAGAAACCGACGGAGGAAAAGGCAACCACCTTCCGTGCCTTTGCGCAAACCTTGGGCTTAACAGCAAGGTTCTCCGCACAGGACGTAAGGCCCTACGATTATCAAAACCTTTTAAAATCCGCGGAGGGAATGCCCTCCTACTCGGTATTAAACCGTGTAATGTTACGCTCTATGCAAAAAGCCCGTTACGACGTAGAAAACCTGGGACATTTTGGTTTGGCAAGCAAGTGTTACTGCCATTTCACCTCCCCCATCCGACGTTACCCCGACCTTTGCATCCATCGTATCATCAAGCTCGTGATCAATGGCGGCTATCCCGAAGCGGTTGAGCGTTTCAGCGAATTCGTTTCCACCGCTGCAAAGCAATCGTCTATGCGTGAACGCCGTGCAACGGATGCGGAACGTGACGTAGACGATCTATATATGACGATGTATATGAGCGAGCGTATCGGTGAAGTGTATGACGCCGTAATATCGGGCGTAACCGCCTTCGGATTGTTTGCGGAATTGCCCAACACCATCGAAGGGTTTATCCCCATCGAATCGTTATACGGCGAATTTTCCTACGATGCCGACCGTTTCCGCTTGGTTGGACGGACGGACACCTACACCATCGGCGAAAGCGTGCGTGTGAAGGTTACGGACGTAGATTTTTACCGTCGCAGGGCGGAATTTAGGCTATTGAAAAAGATTTAACCCCCACCCAGGTATGCGTTGAACATAAAAACGGAGTATATTATGAAAATTATCACTACAAATAAAAGTGCCTCGTTTGAATATTTCATCGAGGAAAAATACGAGGCGGGTATCGTGTTAGAGGGCAACGAAATTAAGTCCCTTCGCGAAGGCAACGTCAATATGAACGACAGCTTTTGCTTCGTTAGAGGCAACGACGTTTCCGTAAAGAATATGCATATCGCCCTTTATGATAAGTCGGATGCGTTCAGCACGAAGGAAACGAGAAGAGACAGAAAGTTGCTTCTTCACAAGTCGGAAATTGCAAAAATCGCAGGCAAAATCAATCGCCAAGGCTATACGCTCGTACCCTTAAAAATGTATTTTAAAGGCTCGCTCGTAAAGATGGAAATTGCGCTTTGCCGTGGTAAGCACACCTACGACAAGAAACAGGCGATCGCCGCGCGTGACGTGAAGCGTTCCACCGACCGTGAAATTAAAAACGCAGGCTTCTAACCCTACTTTCTACAAAAGCGAGGTATCCCATGCCCTATCTTGACAAAGAAAAATTGTATCGTGCGGTCGCCGATTATATCGAGGAAAACTTGATTGAGGAGATACTCGAGGTTGAAGAATGTTCTTACTGTATAGGTGATGAAGCTTTCTTTGAAAGAAGAGAGGCTGTGTTTTGCAAGAAACCGAGCGAGGAAATTTTACCCGCTACCGAGTATTGCTCCGCACCCTCACTTGGTCCTTCTCTTGTTGAAATGCTTGCACAAATGGACGATAGCTTCGCCGTTACCTTGTTAAAGCTTATCGATGCCAAGGGGATGACAGACGTGGAATGCTACAAAAAGGCCAACGTCAGCAAGCAAACCTGGTACAAAATCATGAACGAGGTAAACTACAAGCCAAGCAAAAACACCGTTCTTTCCTTTGCAATTGCGTTGGAGCTGTCTTTGGAGGAAACGAACCACCTGCTTGCGACCGTTGGCTTTACCCTTTCCAATAGCAGTAAATTCGATGTAATTATCGAATACTTCTTAATCAATCAAGTATACGATATTTTCACTATCAACGAAGTTCTATTCCAATTCGATCAACCCTGCCTCGGCGTAGCCTTGTAAAAAAATTTAACAGTCAATCAACGATTGACCAAACCAATTAAAAAATAAATTATAATGTAGCCACAGTCGAAAGATTGCGACTACATTTTATTTTTAGGAGGTTTCATATGGAACAGGAAATCACGACGGATTGTAAGAAGGTTCAGGAGAATAACACGACGGAGTTGGTGTTCATTTTAGACAAAAGTGGCTCTATGTCGGGGATGGAAGGAGATACCATCGGCGGTTTTAACTCTATGCTTGAAAAGCAAAAGGCACAGGAAGGTGAGGTGTTCGTTACCACCATTCTCTTTGCGAACCATACGGAAACCCTGCACGATAGACTCCCCTTGCAAGAGGTAAAGCCCTTGACGAGGGCGGATTATCAGGTGGGTGGTTGCACCGCCCTTTTGGATGCGATTGGCGAGGCGGTAGAACGTATTACCACCATCCATAAATACGCACGAAAGGAGGATATCCCCCAGCATACGATGTTCGTCATCACCACCGATGGCATGGAAAATGCCAGCAAGAGCTTTACAAACGACCAAGTTAAAGCCCTTATCAAAGCCAAAGAGGAATTGGGGTGGGAGTTCTTGTTCCTTGCGGCGAATATTGATGCGGAGGCTACCGCTGAAAGCATCGGCATTAAGAGAGACCATGCGGTAAATTACTGCGTAGAAGAGGATACCGTAGCTCTTTATGAAGGAGTTTGCGAGGCCATTTCCTACCTTAGAGACGACGGCGACGAGGAAGGCTGCCTTTGTGCGAAGGTTACGAATAGATTAAAAAGACGCAAATAATGATAAGGGGTATCCAGATTGGATACCCCTTGTTTTACACACCGAATACACCTCGCCGACGGGTTTCTACAAGATGAAACTCCTTGCGATTTTCCAAGACAAAAGTAACAGGGCTTTGCGGTGTTGCCATCCCCACCGAGCCGTCCGCTTCCACCGCTATGCAATACCCTGCTCCGCAAAGAAAAATGGGAACACCGTATAGATGTGCATATGCGCGAAGCAACACCTGGGGCATTGTATCTCGTAAAATACCATACGGACAAACGATAAAATCGCTGCCACACGCCACCAAGGCGGACATTACATCAGGAAACAAAATATCCTCGGCAACCGCTACGCCCATCTTTCCAAGCCGTGTATCGTACACGCGCAAGCCTGCCCCCGAAGACACCGCACCGTCCATCACCCTCGTCATATCCGATACACCGCACAGCCGACCGTTTTCCGCAACCAAAGCGGACTTCCTCTTGATTCCACGCGTGTCGGTGATACATCCACACACAACAAGCCCCTTCGTTTGCCGTGATAACCGTGCAGCTCGCTCGAAACAATCGCTTTCCCCCTTCAATTCCTTGTCATAGCTCACCTCACCAAGCCCACCGAAACCATACACCGTCAAATCCTCGCACGCATCCTCGCATCCCTGCCCATCCATCAGCCGCCCACGGCACACAAAACGAATTTTCATATCGCCCTCCACCCTTTATTATATCCTTTTGCGGTAAAAATGGTGACAACCCAAAGGAGTTTTGACATAGAGTGTATAAATCTCCCCTGCGGGGGAATATTTGGATGGGAGGTGGCTATGTTTTGGGTAGGAATGGCGGTTGGTTTTATCCTCGGCGGGAATTTAGGGGTTATCGTTATGGCGTTGTTTACATCGAGTAAAAATTAAAACGGCAGGAGTTTTTATACTCCTGCCGTCGATTTTATAGCAATTATTCGCAATATTTTTTGACGATTGCATGCATTTCGTCCAATTTTTTCACCATATCCTGCGCCAAAATCAGGTGCGCCTTCGCCCTAACAAGATTTTGGTCGGGATAATGCACGCGGAAATATTTATCCCCATCTAAATAGTCACCCAAGAAACGGATACCACATTCCACCGTCATCGCCACAGCACCAAGGGCGAGCGTTTCCTTTTCCACTTCCGTCATACTGTCCTTCAGCGCACCGACAAAACCACGGGTAAACGCCTCGTATTTGCCCATATCCAGGGCAACCTTGGAAAGGTCCTTTTCATCCTCCGCACCCGTCGAGCCAATCACGCGAATGGCATCGCCAAAATCACAAGCGACAAGCCCAGGCATAACCGTGTCCAAATCGATTACCGACAAATGTTCTAATGTTTCCCTATCAAATAATACGTTGCTCGGTTTTGTATCGTTGTGGGTAACGCGGAGCTTTAAAACGCCCTGCTTTTGCAGGCGGTAAAGCCTCGTGGCGATTTCTTCCATCGTCAAATAGCTGTCAATCCAAGGCTGAATTTCCTTTTTACGGTTGCAAAAATCGTTTTCTACCGCCTTTTTAAAGGTTTCAAAACGCATCACCGTATTGTGGAAATGCGGGATAACGATGTGGAGCTTTTCCACGGGATAATCGGCAAGATAGGTCTGAAACTCGCCAAACGCCTTACCTGCACTCTCTACCACCTTCAAGTTATCCGTCCACTCGAAGCAAATGGAGTCGTCGATATACCGACAGCAACGCCAAAAACTGCCGTCCTCTAAAATGGTGTAGTAGTTCCCCTCTGCCGTTTTCGCGTAATGTAAAACGTTACGCTTCGCCGTGGCTTGTTTTTTCTTAATTTTCGCACGGATATACTCCGTCACGGAAGAAATATTTTCCATCATCGCGATGGGATCGTGGAAAACATACGTGTTTATCTTTTGTAAAATATAATCCTTTACAATCCCTCTACGCAAGAAAAATACCTGATAGGAAGAATTGATATGTCCGCCCGATAAAACGGTAAAAGACTGATATTCCCCTTCTATCTGAAAATTCTTACATACAGCTTGAATTTGTTGTTCTGTATTCAAGATAACACCTGTTCCACTTTTTTTACTACTGCTATTGTATTCGTATGCGGACGAAATATATTTTGCCACGCCACTCAACCATACTATTTTAACATAGAATGCAAACCTTGTCAATAGCTTTCTGCGTTTTTCTTTGTAAAACGAATAACGATTATCAAAAAAACGAATACTTTATATATGCGTAAAGTATTTAAAAGCCTTTTAGTCGTCCTTTCTCTTCTTTTCTCGTCGAGCTGCGCCGTAAAAACGCCCACGGAAGACAATTTCAACGCATACCTGCCCCCTTCCTTTTCCTCTTTCATAGAGATTGAGGAGAAACTGCCCATAGAAGCAGAGCGTGCGGTTGACAACACAATATGGGACGTTTCCGACGTCGATATCTCTTACGTCAACCCCAACCGAAAGCTGATTGCCTTTACCTTTGACGATGGTCCGTCAAAAACAATGGAAAATATCTTGGGCGCTTTTACCGATTATAACGAGCAGAACCCCGATTGTATCGCCACCGCCACCTTCTTTTTAAACGGCGCACATATAAATGAAGAAGCCCTTCCCCTCCTACACACGGCGCTTGTTTTGAGGTGCGAATTGGGAAATCATACCCAGCGACATTGCAACCTACCCACCCTTCCCTTGGAAGAGGCTTTGAGAGAAATTCAAGAAACAGACAAACTCCTCACTCGGGTAGATGGTAAGCCCTTACATCTCTTCCGTCCACCTTTTGGTGCTATCAAAGAAGAACTTAAAGCGCAATTAAAAACACCTATAATCAATTGGACAATTGATACCCTGGATTGGACGGGCGCAAGCGAAGGCGATATCTATAACGCGGTATTTAGCGCCCGCTTTTCGGGTGCAATCGTGTTAATGCACGACGGATATCCTGCCACGGTAGAGGCATTAAAACGCTTACTACCCGACCTTAAAGCGGATGGTTACCAAGTGGTTAGCGTATCTGCAATAGCGAAAGCACACGGCTGCAGTCTGCGCAACGGAAAGGAATATATCCGCGCAAGAAGACAATAACCCCATACCATGTACGAGTTTACACAAAAAAAAGAGGGTACGGGCCCTCTTTTTAGTTTACATTTTCTCTACCGTGTACATACGGAAAAACCTGGAACATTCCTCAATCCAACCCTTGATTTGACAAAGTTCGGGATAGTAGTTGTTGATTTCCAACCTGCCCGTAGCCGCACCGTGAGGTCCACGAGGATGCACGTGCAATTCGTACTCAATCCCCGCGTTTGCCAAAGCTTCCGCAAAGTGCAAGGAGTTCACACTTGGTACAATCTCATCCCCTGCCGTCGTCCAAATGAAGGCAGGAGGGGTATCCTTCGTCACCGCCTCGTTCAAATTCAAGGTTTTCAAAAGCTCTGCCTTGGCTTCTTCCGTATAGCCGTTCAAAAGGTTGGTAAACGAGCCAACGTGTCCGTCTTTTTGAGAAATTACGGGATACGCAAGCCCAACGGCCGTAGGCTTACAATCCAACGGCATACCCACTTTTTGCGAAACGTTTTGATGTTCCACGGCAAGGTTACCCGTCAAATGTCCACCTGCGGAGAACCCTACAACGAAGATTTCATCGGGATTTACACGGAACTCCTTCGCATTTTTCTTTACGTAATCCACCGCCGCGGACAATTCCAACAGCTGTTCGGGATATGCCACGTTCGGGGCAACCTCGTAGGTCAACACAAACGCTTGGAAGCCGTGTGCAAAAAATTCGGATGCGATAGGATCCGCTTCACGCTTACTCACCATACCGTAGCCACCGCCAGGCACAACCACCACCGCAGGGCGTTTCCAATCGCCGTTGTCCGCATAATCGAAGGGGAAATCCATCAAGATACACTCTAAATTGCCACCCTCTAAAAAAGAATACTTTTCCTTTAAATCAACCGTGAAAACTCTCATAATCCTTTACCTCATTCGTTTATTAGTTGAAAAATTCGTTGTAAATCGCTTGAATACAAGCAGCGTAATCCTTCCCTTCCACACCAACGATGATATTCAGCTCGCTGGATCCTTGGTCAATCATATTGACGTTGATTTGCGCATCGGCAAGCGCCTTGAACAATCTTGCGGTAGCCGCTACGTTTTTAACCATACCGTGGCCTACCGTTGCAACCAAGGCAATGTCCTCGTGCGTGTAAATTCTATCAGGCTCTACCGCCTCCTCCATTTCCTTCAACAAGATGGGGAGCATACCCTCCTTCAACCCTTCGTTGTCGATGAAAAGGGATATGGTATCGATACCCGAGGGCAGGTGTTCAAAAGAAATGCCATACTTTCCGATAACGGACAATACCTTACCTACGAAACCGACCTCGCTGTTCATCATCGATTTTTCAATGGTAATGGAGGTAAAGCCCTTCTTACCAGCCACGCCCGTAACAATCGTTTCGCCAACGTCACGGGTAGAATGTTTTACAATATAGGTACCCTTATCCTCGGGACGGAAGGTGTTGCAAATACGGATAGGGATACCTGCCGTACGCACGGGGAAAATCGATTCGCTATGTAAAACGTTTGCGCCCATGTAGGAAAGCTCGCGAAGTTCTTGATAACTCAATTCCGACATCCATTTCGGGGATTGCACGATACGAGGATCGCAGGCGTAGAAACCGCTGACGTCCGTCCAATTTTCGTACAAGCTCGCATTCACCGAACGAGCAACGATTGCGCCAGAAATATCACCGCCACCACGGGAGAAGGTTTTCACCTTACCGTCCGTGCCCAAGCCGTAAAACCCGGGGATAACCGCCCTTTGGTACTTGGACAGTACCTTCGCGCCATTCTCGAAGGTTGTGTTATCCAACACGCCGTGTTCGTCAAAGCGGATAAACTCGGTTGCGTCTACGAAAGGCACATCCAAAAGCGCCGCCATAATCAAGCCTGCAAAATATTCGCCACGGGACGCACAATAATCTCTACCTGCGCCTGCAAGCATCTCCGTCTCCGCTTTTTCCAGCCCAGCCTTGATACCTACGTCTTTACCGAGTTCCTTTTCAATGTTTAAAAAACGCACGCGGATTTTTTCAAACGCTTCGTGGAACGCATCCACCTCGCCCGATTCTATCGCATCCGCGCATTTGTACAATAAATCGGTCACCTTGACGTCGCCGCTAAAACGTTTCCCAGGGGCCGACACCACTACGTAGCGACGGTCTTTATCCGCATTGATAATTTCCGCCCCACGCAAAATGGTACTGCCGTCCGCCATCGACGTACCGCCAAACTTACATACCTTTAAGCCCATAAAAACTCCTTAAATACTAATGATAAGCACCACAAATACAGCCAAAATCAACGTAATTGCCTTAATCCAGAATTTGGAAATGAATACGCTTTTCAAAAAGTTACCGAATTTCATATTTTCGTACCTCCGCCAATCTTCTTCGAGGACAACGCCATATCCTGCCAGTAGTAATCCTTCAATGCACCAATCAACATATCGTAGTCTGCATAACGGGTTACGATGCCTTGATTTACAATGGAGATAATACCCGTTTCTTCCGAAACCACCAACGAAATAACGTTTGCAACCTCCGTCACACCGATTGCCGCGCGGTGACGGGTGCCGTATTCCTTGGGATAACTGGTTTTTTGTGTCAAAGGTAAGAAGCACCCTGCTGCCTGGATTTTATGGCCGTGAATAACCATCGCGCCATCGTGCAAGGGCGCCTTGGGGAAGAACACGCCTTCAATCATTTGCGTGGAAATTTCCGCATCAATCATAACACCGCTTTGTAAAACTTGCTTGGGCAAGCTACCGCGAGAAAGCACAATCAACGCGCCAACGTTGTTTTTCGACATGTTTTGCAACGCTTTTACAATATTCGAAATACAACGCTCGGTATCCGCTTGGCTAAAAGTTTCCACGTTACCCGAAGAATTTTCGGTAGAGCCCGTCTTCACCTTATGAACGTCCCAGAAATATTTCTTTACCTCTACGTTAAAAATCGCCAACATCGTCGCCGACACAACGACAATGTATAAAACGAATACGGTCGTCGTCATAATAGCGCTGTCGAAAAGGTGCATTGCGCCGCCTGCAACGATCATAAACCAATAAACCAACATCAATTTGGTTGCATCGTTGTCACGCAATACCTTGGACACGAAAAAGATGATGAAGAAAAACATCACAATTTCAATGGCGTGTAATACGGTAAAGTTGGTGAAAAACGACACTACGCTTTCCATCGTTTTCGTAAAATCAAAGCCACTCGTCAAAAGGTTCAATCCCATAACGTCCTCCTTGCGCGCTTTCGCGCGCGTGTGTAAAACCACAAATCCACAATAATATTATATAAATTTCACGAGAAATGGTACAAATTTCCCTTTTTCCTCATGTGTTTACCATTTTTGAAATCAGTTTCCGAAAAACAGCCTTGCCGTTACCGCTTTTAATGCGGAGGCAGGTGTCAGTTCACCGCATTTTATCGAGCTGATTGCCCCGTAGGTTGCGTTGTACAATTCAAGCAAGGCATCCCTGCCGAATTTTGCCGCCTGCTCACGATTTTTTCTCGCCGCATACTCCTTGATACCCAAGGCTGCCGCTACATCCTGATCACTACCCTTACACAAGGAAGTTTCATACAGTCCTTTAAAGTAAGAAGCCAGCGAGGAGAGCAACGAGGTCTCGTTAAAACCACGGGTTGACAAGTCCTTAATGACACGCATATAGGTGGAATAGTTTTTCCGCGCAAGCGCATTCGCCAGCTCGTAAATCTTATACTCCGCATCAGGATAAACCAATTCGTCCACCAGCTCATCCGTCAGGCGTTGCATCCCCACCGCCGAGCAATACCCCAGCAGCTTTTCCGTTTCCTGGGCAATACGCGCCATATCGAACACGCAATAGGTTGCCAACTTTCCGCAGGTCACCCCATCCGCATATACCCCTGCACGTTTACAGGTGCCGTAAATCCACTTTTTAATCGTTTCCTCGTCCGAACGAGCGCAATCCACGTAGGTTACGTTGGTTTTTTTCGCAAGCGCTGCCGTGCCCGCTTTCCCCTTCCCGCCATTGACAATCAAAAGAATCGAATCTCTTGGAGGATTAGCAAATAAATCCTTTAAATAAAAGTCAAAATCTTTATCCGTAGGGTAAAACTCGTTGACGCGTACAACACGTTTCTCGCTAACGAACGGGAAGCAGTTCACCGCGTCGATTAGGTTCTTGATTTTGTCACCCTTCAACGAACCGCCGTCAAAGGACGCGTAATCGAGGGTAGGCTCTTGTAAAAACCGCGCCTTGAGTAAAGCCTCGCCCTTTTCGCGAAAATAAACCTCTTCCCCTTCAAAAAGGTAAATGGGCTGCGCGCCGTTTTCATCGGTGTATTTTTTAAAGTCGATATATTTCACGCCAAGCCCCCTTTTTATAGTATATGCTATATTATAGCATAAGGCGTACAAAAAAGCAAGAATATCCAGCAATTTTCTTTTGTGGAACTTTTTCCTTAAAAACCACCCATTTTACACGTTCAACGCGACCATGCCTGCCACAAATGCAAAAATGCACACCCCTGCAAGCAAAAATTGTGTGGATTTTTTCAAATTCCACTTATCCGTAAAAAATAAGCATGCCGCAATATATACCATCGACAACCCCGACGAAATACTTATCCCCTTCAATGCAAAAGAGGAAAAATCGAACCGCTCAAACAACAATAAAACAGCTGACCAAACCGCATTCGGTAGGTACAACAAGACAGCCTCAAGCCCCGTCGGCAATATGCACGCCAACAAAACGAAAAGAAACAGCCACGAAAAGACAATGCTGATAAACGGCACGAATATACAGTTTAAAAGAAATGCCCAACCCGACACGTAGCCAAAATATTGCAACAGCAAGGGTGCCGTAAAGAGCTGCGCTGCAAGGCTGGTTGCCATAAACGAAGAAAGGATACGATAAATGCGCGCAGGTATGCGAGGTGGTATCGTATCGTCGTTTTCCAACGCCTGTTGCTCCGCCTCCGTTAGCTTTATCGGCACGAATTTGCGGTAGAGTTTTGCTCCTTCGTCAAATACCTGCCCTATGGGTTTTGATAAAAATGCGATTCCAAAGCACGCAGCGAAGGATAACTGAAACCCAACCGTAAACAAGGCGGAAGGCTGTACAATAAGGATACAAATCGCTGCAAGTCCCAACGATTGTAAAAAGTCCGTTTTGACAAGCAACAACTTCCCTGCGTACGCAAACAAACATATCACCGTTGCCCTAACAACGGATGCTGTAAAAGCGCACACTCCTGCGTAGGTCAATAATATACCTGCGACAAAGGTAAAACGCAGTCCCTCGCCCATACAGCGCAAGGAAGTCTTCTTTACCAACAACAAACAAAAGGCAAACAACGAGCCAACGTGTAGCCCCGATACGGCAAAGATATGCGAGATACCGCCTCGACGGATATTATCGTACAAGCCCTTGTCAATCGCCGTCGTATCGCCGAGCAGCACCGCACGGGTTACTGCCGCAGGCGTTTCGTCCATACCTGCATCAATCCGCGCTTTCGCACGCCCGTTCAAGAATAAAAACAAATCGAAACTATGTCCAATCTTCTCCCCTTCCACCTCTCTTGCGGAAAGGAATATTCTCTTACCGAAATCGTTCGCATTCAGTGTAAAGGTTTCTTGTGAAAAGCTCTTTTGGGTTACTGTACCACGAAGGAAAAGCTCGTCACAAAGCCCCACCTCTCCCTCTAATGAGGCAGGCAGGTATGCGATGAGTTTACAATTTTGCTTTTTACCCTCAATCGTTAAATCACCAAGTATCACCTGCGTACCATTTGCACTGTCACGCATTTCCACCACTTTGCCCGAGAAGTAGCACTCCCCAAAAGCCCTTGCGTCCTCATAGCGATTGACCTCGATTTGAAAGCCGAAAAGCCCTATAAAAAAGCTAACGCACAACAAGAGGGAAAGGACGGCAATCTTCTTCCATTGCTGTAAGGAAAAGGATAAAAAGACGGGGAAGAACGCCATAGGCGGTAAACACAACAGCCATGCCGTATGCAAGGAAAGGAAGTAGTGATTATAACAAAACACTACGCCAAGCGCCAAATATATAGCCGAAAAAAGCGCGAAACGAAAATTAAAAATTCTACCTTCGTTGGTTTGCATCCTTGTCCCTCCTTTTTTATTCGTCGCAAAAAAACCGCAGTTGCCCGCGGTTTTTCTCGCTTTACAATATCCCTTACGCCAAAGAAATTCTATCCGATACAGAGCGCAGGAACAAGCCCTTTTCTTCGCCCAATGTCACACAATCGTTGACGTACGCCGCAAAGGTATCCGAAGGCTTCGTAACACGGAACACCGATGCAACAATCGTCTGAATTTCTTCCATATAGAGCGCAACCTTATCCTCCAAGGCGCCACGCACCACGGAAATCACCTCGTAAGGGGTATAATCCTTATCGTTTCTACGCAACGGTTCGCCCGATTCCACACGGTAATGGTCAAAACCGACACACTTATCCGTTTTACGGTAGAATTCCGTCCCCAGGAGCTTTTCATACTTAAATCCGCAAAGGGCAATCAACGCCTGCATACGCGTCTCCACTTTATTGCCATATTTCGTAATGCCCAAGCTCCCCAAACATCTACGCACGAGGAAATCAAAGGAAATCGGTTCCTCAATCGCCACAATCGTCTTTAAACGGGTAAGAATTTCCTTATCGTTGTCCCCCGACGTCACGTAGTTCGCATTTTCCGCAACCAACTCCGTCAAGTTCGCCTTCTTATAATTCTTCTTATAGCGGTTCAACTCTGCTCCGCCCTTCTTATCAGCCCCCGTCAAGCGGTCGAGAAGGTCTTTAATCTTCTTGATTTCACGTTTGGGGTTGTTGTAATAATTCACCGCGTACAAACGCATTACGTTCCAATTATTACGCTTCAAGGTTTGGATTTGCAGGATATTTCTATCCTTGATAGAGAAACGGTTGGGCGTATCGCACATAATCGCCAAAAGGAAACGTTTTCTATCCTTAGGATCGATAACGGCAACGTCAATCTTAAACCCGGACACACCCACATCGTAACGACAATCATACCCGTAGCCCGCTAATTCTTCCGCGATATACTTACCGATACCGTCACGCTTTCTCATTACGCTTTCCGAGGAAATGGCAAGGTTCGTTCTACCCTTTTGAGCAAATTCAAGGAAGGCCTTCAAGCCCATAACCCCACGGGATTTGGTTTTACTCAAATCAATCATTGCACCCGTCATGGACGAGAATACCATCATTTCTTCCCTTGCACGAGAAACGGCAACGTTCAGACGACGCCAACCGCCGAATTGGTTCAAAGGACCAAAATTCAAGGATACCCTACCCAGCTTGTCGGGGCCGTAGCATACCGAGAACAAAATAACGTCACGTTCATCACCCTGTACGTTTTCAAGGTTTTTTACAAACAACGGTTCTTCACGCTCGTACGCCACCTTATCCAACTTTCTATCGGAAATTAACGCGGAAAGCTTACGCTCGATATAATCCTTTTGCGCAGTAGAGAAGGTTACAACACCGATACTCTGTTTGTTCAGTTTCGGATCCGCCAAACGGCGCAATACCTCTTCGATCAGCTTATCCCCTTCCTCTTTGTTGCGTTTCGTACCGCCGCGGTCGTACACAGCATCTTCCACGTAGACAAAGTTCACCTTGCTCGACAAAGCATCAGGCGAAGGGAAGGTGCAGAGCTTGTTGTCGTAATACATTGCGTTGGAGAATGCAATCAAGCTCTCGTGCTTACTTCTATAATGCCAGGTCAAATGTCTTTGAGGCATATTGATGGTCAAGCAGTCGTCAAGAATACTTTCCATATCCTCGTTTTCCATATTTTCCTCATCCACGTAGGTGGTATTGAAGAAGGTGGTAGGAGGCAACTGCTTGGGATCGCCTACGATAATCGCCTCTTTACCTCTTGCGATGGAGCAAATCGCCTCCGCAGTGGGAATTTGCGATGCTTCGTCGAAGATAACCATATCAAACAACCCGCTTTCCGCCTTCAAATACTGCGAAACGGTGATGGGGCTCATCAACATACAAGGCGCAATCGTCTTCATCAGCGCAGGTGCTTCCTCGAACAAACGGCGGATACCCGTACCACGCAGGTTGGTCTTCGCCATACGCTGGAAGCTTGCCATTTCCAAAGCAAGCGTGCTGTCCGTCGTATCCGTAGGCAAACGTGAAATCAGCTTCGCGCGGATATGCTCCCTCGTCAGCTTCATAAACTCTTCCATCAAATTGCGCAGGCTTTCCGATTTTTCTTCGGATACCGCCGCCGAGAATCTCGCCAAAACGGGATCGAGAGGGATATTCGTTTGCAAGAAATTCTTATAGACGTTCTTTTCAAAGCTATCCACGATGTTTTCACCCGATACCATACCGTTTTCGAGTGCATCGGTAATAAAGGTCAAACCCGCCTCATCGAGGGCAAGCGCCGTTTTCTTATACATACACCAGTTGGCAAGCATATCGATATTTTCAATCAACGCCCCTGCCTTCGAGGTGTACGATTCCAAAACCTCTTCCATAGGGATACGGTCGCGGTTGGCCTTCGTAATGGTCAAGAAGCTGTCCTCCGCCTCCATAAAGCTGGTCATCGAACGCAACAAGCCCTGCAATACGGGTTTCGTGTAACCACACGCCGCACGCATACACATACTGTTAAAGCTGTCGGCGTTGTAATCCATAAACACCGAAGCGCACAACGAGTGCAACTCGTACAACTCCTTCATAAAGTTTCTTCTTGCGTTGAAGAAATCTACCCTACCGAATGCAAGGGTGAAATGCTTGATTAGCTTCGTATTCGCGCGGATGGATTCCATCGCCTCGTAAATTTCGTAGGTAGTTTTCAGAAGGACAACCATTTCCTCCTTACTTACGGGGGCAAGCGCTTGCTTGTTGAGACGTTTTGCAATCCCCTTTACCGCCTTATTCTTCTCGTAATCTACCCCGCCTGCTTCTAACCATTCGCCAAGGGCCTTGTATTCCTTACCAAGGTCGATAAGTTTCTTGCAGGTAGCGAAATATTTCTCAAAGCAAGCGTCCAGATGGCGATTTGCATTAAAGAATGCGTAGAATTCCGCCTCGTTTTCCTTGAAATATTTGTTAAGCGAGCCGCTTTGTAAACGCCTTGCGATTTCACAAAGATTTTCCAGTTTCTTTCTCGTAAGCGTGCTGATTTTTTGCTGATACAAGTCCAAGAAGAGGGCAATATAGTTCTTCAAATGCTTGATTTCCGCAATCATAACCTCGGACGCGCAATATACCGAATCACGCACCTCCAAGGTATATTCGGACACGTTCACGTTGGTGAAGGGGGAGTTATGCACGCCGCCGCATTCCTTCGCCGCGACCGCCGCCTGCACCATCATACGCTCGTATTCCTCAATCTTTTCCTTGGTCAAGCCATCGTAGAAGGTGCTTTCGATATTCATGATCGCCGGGGCGTCTTTGTTCTTCAAGCAAATCATCAATGCTTCATAGACGGAAACACCCAAACGGCGTTTTTTATGCAACGCCTCTAACGATTCCCCAAGCTCCGTTCTCAACCGTGTAATGCTGTTCGAGGTCTCGCCAAGCGCCACCTGTTCCTGCGCGCCGGCAAGCCCCAAGGTGTTTTGTAAGCGTTGTAAAACCTCCGTTTTGTTGGTTTTGTTGGAGTGTAATTCAAGGCAAAAATCCCCAATACCGAGCATATCCAAACGTTTTTTAACCACAGACAAAGCCGCCTGCTTTTCCGCAACGAAAAGCACGCTCTTATTCTCATTCAAGGCGTTGGCGATGATGTTGGTAATCGTTTGCGATTTACCCGTCCCCGGAGGGCCGTGCAAAACGAAGCTCTTATTCTTTTGCGACAACGCAATTGCACCCCATTGCGATGCATCCGCAGGTAAGGGCGTCAAGGTAGAATCGGGCGGACAGTCGTCCTCCTTCAAGCTTTCCTCCAAGCCACCACCTACCAGAATGGAGTTATCCAGCAAGGCTTCGATGATTTTATTTTTAGAAAATTCGTTGATGTTTTGGCGCAAATCATTCCACATTTGGTAACGAGAGAAGGAGAACGCCGCCAAGTATACGTCGTCGATCACCTCCCAATTGCGCATTTTTACCACTTCCACACGCACCATGGCAAGGATTTCGGAAATCTTCAACCCCTGCACCGCATCGGAAAGGCCACGGATATCAATGTTAAATTCCTGCTTCAAGAATTCAAGCAAGGTCGTATTGACGGAAAAGTCCTCGTCCGTCACCGTGATGGCATAACCGCTTGCACCCTTGCTCTTCTTCAATTGTACGGGCACAAGCACCAAAGGAGCATAATGCTCCTCACCGTCCGCACGGGAATACCATTTCAAGAACCCCATCGAGAGGTAAAGAATCTTCGCACCCGATTCCTCGTACGATTCCTTGTTTTTGCGGATAAGCTTTGCGAGCATTTCGTTTGTGGAATTCGCATCCAAATAGGTACGCGCAATCCCCGATTGATTTTCAAGGGCAATCAACTCCCGCATTTGCTTTGCGGCACCGCTGATACCAAAATATTCCTTCTTCGCCGCAATCTCTTTTACGTCGTCCGTCGCAGGGGAAACGAGCAGTTCATCCTGTTCCGTCAAAGCGTCCAGGGTGCCGTCCGCGGAGGCGGACAACATTTTCACAGCCAACTTCGTGGGGTTGAAATGCAACAAGGTGTTTTTCATCGAAAGGTCGAGCAAACGACGCTCCCATTGCTTATCCCTCGTATCCTCTTTATCCAAAGCCAGCTTTTGCATTTCACGCAACGCCTTCGGCGCTTCGTCGGGCGACATATCCTCTTCGGAAAGCAGTTCGTACCCCTTTACACTCTTTGCGCGCAAGGGCAAGGGCAATACCTTCGCCATACGGCAACGGCGTACGTCCACGTAACGGTCGTAATACCCCGCCTGCAATTTTTGGCGGAAATGCCCCTCCGAAGTGGAGTAAGCGGCATTTTTATCCGAGAACAAATCCTCCACATCAAAACAGCTGACGTTGTTGATACCCTCGGCAATATACGCGTCCAAGCGTTGCATATCGTCGGATACCGTATCCAAGAAACAACTGTCGTACAGCCATACACCTGCTGTTACCTCCGTATCGCCAAATACGAGGATAGGGTGAAGTCCCATACTTTCTAAACAGCTACACGTAAACAATGCCATTTCCAACGAGCTTGCCTTACGCTCGTTTAAAATCTTCACGCCCGAGCCTGCGGCAACGGGGTTTGCAATATCACTATGTTTTTTCGCAATGGAGAAACGACGGAAAACCGCGTAAATCGCCGCAATGATACGGCGTACGGCATTTTTATCATTCCCAATATAGCTACCCAGTTCACAAGGGGTGTTCCACTTCTTCAGCTGATCCATTACCTCCGTGCGAACACGGGCACAATCGCCAAGTTTTGGACGAACGAAAGATGCAAGCAATTCTGCATCCCCCTCTACGCCCTGCCAATAGTCAAAGGGCATGGTCGTCACCGTCCATTCCTTCGTCAAAATCACCTTCTTGTCCTTGCGAAGGGTAAGGGTAACCTTTTCCTCGTCCACCTTATCAATACCCGAAAAATAGAGGGGGGATAAAATCCCATCCAAATCCACCTGCACCGCACTCTCAAAAGGTACGTCAATCTCCTTTTCTACGGACAAAAGCATACCGTTTTCGTTTTCTACGGATACGGTCAAGCCTTCTACCGTTTCCTCCCCCTCGTTTTTAATGAGAAGGCTGGAAAACAACGGACGGTGTGCAAAATAGTCGGCGTAAGAAATCACCTTCGCCGTTTCACCTTGAATGGATAAAATTTCCTCTAATTTTCTCGATTTTTGTGCCATACTTTCACCAAAATACCATTATAAATGGTATTCCTCTATTTTATTCCCTTTTATTATACACGCTTCACCACAAAAAATCAACCCCCCTATGACAAAAACTTTGGTAAAATCACAAAGATTTTTACATAAAAAACACGCAACCGCCGTCAAGCAATTGCGTGTTCCGTTGATTTATTTTTACTGTTACTCAATCCAAGATTTAACGGTGTTTTCTCAAAAACACTCGAATGCACCTTCCAAGGTGATTTCTTCCGCCTCGTCTTCATAAGCATAGGTCTTTTTTGTTGCCGTAAAACGTCCTTGCAGAGGCGCAACCTTCACCTCGCCTGCCAAATACATCTCAATCAATTCCTTTTTACGACACCGTCTTTGACGCACCACCGAGGACACATAGAGGATACACGAACCAAAAAATAGCAACACAAACAACAACCCTATATCGTAGCATACCTGCCCTACCTTCAAGCGAAGCGGTTCGATAAAGGTAAGCGGTCCGCTGTTGAGAATGTTGAAATAGTTCGTCTCCAAGGAATACGCACAAATCAGCGTTACACAATAGTAAATGGTAAAGCATCCCACCCATACCAAAGCATCCTTCTTTTGCGGTTTGTAGCGTTTAAACGCAATCGTCAACAGCAGATACAAAATTACGAGATGATGGAAGATAAAGCTGTGCGCCGTGAAATAGTTTTCAAAAATATTATCACAATCGGGTAAAATACTACCAGGGTAGCTATACATTGCCGCGCAAAGGTAGAAGGTCGCTACGAACGATATATTCCGCATGGTCAAATGCAGTTTCCCTTTAGAGAATTCCGCAATGAAAAACCAAATGAAATAGGTACTGCAAAAATGCAGGGGCACATGCCAAAGATTATACCCTTGTCGAATGGAAATGATTTGCTTTGCCACCTCGCCTATCAGCAATATCAAGGCAATTATCTTAAAGGGAATGCCTTGCGCCGCCTCACCCTTATTGCGTAGCAATAACCATAGCAAAAATGTAATTATAAGCAAAATACAAAGGGTACGTGGTATCACCACTTTTTCCACATCCGTATACATACCAAACTCCTACTCTAAATATTGTGAAACGGTATAACTCAAGCGATCTAAAACGTCTTCCAAATCGCCAAACAGCATACACCCTGCCGCACGCACGTGACCACCGCCACCATACGTACCAGCCAAACGATTAACGTCTGCATACGATTTTGACCGCAAGGAAATCTTGTACTGTCCCTTTTTTATCTCCAACAGAGAAGCGGCAATCTCCACCGTATCCACGTTTAGAGGAAAATCAACGAAGCCCTCGGTCATCCCCGCGTCCGCACCGCAATCTTCCATATTCTTCTTCGTTACGACAATCACCGCGAAACGGCTGTCGTGGTAAAAACGCATCCCACCCATCGTCTTTGCATACAAGCTGGCACGGGCCTTGGGTTGGCGCTTAAACAACATGTAGTTGTAATGGGAAATATCCGCACCTGCCTTGACGAGCTTTGCCGCAAGCAACAAGGTTTCTTCCTTCACGTCGTCGTGGGAGAAGTTCCCCGAGTCCGTCAATAGTCCCAAAAGCAAATATTCCGCCGTTTTTTTGTCAAATGGAGCACCCAGGTATTCGACGAGCGTTGCAATATGCATACAATTCGCCGCGCAATCCTGCACGAAATTATACTTTGCAAAACGGGTATTCGACACGTGATGATCAATATTCACCGTATCAATTTTCTTGCGTTTCGCAAGGAAAAACCATTCCGACAGCTCTCCCAAGCGTTGTTCGTCGCTACAATCGAGGACAACGACCAAATCAAACTCCCCTTGTGGCTTTTTCGACACCTTTTCCATCCCTTCCACGAAGGATAAATTGGAAGGAATATCCGATTCATCGCATACCTGGTTAGGGATATTGAGAAAATCGAGTGCCGTTGAAAGCGCAAGTGCGCCGCCAAGCGCATCCCCATCTGGGCGCGAATGCGACGTAATCAGCACGCGTTTTGCTTGCTTAATTCTACTTGCTATTTGTTGCAACGTACACTCCATACTTTTCTCCATAAAAACACAATTTCCCCTCTTGCGAGGGGGAATTTTGCGCCATTGAGTGGGAAACCCCTCTCTATTATTGCTCGTCCGTCGTTTCAGGCGTGGAATAGCTGATTTTCTTAAACAGCTCGTCCATTTTTGCGCCGTATACCATACTGCCGTCTACACGGAAGGTAAGGGCGGGTACGGTACGCATACGCATTACCTGGGACAGCTGGTGACGGATAAAGCCTGCGCTTTCTTGCAGTACCGCAAGCGAACGCTTGCTTTCCTCTTCACCCGTACCGTAAATACTTACGTAAACGATTGCCGTCTTCAAATCGGGCGCAACGTCCACCTCCGTAATGGATACCATACCCTTTAAGCCAGGCATTCTATCCTTTTGCATACGGATAATTTCGCTGATTTCCTTTTGATATTCACCGTTCAAACGGGAGGTTCTCGACACCTTCATTATGCCTTCAATTCCTCCGTGATATAACATTCGATGATATCGCCGATACGGATTTCGTTGAAACCTTCGATTGCACAACCACATTCGTAGCCGTGTGCAACTTCCTTCACGTCATCCTTGAAGCGTTTAAGCTGCTTAACGCCGCCTTCACAGATCATGATATCTTCACGATAGATACGAAGCTTACCGCCACGAACAATCTTACCATCCGTAACGTAGCAACCTGCAATCGTACCAAGGCCCGTGATGTTGAAGGTCTGACGAACTTCGCATTTACCCGTAAGAACTTCTTTAAGTTTAGGTGCGAGCATACCCTTAAGAGCCGCTTCCATATCATCCAACAACTCGTAAATGATACGGTAGCTACGCACGTCTACCTTCGATTGTTCAGCAAGTTTCTTCGCCTTTGCATCGGGACGAACGTTGAAACCGAT
>JAZRFV010000067.1:0-35631 GCA_045643825.1 Candidatus Scatosoma sp.
ATGAGGAGGAGGACTGAAAAATGAGACTTGAAAAACGAGAAATTACCCTAAACGAGCAAGACAGTTTTATGGACGTGGCTTTTTTAGAAAAAGCGTTACTTTTCGAGTATGTGGAGGCCTTATCGAAGGTGGATAGGAAGGAAACGAGGGAACGGTTGATTGGTTTTATGAAGGAAAACTGCGAGGATTTGTTTTTGGTAAACGATTTACTAAAAAAAGTAAAAGAATAAGGGTGAAATACCGATTCGTGAAAGGCGTTTCGGTATTTTTTTTGTTATTTTTCTTTATCTTCTTGACAAAATAAACGGGTGGGGGTATAATATTGACATAAACTTGTGGATTTCCACGAAAAGAAGAGGTAGAAAAATGAAAAAAAGAGTAGGTAGAATCAAAGGTTTCTTTGGTGAGTTTAAGGCGTTTATCACGCGCGGTAACGTGCTTGATATGGCTGTCGGTGTTATCGTCGGCGGTGCGTTTACGGCGATTGTAAACGGGTTGAGTAACTTTATTTTGAAACCCCTTATCAATTGGCTCTTGGCAGAGCTTATCGGTGCGGACGGTTTGGCTGGCACGATTACGATGCTTTCCCCTGCGTATATGCTTGCAGAAGATGGTTCGTTCTTGCTTGACGAAGCAGGTGCGAAGGTCGTTGACCTTGCAAATTCGATTTACATTGATTGGGGTTCGTTTATCAACGCAATCATCAACTTCCTCCTTATCGCATTCACCTTGTTTATAATCGTGCGTACGATCAACAACGTAGCAAAAGCGCGTGAACAAGCAAAGCTTGAAATTGCGGAAGGCGTAAACGAAAAGAAAGCAATCAAGAAAATTAAGAAAGAACAAAAGGTTTCCAGAAAGGTTGCAAAGAAGATCTACGAAGATAAGGTAGAGGCGGCAAAGGCGGCGATTGCGACTGCGGAAGCGGAGGCTGCGGCAAAAGCGGCGGAAGAAGCTGCGGCGGCTAAAGCAGCGGAAGAAGAAAAGGCAATGGCAAACACCAGACTCTTGGAAGAAATCCGTGACCTTTTGAAGAACAAATAATAAAGACATTTACGCTTCGCGGTGGAAAAACGTTTGACATTTCCCTGCGGAGCGTATATAATATAGTAGTAAAATCGAGAAAGGCGATGAAAAAGCAGGCGTTTTTCACAAACCCTTTGAAAGAGATCTCGTCCGTAGGCTGAAAGACGAGGAAAGGGAGAAAAATTGCCATTTCACTTTGGAGCCGTTCTTTTGAGCCTTGTTTCAAGGGGTAGGGAGAACCGTATACCGTGGCGTGACGACGGAAATGAAGGCGAGGGATTTCCTCGTGAATGCAGGTGGTACAGCGGATATTTCGCCCTGCGTGTCTTTTGACGCGCAGGGCGTATTTTATTTTTACCGCTTTGCATTTTTACAACGATAAAAAATCAAACGAAATTATTTCGGAGGAAGTTATGAAAGAAAAAATCGAAAGCTTACGTGCGGAGATTACCGCGGCGATTGGGCAGACGGAAACGGGCAGGGCGCTTTACGAAGTAAAGGTGAAGTTCCAAACCGAGTTGAAGGGGATTATGAGCGGTATGAAAGATTTACCCAAGGAAGAACGC
Organism: Candidatus Scatosoma sp.; assembly: GCA_045643825.1. Lineage (GTDB taxonomy): Bacteria > Bacillota > Clostridia > Christensenellales > Borkfalkiaceae > Scatosoma. The sequence continues at coordinate 1,593 of JAZRFV010000067.1, forward strand.
CCCACGTTCGGTAAAGTGGTGAACGAGTTTAAACAAGCCATGGAAACCTTGTTTGAAGAACGTGCCGTTGTCGTGAAGAAGATGGAGCTTGAGGCGCAGTACGCCAAGGAACGCATCGACATTACGATGCCTGGTAAAACGTATAAGGCGGGGGCTTTGCACCCTATTACGCTCGTAAAAAATGAGCTGATTGACATTTTTGCAGGGATGGGCTTTAAGGTGTTTGAAGGCCCGGAAATTGAAACGGATTACTACAACTTCACCGCGCTCAACACCCCCAAGGATCATCCTGCACGTGATATGCAGGATACCTTCTATTTGGCGGATAACCTGCTTCTTCGTACGCAAACCTCGGCAGGTCAAATCCGTGTTATGGAAAAGAATACTCCTCCGATTAAAATCCTTTCCCCTGGTCGCGTATTCCGTTCGGACGACGACGCAACTCACTCGCCTATGTTCCACCAAATGGAAGGGCTTGTGGTAGACAAGGGGATCACCCTTTGCGATTTACAAGGTATGCTTGCGGAATTTGCTCGTAAAATGTTCACCTCCTCCACGAAGGTGCGTTTGCGTCCTTCCTATTTCCCTTTCACGGAACCCAGCGTAGAGGTTGACTTGAGCTGTTCAGAATGTGGCGGTAAGGGTTGCCGTTTGTGTAAGGGTACGGGTTGGATTGAGGTGCTCGGTGCGGGTATGGTAAACCGTCACGTGCTTGAAAATTGCGGAGTGGATCCCGACGAATACACGGGCTTTGCGTTCGGTATGGGCGTAGAGCGTATCGCAATGTTGAAATATGGCATTAACAACATCAAAACGCTGTTCGAGAATGATACGAGATTCTTGGAACAGTTCGAGGACTAAAGGAGGATACGGAAATGAAAGCACCTTTAAGCTGGTTGAAAGATTACGTAGATATTGATATTTCCGCACAGGAACTTGCGGATAAGCTTTTCTCCTGCGGTTTTGAAGTAGAAGAACTCATTTACCTCGGTGAAAAAATCAACCGTGTTGTGGTTGGTGAGGTAAAAGCGTTAACCCCCCACCCCGACAGCGACCATATGCAAATTTGTGTTGTGGACTGCGGTGAGGAATATGGTAGAGAATTGCAAATCGTTACGGGTGCGTCGAACGTGTACGTGGGTATGAAAACCCCTTGTGCGTTGGACGGCTCGACGGTGGTGGAAAGCAACCCTGCAATGCTCGAAAAGAACCCCGACGGCATTAAAAAGATTAAAAAAGGCAAGCTTCGTGGCGTAGAATCCTTTGGTATGCTTTGCTCTGGTCAGGAGCTTGGTATCAACGACGATTATTATGCGGGTGCGGAATTCGATGGGTTGTTGGATTTGGCAAAGGATACGCCCGTGGGCGAGGATATCAAGAAGGTCGTTGGTTTGGACGATTGGATTTTTGATATTTCCGTTACGGCAAACCGCCCCGATTGTCAATGTATGCTCGGTATCGCACGTGAAGTGGCGGCGGTGCTTGGCAAACCCTTGAAACACCCCAACGTTTCCTATACGGCGAAAAAGACGGATGCTGCTCCTATCACGGTAGAAGTGCAGGCCCCCGAGCTTTGCCCTCGCTACGTTGGACATTATGTTGAGAATGTGGGTGGCGGTGTTTCGCCTGCTTGGATGAGAAAGCGTTTGGCGATTTCGGGCATTCGCTCCATTTCGCCCATCGTAGATATCACCAATTTTGTCCTTCTTGAAATGGGACAACCCATGCACGCATTTGATGCGGAGGATATCGCAGGTAGAAAAATTATCGTGCGTAGAGCGGAGAAGGGCGAAAAAATCGTTACCTTGGACGAAAAGGAATTCACTTTAAACCCTGACAACCTCGTGATTTGTGACGGTGACAAACCCGTGGCGCTTGCAGGTATTATGGGCGGCTTGAATAGCGAAATTAAGGCAACGACGAAAAACGTATTCTTCGAAGCGGCAAAATTTGCCCGTGATAACGTAAGAAAGACCTCCCGTGCGCTCGGTCAATCGTCCGATTCCTCTTCCCGTTTTGAAAAGGGTGTGGATGCCTACACCAACGCTTTGGGTATGGCGCGTGCATTACACCTTATGGAAGAGCTTGGCTGTGGGGTGGTAACCGATATGTGTCAAGACGTTTGCGCAGCGGATTTAACCCCTCGTAAAATGGCGGCAAGTGTTGCTAAAATCAACGCGCTCCTCGGTATCGTTGTACCCAACGAAGAAATTATTTCTATCTTGGAACGTTTAAACTTTAAACCCGTGATTGACGGGGATACCTTGACGGTAGAGGTACCTGGGTACCGTGACGACGTGGATGGCTATCCCGACCTTGCGGAAGAAATTATCCGTATGTACGGTTACGAACATATTACGCCTACCTTCTTGCAGGCGGCACAGGTTACCGACGGCGGCTTGACGGACGAACAAAAGAAGGAGGCGCACCTTAAAAACGTGCTTCGTGTACAAGGTTTCTCGGAAGCGTACAACTATTCCTTCTACTCCCCCAAGGATTTTGATCTTATGAAATTGCCCGAAGATGCGGCGGAAAGAAATGCGGTGCGAATCCTCAATCCTATCAGCGAGGAATTGTCGGTGATGCGTACCTTCTTGGCGCCTTCGATGTTGATGAATGCGGTGCGTAATATCCGCCGTGGCAACGACGAAGGCCGTCAATTTGAGGTGGCGAGCATTTTTAACCCCCGTGACACAATAGCAGGGGAACAGCCCGAAGAAAGAAAACACGTTGTGATGGGTATTTGGGGCGGTAAAAACGATTTCTTCGATATGAAGGGCGCGGTAGAGCGTTTGGCGGAGGTTTTCCACCTTACCTTTACCTATGAAAGAGCACAAAAATCTTACCTTCACCCTGGTGTTTCCGCGGATATCCTTTTGGATGGCAAAACGGTTGGTTGTATTGGTGAACTCGACCCTGGTATCGCCTCTTCGCTTGGTTTGGACAAGAAAGTATACCTTGGCGAGTTGGATTTGAATGCGCTTACCTTGGATGATGCGGTGCGTTATACCAACCTTCCGAAATTCCCTGCGATGAAGCGTGACCTTGCGTTGATTGCGGATGAAAAATTGACCTGCGCGGAAATTGAGGACGTGCTTATGCACTCCTGCAAGTACGTGACGGCGGCGAAACTTTTCGACGTATATCGTGGCGGTCAAGTGCCTGAAGGGAAGAAGAGTATGGCATTCACCTTGACCTTTACGCCTGACGCAAACGTAGAAAAGGCATTCACGCCCGAAACCTTGGACGGTTACGTGAAGAAGATTTTGGGGAATTTGAAATTCAAGCTGGGTATTGAACTTCGATAATGAAAAGAACGGAAAAAATTAAAAGCTTTGGCTTTATCAACGTGGATAAACCGTCGGGGATTGTTTCCTCGACGGTTGTCAATAAAATAAAATGGTTGTCGGGTGTACCTTGTGGACACATGGGTACGCTCGATCCCTTGGCAAGCGGTGTACTTCCCGTAGGCGTAGGCAATGCTACGCGCCTTTTCGATTACTTCTTGGAAAAGGAAAAGGAGTATATTGCAGACTTCACTTTTGGTGTGGATTCGGATACCTTGGATTCGACGGGAAACCTCGTACAAGGGGGGCATGTACCTAACGAAACGGAAATAGAGGGCGTTTTGCCCACCCTTATCGGGGAAATAATGCAGATTCCGCCCAAGTACAGTGCAAAAAACGTAAACGGACGTAGAGGGTATGATCTTGCCCGTGCGGGGATTGAGTTTGAGCTTCCGCCCAAGAAAATCCAAATTTACGGTATCGAGCTGTTGGGTAAAAAAGAAGGCACGGAAGATACCTACCTTTTCAAAATCCGCTGCGGCGGGGGTACCTATATCCGTTCGATTGCAAGGGATATGGCGGCGGCACTTGGCACGAAGGCTGTGATGAGTGGACTTTGTCGTACGCAAAGCGGTATTTTTACTTTAGAAAATGCAATTCCCTTCGAGGTGTTGGAAAAGGATCCTTCCTTGGAGGAATTGGGAAAATATCTTATCCCCACGGACAGCGTGTTGCCCTTTGCGACCTTGCCCTTGACCGACACGCAAATGGGTAAGCTGTTGCAAGGTCAAAAGGTGGCTTGCGGTGCGGCGGAAGGGCTTTATAAAATTTACACGGAGGACGGCTTTTACGGTTTGGCGGAGGTTGTCGACGGTTTGGCAAAGGCAAAAACAAAATTATGTTAAAAACGGTACGGTTGACGGAACAACTGAATAACGCAAAGGGTGTGGCGATGCTTTTGGGTGGCTTTGACGGGTTGCACCTTGGGCATCGTAGATTGCTTTCCCGCGCCAAAGAAAGCGGGCTGTCCGTTGGGCTTATGACCATCGTTGGCTGTAAGGAAGAAAACAGCTTATTTACCTTTGCAGAGCGTGAGGAAATCTTCCGCTTGGCTGGTGCGGATTTTGTGTTCGAGTTACCCTTTGACGAGATAAAGGACCTCTCTCCCAAGGCGTTTTTGGGACTGTTGGAGAAGGAATTCTCGCCCAAGCTCTTTGTGTGCGGTGAAGATTTCCGCTTTGGTGCCAAAGCGGTTGGAACTGCCAAAACCATCAAAGAAGGTACCCAGGTATGCGTTGAAGTGCTTCCCTTGGTGGAAATTGCAGGGGAAAAGGTCAGCTCTACCTATCTAAAAGCCTTGCTTGGTAAGGGAGAAGTGGAAAAGGTAACCGAGTTGTTGACACATCCCTTTTTCTTGATTGGCAAGGTGTACGAGGATAGAAAAATCGGACGAACCATCGGTTTTCCGACGGCAAATATACCTTACCCCGAAGGAAAATTCCCCTTAAAAATTGGGGTGTACGAAACGAGGATGTGCGTGGATGGTAAAACCTATAAGGGGATTACGAACTACGGTGCTCGTCCGACCTTTGACGAGCATACGGTGTTGACGGAAACCTACCTTGACGGTTTTTCGGGGAATTTGTACGGAAAGGAATTGAAGGTGGAATTCGTCCGCTATTTGCGTGATATTGAGAAATTTGACGGCGTAGAAGCGCTGAAAGAACAGCTTACAAAAGATATAGAGAGGGTGAGAAACAATGATTAAATTTGGACCGAGCGGCAATTGTGAAAGCTTTTACGCGGAAGGGTTCTCCCATACGGAGGAAGCAGCTGCGTTTGTAAAAAAACGTGGTTTGGACTGTTTCGAGTATTCCTTTGGTAGAGGGGTGCGTATGTCGGAGGATAAGGCGATATCCATTGGCGAAGCCTTCCAAAAGGAAGGGGTAGAAATTTCCGCCCACGCACCGTATTTTATCAATTTTGCCAACCCCGACGACGAGATGGCGGCAAAATCCTACGGCTACGTCCTCGACAGCGCGAAGATGTTAAAGCTGATGGGGGGGAAGCGTGTGGTATTTCACCCTGCGGCACAAGGTAAGGCGACCCGTGAAGAAGCGGTGGCTTTGACGGAAGACCGTTTGAAGATTTTGCGTGATTATATTTACCTCAACGATATGCAGGATATGCTGTTTTGTCCGGAAACGATGGGGAAACTTGCGCAGATCGGTACGGTGGAAGAGGTGGTCCGCTTTTGTAAGGTGGATTCCGTTTATACGCCTTGTGTGGACTTTGGACATATCAACGCAAGAGAGCAAGGCTCGCTTGTGAGTGTGGCGGATTATAAGCAGCGTTTGGAGTATATGATTGCGGAGCTTGGCTTTGAGCGTATGGAACATTTCCACGTGCATTTCTCTAAAATTATGTATTCGGTGAAGGGGGAGGTGAAACACCTGACCTTTGCAGACACGGTGTACGGACCGGAGTTTGAGCCTCTTGCCGTGGCGTTGAAGGAGCTGAACTTGAAACCCTACATTGTCAGCGAATCGGCGGGGATGCAGGCGGAAGAAGCGGAAATGATGAAGAAAATCTACAATTCTTTGTAAAAATTGATAAAATCTCCCCCTTTTTGGCGGTTTTTTTATGGAAAATATCCCCTTATACTTGACGAAAGGATTTTTTTTTGTTAAAATAGTGATAAGAGGCAGTATATGGCATATACGAACGGAAAAAAGATTTTACAATTAAGCGGTGTAGAAGCGGCTTATACCTCGTGTGAATTTATGATGCGTTACCTCATCGGCTTTGCAGCAGAGAACGGTTGCGTGGTGGTGGATGAAACGGGTTCGACGCTTTACACGGATAGACGATACACCGAGGCGGCGGAAAAATTGTTTGCAGGTACGGACGTTACCGTTGCGATGTATAACCGTGACGAAGTGTTCAAACGCCTCGCCTCCTATAAGACGGTAGGCATTTCCTTCGACCAAACGGCACATGTGGAATATTTGACCTTGGAAAAGGCAGGTATCAACCTCGTCAACGTAGACGAGGCGTTCTCTACGGCGATGATGGTGAAAAATGAATGGGAGCTTGATAATATCGCACAGGCTTGCGTAATTGCGGAAGAGGCACTTCTTGAACTGTTGCCCGAAATTAAAGAGGGCATGACAGAGACGGAGATTGCGGCCTTGCTCGAATATAAGATGCGTAAGCTCGGTGCGGAAGGCTTGTCCTTCCCCACAATCGTGGCATTTGGTCCGCATGCGGCGGTGCCTCACCACGAAACGGGTATGGCAAAGCTTCAATTTGGCGACGAGATTCTTATCGACTTTGGCTGCAAAGTGAACGGCTACTGCTCGGATATCACTCGCACCTTCTTATTCGGTGACGATGGGAAGCATGAGGAGTTTAAAAAGGCGTACGAAAGCGTGTTGAAGGCACATAACCTTGCGCAGGAAAAGATTACGGCAGGCATGACGGGTAAGGAAGCGGATGCGATTGCACGCGACTCATTGATGGCAGATGGCTATGGGGAATTGTTCACCCATTCGCTTGGGCATGGCATTGGCCTAAACGTACACGAAAAGCCCGGGGTAAGCCCGAGGGCGGAAGGGGTTTTGGAAAACGGAATGGTTTTCTCGGACGAGCCTGGTGTATATGAGGCAGGTAAGTATGGGATTCGTATCGAAGATACGGTGACCTTGAAGGACGGAAAGGTAGTGAGCTTTATGTCGAAAACGGACAAGAATCTCATTATTTTATAAAAAAGAAAATTTATATAAGGATATAAAGGAGAAAAATTATGGCACAGATTTTGGCAGGTGATATTCGTAAAGGCGCAACTTTCGAGTACAAGAGTGGTGTTTACACCGTAACGGACTTCCAGCACGTTAAGCCCGGTAAGGGTGCGGCGTTCGTAAGAACGACGTTGAAGAACGTAGTAACGGGACAGGTTTTGTCCAACGAAACCTTCAACCCTACCACGAAGCTTGAAACCGCGCAGGTAGAAACGAAGAAGATGACCTACTCCTACTTCGATGGTGAATTCTACGTATTCGTAGACGAAGAATGGAACCAAGAAAACCTTACCTTCGATCAGGTAGAAGACGCGCTTAAATATATCAAGGAAAACGACACCGTAACCGTTAAATTCCTCTATGGTAAAGCGTTCTCCGTTGAACCTGAAAACTTCGTTGAACTTAAGGTTATCGAAGCTGAACCCGGCGTTAAGGGTAACACCGCTACCAACGTTATGAAGAACGCAAAGGTAGAAACGGGTGCAACCATCCAGGTTCCTATGTTCGTAGAAGAAGGCGAAACGATCCGTATCGATACGAGAACGGGCGAATACATGAGCCGCGTTTAATTTCTACACGACACAAAAGAAAAAACGGCAGCAGGAGTCCATCCTGCTGTTTGTTTTTGCATAGGATTTCCAACCTATATTAAAGGAGAAGTAAACAAATGAAAGCAGTTGTACAGCGTGTAAAAAAGACCGCCCTTCGTGTGGACGGTGAATTGATTTCGGAAATCCCGTTTGGATTGACCGTGTTTTTAGGGGTAAAGGTCGGGGATACTGAAAAGGAGGCGGCATATATCGCCAAAAAAGTAGCGGGTATGCGCATTTTTGAAGATGAAAACGGAAAGATGAATTTATCCGTAAAAGACGTCGGCGGTGAAGTTTTAATGGTATCGCAGTTTACTTTATACGGCGACGCAACGAAAGGAAACCGTCCTAGCTTTACCCTTGCGGAGCGGCCCGAACAAGCAGAAACTTTGTATGAATATGCGGTAAAGGAGCTTGCTTGTTATGGTATTCCCGTGAAAAAAGGGGTATTTGGCGCGGATATGCAAATCGAACAAAATAACGACGGTCCCGTAACGATTTTGTTGGAAATTTAATTCCGCATAACCATTCTATCCAAAAAAAGATAAAAATTTTACAAAAATTACTTGACAAACACAATACCTCGTGATATGATGTATTATGTAAAGCGATGTATTCGGGGCAATTTCGATTAAGTTTTCGAATTATGGGAAAAAAGTCCCGTAATCCCTTGAAAATAAAGGACTCTACTGTGAGTAGAGTTCAAATTCTACCCTGGATAGAGTGCTTTTTGGGGCGAATAGAGGTAAAATCTTCTTCCGTAGGTTGTCAAAACTGGTAAAATGCGGTAGAATAATTTTATCGGCGGCGACAAGCGATTTGTTTGGTCGTCGCACCCAATCGACGGCGTAAAAAAAGGCTTACGCTGAAACAAAAGCAGTATGAGGTATGACGTATGCAACAAGAAATTTGTGTTCGCCCGAAGCGCATGACGTGGAATGGGGCGGATTATCAAATGGATACACCCCTTTACGATGGGGGTGGAAAATCCTTAAAAGGGAAAAACAGTACGGGTGAGAAGAAGGGGACGATTCCTCTGTTCTTTGCAACGGATGATAATTATTTACCCTTTTTGGCGGTGACATTGCAATCCCTTTTGGAAAATTCTTCCCACGATTACGATTATAAAATTTACGTTTTACATTCGGGGGTTAGAAAGGACTTTGAGGAAAAGATTATGCGCTTTTCCAAGGACGGCTTTACCATTTCCTTTGTGGACGTAACCGAGCCCTTAAAAAAGATTTCTTCGCTTTTACACCTTCGTGACTACTATACCAACACTACCTATTTTCGTGTGTTCATTGCGGAAATGTTCCCCGAATACGACAAGGCGTTGTATCTTGATTGCGATACGGTTGTTTTGGGGGATATCAGCGCCCTTTATGGTTACGATTTGGGCGATAATCTTATCGCTGGCGCTCCTTGTGAAGGGGTAAACAGTTACGAGGTGTATCGCGAATACGTGCGTACGGTGGACGGGCTTGATCCCGATTATTATTTCAACGCAGGCGTGATTTTGATGAATCTGAAGGCCTTCCGCGAAGAGAATTTTTACGGGCAGTTTGCCGAGTTGTTGGGGATGTATAAATTTACCTTGATCCAGGATGAGGATTACCTCAATGTATTGTGTCAGGATAGGGTGCTTCGTCTTCCCCGTGCCTGGAATAAGACGCCCGTTGGCAAGGATTTGTTACCCCGTGAAGAGCTTCGTATCGTGCATTATTTGATGACGTGGAAGCCTTGGCGTTACGATGATATCCCTTATGGTGAGTATTTTTGGGAGTATGCGAAGCAAACGGAATTTTACGAGTATATGAAGGAAATTATCGATACTACCCCACACGACTTTGAGGATAAGGACAAGCTTCAAGAAAGCAATTTACAGGCGTTGGCTCGTAGTGAAATTGCCCGTGAGGATGGGTATTTCAAACGCTATGGAAAGCGGTACGGAAAACGTTAAAAAGTCAAAAGGAGCATACCATGGACGAGATGAAACTCTCTCCCGATAGGGTTGAGGTGCTGAAAAAGATAGAATTATACGAAAGGGAAGGGCGTTTTGACGAGGACGTGGAAAACGATCCAGAAGCCCCGGAACTTTTACCTGATCAAGTCGATTATCTTTGTAAGAAGTTTTCAAGCAAGGTGTCGCGCAGGATTGCAAACTTCGTTGCCGATCACTTCTTCTTGAATTTGATTAAGAAGGATAAGCTGGTGATTGATGGGGTGACGGGTGAGGAGCATTTGACCGCCCTTAAAAATGGTGCAATCGTCACCTGCAACCATTTCCATCCTTACGACAACTACGTGGTGTTCCATTGTATCCGCAAGGCGCTGCCCAAGAAGTATCTTTATAAGGTAATCCGCGAGGGGAATTATACCAACTTTCCCGGTCTATATGGTTACTTTTTCAGACATTGCAACACCTTGCCCTTATCGAGAAACCGTCGCACGATGATGAATTTTATGTCCTCGGTGAACACCCTGTTAAAGAGCGGGGAAAGCATTTTGATTTATCCCGAGCAGGGGATGTGGTGGAATTATAAGAAGCCTCGCCCCTTCAAACTGGGTGGCTTCAAGATGGCGTATCGCGCGGGCGTCCCTGTGCTCCCGACTTTTATTACTATGACGGATGACGAACGGTTGGACGAAAGCGGGTATCCCATTCAACGCTTCACCTTCCACATTTTGCCGCCTATCTATCCCGACGAAACGCTTGGTGAAAAGGTCGGTGCGGAAAAGATGAAGGACGAGGCGTATGCCCTTTGCAAAGCAAAATACGAGGAGGTTTACGGCGTACCCTTAACGTACGGCGTGCAAGAGGAATGATACTGTATTTATTGATTATTTTCGGTTGCTCGTTGGTGATTTCGGCGACGGTGGCGTTATGGTCGGGGGAAAGCTTTTTGCTTCTTTTTGGCTTGGTGATGATCGGCGTTGTGTTCGAGATTTTGGTGGACGGTTTGATTGCGACGATTGCAAGATTACTCCCCGCAAAGTGTGCCGATCACACAAAAAGGGTATACCATGTATCCGCCAAAGAGAAAAAGTTCTATGAAAAGTTAAAAATTCGTATGTGGAAGGATAAGATTCCCGAAATCGGGCATTTTACGGGCTTCCGCAAGAATAAGCTTGCTGAACCGCAAAGCGTAGAATACGTAGATCGGTTTTTGCTGGAAAGCTGTTATGGGGAGATCGGACATTTCTTTTCCCTCTTCTTCGGGTTTGCGGTGCTTTGCTTGTATCCTTTGTCGAGCGTATGGTTTGCCTTGGCAATCCCCGTGGCTATCGTGAACTTTTTCTTGAATTTGCCCTCGTTGTTGGTGCTTCGTTATAACTCGTACAAGCTGGTGATTTTGAAAAAAAGCCTTTTAAAAAAGCAACAGCGCGCCAATAAGGCGGAAACGACTGTACAATAAAAAATTGCTGTAAAACCCCTCCGTTTTTCCCTGCGGAGGGGTTATTTTATATTTTTAAATAAAAATATAAGAAAATTTTCATTTTTTTTCAAAAAATATCAAAAAAAAGAAGGATTTCAAAAAGTTTTGTCGAATATATAATGTAAAGAATTGCGAAAAGGCAAAGTATCGTAAAAAATACGGGAGGTTGAAGATGAACTGCGAAAAAGAGTATAACACCGTTCGAGAACGGCTTTGTGCGAATGAGGAATTGCTTTTATCGAAATACGCCGCACGCTCTTCTGATACGAAGGGACGTCTTCGTGAGGAAACCAGCTGCGACTTCCGTACGGAGTTTCAACGGGATAGAGATCGTATTATATACAGTAACTCCTTCAAACGCTTGAAGAACAAAACGCAGGTGTTTTGTGCTCCCGAGGGGGATCATTTCATTACTCGTTTGACGCATACCTTTGACGTTGCGCAGATTGCCCGTTCCATTTCGCGTACCCTTTCCTTGAATGAGGATTTGGCGGAGGCGATTGCACTTGGACACGATTTAGGGCATACGCCCTTTGGCCACGTGGGTGAAAAGGTGTTGGACAAGCTCTCCTCATACGGCTTTATGCATAACGAACAATCCTTGCGTGTGGTAGACGTTATTGAAAAATCGGGGCGCGGGTTAAACCTCACCGTCGAGGTACGAGACGGTATTTTACAGCATAAGAGCTCTGGCAAGCCGATGACCTTGGAAGGAGAGGCGGTTTCCCTTGCGGATAGAATTGCCTACATCAACCACGATATCGAGGACGCCATTCGAGGGGGCGTGATTAAGGAAGAGGACCTGCCGAAAAATGCGGTGAAGGTGCTTGGGAACAAGACGAAGACTCGTATCCATACCGCAATTGCGGATATTTGGAAAACGTCGCTTGGACAACCGTACGTCCGTATGTCGGACGAGGTGATGGCGGCCACGAACGAGCTGCGCGCGTTTATGTTTGCCAACGTGTACGCACTCGCAAATAAGTCCATGCAGGAAAGAGCAGAGCGTATGCTTACGCAGTTGTTCGAGTATTTTATGGTGCATGTGGACGAGCTGCCGAAAGGCTATTTAACGAATTTAGAGAAGGACGGGAAGGAACGCGTTGTGTGTGATTATATCTCGGGCATGACGGACAGGTATGCGATCAACGTGTTTGAACAGCTGTTTATCCCTGCTACCTTTTCAATAGGGGGTAATTTGTGATAGGCGGAAAATTCGATTCGGAATTTGCTGCGTTTCTACGAACGTTAAAACAAAAAAACGATATCGTCGAGGTTGTACGCAGTTACGTTGCGGTGGATAGAAAGGGTGGAAACTATTGGGCGTGCTGTCCCTTCCACCACGAAAAAACACCCTCGTTTGCGATCAACGAAGGGGAGCAATTCTACCATTGCTTCGGCTGTCAGGAATCGGGTGACGTCATTAAGTTCGTGCAAGAGATCGAATCCACCGACTTTATGGGTGCGGTGCGTATCTTGGCGGCAAGGGTAAAAATGACGGTGCCTGAAAGCAACTTCGATACGGAAGAAGCGGCAAGAAAAAAGAAAAAACGTGATGCGATGGCGAAAATTTTGTTGGATTCGGCAAGATTTTACCTGTCAAATCTCTACGGTGGCGATAAAAAAGCCGATCCGTATTTACAATACATTTCCAACCGTGGGCTTGCCCCGACGACGGTGAAAAAATTCGGCTTGGGCGCTTCGCTTGACTTTTACTCCTTGCCCGAGTATTTGGCAGGGAAGGGGTATTTCAAGGAAGACCTTATTGACAGCGGTGTGCTTGCCGCCAGCGAGAAGAACGGACGTTTGTACGATTCTCTTGGCGAACGATTGATTTTCCCCATCATCAACGCCTTTGACGAGGTAATCGGCTTTGGCGGTAGAAAGCTGGAAAAGGTGAAATTTGGCAAGTACAAAAACACCAAGGAAACGATGCTGTTTGATAAGAGTAAAACGCTCTACAACGTTAATTTGTTGAAAAAGTTAAAGCGTGAGCAGGCGTTGAAAGAGGTGATTTTCGTAGAAGGTTATATGGATACGATTACCCTCTATCAGGCAGGGTTTAGAAACGTCGTTGCGACCATGGGTACCTCTCTTACGAAGGAACAGGCTCGTTTGGCGAAACGCTATACGGACAACGTGCTCATTAGCTACGACGGGGATTTTGCGGGACAAAACGCCGATTTGCGTGGTTTGGAAATCTTAAAAGAAGCGGGCTTAAACGTACGCGTTGTTCCTATGCCCGACGGGTTGGATCCCGACGACGTGGCAAAGCAAGGCGCGGACGCCTACCAGGCGTGTTTGGATAAGGCGATGCCCGTTATCGATTATCGCTTGCACTCGTTAGAGCGAAAATTTGATGTATCGAAAACGGAGGAAAAACGGCTTTTCGTAGGCGAAGCCTTGAAGATAGTAAAAGAGGCGGAAAGCGAAAGCGAACGTGAGGTGCTCCTCAAAAAAGTCCGTGATATGACGGGGATAACCTATCACTCGTTGGAACGAGATTTGCAAAGCGTGAAGAAGGACGCCCCTGCCACCGAGCCGACGGTTTTGAAGGAACGGATTGTGGAAACGGCGGCTGGTACGGACAAGCAACAAAAGGCAAAACGCATTATCTTGGCGGCGAAGCTTTTCTCTGCACCGTATGCGGAAACGATGTCGCTGACGGACTTGCCCTTGAAGGACGAAACGCATATCATTATCGCAAACTATATCGCGGATAGGGAAGCAAAGGGAGAGCGTATCCGTCCCAGCGAGCTCTTCGAACTGTTGGATGAAAACTGTGCAGAGTTCAATGCGATTTTGGATTTGAACTACGGCGATAAGCTGGTTGGCGAGATTGCGGAACGTTTCTTCAACGATAGTTTAAAAACCTTGAAGAAGGAGGCTATCGAGGAGGAGATTGCAAGGTTGAACCAAGAATATGCAAAAGCAACGGAAGAAAGTGTACGTAAAGAAATTGCAAAGCAGTTAAGCGTATGCGTACAAAAAAGAAATGCACTGAAAAAATCGTAACCACCCAAACGAAAGGGGGCAGGTATGCGACGAAAATAAAAAATAAAAATAGAAAGGATAAAAAACAGAAAACTGTTTTGGTATAAACGGAGGATAAAAGATGAACGTATCCGAACAAAAACTCAATGAAATTCTTACCGGCATTATTAACAACTATGGTAAGAAGGGCAGCATCACCACCAACCAGCTTTGCGACATTATGGAAAAATTTGACACGAATCCTACGCAAATCGATTACGTGTACAAATCCTTGAGCGAAGCAGGGATTCAGATTGTGGACGAAGAGCAACGCGACCGTGAATTGTTTGAACAGGCATTGTCCGACATCGGTTTGGACGATCCCGTCAAAATGTATCTCAAAGACATCGGCCGTGTACCTTTGCTTTCCGCGGAAGAAGAAGTCGAGCTCGCAAAGCGTATGCAAGAAGACGACGTAGCGGCGAAAAAACGCCTTTCCGAAGCCAACCTTCGTTTGGTTGTTTCGATTGCAAAGCGTTACGTTGGCCGTGGCATGCTTTTCCTTGATTTGATCCAGGAAGGTAACCTTGGTCTTATGAAGGCGGTTGAAAAATTCGACTATCAAAAAGGCTTCAAATTCTCTACGTATGCAACGTGGTGGATTCGTCAATCGATCACGCGTGCTATTGCGGATCAGGCTCGTACCATTCGTATCCCTGTGCACATGGTGGAAACGATCAACAAGCTTACCCGTGTACAACGTGTCTTGTTGCAAGAGCTTGGCCGTGAGCCTACCCCCGAAGAAATTGCGGAAAAGATGGGCGTAACGGAAGAACGCGTGCGTGAAATTCAAAAGATTGCACAAGATCCCGTATCCTTGGAAACCCCTATCGGTGAAGAGGAAGACAGCCATCTTGGCGATTTCATCGAAGATGAAAAGACGCAAACCCCCAGCGAATCGGTTGCAACCACGATGTTGAAGGAACAGCTCCTCGGCGTGCTTGACACCTTGACTCCTCGTGAAGAAAAGGTGCTTCGTTTGCGTTATGGTATCGACGACGGTAAACCCAGAACCTTGGAAGAGGTTGGTAAGGAATTCAACGTTACCCGTGAACGTATCCGTCAGATTGAAGCGAAAGCGTTGAGGAAGCTTCGTCACCCTTCGCGTAGTAAGAAATTGAAAGATTTCCTTGAATAATGGGTTACGGAAAGAGAATTGATACGCTGTGCTCGTTGTTGACAAAGGTGAAAATCTTCGCCGACGTCGGCTGCGATCATGGTTACTGCTCGGAATATATGCTAAAAAACGAGCTGTGCGAGAAGGCGATTTTGTCCGACGTCAGCAAGGGCAGTCTTGCCAAGGCGGAGGCGTTGCTTGCACCGTATATCCGTCAAGGTAAGGCGGTTTCGGTGCTTGGCGATGGATTCTTCGGCGTCCCGAACGATGTAGACGAGGTGTTGATTGCCGGTATGGGTGGCAGTGAAATCGTCTCCATTTTGTCGGATAAAAAGCACGGCTTTATGCCCAAACGCTTTGTTTTTCAGCCGATGCACGATTCGGAGAAGCTCCGTCGTTATATCCTCGAAAATGGTGGATATATTGAAAGGGATTTCACTTTTCAGGACGTGAAATTTTACGACGTGATTATCGGTGGAAGATGTGAAGAGGTAGGGCAGGTATGCAATGAAATACCTTATACCGATGCAGAGTACGAGTTTGGTAGGGATAATTTAAAAGAGTATCCCGAGGCGTTTACGGCAAGGATAAAGAAGCTTCTTGCGGGAATTGACAAGTATTTGCAGGAGCCGAATTTACAACCCTCGAGCAGGGAAGACTTGCTTGATAGAAAGGCTCGTTTAGAAGGAGTGTTAAACGGTGAAATTAAGTGAAGTATATAAAATTGCGGATACAATCGCACCGAAATGTTTAAGCGACGAATATTGCCGCACGGCAGGGGCGTATGATAACAGCGGCTTGTTGGTGGAGGCTTGCGCCGAGGTGAAGGGTATTCTTTTTACCCTTGATTTGACCAATGCGGCGATTGATAAGGCGTTGGAGTGTGGTGCGAATTTGATCATCACCCACCACCCTGTTATTTACGGAAAAATCGACCATATTTGCCTTGGCGATCAAACCTTGCTTGGCGAGAAGTTAATCCGTTGCATCCGTGCAGGGATTTCCGTGATTTCCATGCACCTTAATTTGGACGTCGTTAAGGGCGGTATCGATGAAAGCTTGATGGAGGGCGTAATGCTTTCCGCGGGTGATTTGGCGGGGGCAGGTATGCGTTCAATTACCATTCAGCACCCCGTAGAAGACAGCGGCTACGGTCGTGTATACACCATAAACGAGGTATCCTTGGGGGCCTTGACGGAAGGGATGAAGAAGGTCTTTTCCACAGAGAAGGTAATTACTTACGGGAAGCTTGACGAAAAAATTACGCGTGTAGCAAGCTTTTGCGGTGCAGGTGTGGATGAACGCGCCATTCTTTTCGCGAAGTCCAACGGCGCGCAGGTGATGATTTCTTCCGATTTTAAACATCACCTTATACAATTATTGGTAGAATCGGGTATGTCTGTTATTGTTTTGACGCATTACGCATCCGAACAATACGGCTTTGAAAAATTTTATAAAAAAATCCGTGAACAGGTGGCAATTCCTTGTGTTTATCACACGGAAGACAGCTTGTTTTAACGGGAGGGAGATATTATTATGTCACAATTACAGGCTATTTTACAGTATCAGGAAGTGGATGCAAAGCTTTACAAGTTAGAGCGTGAACTCGCAGGAAGCGACGAGAGAAAGGAATACGTAAAGCTCAAAAAATTCTTGGAAGCAGCTCCTGAAAAGTTAGATGCTTTGGAAGCAAAAGCGGCGGCGTTGCAGTCGGAGGCGGCGGAAATTACCCAAAAGTACGCACGCGCGGAAGAAGCGTTGAGCGACTTTGAAAACCTTGACGAATTGGTTACGGGCGGTGCGGATATTGCATTCTACAAGAAAAAAGCACAGGCACTCTTGGATCAGCTGAAGAAATTGAAGGCAGACCTTGCAAATTTGACCGCAAACATCCAATCCACGGATGAAGAATATAAGAAATTGAAAAAACAGGTACTTTCCGCACAAAAACAATACGCGGATGCGAGTGAGAAGTACAAGGCGGCAAAGGCTGCTCGCGATCCTGAAAAGAAGGAGTTGGAAGCAGCTCTGTCCAAAATTGAAAAGGACGTGCCTGCGGGGATGTTGGAAACCTATCAAAAGAAGCGTAAGGAGAAAATCTTCCCCGTTGTGGGCGAAATGATTGGCAAGAGATGTCCTTTCTGCAGTATGGAACCTCCTCTTGCGGCAATCAATAAGCTGACGGGTGGCGCAACGATCGAGTGCGATAACTGCCATAGAATTATTTTTGGTAATTAACGACACAAATTTTCACTCTTTTGCATAGGATATAGAATGCAGAAGGTGAAAGCGGTTGTCTATTTAGACGGAATTAAAGAAAATGCCGAACGGTTTTCGACATTGACAGGCAAACGGCTTTGTGCGGTGGTAAAAGCGAACGCTTACGGTCACGGCGCGGAGAGGGTGACGGCGACTTTAAGTGGTCTTGCCGACTGCTTTGCGGTGGCGCTTATCGAAGAGGCGATTGCCATCCGCGTGGCGGCGTGTGGTAAAGAAATACTTGTTTTTACCCCTCCCACAACGATGGAGGAAGGGTATACGCTTGCGGTGAATGGTTTTTCCGCGAGTGTGGATTCCTTGAAAACGGCGAAGCTTCTTTGCAAGGTATGTGAAACCTATCGTTTGCCGATAAATGTACATTTGAAAGTAAATACGGGTATGAACCGATACGGGATGAACGTCCAAACCCTCGGAAAAGTATGTAGGCTGTTTGGACGATATCCAGCCGTTAGGGTAAAGGGGATTTATTCTCATTTATGCGAGTGTAAGCGTTTCCGCGCAGAGGAACAAAGGCGTATCTTTATCCGAATGGTGGATGTGGCAAAAGGGTATTTCCCTGACCTCATCGCACACCTGGGTGGTACGTATGGCGCGATGTTGGGGGAAGAGTTTGCCTTTGACATGGTGCGAGTCGGGCTTGGCTTATATGGATATTTACCGTGTGAGGCAGGCGACGAAACGGGCGTTACGAGGGGAACTGTGACGCGTTTGCACCTACAAAAGGGTATGGAAGTTTTTGCCAAAGCGGTGACCTCTCGAAAATATGTTTTCGGTGGGCTTGGCTACGGTAAGGAAGCGGATAGAACTGACGTAGGGCGTTTATCCGTGCTGCGCTTCGGTTATGCCGACGGATTTTTACGGCAACGTGAAAATGGGGTTGTTGGCTGGCAGGAGAATGCGAATAACCTTTGTATGGATGCGTGCATTCGGTTTGGCGCTTTTGATAGAGGGGAGTGGGTTTCCATTATGTCGGATGCCAAGAAAACGGCAAATGTGGTGGGGACGATTCCCTACGAGGTATTATGCGCGGCAACCCGTCGCGCGGAGTTGATTTATGGTGACGAAACTACGGTTTGTAGACGAGGAAATACCCGTCGAACAAAAGGAAAAGAAGGTACGCTTGCGTGCGTATATGAAGAAAAAGCGGATGGAAACCACCAACCGTGATATCAAAGAACAACGGTTGATTGAACATCTGTACCAGGCGGTATTTGGTAAAACAGGCCACCCAGGTATGCGTTTAAGTTTCTTTATCTACCTTTCCTTTTCAAGAGAAGCCCCCACGGACGGCTTGATAGAGCGTTTGCTTGCAGATGGACATAGAGTATATTGCCCACGGCTTGAAAGCGGAGAAATGGTTGCAGTGGAGTACGGTGAGGATTTTACCCTTTCCGACTATGGCATACGCGAACCCGTTGGGGATGCACATCAAGGTGAAATCGACGTCGCGGTCATTCCCTTTTTGGCGGTGGACAAGCGGGGCAACCGTTTGGGCTACGGCGGTGGCTACTACGATAAGTTTTTAAAAAATTCCACAGCAAAGCGTGTGGCGTATGGGTATGGTTTTCAAATCGTAAACGAGGTGCCGACGGAAGGCTGGGACGAAAAAATGGACGTTATTGTAACGGACGAAGAAATTATACAACTATAACACAAGAAAAAATATTCGGGGTAAACGAATCATGGACGGAAAAGCAATTAAAAAGAGTTTGAAAAAGTTTGGTAGATACGTGTGGCAACTGTTTAAAACCTCCCTTCCTTCTACCTTTATGTATGCCTGCGCAGGTACAATTTTGCTGATGTTGACGATGAAGGGTGAAACCTTGTATTGGACGGGCAAAGAGGTTGCTTGGGCGGTGGTATGTATCATCGGTGGTGCAGGGTACAACGCCTTGATGGCGTGGGCAAACGGCGGTTCGCAGTATGAAATGCTCGTGTCGGGCAACGTAAAGCGTATGTCGGAGTCGCAGTTTGAGGGCGGCTATAAAATGTCCAACCACAAGGAGGCGAAGGAATATCGTGTATGGAAGGGTTTTGTCTTCGGTGTATTGTCGGCGATTGTTCCCATCGTGTTTGGTATTTTGTTTGGTTGTTTCCAAGCGAAAATCGACGGCGGTGAAGCAAAGGGCGGAGTAGCAGTTTTGACCTTGCTTGGTTTCTTGCTTTCGGGCTGGTCGGTGATTCCCCTCTATTTAATGAATGCGACGGGGGTTGCGATTAGTTATTTCGTATCCTGCTTGTTTGCGTTGATACCCATCGGCGTATCGGGTGCGTTCTATATTTGGGGTGCGTATTCTCGTAGAAATAAGCGTTTGCGCGAGCAGGAAATTGCGGCGCGTGCGGCGGCTGCGGAAGCGAATAAAGTGAAGAAAATTAACTACGGCGGGTTGCCTGGTACGAAACCTAAAAAACGTAAATAATAGGGGCAGGTACGCGTTGAGTATATATTTTTGCGAGTAATAGAGGCGTGTTATGAGGATTATCGGCGGAAAATATAGAAGCAGAGTGTTGTCAGAATTTGCAGGTGAAAACGTGCGTCCGACCTCGGACCGCGCAAGAGAGGCACTGTTTAACATTCTTTCCTTAAAAATATATGGTGCACGTGTACTGGACTTATTTGCAGGTAGCGGTGCACTCGGTATCGAGAGCCTTTCCCGTGGCGCGAAGGAGGTCGTTTTTAACGATTTTTCCAAGGATAGTATCGCCATCGTGAAGAAGAATTTGACGACGCTGAAAATTACGGTTGGCGGTGAGGAAGCGAAGGTGGTGCAAGGGGATTATCTTGCCTGCCTTGAACAAGCGAGAGGACAATTCGACCTGATATTTATCGATCCTCCTTATCGTATGGAGTATGGCGAAAAGGCGTTGAAAAAGATTGCGGAAAGAGGGCTTTTAAGCGAAAACGGTATTGCAATGTACGAGCGAGACGTTCCCTTTGAAGGGGAAATTGAAGGCTTGGAAAAATACGACGAGAGAAAGTACGGTAAGGCGTATTTGACCTTTTTCAGAAGGGGGTAAGGATGACAAACGAAAGAAGAAAATGCGTGTTTGCAGGGACGTTTGATCCCCCCACATTAGGGCATAAGGCGTTGATTGACGATTGCTTGAAGCTGTTTGACGAGGTGGTGGTGGCAATTATGGTCAACCCCCAAAAACAACCCTGCTTTACCTTGGAACAGCGTGAAAAAATGCTCGCCCTTATGGTGGAAAATAACCCGCGCGTGCGCATAATAAATACGGAAGGCACGGTTGCAGAGCTACTGAAGGCGGAAAATACGAAATTTTACGTGCGCGGTATCCGTAATTCGATCGACTTGGATTATGAAAACGCAAACTTTTACGCAAGCAAAAAGCTGGATGGGGATTTGACAGCGGTATATTTACCCTGCCCGCAGGAGCTTTTACACGTAAGCTCGTCCATGGTGCGGAATAGCTTAAAATTCCATACGCCCATTGACGAATACGTAACGAAGGAAGTAAAGGCGTATATTGAAAAAATAACGAAAGAAAGCGTATAAAGGTATGTTGATAAAACAAAGTTATATTCCCGAGCCGGAGGAAATTATTGCGGAAAAACCGTTAACTTCGGCTTTAGAGAAAATTAAAAAAGAGCGCGATGCGGAAATTAAAGACGTTCTTACGGGCAAGAGTAAAAAAATGTTGGTCGTGGTCGGCCCTTGCTCCGCGCACGATACGGCATCCACGCTGGAATACGTTGCTCGTTTGGGAAAGGTGCATGAGCGTGTGAAGGACAAGCTGGTGCTTGTTCCGCGCATTTATACCTGCAAGCCCCGTACGAAAGGGGTAGGGTATATGGGTATGCTGATGCAACCAAACCCTGAAGGCGGGGTGGATATTGCACAAGGTATCCGTACTGCCCGTGCGTTGCACGTTGCGGCGATAGAGACGTCGGGCTTGACGGCGGCGGACGAGATGCTGTACCCCGAAAATGCGGCATATTTGGAAGATGTGCTCTCTTACCACGCCGTGGGGGCGAGAAGTGTGGAAAATCAATTGCACCGTCAGGTGGCGAGTGGTATGGGTGCACCCGTAGGGATGAAAAACCCGATGAGCGGTAATTTGACGGCGTTGATGAACTCGATTTATGCGGCGCAAAGCCCTCAAACCTTCAAGTATAGAAATTATCAGGTAAGTTCGGACGGAAACCCTTACGCGCACGCAATTCTGCGTGGCGGGGTAGATGGCACGGGTGCTGACGTACCGAATTTTCACCGCGATCGTGTAAGAAAAATTGCAGATTTGTACCAGGAAAACGGCTTGAAAAATCCTGCCGTGATTGTGGATTGCAACCACTCTAACTCTGGGAAGGATTTCAAACGGCAAATTGCCATCGCGGAAGAGGTAATGCGGCTTCGTCAAGATACGGCACTCTCGGGTATTGTCAAGGGCGTGATGTTGGAAAGCTTCTTGGTGGAAGGTAACCAGGCGCATAGTGAGGTGTTTGGACAATCGATCACCGATCCTTGCTTGGGTTGGGCGGATACCGAAAAACTGCTGATGAATATTGCCGAAAAGGTGTAAGGCCTACAAAATAGGCTACGCCTTATCGGGGGGAGTAAGAGTAAAATATAATTCAACGCATACCTGGTGGCTACATACTATATGTAAGAGAGGGAAAAAAGATGAAAAAACTTGGTTTGGCGTTAGGCGCAGGCGGTAGCCGTGGCGTCGCGCATATCGGCTTTTTAAAGGCGTTAGAAGAAGAAAATATTCAGGTGGATTATATTGTCGGCTCTTCAATGGGCTCTGTGGTGGGCGGTGCGTACGCGGCAGGCGTTTCGGTGGATACGATGCGCGAAGCGGTGTGCAAATTACGCCTTTGGGATTTGATTACACCTGCAAAACAAAAGGGTGGCGTGTTTGGGAACAATAAAATGCGTAGCCAAATCGTAAAATACTTGGGGGATATCACCTTTGCGGATTTAAAAATTCCCTTCCATTGCGTGGCTGTGGATATGGTAAAGCAAGAGGTGGTGGAGTGCTCGGAGGGGAGTGTTGCGGACGCAATCGTCGCTTCCTCTTCTATCCCTGCTATATTCCACCCTGTACTCAAGGAAGAACGCCGTTTAATTGACGGTGGGGTGTTAGAACGCGTACCTGCTATGCGTGTGAAGAAGATGGGCGCGGACGTCGTGGTTGCGGTGGACGTGCTTGGTTGGAAAAATGCTAGTGGGAAGATGCCCGGGCCGATTGGTGTATCCTTGGAAACCTTTGACATTATGGACAACCACCGTACAAAAACCTATCGAGAGAAATATAAAAAACAAATTGATTTTTGGTTAGAGCCTGACTTGGGGGATATGAGCCAATATTCCTTAAAGCAGGTGAAGGAAGCATACGAAAAGGGATACGAGCTGGGCAAAGCAAACGTAGAGGCAATTCGGAAAGCGTTGGAAGAGTAAGGTATGGATTTATTCGATTTTAACAATGTTAATAACCACGAGGAAACGGCGAAACCCCTTGCGGAGCGTATGCGCGCCAACTCGTTGGATGAGTTTATCGGGCAAAAGCACGTTGTAGCGGAAGGCTCGCTCCTTAGTCGCGCCATTGCGACGGATCGTTTAGGCAGTTGTATTTTTTGGGGGCCTCCCGGTTGTGGAAAGACCACCCTCGCAAATATCATTGCCCTGCATACAAACGGGGAGTTTGTGAAGTTGAACGCCGTAAACGCAGGCGTTGCGGATGTAAAAAAGGCGGTGGAAACGGCGCGTAACAATCTCAAAATGTTTGGCAAGCGTACTTACCTTTTATTGGACGAGTGTCACCGCTTTAACAAAACACAAAGCGATTCCCTCCTGCCTGCCATTGAACAGGGTACGATTATTTTTATTGGCTCCACGACGGAAAATCCCTATGCCTCGATGACGCCTGCAATTGTGTCCCGTTGTCGTGTGTTTGAATTTAAGCACCTTTCTAACGAGGATATTATCGGTGCGTTGAAGGGCGCATTGAAAAATAGACACAAGGGCTTGGGCAAGCAAAAAATTATTGCGGATGAGGAAGCGTTGGCGCATATTGCAAATATGGCGGGCGGGGATTTGCGCTCGGCCTATAATGCGTTAGAGCTTGCGGCGTTGACCACCAACCCCGATTCAAACGGCAACGTGCATATTACCCTTGCGGATGCGGAGCAATCCATTCAGCGCAAGGCGTTGTCGTATAATCAGGATTCGTACTACGATTTCCTTTCAGCATTTTGTAAATCCCTGCGTGGTAGCGATGCCAACGCAGCTTTGTATTACGCAATGCGATTGTTGGAGGGCGGTTGCGATCCGATGTTGGTTGCTCGTCGTTTGGTTGTGCATTCCGCGGAAGACGTTGGTATGGCGGATCCGAGGGCGTTGCAAATTGCCACTTCCGCAATGTACGCACTTGAAAAAATCGGTTATCCCGAGGCGCGTATTCCTTTGGCGGAAGCAATTATTTACGTGTGTGAAGCAGATAAGAGTAATTCGGTTGTAAACGCAATGTATGCGGCTGTTCACGATGCGCACGAGGTGCGCGACGATAACGTGCCTCCGTACTTGAAAGATAACTCGATGGCGAGCCCCGAGGATAAAGAAATGAGTAAGGCGTATAAGTATCCCCACGATTACGGTGGATATGTTGAACAGCAATACTTACCCGATTCCATAAAGGATAAGGTGTACTACGTTCCTACGGAAAACGGCTACGAAAAGGAAGTAAAGGAAATTCGCAAAAGAAAGGGCAAGAAAAACTAACACAAGCACCCAGGTATGTGTTGAATATGTAAAGGAGGGGAAAATAATGAAGAAAATGACGACGATAACGGCATCTTTTTTGGCTTTTTGTATGCTTGGCGCGGGATGTCAAATTCATCAAAGTTTTGACAACCTCGTTCCTGAAGAATACGGCGCTTGGGAGAATTATTACATATATCACGGAAACGTAAGGAGTAAAACGACGGGGGAGGATGCTTCCTACCTTGTCACCGAGGTGACGGCAGGGGATACCGTCTATAAGGTAGAAAACTGCGCGGATTCGGCAATCCTTCAGGATGATATTTACATGTGCGTAACCGCTAGCACGGCAAGTATGGATTTTGCGGAAAACAAAGAAGCCTTGCTTGTATATAACGTGGAAACGAAGTCGCAAAAGACCTTGATGTTGGATTATACAAGGCAAGCGGAGGACGGCGCTACCTATATTTATCACCCGTACAGCATAGAGAATTTGGATAAGGACGGTTTGCTCTTATACGGTCAGCGTGAAACGATTACGGTGGACGAAAACGGCGTGGAGCAAACGGAGTACGTTAGCGTTTACTTTACGATAGATTGCGAGGGTAATTTTAAAGAAGAGGGGAATTTTGGTGCTGACGGATATACCCGTGTAGGCGACGAATATTTTATTAAAAAGGACGGCGACGCTGAAAGCGGAATTGCCAGCATTTCTTACCTCACCTTCGGGATGGAGGAAGGGATGCCCATTTGCACCTTTGATAATAACGAGGTGTACGTGGAGTGCGAGTTTGTGGAAACGGAATGCGCAGAAGGATTTTTACTGAAAACCTATGCTTTGGCGGACGATACAACGCCTGAAACGTACCAAGGGGAACGATTGCAAAAGGTGGAGTTTTTTAATCCAAAAATCAACGAAACGACTTTGCTGTATAGTGGCAATACCTTCGTAGAATGGGTGAGTGTCCCCCATACGACCTATTTTATTACCTACGAATATGCGAGTGTGGAGTACACCACGAAAAGCGGTATGTTTGATACGCCGACCTCACAAACGGCGGTGTTGAAGAAAAACTGTGCCGTACATGAGATTGTTTATTCGGTGGATAAGGTAGAGACGAAGGCAAGATATGCGTTTGAAGAGGGTATGGGTTTTCAAAACGTTCGCGGTGTGGATGCGCAAGGGAATATATATCTTGCGTTGGAATGGTATGAAAGCGCTGTCGGTTGTAAAAACGGCGGTCGTGAAATTAAAAATTGTAAGGTTGATTTGTGCGAAGGCAAACTTCAACAGGTAAAGCAAGAGGAATGGAATAAGGCAAAGGCAATTTGCGAAGGCTCTCGTGCGGATGTGGCGTGTGGACCGAGTTATCGTTATTATATCGAACGGATTGCCTTGAATACCATCAATAATAAGACAAGCTATGCATACCGTTTGCAACGCTACAATCAAAAGAAAAAGACGACGGACGTGATGCAGCTTTGGAAAGGCGTTGGCGCGGACGAGCAGGAAAAATACTGCGAAATGATGTGGAAAAATAACGGTGGGGATATGGATGACTTTATCGTCCGTCCCTTCTAAAAAGGATAAAACAAGCGTACCATGTACGCGATGAGGATAAAAAATGAAATGTCTTTATTGTAATTGTACAGAAAGTAAGGTGGTGGATTCCCGCGCGGCGGAGGAAGATAACGCAATTCGTCGCCGTCGTGAATGCGCTGGCTGTGGTAGGCGCTTTACTACCTATGAAACCATCGAATTTGCCCCCGTTTTGGTGGTAAAAAACAATGGCACTCGCCAATCCTACAACGCGGAAAAGGTGCGCAACGGTATCGTAAAATCGTGTGAAAAACGCCCCGTGCCCATGCAGGTGATTGACGAGATGGTGTCCGACATTTCCAAGCAGGTGTATAACAGTATGGAAAGCGAAATCACCAGCAAAGAAATCGGTGAAATGGTTATGGAACGCTTAAAAAAGGTGGACGAGGTTTCCTACGTTCGTTATGCTTCTGTGTACCGTTCGTTTAAAGACTTGTCGTCGTTTATGGCGGAGTTGAAACAGATGATGAAGGCGGATAAAAAATAAGGGAAAAACGGTGGATATACGTCGCAATGCTGCGTCGCGTTTGCGTTTTATCTTGCTCGTGTACGCTCATGTACACTCCCTGCGATAAAGCCGCGCGCTTCTTGTCTTGCTCACATCTGCATCGTTTTTGACGGTGGATATACATCGCAATACTGCGTCGCGCTTGCGGACGGCCAATTTATACTATACATAATTAGGTGATTTATGCACAATCAAAAAACGAAGCTCCTTTCCGTTGGCGGTGTGATGCTGGGTGGCGGATCGGGGGTAAAAATTCAATCGATGACCACGACGAAAACCGCTGATATCGAAAAGACGGTGGCGCAAATTTCCGCCCTTGAAAAAGCAGGCTGTGAAATTATCCGTGTGGCGGTATCCGACGAAGCGGATGCGCTTGCCATTCGTACGGTCAAGGACAAAATTTCCATCCCTTTGGTGGCGGATATTCATTTCTCCCCCAAGCTTGCGGTGATGTCCATCGAGAGTGGTGCGGACAAGGTGCGTATCAACCCTGGGAATATCGGTGGCGAGGCGGAAATTAAGTACGTTGCCGATTGTGTAAAGGCGCATAAAATCCCCGTGCGGGTTGGCTCGAACACGGGCAGTATTGAAAAGCATTTCCTTGAAAAATACGGTAGGAGTGCCAACGCGTTGGTGGAAAGCGCACTCTACAACGTAGGGATTTTGGAAAAATTCGGCGTGAACGATATCGTGATTTCGGTAAAGGCTTCGGACGTGAAATTGACGGTGGACGCGTACACGGTACTCGCAAATCGTACTTCTTACCCCTTACACCTTGGGGTGACGGAGGCAGGTACGACGGAGGCAGGCATCGTAAAAAGCGCGGTGGGGATCGGCAGCTTGCTGTTAAACGGCATTGGCGATACCATCCGTGTGTCCTTGACGGATAACCCCGTGAAGGAAGTGTACGCGGCGAAGAATATTTTACGTGCTTGTGGTTTGGACGAGGCGTTTGTTGAGGTGGTTTCCTGTCCTACCTGCGGAAGATGTGAGTGGGAGAGTATGGCGCTTGCGGAAAAGGTGACGGACTTTGTTCGCCCTTACAAGAAGTCGGCGAAAATCGCCGTGATGGGCTGTGTGGTCAATGGCCCTGGCGAAGCAAAGGATGCGGATTTAGGGATTGCAGGCGGAAAGGGCTCTTGCTTGATTTTCAAGAAGGGTGAGCCATATAAAAAGGTAGTTTCGTCTGAAGCGGAAGAAGAATTTTTCAAGGAAATAAGGTTGTTGTTAGATGGCGAATAGGTTGAATGAATATTTGGCGGAAATCCGTGCAATCGACGGCTTAAAGAATGCGATTTTGTGTGGAATTACCGTATCAAAAAAGGATAGTTCGGCGGAGTTTTTCTTGGTGACGGACAAAACGTACACCGTGAGGGACGAGGCGGCGGCACGTGCGATTTCGGACGAGTATTTGCCCGAAAATTTTACCGCGCGCGTAAAAATTGTGAAGCGTGTCCCCGATGCGGAAGGCTTGCAAAAACGCATTTACGAATATATCCAAAAGACCTTCCCGGCTGCTGCGGCGTTCATTGAAATGGAGAATATTGAGGTGGAGCCGTTGACAAGCGGGGCGAACTTTTACATTGATATTGCCTCGGGCGAACAAACCCTTTTTACCTCGGGAAATATCTTGGACGAAGTAAGCAGGTATTTGACGAGTGTGTTTTGCGGTAGCTTTTACGGCAACGTGCGTATCGTAGAAAAGGCTGCGCCCGACGCCTCTATTTTGGAGGAAATGCCCGAGGAGGCAGAGGAAGAAACTCCGCACGTAGAGATCCGTCGTTTCCGCATTTGCGATTATGAAAAAATCGACGGCGTGGATGAGCCGTTGACCACGGCTGTGTATATGGCGGACTGTCAAGCGGTGGAAGGTCCTTACAGTATTTGCGGTACGGTTAGTTTCATTGAAGAAATCGAATATACCAAGCATAACGAAAAGACGGGCGAGGACGTGAAGAAAACGCGCTTCTCCGTGGCGGTGACGGACAACACCTCCACCTTGCGTTGTACCTATTTCCCCAAAAAAGCGACGGTGGAGAAGGTGCGTGATATCAAGATCGGGGATAAAATCGTTATCAGCGGTGCAAACGAGGAATACAAGGGACATATCTCGTTCAAGGCGGCGAAAATCAATTACGGTACGCCCCCCGAAGGGTTTGAACCCGTAGCAAGAAAGGGAAAACCCGTGCCGAAAGCATATCGTACCGTTTTCCCCGAACCGTACGTCGATTATACCCAAGCTGGGTTATTTGACGACCTGTCAAAGCCTGCGGATTTGAAAAATAATACCTTCGTCGTATTCGACCTTGAAACGACGGGTTTGAACAATAACCCTGCGATGGGTAGAATGGATAAGATTATCGAAATCGGTGCGGTGAAGATCGTCAACGGTGAGATTGCGGAAAAATTCTCCTCCTTCGTGGCGTGCAAAGAAAGGCTCTCGCAAGAAATTATCAATTTGACGGGGATACACGATGCCGATTTGGTGGGTGCGCCCGAAATTGATAAGGTGTTGGCGGACTTCTACAAGTTTACGGACGGCGCCATTTTGGTGGGGCATAACGTGACCTTCGACTTCCGTTTCGTGCATTATTACGGTGAACAAAACGGGTATATGTTCGACAAAAAAACCTACGATACTTTGGCGTTTACGCAGGAGGTTTTGCGTGGACAGTTGGCGAATTATAAGCTGAATACCGTTGCCGATCATTACGGCTTTACCTTCAATCACCATCGTGCGTTTGACGATGCGTGTGTAACTGCGAAGGTGTTTATCGAGCTGATTAAGGCAAGAGGGAAACTTGATTAAGTCTTGAAAAGGAAAAAAATTCGCAAAATGGGCGTAAAACGCTTGCAAAAACATTATAATAATGTTATAATGAGGATACTTAATAATGCTTTTGTTATTGAGAGTGGTGAGCAACCACTCTCAATATTGCTATGTAAGGGTATTTTTCGCTGGATGGAAACCTTGCGTAGGGGCGTATTGTAGGAGATTTTATGAAAGTAAAACCGATTGAAGAAGTACAAGGCGTTTTGCAACCGATTGCGGACGAAATGTCGATTGAAATTGTCGAGGTGGAATTTAAACAGGGTAAAGAGCCTGCTTT
This sequence comes from Candidatus Scatosoma sp., assembly GCA_045643825.1. GTDB lineage: Bacteria > Bacillota > Clostridia > Christensenellales > Borkfalkiaceae > Scatosoma. The sequence goes on from JAZRFV010000067.1 coordinate 31,077, forward strand.
GACCGTTTACATCGATATTGAAGGGGGCGTGGATTTGGATACTTGTGAAAAGTTCCACCGTGCAATCGATCCCGTTTTGGATGATTTGGACCCCACCTTTGGTGTGCCTTACACCCTCAACGTTTCTAGCCCTGGTTTGGATAGACCTTTGAAGACCGACCGCGATTATCAAAAGTGTATCGGGGCAAAGGTTGAGGTGAAATTGTTCGCACCCATGCAGGGTAAGAAATTTTTCGAGGCGACCTTGAAGGGGCACGACGAAAATTGCGTATACCTTGAAGATAAGGGAAAAGAAATCAAGTTGGAAAAGGCGAAGATTGCAAAAATTTGCCGTGCGATTGATTTTGCAGCGCTTGGCTTGGCGTAAGTTGAAACATTCCCACAACAAAGTAAAAATATTTTAAGCACGATATAAACATTTACGAAAACTTAATAGGAGAAATAAAACAATGGAAAACAAAGAGTTTTTTGCGGCGCTTACCGACCTGGTAAGAGAAAAGGGTATCAGTGAAGAAGCGTTTATCGCAACGCTTGAAAATGCACTTGCATCCGCATACAAAAAGCAGTTCGACGGCGGTGCGGAAATTGCCGTTACGTTGAATGCGGAAAAGGGTACGATTGAGTTTAAGGCTACCCGTTACGTTGTAGAGATTGTAGAGGATAAGGATAAGGAAATTTCCTTGGAAGACGCACAGGAGTTGAACCCCGATTACCAAATCGGTGACACGATTGTAAAGACCTTCATCCCTAAAAACTTCGGCCGTATTGCTGCACAAACCGCAAAGCAGGTTATCTTGCAAAAATTACACGAAGCGGAACGCGACAACACCTTCTCGGAATTTTCCGATAAGGAAGGCGAGCTTATGGAAGGCGTTATCCGTAAAATGGACGAACGCAACATCTACGTAGAGCTTGGCGATAAGAAAATTGAAGGCGTTATGCCCCCTCAAGACCGTGTTCCCACCGAAAGATATAACTTGGGCGACAAATTGAAGGTATTTGTAAAGCGTGTTAAAAACAACGGCAAAAACTCTCAAATCGTGGTATCCCGTACGGCACAGGGCTTGGTAAAGAAATTGTTCGAAGAACAAGTACCTGAAATTGCACAAGGTATCGTAGAAATCAAGGAAATCGCTCGTGAACCTGGTCACAGAACGAAGATGGCAATCGTATCCAACGATGCACGCGTAGATGCTGTTGGTGCTTGCGTAGGTAACCGTGGTGCTCGTGTAAACGCTGTCGTAGAAGAACTCGGCGGTGAAAAAATCGACATCATCGTATGGAACGAAGATCCTCTTGCATTCATCTACAAGGCACTTTCCCCTGCAACGGTGCTTTCCGTTACGGCGAAGGGTGAAAAGAGTGCAATGGCAATCGTACCCGACGACAAGCTTTCCCTTGCAATTGGTAGAGATGGTCAAAACGCACGTTTGGCGGCTCGTTTGACGGGTTGGAAGATCGACGTAAAGAGCGCTTCTTCCCCTGAAGCAGCGGAAATTCTTGCGCAAATCGACAACGAAGAAACGGAAGAAGAATAATCGCCAAGTATCGTAAAAAACGGGAGGTGGCGTATGCCGAAGACGAAGAATATTCCTATGCGCATGTGTATCGCCTGCCGTGAAATGAAACCCAAGGCAGAGATGATGCGTGTGGTAAGAAACGCCGACGGGGAAATTTCCTCCGATCCAACGGGAAAAGCTCCTGGGCGCGGCGCGTATATTTGTTCAAGTGAGGAATGCCTCAAAAAATTAACGGGGAAGAAACTTTTGCACAAAGCCTTTTCCGCCAACGTAGCCCCCGAGGTATACCAAGGGGTAGAGGAGGGCGCACTTGGACAAGAGTAAAATTGAAACCTATCTTGGGTTTTGTATCCGTTCGAGAAAGATTATTTTCGGTGCGGAAACGATAGAAAAGCAAAAAAAAGGGGTTTTCCTTCTCGTCATTGACGGGGCTATCGGGAAAAATTCCTTAAAACCTATTTTACGCGCGAAAGAAACCCTCGGATGTCCGTTATACATTACGGATGAGGGCGCTTTGGCAGAATGGGTACACCGCCCTGCTGTAAAAGCGGTGGCGATCACAGACAACAACCTTGCCTCGGCAATGATTGCAAGTGCCGATGGCGAGCCGAGATTTAAATTATATTCGGGAGGGACCAACTAAACCTATGGCAAAAAAATATGAAAACGTGGAAAAGATTACGTCACTTTTGGACGATGAAAAGCTTGGCGGTGTGCAAAAGCGTCTTTTGTCCACGGAAAAAAGCCTTTCTGGAATTTTAAAGAAATTAGCCGCTTTGGAAGTGGAAAAGCAGGAGCGTGAAGCTGCAGAAGCGGTTGCAAAGGTAGAAGCGGAAGCAGCAGCAAAGGCTGCGGAAGAAGCTGCACTCGTAAAAGCGGCGGAAGAAAAAGCAAAAGCGGAAGCGGAGGCTGCAGCAAAAGCCGAGGCTGAAAAAGCGAAGAAAGCCGCAAAGAAAAAGGTAGAAGAAGCACCCGTAGAGGCACCTGTTGAAACGAAGGTAGAAGCGCCTGCGGCTGTAAAAGAAGAAAAAGTAGAGGTAAAGGAAACGGCAAAGGTAGAACCTGCTCCTCAACCCAAGGAAGTAAAGAAAACGGAAGGGAAACCCGAAGCGCGTACGTTTGTACCCAAAACCGAAACGCGTCCTACGGCTCCTCAAGCACCTCGCGCACCGAGATATTTCCGTAACGGTCAAGAACAAGGCGTTTACGTGGCGAAACCCGGCGTAGAGAATGCGAATGCTTCTGCCCCCACTAACACCTTCCGTCCTCGTCCCGTTGGCGACAGACCTCAAAGACCGAATGGGGATAGACCTCAAAAGCCTATGGGTGCAAGACCTGCAGCGCCTGCTGCTCCTATTGCCGCACCCATCGCAGCGCCTTCGAGAGAAAAGAATTTCTCCGCCCCTGCGAAGAAAAAGACCTTTGAAAAGACCTACACTGAAAAGAAACCTATGTCGAAGCGTAACCTGATGAAACAGCAGGGTATGACGGTGGAGGATTTCGACGAGGATAAGTCGGGCTACAGAAAGGTACGCTCGCCCAAGAAACAAAAGAGCCAAGAAATTCCTACCATCAAGATTGAACATGCGGTGGTTACCACGCAGGATATCCCTTTGAAGGTATTGTCCGAAAAGCTTGGTGTATCCGCGGTAGAAATCACCAAACGCCTTTTCAAAGAAGGTATCATGAAGGGTATTAACGACTCTATCGACTACGAAAACGCCTTGATGATTGCGATGGATTTGGGTATTGACCTTGAATACAAGCCTGAAAAGACGGCGGAAGAAGTGCTTATGGATACGGCTGGTACCGAAGACGAAAGCAAGCTTGTTACCCGTGCACCCGTTGTTACGGTTATGGGGCACGTTGACCACGGTAAAACATCCCTCCTTGACAAGATTCGTTCGACGACGGTTACGGCAGGCGAAGCAGGTGGTATTACGCAAAGCATTGGTGCTTACACGGTAACGGCGAAGGGTAAACAAATCACCTTCATCGATACCCCTGGCCACGCAGCGTTCACGGCAATGCGTGCCCGCGGCGCACAGGTAACGGACATCGTTATCCTTGTGGTAGCGGCGGACGACGGTATCATGCCTCAAACGGTAGAAGCAATCAACCACGCAAAAGCAGCTGATGTTCCCATCATCGTTGCGATGAATAAGATGGATAAGTACGAAGTAAATCCTGATAGAGTAAAGCAGGAATTGATGAAGTACGAGCTTGTACCCGAAGAATGGGGCGGCGACACGATGCTTATCCCCATCTCTGCAAAGACGGGTATGGGTATCGACGAATTGCTTGATTCGGTAAACCTCGTTGCGGAAATGCAAGAATTGAAGGCAAACCCCGATCGTCAGGCAAAGGGCGTTATCATCGAAGCGAAGCTCGACAAGGGCAAGGGCCCTGTTGCAAGCATTATCGTACAAACGGGTACGTTGAAGACGGGCGACAACATTTTGTCGGGTACGACGATGGGGCGTGTACGTGCAATGTTCGACGACAAGGGCAAGCCTGTAAAATCGGCAGGCCCCTCGATGGCGGTTTCCATCTTGGGCTTGGAAGACGTTCCCAACGCCGGCGACAGCATTATGGCGGTTGACCAGGCTCTTATGAAGCAGGTACAAGAAGAAAGAAAGAATAGAGAACGCGAGCAGATGATTAAAGAACAAAGCCGTGTAAGTCTCGACGACATCTTTGCGCAGGTAGAAGAAGGCAAGATGAAGAACCTTAACCTTATCGTTAAGGGTGACGTGCAAGGTAGTGTAGAAGCTGTTAAGCAGTCTTTGGAAAAGATTTCCAACGAAGAAGTACGCGTAAAGGTTATCCACGCGGCGGCTGGTGCAATCAACGAAGGCGACGTAATGCTTGCGGATAGTGCGAATGCAATTATTATCGGTTTCAACGTTCGTCCCGATGCAAAGGCGAAGAAACTTGCTGAACAATCGAAGGTAGACGTGCGTAGCTACCGTATCATTTACGAGTTGTTGGATGATATGGAAGCGGCTCTTAAGGGTATGCTCGCACCTAAACTT
>JAZRFV010000068.1:0-9852 GCA_045643825.1 Candidatus Scatosoma sp.
GCTCAACAGCGATTTGTCCGCGGTAAGCGAAGCGAAGAAGGAATTTGACATCGACGTATATTCCGTTGTAACGATGAACGATATCATTGCGGCGATTGAGGACGGCGTTGTAGACGGTAAAGAACACCTTCCCGCAATGTACAAATACCGTGAAACCTACGGCGCAAAATAAGGAAAAATAGAGCGTTTAGTGTGGGGTTGCCTTTCGTATTTTTGTGAAAATGCAGGCAACGCCTCACGATGCGTATACGTGCTGACACCGATAGAAACCACGGCGGCGGCACAGATAAATAATACAGCGATAAAATAGAGATAAGTCCGTTTCATATAAGGAGTATGGGTGACTATGCCCAAAGCTATACAAAACGGACGGGGAGTATATATGAAAAACATTATCTTGACAGGGGATAGACCTACGGGGAAATTGCACATCGGGCATTACGTTGGCTCGTTGAAGCGTCGTGTGGAATTGCAAAACAGCGGTAAATTTGACAAAATTTACGTTATGATTGCGGACGCGCAGGCACTCACCGACAACTTTGACAATCCCGAAAAAGTGCGTGCAAACATCACGGAGGTGGCACTCGACTACATGGCTTGCGGTATCGATCCCGCAAAATCCGTTATTTTCGTGCAATCGCACGTGGCGGAATTGACCGAGCTTACCTTCTATTACATGAACCTTGTTACCTTGGCTCGTTTGGAACGTAACCCCACGGTAAAAACGGAGATGAAGCAAAAGAATTTCGAGGCGTCCATTCCTATGGGATTCTTGACCTATCCCGTATCCCAAACGGCGGATATCACGGCGTTCAAGGCAAACACCGTACCCGTAGGGGAGGATCAATTGCCTATGTTGGAGCAGGCCCGTGAAATCGTAAGAAGCTTCAACGGTTTGTACGGGGAAACCTTGGTAGAGCCAAAAGCAGTATTGCCCGACAACAAGGCTTGCTTGCGTTTGCCCGGTACGGATGGTATGGCGAAAATGAGTAAATCGCTCGGCAACTGTATCTACCTTTCCGACAGCGCGGACGAAATCAAGCGCAAGGTTATGGGTATGTACACCGATCCCAACCACATCAAGGTGACCGATCCTGGCGATACGAAAAACAACCCTACCTTTATCTACCTTGACGCATTCTCGACGGAAGAGCATTTTGCGAAATACTTACCCGAATATGCAAACCTTGACGAGTTAAAGGCACATTACGAACGCGGCGGCTTGGGGGATATGAAGGTGAAGAAGTTCCTCAACGCAGTTATGCAGGAAACCTTGGAACCTATCCGTCTTCGTCGTGAAGAGTTGGCAAAGGACATCCCTGCCGTATGGGATATGTTGTATAAGGGAAGCGAGGAAGCGCGCAAGGTGGCGGCGGCTACCCTTGACGACGTGAAGAAGGCGATGAAGATTGATTATTTTGCAGATAGGAAATAAGGAAAAACCATACCCAAGAAGGGAAATAATATGAGGGAATTTTTTGGTTTAACAAAAGTTAACGGGGGATACGAATTTACAAGGGTCCCCGAAGGTGCGTGGTCTTGGCAACATTTGACCTTGGTGTCTGTATTGATGGCATTGATGGTTGGTCTTGCAATATTCTTTGGTAAACGCAACAAGGACAAGTCCATTGAGGTAAAAAACCGAGTTTTGGCGGGTTGTGCGTTTTTAATCAACGGCTTTGAAATCGTCAAGATTGTGGTACTCTGTATCCGTAGCCAAAACGTATGGAAATGGCTGTACGTCTTGCCGTTGTTCCTTTGTAGCATTCAGCTGATTGCAATCCCCATGGCGGCGTTTTGTAAGGGGAAGACGAAAGAGGCGTGTTTAGATTTCGTCTTGACCTTCGGTATCTTGGGCGCGGTATTCGGTACGATTGGTGCAACGCAAAACTACAATGCGTACCCCGTCCTTTCGATGGATAACGTTTTCTCGGGGGTTACCCACTCGATATCGGGATTTGCATCCTTGTACATAGCCATTTCTGGTATGGCAAGCTTGAAGTGGGCGAGCTTTCCCATTACCCTTTCCGTATTGTGCGGGGTATCTGTGCTTGCCTATATTGCAAACGTAATTTTGGATTACAATTATATGTTCCTGATGAATCACGATGGTACGCCGTATAGCATTTTCTACAACCTCGTAAACGGCAATAAAGTATTGTATCCGTTGATTGTGGTAGGGCTGTTCGTTGGATATTTGGCGTTGTTCTATTATCTGTACAACCGTATCCGTGATAAGCGGTGCAAAGACAAACAAGAAGCGTAATAAACAAACCGCCAACGGTGAAATTGCCGTTGGCGGTTTTTGTTTGGGTGTAAAAAAACCGAGGAGCTTGTCCTCGGTCTTTTTCTTTTAAAATTAGTTGTTGATTTCTTCCTTGTAAGCTTTACCGAATTTCATAACGGGTTTCTTGCAAGCAGGAATTGCTACGGTTTCCTTCGTTTGAGGGTTGATACCGGTCTTTGCAGGAACGTCTTTTACTTCAAACGTACCAAAGCCAACGAGCTGAACTTTTTCGCCAGCTTTCATAGCTTCCGTTACGGATGCGATGAATGCGTCGTAAGCTGCTGCTGCGTCTTTTTGAGAGAAACCAGTTTTCGTTGCAATTGCTTTAATCAATTCGCCTTTGTTCATAAGATAAATATCCCCTTCTAAATAAAATTTCTTAAACCAAAAGTTTTAAGTAATTGTATTATATCTTATCTTTTTTCGTTTGTCAATACCCTTGAAGAAAAAAAATCGCGGAAAAGTCAGGTTTTTCAAGGTTTTTTTGCATTTTTTACCCCAAAAAAGTCGTCGCCAAAAAAAATGGGGTAAAAATCGCGGGAAGCCTTGAAAATAAAAGGGTTTCCGCCGTTTTTGTGGGTAAAAAGAAAAAGGAGTTGTTTTGACAAAAAACGACTCCTTTTTTATTCATTTATTCGCCTGCGTAGAAGCCTAATCCAAGTACCTGCGATACGTTTGACATAACCGCAAACGAGTCGGGATCGATTTTCTTCATGATACGCTTTAAGGTTACCACTTGTCTACGGCTAACCACACATTGCAACATCGTATGGGTGATTTTCGTATACATACCCGTCGCAGGGATGGCGGTTACGCCACGCTTCAATTCTCTCATAAGCGCCGTTGCCATTTCCTCGGGTTTGTCCGTGATGATACGGAACTCTCTTGCAGAGTGGAAACCGTTGGTGATGCCTTCGTTGGTCTTGCTCTCTATGTAAACCTCAAATACGGAAAGCATAATGGGTAACAAATTAATCGCAAGCTCGTTACTGCCGTCGTAGAAAACGAAGAAGGAAAGCCCGATGACGGTTACGTTGATACCCATCAAGATCCAAGCAATGGATGCCGCGCCAACCTTCTTTTGGATGAGTACGGCGAGGATATCACCGCCGCCCGTACTGCAACCCATTTTATACGCAAGGGCGATTGCCGTACCTACGCACAAGCCGGTTGCGATTGCGGCGAAAATTTTATCCGCATTCCCAGGAAAGGCAATTTCAGGCACGCCGCATTGTTCAAAGAGGAACAGCCAAAGGTACTGCATGGCGATGTTCATGATGGACAAAATGGTAAACCTGCCTTTGATAAAGATAAACGCCAAAATCAGCAAGGGGATGTTGACGATTATCGTGAGGTAGCTCAACTCAATATGGATAAGCTTGTTGAGAAGGATTGCGATACCCGTTGCACCGCCGATGGTGAAATTGTTGGGCCCAATCAAGCAATGCGCCGCAATGGCGATGAGTAGGGAAGAGATAACGGTGACCAAGGTGAGCCTTACCCACAACATTACCTTTGCCTTTCTCGTCGTATCTGCAAGGGCAAAATCTTCTTTCGTGATTTTTTTCGGAAGCGCGGTATCAGCCGTGGCTGGCGCTTCTACCTGTATATCCAGTTCTTTTTCTTCCATGATCGTTTAAACGAAAACCGTTTCGCTCCTTATAATGCTTGTACAACGACAGTAATCTTTGCGGAGATACCTTCCATGAAACGGATTTCTGCTGGGCAGGAGCCGAGTGCCTTCAAGGCTTCCATCTTGATTTTCTTCTTATCGATGTCGTAGCCCATTGCCGCGAGAGATTCCGCTACGTGCAACGAGGTAACGCTGCCGAATACCTTACCGTTTTCACTTACCTTAATTTTTACCACAACGGACTTGCCGTTCAAATCAGCGGCAAGTGCTTGCGTTGCCTTGATTTCTTCCGCCTTGTGGAACGCTTGCGCTGCTTTCTTTTGTTCTGCTTCGTGGATACTGCTTGCGGTTGCCGCCTTTGCCATACCCTTCTTAATCAAGAAGTTTTTACCGTAGCCGTCCGAAACCTCGATGACGTCGCCTTTTTTACCCGAACCTTTTACGTCTGCCAATAAAATAACCTTCATATGCATATCCTCCTTTTTAGACGGAAAAACCCCGCCTATATTCTATTCAGCTATATTGTACAAGAAATTTTTAAAAATGTCAATAATCTTTCACGACTTTACCCATACTGTTCTTACCAAAAAAGGAGGTTTTTTATTATGATGAACGAAAATGTACAAGATGTAAACACGAGTATTGGTTGTGGAGTGACGGAATGTAAGTATAACCGCGCAGGGGATTACTGCACCCTTCGTAAAATCCACGTGGGCAATACGTGTAGCTGTGATGCGGAAAGCTGTACCTGTTGCGACAGCTTTGAACGTAAATAAGCCAAACAAAGCAGGCTTATTTGATGAAATTTATACCAAAGGCATAAATTTCATCCCCAAAGGGCAAGCGGACACGCTTGTCCTTTTTACTCGTTAAATTTTATCGAATTGATAAATTTTTATCGATTTATCGTAAATCGCTTGCTTTTTATCGATTTATGTTGTATAATACAAGTATCTTAAAAAGGAGTTTTGCTTTATGGCTCAAGAAAAAGTATCGACAAAGGGTAGATTGCTTGCCTATTTGAAGGCCTTGCCGAGGCGTTGGTTTATCACGGCGTTTTCGGGTATGGCGCAAGGGCTGTTCGTGACCTTGATTGCAGGGACGATTTTGTCGCAAATTGCAGGGTGGATAGGGGATAACTACATCGGAAATACCTTGGGGTACATTGCAAACATTGCGAAGGTGCTGATGGGTGCAGGGATTGGTGTAGGGATTGCGCATGCGCTCGGTAAAAATAAACTGCTCGTCTTTTCTTCGGCGGTGGCAGGTATGGTGGGTGCCTTTGCGGATAAACTGATTATCGGGGCAGGTGTTCCTACCATTATGTTGACGGCAGGGCTGCCTGGTAATCCCATCGGGGCGTACGTGACGGTGATGCTTACGGTGGAGCTTATCGAACTGTACGCAGGAAAGACCAAGCTTGACATTTTGCTTATCCCTTTGGGGGTGCTAATCACCTCGTTTGTGGGCGTATTTGTTTCCTATCCCTTCATTTGGCTTGTCAATCAGTTGGGTGTATTGATTGCGGTGGCGACGGAGGTTACCCCTTTTGTGATGGGGGTTGTGATTGCGGTGATTATGGGCGTACTCTTGACCATGCCTACCTCGTCCGCGGCGATTTGGGTGGCGGTGGCTACCCCCGTCCTCGCCCTTGGAGCGGCAGGGGAGAATTACGAAGCGATGCTTCTTGCTGGCGGTGCGGCGACGGTTGGTTGTGCCTGCCACATGGTTGGCTTTGCTGTGGCGAGCTTCCGTGAAAACGGTGTAGGCGGTTTGGTTGCGCAGGGCGTGGGGACGAGTATGTTACAAATCCCGAATATCATGAAAAAGCCCGTGATTATGTTGCCGATGATCATTTCCAGTGCCATTTGTGGACCGTTGTCCACCTGCGTATTTGGGTTGAAATGCGGTGCATCGGGCGGCGGTATGGGTACCAGCGGTTTGGTTGGTATTTTCGAACTGTTCAACTATACCACGGGTTGGTTTGGCTGGGTAGGAATTCTTCTTTTGATGGTGGTTTTACCTGCCGTGTTAAACCTTGTGATTTCCGAATTTATGCGTAAAAAGGGTTGGATTAAATTCGGGGATATGAAATTGGATATATAACGAGGAAATTATGAAATACATATTGATTACGGGTGCATACGGTGGAATGGGATATCCCACCGTGAAGGCGTTTGCGAACAAGGGCTTTACCGTCTTTGCCTTGGATAAAAAGGTGAGAGAAGCGGAGGAAAATATCATCCCCATCGAGGTGGACGTCACCGATATAGAGAGTGTGAAAAACGCCTTTGCTAAGGTGGAAGCGGTGACGAAGGAACTGTTTGCCATTGTCCATTTTGCAGGCGTGTATATGTTAGATTCGCTGATAGAAATTGAGGAGGCGGATTTTGAAAAAATCTTCAAAATCAACCTCTTCGGTGCCTTTTACGTCAATAAAACCTTTGCGCCCTTATTAAAAAAGGGTAGCAAGGTGTTGATGACGACGAGCGAGCTTGCACCTCTCGATCCTTTGCCGTTTACGGGCTTGTACGCCGTGACGAAGGGGGCGTTGGACAAATATGCCTATTCCTTACGGATGGAGTTACAGCTTCTCGGCGTGTCCGTTTCCGTGCTTCGCGCAGGGGCGGTTTCTACGGGGATGTTGGGCGTTTCCACGACGGCTTTGGATCGGTTTTGTGAGAAAACGAATATTTATCAATGCAACGCCGCACGGTTCCGTAAGATTGTCAATGGGGTAGAGGCGAAAAATATTTCACCTGAAAAGATCGCGAAAAAGGTGTCGAAAATTGTCGAAAAAGGCAATCCAAAATTCGTTTATACCATCAACCGCAATAAATTATTGTTGCTGTTGAACGCTTTGCCGAAGCGGTTGCAATGCTTTGCGATTAAACAAATTTTGAAGGACAAAAAACAGGGTAAATAATGCAGTTGAATATGCAATTTAAATAAAAAAAGACTAACGAAAGCGTTCGTTAGTCTTTTCATTTGTCATTTTTTCACATAGGGTTATGCACTTGTCTTTCAGGCTCGCAGGTCACGTGCATGCCAAGGGCTTTGAAGGTACGCTCGTCCGCGTAGGCGAGCATTACGGTAGAATGCACCTCGCAGTTTTTCAGTTTGTCAAGCTGTGCCATCGCCTTTTTCGCCTTTGGATCGGTTACCGCGCAGATAGCGAGTGCCATCAACACTTCGTCCGTATGCAGGCGAGGGTTTACCGAGCCCATGTGCTTTACCTTTAAGCGTTGTACGGGTTCGATAACGGTGGGGGAGATCAGCTCGATTTCGTCGTCGATACCGCCGAGTACCTTCAAGGCGTTCAAAAGGCACGCTGCGCTCGCACCCAACAAATCACTAGTTTTACCCGTTACGATACGCCCGTCGTTCAGCTCGATTGCCGTGGCAGGGGCGTTGGTTGCCATTGCTTTTTCGATGGCAGGGGCTACCGCTTGTCTATCCGCAGGGGAGATGCCCGATTTGCGCATCAGGAGTTCTAACTTGGGTACGACGTCCTTGGAAATTCTACCCTTCTTCGCGTCGCACAGGGCGGCATAGTAGCGGCGGATAATTTCGTGTTTGGACGCTTCACGGCAAGCCTCGTCGTCCACGATGCAGTTGCCCACCATATTCACACCCATATCCGTGGGGGATTTGTAGGGGCAGAAACCGAGGATTTTTTCAAGCATTGCCGACACGACGGGGAAAATTTCCACGTCACGGTTATAATTCACGGCAAGAGATCCGTATTCTTCGAGATGGAAGGGATCGATCATATTGACGTCGTTGAGGTCGGCGGTTGCCGCTTCGTATGCGACGTTGACGGGGTGGGAAAGGGGTAAATTCCAAATGGGGAAGGTTTCAAACTTCGCATAGCCCGCTTTTACTCCACGTAAATGCTCGTGGTAAAGCTGTGACATACAGGTCGCCATTTTACCGCTGCCAGGACCAGGTGCGGTGACGATAACAAGGCGGCGGGAGGTGGGTACGTATTCGTTTCTGCCGTAACCGTCCTCGCTTACGATTTTGTGTACGTCGGAGGGGTAGCCCTCGATAGGGTAGTGCTTGTACACCGCAATACCAAGGTTTTCCAAACGCTTGATAAAGCTATCTACGGCAGGCTGGGGCTGATACATGGTCATCACCACGCTACGCACCAACAAGCCTTGGTTTTTGAAGATGTCGATGAGGCGGATAACGTCCGCATCGTAGGTGATACCCAAATCGCTTCTATATTTATTTTTAATGATATCGTTTGCGCAAATAACGATAAGGATTTCCGCAACCGATTTCAATTTTAACAGCATCTTGATTTTACTGTCAGGCTCGAAACCAGGCAATACACGAGACGCGTGGAAATCGTCAAAGAGCTTACCGCCGAATTCGAGGTATAATTTATCCCCGAAAGCATCGATACGTTCTTGAATTTTTTCCGATTGCATAGACAGGTACTGCTTATTGTCAAAACCGATTTTGTTCATCCGCTCCGCTCCTTTTAGGGGTAAAAAATATTATCCTCATTATTGTAACAAATTTTCCGTCAAAAGTCAACGGTGTGAGGGGAAAAAGTTGGTGGGAAGGGGCAAAAAAATATCCCCCTACCCAAAGGTAAGGGGGCACCATAGGAAATACCCTGCCGCAAGGAGCGGTTAGGGTTAAATTTTCTTCTTCAGCTCGCGTACGGCGTTGGTTAAGAAAAATTCCGCCGTGGTGTTTTTACGGATAAGCTTCATCGCCTCTTCAGGGGTGCACCAGCGTGCCTCCGTCAGCTCGTCTGTTTGCAATTTGATGGGCTTATCTTCTACAACAACGATGAAATTCAACATCAAAACGTCCTTTTTTGCGTGGTAGCGCGAGGACATATATTTTGCCTTTACAACGTCCAAACCAAGCTCTTCCTTGATTTCGCGAGGGATGGTTTTTTCAGCATTTTCACCCTTTTTGATATACCCAGCAAAGAGGATAAAATCCTCGTCTTCAACGTGTTTGGCAAGTAGAATTTTATCTTGAGCACGGTTGGTTACGACCATGGATACTGCAATGGGAAACTGTGGAAACATATACGCCTGACATTTTGCACAGTAGGGGATTAAGCCTTCATTTTCGCAAAAACGCAGGGTTAATTTTTCACCGCATTCTCTACAATACATACCGTTTCCTCCTTATAATATTTGGTGAAGTTTTTCACTCCGTGAAAAGTGAAGTTCGTAAACGAGTGAAGTTACGCTTCGCGTAGTGAAGTTTTTACTTCGTAAAAGTTATTGCCATATTTAATAACAGCCACAACTTGCCGTTAGGCAAACTTCACTTTGCGTTAGCAAAACTTCACTGACACAGTCAACTTCACTTTGCGTTGCAAAATTTCACTATGGTAACTTCACACCTTTATATATAATACCGCACTTTTGAAAAAATGTCAATACCTACGGGAAAAATTATATTTATATAAAAAGTCTGCATATATGCATTTCGGCTTGACAAGGTAAAAAAAATGCGTTATAATAAGTTGCAAGTAAAATGTAAAATTATGTGGTTTTGCATTTTATTTTGCAGTTTATCACGTTTATGATTAAGGAAAAACGAAAGGAGAACGTATAAATATGCTTACATCTATTTGCGGTATCAATTGGGGTGACGAAGGCAAGGGCCGTATGGTTGACTTGTTGAGTGAAAGATTTGACGTCGTTTGCCGTTATCAAGGCGGTAACAACGCAGGTCACACCGTTATCAACGAACGCGGGAAGTTCGTTTTGAACCTGCTTCCTTCGGGCATCTTGCGTGAAGAAGTAGTGAACGTAATGGGCCCCGGTATGGTTATCGACATCAAACACCTTTGCGGTGAAATGGCAAAGCTTCGTGAAGGCGGTATCAAAATTACCCCTGAAAATTTGAAGATTTCCGACCGTGCAGTTATCACGATGCCTTACAACGTTTT
>JAZRFV010000069.1:0-20657 GCA_045643825.1 Candidatus Scatosoma sp.
AGAATACGCAAATCGTATTTGAACGTGCAACGCTTGACAATTACGACGAAATCGCAAAGGAAAACGTTGGCTGTGCGTTGATCGTAACGGGTACGGTTGTCGTTACCCCTGAAAATAAACAACCCTACGAAATCAAGGCGACGGAAATCAAGGTAGAGGGCGAATCCACCCCCGATTATCCCTTGCAGAAGAAACGCCACTCGGTAGAATTCTTGCGTGAAATCGCATACCTTCGTCCCCGTACCAACCTCTTTGGCGCGGCGTTCCGTATCCGTAGCGAAGCGGCGATTGCTATCCACAAATTCTTCAACGATAGAGGCTTTGTTTACGTGCATACCCCCATCATCACGGGTAGTGACTGTGAAGGTGCAGGGGCGATGTTCCAGGTAACCACTTTCGATTTGGACGAAGTGGCAAAAAGCGGTAAGCCCGTGGATTATAAAAACGATTTCTTCGGTACGCGTGCGGCTTTGACGGTATCCGGTCAGTTGAGTGCGGAAACCTACGCAATGGCGTTTGGTAACGTTTACACCTTCGGCCCCACCTTCCGTGCGGAACACTCCAACACCGCTCGTCACGCGGCAGAGTTCTGGATGATTGAACCTGAAATGGCGTTCTGTGATTTGGCAGGGGATATGGACGTTGCAGAAGCAATGGTGAAATACGTAATCGACTACGTTTCCGAAACCTGTAAGGACGAATTGAACTTCCTCAATCAGTTCGTGGACAAGGGCTTGTTAGAACGTTTGAAGAACGTTTCCGAAAACGCATTCGTTCGTTTAAGCTACACCGATGCAATCGAAATCTTGAAGGAAAATGCGGATAAGTTCGACGATAAAAACATTTTCTGGGGTAAAGATTTGCAAAGCGAACACGAACGTTTCTTGACCGAACAGGTTTACAAGAAACCCGTATTCCTTACCGATTATCCGAAGGAAATCAAGGCGTTCTACATGAAGCAAAACGATGACGGTAAGACGGTTGCGGCGGCGGACTTGCTCGTACCTGGCATTGGTGAGCTCGTTGGCGGTTCGCAAAGAGAGGACGACTACGACAAGCTCGTAAACCGTATCAAGGAACTCGGTATGAACCCTGAAGATTATTCCTGGTACTTGGATTTGCGTCGTTACGGTGGTACCACCCACAGCGGCTTCGGTTTGGGCTTTGAACGTATGGTTATGTACTTGACGGGTATTGCGAACATCCGTGACGTTGTGCCTTATCCTCGTACGTTCGGCGACCTCAAGTATTAAGCAAGATAATCTTGCAGCTAATAAGGTGTCTTATCGCTCCTATTGATAGGATGCCTCGTGCTTTCACTTAACAAAATAGAAAAAACAAACGGAGCTTTTACAATGGTAAAAATAGCGATTGATGCAATGGGTGGTGACTACGCGCCGAGAGAACAAGTGCTTGGTGCAGTTGCCGCAATAAACAAAGATAGAGATTTGTCCGTGATTTTATGCGGTGATGAAACGCAAATCAAGGCGGTGTTGTCCGAATGTAAGTACGACGAAAGTCGTGTGGAAATCGTACATACCACCGAAGTAATTACGATGGAAGAAATCCCCACCAAGGCGGTAAAAACGAAGAAGGATTCCTCCACCGTTGTGGCTTTCCGACTCTTGAAGGAAGGCAAGGCGGATGGTTTGGTATCCTCCGGCTCGACGGGTGCGGTTTTGACGGCGGGTGTGTTGGTACTTGGCAGATTGAAGGGCGTTTCCCGTCCTGCGCTTTGCCCCATCGTCCCCAACCATAGAGGGGAAGGTACCTTCATTTGCGATTGCGGCGCGAACCTTGAGTGTAAGCCCATTAACCTCGTGCATTTTGCGATTATGGCTTCCACTTATGCGAGTGCTGTATACGGCATTGAAAAACCCCGTGTTGGGCTTTTGAACAACGGTACGGAAGACCACAAGGGCTTGCAACTGCAACAAGAGGTAAACGCGCTCTTAAAGGAAACCCCTTCGGTAAACTACGTGGGCAACGTAGAGGGGCGTGATTTGATGTACGGCGACATTGACGTTATGGTTGCGGACGGCTTCACGGGTAATATCGCAATGAAGTCGGTAGAAGGCTGTGGTAAAGCAATCGGCACCATTATGAAACGCGAGTTCAAGCGTAACCTTTGGACGAAGCTTCGTGCTTTGCTCTGCAAAGGCATTATTAAAAAGATCCGTGGTAGCATGGACTACGAAGCGGTTGGCGGCGCAATGTTCTTGGGGCTTAAGAAGGCAGTTGTAAAAGGCCACGGCAACTCCAAGGCGCGTGGCTTTGCGGTATGTATCGAGCAGGCGGCAAATGCGGCTCGCGGTCAAATGGTAGAAAAGATTGCTGAAATTTTGGCAACCACCATGGCAACCGAAGAAAAAACGGAACAAGCGGAGTAACATGGATTTACCCATCAAGGAAATAGAAAATAAAATAGGGTACACTTTTCGTGATAAAGCGCTCTTGGTAGAGGCTTTTACCCATTCCACCTACGCCAACGTCCACGGCGGTCGGGATAACGAGCGTATGGAATACCTCGGCGACGCTGTATTACAGCTTGTGGTGACCGAGTGGCAATTTGCCCGTGATATCCGCGCGGACGAGGGGGACTTGACTTTTCAACGCCAAAAATTCGTTTGCGAAGATGCCCTTGACGAGGCGGTGCGCTTGATGGGGATTCAGCAATACCTTTTGGTGTCGGGCGGTAGGGCGAACGTCGGGAAAAAGACGGTGTCCAGCCTCTTTGAAACGGTGGTAGCTGCCATCTATTTGGACGGTGGATATGAAAACGCCAAGGCGTTTATTATGAAATACGGCCGATTGGAGGAACAGGCTCCGCCTGCGAACTATAAAGGTGCCTTGCAGGAATTTGTGCAAAGCAAAGGACAAGCCTTGCCTACCTATGAAACGGTAAAATCGGGCAAGGACAACGCCCCCACCTTCGTGGCAAAAGCGGAGGCGATGGGGATGGCTGCTACGGGTGAAGGGAGCAGTAAGCGCGATGCGGAACAGCAAGCGGCGTTTGCTTTGATGGAAAAGCTTACCAAGCACGAGCAGTTGATGGGTGACTTGCGAAACATCGTTTCGGGCGTTAAAACAAAAAGAAAAAAATAAACAAGATATAGAGAATATCGTAAGGAGTAGACTTTGGATTTAAAGGAGATACAACTTGTCGGCTTTAAGTCGTTTGCCGACAAAACCGTTATTCGTTTTGAAGAAGGCGTTACGTGTATCGTAGGGCCGAACGGTTGCGGTAAGAGTAACGTTGCGGACGCAGTACGCTGGGTGCTTGGTGAGCAGTCGGCGAAATCGTTGCGCGGTTCGAACATGCAAGACGTTATTTTCGGCGGTACTTTGGAAAGAAAACCGCAATCCTTCTGTGAGGTAACCCTCGTTTTTGTCAACGAAAAGAAGATTTTCCCCACGATGGAAACCTCCGAGGTAGCGATGACGCGCCGTCTTTATCGTTCGGGGGAAAGTAAATACCTTATCAACAACCAAAACAGCCGTTTGAAGGATATTGTAAACCTTTTCCACGGTATCGGTTTGGGTAAAGAAGGGTATTCCATTATCGGGCAGGGTAAGGTTGAACAAATTATGAACGCCCGCCCTGAAGATCGTCGTTTGATTTTCGAAGAAGCGATGGGGCTTATGATTTATAAGCAAAGAAAGACGGAAATCGAAAGAAAGATTGCCGATGCGAACGACAACCTTTTCATCTACCGTCAGCGTATTGACGAAGTAGAACGCCGTTTGCCCCACATGAAAAAGCAGGCGGAGGCCGCACGCGAATATAACGAATATTCTCATTCGCTCAAAATCAATGAAGCGAACACTTACATATACCGTTATGAGAATGCGGAAAACGAAAAGAGCAAGTTCAAAAAGAGCATTGCGGAAATTTCCGATAAAATCATTTCCCTCAACACGCAAATCGAACGTATCAATCGTAAGCTGGAAGAAAACCGTGAAAAAATCAACCGTGCCGATATCCGCTTGACCGAGTTGAACGATCGCCGTGTAGAGCTTTCCGTAGGGAACGAAAGAAAGGACGGCGAATTGCGTTTGGCACAGGAACGTATCCGTACCTACCGTTCGCAAATCGAGGCGGCGGTGGATATGCTTGCCGCAAATAAAATCCGTATCGGTGAAATTGACGATGAAATCGCCATGACGGGTAAGAAAAATAACGAGGATACCAAGCGTGTAACCGAACTCGAAACCCAGATCGAGGTGCTTCGTGCTGCGGTTAGCGCCCTTGATAAGAAGATTGAGGTCTTTGAAAAATTGTCGGACGAAAGCCGTCTTTCGCAACTTTCCGATGCGGACGAAATTGCCGAGATGAAGAAAAACCTCGGTACCCTTGCCGCTCGTATGGAAGCTACGAAGGATCGTTTAACCGAGTTGAATTCCGCCTTGACCAAGGCAATCGAAAGAAAGGAACGCCTCGCAACCGAGCTTGCTTCCGTGCGTAAAGACGTAAAGAGCCTTCGCGATTTCAGCTCCTCCGGTATTCGTGAACTCGAAGAAAAGCAGGAAGAAGCACGCGAAATGCAGCTTACCGTAAACGATTTCAACCAGGAATTGTTCAATGCGAACGGTCAGCTTGCTTCCTTGCGCGAAAATCTCGAAATGTACATTAGCTTGAAAAACCGTTTCGAGGGGTATAAAGAGTCGGTTAAGAGATTGCTCTCTATTTCCAAGACCAACCCTGAACTCTTGAAGCACCACCACGGTGCTTTGGCGGACGTTGTTTCCACCGATCAAAGATACGAAACGGCAATTGAAACGGCGTTTGGCGGTGCAATGCAAAACGTAGTTACCCCCACGGCGGACGATGCAAGATACCTTATCGAGTATTTGAAGCGTACCAACGGTGGTGTCGTAACCTTCTTGCCTGTTGCAAGCATGCGTCCCCGTCCCGACAGCAAGGAAATCCGTCGTGCTCTTGACGAACGCGGTGCGATGGGCTTGGCGACCGAGCTTGTACATTATGACGATTATTACTACAACGTTGTCAGCAACCTTTTGGGTAACACCCTTATTTGTGACAACATCGCCAACGCAACGGCGATTGCGAAGAAATACGGCAACCTTTTCAAAATCGTTACCCTTGACGGTGATACCGTTTCGACGAGCGGTGCGATGACGGGTGGTAGCCGTGGTAGAAACGCAGGCTCCCTCCTTTCCAACGAACGTAAGATTCAAGAATGTAAGGACAACATTGCTCGTAAGCAAAAGTTGATTGAAAAGTTGAAGGCGGCGATCGCCAACAGCGAAAGAGAAAGAAAGGAAGCGGAAGAAGAGGTTGATCGCTTGCGTGAGAAATATCAAGGCGCAAGCAGTGAAATTGCAGGCCTCGTTCAACGTGAAACGGCACTTTCTCAACAGTTGACGGAAGCGGAAGCAGACATCGAAACCTACAAGGAAGCAGTTGCGGAATTGAACCGTAAATTGAAAGAGCTTGAGGACGAAGAAGCGAACTCCTCGATGAGTGAGGAACAGCTTGCTTCCCGTAGAAAGAGCGCGGAAGAGGAAATGGAGAGTCAGCGTAGCCAATGCGACCGTTTCAAGGAAGAACGTGCATTGAAGAGCAAGACGCTCCGTGAAATGGAGGTGGAATACACCGCATTGACCTCGCGCATTGAAAAGCAAAAGGAAAATATCGACCGTTTGACCGTAGAAAAGGAAGAAATCGTAAAGCGTATTTTGGATATGGAATACGAAAAGACGGAAACGGAAACCAAGCTCAAGGGCCTGGAAGCGGAAGCTGCGAACAAGGAATTGACGGAAGAAGAACGCGCGGCGGTTCAGGCGATTATGGACGAAATTTTTGCCGTTACGCAGGAAAAGGAAACCGTCAATGCAGAACAATTAAAGCTCGAAGAAGAAAAGACGGAGCTTCAAGAAACCTTGACGAAGAGCTCGGACAAGCGGTATAAGTGCGAAATTGAAATCAGTAAAATCGACACCACGCTTGAAAACAGCCGTCAACGTATGGAAGAAGCGTACGAGCTGGATTATGAAGGCTGTCTTGCGTTCCGCAGCGAAAACTTTAACGTGGAAGAATCGGCAAGCTTGATTGCCGCATTGAAGCGTAAGATTACGATGCTTGGCGCGGTTAACCCTCACGCTGTGGAAGAATACGACGAAGAGCGTAACCGTTGTGACGAGATGGTAGGTCAACGTGACGATTTACAAAAGGCGATTGACGACCTTCAGGCTGCGCTCGATCAAATTCGTTCGGAAATGCTCCGTATCTTTAACGCAGGCTTCCATGATTTCAACGAGAACTTCAAAATCACCTTTAAGGAATTGTTTGGCGGCGGTAAAGCAGAGCTTCAGATCGACTACGAAGGGGTGGAAGATCCTCTTGCGGCGGGTGTGGAAATCGTGGCTTGCCCTCCTGGTAAGAAGCTTACGAAGATTTCCCTCCTTTCGGGTGGTGAAAGAGCTTTGACGGCGATTGCGATTTTGTTTGCTATTTTGAAATCGAAACCGATGCCCTTCTGTATCCTCGACGAAATCGAGGCGGCGCTCGACGATGCAAACGTAGATAGATTTGCTTCGTATTTGAAGAATTTCTCTGAAAACACGCAATTTATCGTTATCACCCACAGAAAGCCTACGATGAACCAGGCAGATACCTTGTTCGGTGTTACGATGCAGGAAAAGGGTGTGTCGAAGATTGTTTCGGTTAAGTTGGCGGAGGTTGAAGAGAAACTCGGCGCGGGTACCGTGGAATAAAACAACGGATATACGTCGCAATACGGCGTCGCAGGTGTGCTTTTCTCGGTCACGTACGATTTGTACGCTCCCGTCAAAAATGCTCCTGCTCCTTGTCTTGCTTGTATCTGCGTTGTTTTACAAAGCAACGGACATACGTCGCAATACGGCGTTGCAGGCAGCTTTGTGCATGCACGAAGGTGAAGTTTTCGCATAGCGAAAGTGAAGTTCGTGAACGAGTGAAGTTACGCTTTGCGTAGTGAAGTTTTTTACCTTTGGTAAAAAGATTTGGCTATATTTAATAACAGCCACAACTTGTCGCTAGGCAAACTTCACTTTGCGGAATGCAAAACTTCACTTATGCAATAACTTGCCGTTAGGCAAACTTCACTTTGCGGAATGCAAAACTTCACTTATGCAATAAACTTCACTTCACTGTAGGTGAAACTTCACTTATTTATAGAGGTAACATATGGGATTATTCGGAAAATTTTTCGGTGCGTTGAAAAAGACGAAGGACAACCTTTCGGAAAAATTACGCGTACTGTTTTCCAAAAATAAATTAGGCGATGAGTTTTATGAGGAGTTGGAAGAACTCCTCATTTCCTCTGACGTTTCCGTTTCGACGGCGGCGGAGGTCGTGGACAGGGTAAAGGAACAAGCCATCGAGGGTAAGCTGAGCGATCCCGACTACGTTACGGGCTTGCTCCGTGGTATCCTCACGGATATTTTGGAAGAATCGGAGGTAGAACCTCCCTCGTACCCTTGCGTAATTATGCTTGTCGGTGTCAACGGCGTGGGTAAAACCACGACGGTGGGTAAGCTTGCACACTACTTCCTCACCCAAAAGAAAACGGTTACGGTGGCGGCGGCGGATACCTTCCGTGCGGCGGCGAGTGAGCAGCTCTCCATTTGGGCGGATCGTGCCAAGGTGCGTATCGTAAAACACGAAGAGGGCAGCGATCCCTCGGCGGTTATCTATGATGCCGTTTCTTCCGCAAAGGCGAAGGGTACGGATGTTGTTATTGTGGATACGGCAGGTAGATTGCACGTAAAGGAAAACCTGATGAACGAGCTTCGTAAGATGGATAGGGTGGTTACCCGTGAATATCCCGAGGCGGATTTCTTAAAGCTCCTTGTGTTGGATGCAACGACGGGGCAAAATGCCGTAAACCAAGCCCGTGTCTTTGACGAGGCGGTAGAACTTGACGGTATCGTTCTTACGAAATTGGACGGTACGGCAAAGGGCGGCTTCGTATTCTCGCTTGCCCAGGAGCTCGGCCTTCCTGTGCTTTTTGCAGGTGTAGGCGAGAAAATGGATGATTTGGAATTCTTCGATTCCAAGAGCTTTGTAGAAGCAATTTTGTAAAATGATGGCGGCAGGTACGCGTTGAATTATGAAAATAGACATTTTAACCTTATTTCCCGAGATGTTTTCCGCAATGCAAGAGAGTATCCTCGGCAGGGCGCAAAAAACGGGGAAAGTACAAATTAATATTGTCAACATCCGCGATTACACCGAGGATAAGCACTTAAAATGTGACGATTATCCCTTTGGTGGGGGTGCAGGGATGGTGATGATGGCGCCTCCGATTGGCAACGCCATCGAGGCACTCGATCCCGACCATAAGGCAAGGCGTATTTTCATGTCCCCCAAGGGGCAAACCTTCAAACAGCAAAAGGTGTTTGAGTTGTTAGAATACGAGCACCTTATCCTGCTTTGCGGACACTACGAAGGGGTAGATCAACGTGTGTTGGATTTGTTTATTGACGAGGAAATTTCTATCGGCGACTATGTTTTAACGGGTGGGGAACTGCCTGCAATGGTGGTGACCGATGCGGTTTCCCGTTACGTGGACGGGGTAATCAACACTTCCTCGCTCGTGGATGAGAGTTTCTCGGATAACATGTTAGAATATCCGCAGTACACCCGTCCGCAGGTCTACAAGGGCTTGGCGGTACCCGATGTTTTGCGTAGCGGTGACCACGCGAAGGTGGATGCTTGGCGTAGAGAACAGGCGCTTGCCATCACAAGAAAAAATCGTCCCGACCTTTTGGGAGAGGAATAACTTATGAAGAATATACAATGGTTCCCTGGCCACATGACGCGTGCAATGCGTGATATGGAGGCGAAAAGGGATTTGTGCGACGGCGTAATTTGCGTATTAGATGCGCGTGCGCCGATTGCTACGGTGAATAAAAACTTAAAGAAGATTTTCGGTGAAAAGCCGATTTTGTACGTCTTAAACAAGGCGGACCTTGCCGATCCCAACAAGGTGGATGGCTTTATGAAATTTTTCGAAGGGCAGGGCAGGTATGTGGTGAAATGCGATTCGACCAACATTTCCACCAAGCGTATACTCCTTCAAAAGCTGAACGCCATCACCGAAGAAAAGCGTGCAAGGGCGCAGGCGAAGGGCTTAAACCGTACCTTCCGCTTTATGGTTGCAGGTATCCCCAACACGGGTAAGAGCACTATCGTGAATTTGTTAAGCGGACAAAAGCGTGCAAAGACGGGCGACAAGGCAGGCGTTACCCGTGACGTTCGTTGGTTGAAATGCGGCGCGTTCGACTTGCTCGACACCCCCGGCACGATGCCTCCCTCCTTTGACAATCAGTACCACGCACGCCATTTGGCATATATCGGTAGTATTAACGACGACATCTTGGATATGGACGACGTTGCTCTTGAACTTTTGGGCGAGCTTGCGGAAAAATATCCTCAATACTTGACCGAGCGTTTCGGTATCACCGATTTTTCGGAAAAGCTTGGTATGTACGAACAGGTTTGTAAGCGCAGAGGCTTTATTTTCCGTGGGGGCGAGTTTGACTACGAACGTGGTGCAAAGGCAATCATGGACGATTTTAGAAAGGGTAGAATCGGCAGAATTTGTTTGGAGCAAGCATCGGATTATCCCGATTTTGAGTTTTAACCTATGAAAAAAATTTGGAATGCAGAAGAAAAATTGCAATATGAACGCACCTTGCAGGCGAAAGGTTACCGCTATATCGTAGGGGTTGACGAGGTGGGTAGAGGTCCCCTTGCAGGCCCCGTTGTATGTGCGGCGGTGGTGATGCCTTTGGATGAAGCCGACCTCATTGTGGGCGTGGACGACAGCAAAAAGGTGTCCGCTAAAAAGCGTGAACAGATCTCTGCTCTTATCAAGGAAAAGGCAATTGCCTATACCATGGTTGAGGTGAGCGAAAAAACGATTGACGAAATCAACATTTTAGAGGCGACGAAACTTGGGATGAAACAGGCTGTGGAAGGGTTGGTTATGCCCGACGGCAGTAAGCCCGAAATCGTCTTGACGGACGGCAATATGACGCTTGATATCGACCTTCCTCAATTCAGCGTAGTGCACGGCGATGCCTTGTCCTATTCCATCGGTGCAGCGAGCATTATTGCCAAGGTTTACCGTGACGGGATGATGGACGAGTATGCGAAACAGTACCCTCACTACGGCTTTGAACAAAACAAAGGCTACGGCACGGCGGCACACATTCAAGGAATAAAGGAGTACGGCTTATGCCCGATTCACCGCAGGACGTTCACAAAAAAGTTTTAGGCAAAAAGGGGGAGAGGCTGGTAGAAAGCTATCTCAAAAAGCAGGGCTGTAAAATCCTGAAACGCAATTACCGTACCCCCTTTGGCGAAGCTGACCTTATCGTGGAGGATGGGGACGAAATCGCCTTCGTGGAAGTAAAAACGAGGGAATGCGTGTCCTACGGTACGCCTGCGGAGGCTGTGGATAAAAACAAACAGCAACGTTATCGCATGATTGCCAAATTTTATTGGATGAAGACGAAGGAAGAACCGAACGCACGGTTTGACGTTGCGGAGGTTTATGCCGATGGAAGGATAGAATATATCAAATACGCCTTTTGACAAAAAAATACAATAGACAAGAAAAACACCTTTTCGACAAAAGGTGTTTTTATTTTTCTCGTGTATCTGTGGTAGAATTTTACGGAAAGGAGACCGCCGTGGAAATTTATATCGAGTATGTTTTTATCGAAAATTTCCTATACGATTTTGTGCTGCTTGGGTTGGCATTTTTGTCCGCACGTGTAAAGATAAGGTGGTATCGTTTGACGGCTTCGGCATGCGTTGGGGGAGTGTTTGCCCTTGTTTTTCCGCTGTTACGCCTACCCATGTCTTTGTTGACGGTGTTAAAACTGACGATAGGCGCGCTTTTATGCCTTTTGGCGTTTGGTAAGATTTCCACAAGGAAAAGCAGGGGAAGGTGGCTGTTGACGACCGTCTTATTTTATGTGTTTAGCTTTGGTTTTGGCGGTGCCCTGCTTGTTGTGTACGGCGCTTTGCCGAATAATGAAAAAATACCGAGTGCTTGGGTGTTTCTTGGCTTTGCGGTGTTGAGTATAGTGAGTATATGGCTCGTAAAATGCCTTTACGCACGGCGTATGCTATTTCGCCGTGTGTACGCTTGCACCGTATTCGCAGGGGAAGGGCATATCTCAACGGAAGGGTTTTACGACAGCGGTAATTTGGCGGAGAAAAACGGGTTGCCAGTGTGCTTTCTTTCGCCAACACTTTTTTACGAACTGCTTGGGACGGAAATTGTAAAAGGAAGGGGGCAGGGATTTGATGAAATGTCCATTTCCACCCTTGCAGGGGTAAAAAAAATACCGTTATACCGAGGAAAAATTGAGGTGAAACTTGACGGACAAACCATTGTGAAGGATACATATTTTTCACCGAGCAAGCATATGATAGGACGAGAATACGCCGTACTGATAAACGGATGGTTGATAGAGTGGGAGGGAGCGGATGCGTTTGATTGAATGGTTGAAAACTTGGCTAAAAAGTGCGTGTGGGGCTGGGGTGACGGTAGATTACGTTTGCGGAAACGGGGATGCGTTGCCCCTGCCCTTGTCGGTGGAAGAGGAAGGGGAAATGTTGCGCCTTTTGGAGGTGGACACAGAAAAGGAGCGGGCAAAGGCGGAGCTAATCCAACGCAATTTGCGTTTGGTGGTGTATATTGCGCGGAAGTTTGATAACACGGGCGTGGACAACGACGATTTGGTGTCGATAGGCACAATAGGGCTGATAAAGGCAATCAATTCCTTCCGAGCGGACAAGAATATCAAGCTCGCTACCTACGCTTCGCGTTGTATTGAAAATGAAATTTTGATGTATCTGCGCCGTACGGCAAGGCTGAAAAGCGAGGTGTCCTTTGACGAGCCGTTGAACACCGATTTTGAGGGGAACGAACTGCTCTTATCCGACGTGCTTGGCACCTCGGCGGAAACTGTGTATGGGGATATCGAATCGAACGCGGAAAAGGAGCAATTGAAGGAAGCCCTCAAAAAATTGACGGATAGAGAGCGGAAAATTATGTTTTTACGCTTTGGCTTGGGTGGTGGTGAGGAAATGACGCAAAAGGACGTTGCCGACCTTTTGGGGATTTCACAAAGCTACATATCCCGTTTGGAAAAGAAGATTATTTTGCGGTTAAAAAAGGAAATTGCAAAGATGGAATAAGGTGAAAATTCTTCCACCAAAAATTCCGAAAAGGTATAAAAATTGGTAGGGTTGCGCATACTCATCTCAACCCTGCCCCCTTGCTTTACATAGGCGACTGAACTTTTAAGGGAAGGACAGCCGCTTATCAAAGGAGGCAAAAGAGTATGCAAAAGGTGGAAATTTGCGGCGTGGATACGTCGGGCCTGCCGAAGCTCACCACGAAAGAAAACGAGGAACTTTTGGTGCGGATTAAACAAGGGGACAAGGCGGCGAGGGATAAATTTATCGTTGGCAATATGCGGCTCGTGTTGTCGCTCGTCAAACGCTTCCGCATTAAAAATTTAGGGGCGGACGACGTGTTTCAGGCAGGGTGTGTGGGGCTTATCAAGGCTCTCGACGGGTTCGATCTTTCGGTGGGGGTGAAATTTTCAACCTACGCCGTGCCGATGATTATCGGGGAAATAAAACGATATTTGCGGGACGGAAACTCCTTACGGGTATCGCGCAGTATTCGTGATATGGCGTATCGGGTGTTGAAGGCGCGGGAAGAGCTTGAGGAGCGTGACGAGGAAGCGACGATAGAGCGTATCGCCGCCGAGTTAAAGGTTGCCGAACGTGAGGTGGTGTACGCCTTGGATGCCATTTCCGATCCCATTTCAATATACGAGCCGGTGTATAATAAGTCGGGCGACACCCTGCTTCTTATGGATCAGCTTTGCGACGAAAAGAACACGGACGAGATATGGACGGAGCGTGTTGCCTTGGGAGAAGCGTTAGAAAAGCTTGGCGAACGAGAAAAGAAAATTTTATTTTTACGATATTACGAGGGAAAAACGCAAACGGAAATTTCGGAAGAGGTGGGGATATCGCAGGCGCAGGTTTCACGCCTTGAAAAGAACGCCTTGGAAAACATTCGCTTAAATATCTCGTAAAAGTGTGACAAATCGGGCAAAATTGCCACGCCTTCGCATATATTATAGTAACGCTATATGTGGGGGACGGGTATGGAAATCAGTTTTTCGGAGCTTCGTGCGAAAGAGGTTGTCAACACGCAGGACGGAAGAAAATTGGGTAGAGTGTGCGACGTAGTCTTATGTTATCCCGAAAACCGTTGGCTTGGTTTGGTTGTGCCGAGTGGTAGAGGGTTTGGGAAAAAGCAAGAACTGTTTTTAGAGTTAAAAAATATCGTCAAGATCGGTGAGGACGTTATTTTGGTAAACGTGGGGTATCCGCGCACACAAAAAGGTGATAAACGCGGACATGGCATGCCCATTTCACCGCCGCAGGGAGGCAATTTCTACCCACACAACGGTAATGGCGGGCGTAATTTTGAAGAGTACGAGTGAAAACGGAGTGGCAAAAAGCCACTCCGTTTCTCTATTGCGGTGTTTTCAGACTTTTCCAATAAGTCCAACATAATATAGGAAAAAATTTGTTGGACTATTGACAATACCTCGTTGGAGTGATAAAATATAGGCAAGGATAAATTTCACAAACATTTCACCCAATGCTGTCTAAATATTAACAAAATTTGGATATAGTATATATGGAAATGGAAAAAATTGCATAAGAGAGGTGCAAATATGAGAATTTTAATCGTAGACGATGAAGAAATGATCCGCGGAGTTTTGCGTGAATATATCGAGTTTGAGGGCAACGAAGCCTACGAGGCCGCCGACGGTATGGAGGCGGTGAAACTTTGCCGTGAAAACGATTATGACCTGATTTTAATGGACGTGATGATGCCGCATTTGGATGGTTATTCCGCGGTGAAGGAAATCAAAAAGGCAAAGGACATCCCCGTGATTATGTTATCCGCCCGTGGAGAGGAATACGACAAGCTGTTCGCATTTGAGATTGGCGTGGATGATTACGTGACGAAGCCGTTTTCACCCAAAGAAATTATGGCGCGTATCAACGCGGTGACGAAACGCCGCAGTGCAAAGCCCGTGGGAAATGAAATCTTAAAATTTGAAGGGCTTGAGGTGGATATGGCAGGCAGAAACGTATATGTGGACGGGGTGAAAGCGGAGCTGACGCCCAAGGAATACGAACTGCTTTTTTACCTTGTACGCAATAAAGGGATTGCCTTGACACGTGAAAAACTCCTTTACGACGTGTGGGGGTTTGACTTCTACGGGGACGACCGCACGGTGGATACGCACGTAAAAATGTTGCGTGGTAATTTGAAGGAATATCGCAAATTTATTGTAACTCTGCGTGGTTTGGGGTACAAGTTTGAGGAATAAGGCGTAAAGTATGGACAAGCAAAGGCGACAAAACAGGGCGTCGGAAAAGGCGGAGAGCAGGCGGGCGAGAAAGTACCGCCGTTTTCAACGTTTTCGAAAGGCACAACGCTCCAGCAGTATTTATCTTCTGCTGTGGGCGATTTTTACTGCGCTGTCGCTGTTTATTGTACTGGCGGTTTCGTTGACGCAACGCATCGTTTTAACCCAAACGTACAAAGGTCAGGCTTCCCGTGAGGTAACGGAAAAGGGACAACAAATCGAAAAGGAAATTTTGCTGGGCGCCCCCGATTGGGCGGGGGGTAACTTCAACGGCTACGTGCGCTTACTTTCCCACGTTCATAACGTAGAACTGTACGTATTAGATAAGGACGGCAACGTATTATTCCCGCTGGAACCGAATTTCGACGCCAATGCCCCCGAGGTAGAGGCGCAGTATAATTTGTCGGATAGGATGCCTTCGCTTCTTTATCAGTTGGAAAATAGCAAGGACGGTTATGCCGTGTATGAGGGAAATGGGGCATACGTGTACGCGTCGAAGGTGGAATTGTACAAGGGGATTGAGAGTTATCTCTACGTTGGAAAATCGTTGGATTTGATTGAAACAGTTTCCTCTCGTATGAATACTCGTGTGGTTTTGACCTCTATTTTTGTTTTTGTGCTGTCCTTTGCGGTATCGAGCGCGGTGTCGGGTTGGTTTACAAACCCTATTACCGAGATGACGAAAAAGGCGCGTCGTATGGCGCAGGGGAACTTTGACGTGGATTTCGGCGGTGAAATTTACGGTAAAGAGCTTGTCGAGCTTGCGGAGGCGTTGAACTTTGCGCGGGACGAATTGTCGAAAACCGACCGTATGCAAAAGGAACTGATTGCCAACGTTTCACACGATTTCAAGACGCCTTTGACGATGATAAAGGGGTATGCCTCGATGATTATGGAGATATCGGGCGATATCCCCGAAAAACGCAACAAGCACGCACAGGTAATCGTGGAGGAAGCGGATAGGCTGGCCTCCCTGGTGAGCGACGTGTTGGATTTGTCCAAGATTAGTTCTGGAATTGAGGACTTGAAGATAACTGCCTTTGATATGTCGGGGTACGTGGAAGAAACCCTCGGTCGGTTTGACTACCTCAAGGAAACGAGAGGGTATCATTTTGTGACGGATATCGACGAAGATTTGTATGTGCGCGGCGACGAAATGAAACTTGGGCAGGTATTGTACAATTTAATCGGCAACGCCGTCAACTACACGGGTGATGACAAAACGGTATATGTGAAATTGAAAAAGGAAGGTCGGGTTTGCCGCTTCTCTGTAACCGATACGGGGAAGGGGATTAAGCCCGAGGAAATCCCCGAGATTTGGAATCGTTACTACCGTTCGTCGGAAACGCATAAACGTCCTGTGCGTGGTACGGGGCTGGGTTTGTCGATTGTGAAAACGACACTCGAAAGGCACGGCTTTGTATTTGGCGTAGAGAGTGAGATCGGCAAGGGTAGTACCTTCTACGTGCTTTTCCCGATGGCGGAAGAAAACGCTTGACAATCCGTTTTGCGTGTAGTATAATGTAATTAGCTTTGGGGGCGAGGTGCAATTCCTCACCGGCAGTAAAGTCTGCGAAGAACGGCGTTTGCTGTTCCCGAATCGGTGAAATTCCGATACCGACGGTATAGTCCGGATGGAAAAGGCGAGGAACCATTTTTGGTGATTTTTCGATATCTTCGGTAAGGTAACGCCTCAATTTTTGGGGCGTTTTATTTTTTACGAGGTGTTTATGACGATGAAAATGTTGAAAAACGAAATGGAAAACATGACGGCAGAACAGCTGGAAAATAGCCAAATGGAAGGGGCAGGTATGCGTTCAACACCAAAAAAGGCGCTAAAAACCCGTTTTACCGCAAAGCGATTGGCTTTGATGGCGGTCTTTGTGGCGATTAGCTTTGTTGTCAGTCTTTGGGAAACCCCTGCCCTGCCTTTGTTTGGTACGAATTTCTTGCGGTTGGATTTTGGCAACGTTTTTATCGTGCTGATTTCCTTTTTACTCGGCCCTATTGAAGGGGTGCTCGTATGCCTTTTGAAAGAGGGGATGCGTTGCTTGAATTCTACTACTACGGGCGTTGGGGAACTTGCCAACTTTATTATTACCAGCTCGTACTTACTCCTGCCTTCGATTTTGTACCAATATCGTAGAAACCTGAAAACGGTTATTTGGTCTTTGATTGTGGCATGCTTTATTGCGACTGGGATGGCGCTCCTTGCCAACCGTTTTCTTCTTTTACCCATTTACAGTGGCTTGGGTATCCCAGTAATGGCAGGGATGACGGTTGCTGAGGCGTTTGCAATGTTTTGGCCTGCAATCCTCATTTTTAACCTGATAAAGACCTTTTTGATAGGGTTTCTTACGATGCTCCTTTATAAACGGCTTTCCAACTTCATAAAAAAGATGAAAATTTAAGCGAATTTGCGGCAAATGATTGCAAAATTTTGCGACAGGTATTATAATAGAAGTATGGCTATTTTTATTTCAAAATCAAGAGAAGATACAGAAAAATTTGCGGAAGAATTCGCAAAAACCCTGCGTGCAGGTGACGTCGTGTTGTTGGACGGCGATATGGGTGCAGGGAAAACGGTGTTTTCCAAGGGTGTGGCGAAGGGGCTTGGCATCGAAGAAGAGGTGACCAGCCCAACCTACGCGTATATGAACGATTACGACGGACGGTTGTTCCATTATGACTGCTACCGTATCGAGTCGGTTGCCCAGGCGGAAAATCTCGGCCTTGCGGATTACTTTGATATGGGTGGTATTTGCCTGATTGAATGGGCACAAAACATCGCACCGCTTTTACCCCGTAAGGTGAAGCGTGTGTATATCCGTAAAATCAGCGAAAACGAGCGTGAAATCGAGTACGAGGCGGAGTAAGGTATGAAGAATTTTTTAGCGGTAGATACCAGCAATAATCATCTTGCCGTGCTGGCTGTAAAAAACGGTGAGGCGCATACGGTGTTTATCCCCGATTGCGCGATGAAACACTCCGTTTCCGTGATGCCTGCGGTGGAGGAAGCGTTGAAAAAGGCGGATATGCGTTTGGAGGAGTGCGACTTCTTCTCGGCTGTGGTAGGTGCAGGCTCTTTCACGGGGATCCGTATCGGTATCTCGGTGGTGAAGGGCTTTTGTTTGGCTTTTGGAAAACCTGCCCTTCCCGTCACCTCTTTTGACGCCCTTGCATATAATGCGTTAGACGGCAAAGTGCTTTGCCTTGTAGATGCCTTGCACGATTGCTATTACGCTTGCGGTTATGAGAATGGCGAGGTAGTGTATCCCCCTGCGTACTTGACGGAGGAGGAAGTGCTTGCCTTGGCAACGGAAGGATATACCTTGATTGCTTGCACCAAGTTGCCCCTTGCGAAAAAGGTTGCGGTGACGATGGTAGATCCCTGCGTAGGATTAGAAAAAGCAACGAAGGCGCTCGGTGAACAAGAAAAATTTGGCGAATTGACGGCATTGTACGTAAGAAAAAGCTCGGCGGAGTTAAACCGCGCAGAAGGAAAATGATTGTACGCAAATGGGAGGAAAAGGATATCCCGTTTATTGCGGATATCGAGAAAATTAGCTTTGCGGATCCTTGGACAGAGGGGATGCTTTGCGATACCCTGCGTTTTCCCGTGTACCACACTTTTTTGGTGGAAGATGGGGGGCAGGTATGCGGTTACGCCTGTTTAATCATCCTTTTTGAGGATGCGGAGCTTGCAAATATTGCGGTCGCTCCCACCCATCGTGGGCAGGGTGTAGGGAAGCTTTTGATGGAGCAAATGCATACTTACGCAAAATCGCTTGGTGCGGAAAGAATGCTACTTGAGGTGCGTGTTTCCAACCAAAATGCCATCGGACTGTATGAAAAATACGGTTATGAAAGGTACGGTTTAAGGGAAAACTATTACGCGGACGGCGAGGATGCGTATTTGATGCAAAAATCGTTGTAGGAGGCGAATGACGGTTTCATTATCCGACGTTTCGTTTATACAAAAGGGAAACGGCAAGGATCTCGTTTTCTTGCACGGGTATTTATCGTCAAAGGAAGCTTTTACGGCGCAAATCAACTACTTTTCCAGATTTTTTCGGGTAACGGCAATCGATTTTATCGGTTTTGGGGGTAGTGTACCCTTGAAGGAACCATTTTCTGTGGAGGATTATGCGCGTTGGACGAAGGAAGTCCTTTCTTTGCTCGGCGTTACCCATCCGCACGTGGTGGCGCATTCGTTTGGTTGTCGTGTGGCGGTGAAAATGGCAGGGCAGTCGCCCGACTGCTTTGATAAAATACTGTTGACGGGTGCGGCAGGCGTTATCTTACGGCGAGGGCTTCGTTATCACCTAAAAGTGAAGGCGTATCGTGTGGTACGGCGATTTGCACCAAAGCTCGCGGAGAGAAAGTTTGGTAGTAAGGAATACCGAACGCTTTCCCCCGTGATGCGTGAGAGCTATAAAAAGATCGTCAACGAGGACTTACGCGTTGATGCGCGCAGGATAGGAAACGAGGTGCTGCTCGTACAAGGAAGAGAGGATACGACCACGCCGAAAAAAGAGGCGGAGGCATATTTAAAATGTTTAAAGAGAGGTCGGCTACTGACGATGGACGGCGGGCATTTTGCCTTTGCGTCGCATCCGCTGACCTTTCATTTGATAGCGGAAGAATTTTTTGGCGGAGGAAAATAACATGAGGATAATCGCAAGCCTATTGACCACGCTTTTGTTGTGTCTTTCCACGGTAAAAATGTTGGGGGCGTTGCAACAAAGCGGCTATAAGCGTACGGGCTTTTTGCGTTGGTTAAAGCGAAAGGATAACCTGTATTTCAATCGCTTGGCGGTGCTGTCGCTGTGTCTTGCCTTGACGACGGCGGTTGTTTCGCTTTGCTTTTCCTTCCTTGGGGTAGAGGGTGCTTTGTTGGTATCCGCCGTACCCTTCTTCGGGTTGTTGCTTGTTTTTTGGCGGATGGATTCGAAATACGCCTTGAAGGTAAAAACCCGCTTTACGGGTAGAGCAAGACGGCTCTTTACCGTATATATCTTCTTCACCGCCTGCGTGTCGTATATTTTCATCGCATTCCTTGGTTTCCTTGCGGAATGGAACGGCTCTGATTTATACGGCTTAATCGCCTACGTGCCCTTTGCGTTGATGCCGATTTTGACACCCCCGATTTTGCTTTTCTCCAGCTTTACAACGAGATGGTATGAAGAAGCACGAAACCGTAGATTTATAAAACGAGCAGGGCAGGTATTAGACGAAAAGGAAATTATCCGTATCGGCGTGGTAGGTAGCTACGGCAAAACCTCCCTTAAAAACATCTTAAACACAATCTTATCTGAAAAGTATGCGGTGGTAGCCACCCCCGAATCCTACAATACCCCGATGGGCATTGCGAAGACGGTGTGCTCCCCCGATTTTGATAGAAAGCAGATCTTCATTGCGGAGATGGGCGCACGCAAGATAGGGGACATCACCGAGCTGTGCAACATTGTAAAACCCGACTACGCCGTATTTACGGGCGTGTGCGAACAACATATTCAAGGCTTCGGCTCGATTGAAAACGTTTGGCGTGAAAAGAGCGAAATCTTGCGCTGCGGTGCAAAAAAAGTGGTTTGCGGTGCAGGGTTGAAGGAATACATCTCGAAGGAATTTTCCGATAAAATCGGTGATACAATCGTGATAGACGACGAGGATTTCGAGGTGGATACGGGTGCGGCGGCAACCTCGTTCAAGATGCGTATCTTCGGTGAAACGGTAGAGATGAAAACCGTGTTACTCGGCAGGATGGCGGCGGAAAACATCCGTTTAGCGGTGTATATCGCCATCGAGCTTGGTATGACGGCGGACGAGATTGTTCGTGGTGTGGAAAAGATACAAACGATACCCCACCGCTTGCAATTGATTGAAAATGGCGGCGTGTATATCTTGGACGATGGATATAACTGCAACCCCAAGGGCGCGGAAGAAGCGATTACCGCCTTGATGCGTTTTACAGGTAAAAGATATATCGTAACCCCTGGTATCGTGGAATGCGGTATTTTAGAGGAAAAAATCAACGGGCAGTTGGGCGAACGCTTGGCAAAGGCAGGGTTTGATAAAACTATCTTGGTCGGCAATACTTTGGTTAATGCGGTGAAAAAAGGTTACGAAGCTGCAGGCGGTGATATGTCCGCTTTGATAAAGGT
>JAZRFV010000070.1:0-17274 GCA_045643825.1 Candidatus Scatosoma sp.
TCACCACCGTTTGCCATTCGCCCGCCGTCAAAACGCTTTGCTTTACGCCGTCCTTGATAACCGTAAGCCAACTTTCTTCTTCAAAGACGTTGGTTTCGCCTACCTTGACCGCAATGCTCTTTTTACCGCCGTTTATCGAAAACGTAACGGTTGAATCTTCTTCGGGATAAATATCCCAAGCAAGGTAAGCACCCTTTTGCGACATACGCCAAATACCGTCCGCATAGGTCGTATTTAACGAGGTAGAAACAACCAAAGCGTTGGTTTCCGTACCATTTGTTTGCGTATGATAAAGGTATGCGTCCGTTCTTCCGCCTACGTTGCCTTCATAAGGCGTGTATTGAGGTACGCTATCCGCCGTTACCACTACGGAAGGAACGCCCGTCGCTACGCTGTACGATTTGGAAACAGGTACGGCAATATCAAATTCATCGTTCGTTGCCTGCACGTACTCCCCTTTGTCTTCATATACGCGATTTTCATCAGGGATAAACGTATCGTCCAAATAGTAACGAACGTTCATCAGATAAGAGGTGGACGTTTTGTCGTTTACGAAGAAGAAAATGTTTGCAGGAAGCCCGTAACCAATTTCCCAAAGACCTCTCAAATCATAACAAAGTGTAATCCACTTATCCTTTTCCAAACAATTCGTCACTTCTCCGTCCGAGATGATTTTCAAATAGTCCGAACGGAAAATATTACCAACTGCCAACCAATAGGTTTGGTTGTGACAGCCCACCATCAAGTTTTCGTTGCTCGTATAGTACACGTCAAAGGTAAAGTAACGATACCCTTGTCTGTACAAATCCATGATTTTAACGTCAACGTCTTTGTTTACGACACGATGTTCAAAGCAGTTGTCAGGCTTAACCGTTTCGCCTGCACAATAAGCGTACATATTGTCCGCTTGTCTTCCGCCTACGGTTTCCGTATATTTTTCATAGGTAATTGTCCAAGGCGTCGTAGGTTTTACCATTTCCGTCTCTACGTAGTTGGGCAATACGGTTACCTGCACGCTTGCGGTTGCAGTGATACTATTCTTGGTATAGCTTGCCTTGACCTCAGCCTGCCCTTCCGCTTTTGCATAAACCATACCGTTTTCAATGCGGATCGCTTCTTCACCGCTTACGATTTGGTATTCAATCAATTCGGAAATTTCTTGATCCATTTCAAACAAGTGGATACCCAAAGAAGCGCGACCCAACTTGGAATCTACGTTGTGGATTTCAATGGTATCGCTTTCCGTCGTCATATACACGCTTTCATAAACGTGGAAGGTGATTTTTTGGGAAAGTTTCAAGCCCTTCCATTCTGCGGATATGGTACCCTTCACCTCACCCAGCTTCAACCCTTGGAGGGTGTTGCCGTTTACGCTGATATAGCTGTCGTCTTCCAAGTCCACGGTGTAGTTTATGTCGGCAATCATCTCTTTACCAGCATAATTCAAAAGGCCAGGGATTTCCGTTGATATACCGATATAAGCATTCAATTCGGTAAAGCCGATTTTAGGCTTAACCCCAGAATCACGCACAGTAACCGCGATGTTTTCCGTCTGCTTGCCGTTCGAGACGGATACAGTTGCTTTACCCTTGCCTTGTGCAATCAATTTACCGTCTTCCGCCGTGACAATCGCTTCATCGCTCGACTTCCAAGTTAAGGCACTTGCGTCCCCTTCCTCTAACTCGACTACAATTTCCTCATATCTATCTAACCAATACTCCGTTTGCTTTAATGCAAAAGATGCTGGCTTAGAACAAGAAAACGCACCAAGTATCATAATAGACAATAATAATATTGTTGAAAATAACTTTATGATTTTATTTTTCATCACTTATCATTGATAATACCTATGTATTTAGCCACAGCCAAGATATTATCCCTTAAAATTCATTCACGTTCACTGTGCATTTTGCTTTGTATCACACTTACTGCGACAAATTTGTGCGTCCGTTGATTAATTCAACGACATCACACCAATCGCGCCGTAATACAAATGATTGGAAAGCTCATTCCCCAAGAAATCGTATTTCAAGAGAATATCACATTTCGCTGCATCTTTATAAAGTTCCGGATTCATGGGTACAAATTTATTTGCGTATTCAAACCCGTTTCCTGCTTCCATAGCCTGGAATTGAGGGTCGATTTTTCTAAAATTCGTTTCCCCCGTCTTCTTTACAGCTTCTTCAAAATCAGCGGAGAAGTTGTAATAAACGTTATTTTCAACCTTGTAGCCCGCTTTCCCGTCACGACAATAGGATAAGTCGAACTTATAATCTTCCCCTTCTCTTACCTTTCTCGAATAGAAGATGTTGTTACGAATTGTCCAATCCGTACCGCCAATCCCGATCGCAAAGTCCTTGGATTCAAAAATCCAACCTTGGTCCAAGGTGTCAGGTGTCAAACCATTGCTTTGGAAGGAACCGCCCGTTTTCACAATGGTATTGTTCTCAAATAAAATTTGATCTACCTTACCTGCAAACTGTACGTCCGCCCAACCGTTGTCAACAAATACGTTGTTTTTGATAACCACGTTACGCCAATCGCCTGCGATATTCTTTTCTATAGGACAACCATCTTCGTCCAAGATATAATCGCCGTTTTGATCGTATTGAACAACGTAATCATCGGTATTACACAACAACAAGCCGCCGCCGTAGTTATGATGCGAATAATTGTATTGGAACAAAATATTTGCACAAGCGATGTCGATGTCAAATCCTTCGCCGTCGTATCTATAATGCGTGTAAGCCGCTTCGTTGAATTGCATTACGCTATCCACACAAGATTGGAACCAAATCCCTGCATTGGGTTGACCCGCACGGCCAAGCACCGATGCGTGGAAACACTTGTTGTATTCCACGATAGAATTTCTACAAGCGATAAGTACCATTGCGTCACCGCCCGTATAGAGCATTTCATTGCCCCTTACGTATACGTTTCTGTTAGGATAATAGAAGGTGTCGTCGTTATAATAGGGATTGTGGCCCCAGGTAACACCCGGTCTATATGCCCAATAGCTGTTTACCCAAATACCTTGACGGGAAACTCTTTCAATTTTATTGTTGTCAATCCACAAATCCTCGAACCAAGACGGGCCTACGGCTTTGGGGGTAACTGCCTCCATAATGATAC
This sequence comes from Candidatus Scatosoma sp., assembly GCA_045643825.1. Classification (GTDB taxonomy): domain Bacteria; phylum Bacillota; class Clostridia; order Christensenellales; family Borkfalkiaceae; genus Scatosoma. The sequence continues at coordinate 3,133 of JAZRFV010000070.1, forward strand.
CGCCGGCATCACGGCTGTATCCAGGAGAAATCGCCGTTACGACCTGTTCGTTTAAGTGGTTCATCCCCGTAGGCAATTCGTTGTCGCCCAACTTAGCCAAACGGAAATTAAAATCGTGAATATAATTGTCTTTAATCACGATATTTTTTGCTGCGCCCTTACGGGTAGTAATTACATAAATACCGCGTTTCCCTTCGCCGCCGTTCGACGTACATTCAAAATTGCTGATACGTACGTTATCACCCTTTAAGATAATTGAGCATCCGTTATCAGGTGCAATAATCGTCGCATAAGGCTCCGTTTCCGTCTCCCCATACGTACTTACGATTAAAGGAGATTCTTCCTTTGCATAATAGGATTCCAACTCTAACGTTCCCTCAAAGGTTGTACCTGCCTTAAACAAGATTTGGGTAGGAACGTCCGCCTCTACCTCTTCTACGATGGTATTTGCCGCATCCAACGTCTTTTTGGGGGCATCAACGGAAGTACCGCTGTTGCTATCCAACCCATTTTCCGCATCGAAATAGTACGTCGTATACTTAACCGACTCTGAAATGGCCGCATAATCCTTGGATTTTACAGCATCTACATATACTGTTTCGCTGGGGTGAATGAGCGAATCTTCAGGAAGTGTTTCTTCGGGCGTTTCTACGCTATCCGAAGAAGTGATTACACTGTCTGAATCTTCCGTACTATTATTATTGCCCCCTGCAAAACAACCACCAAGAGATACGGTTGCGAGCGTTAAAGCTAAAAATCTTATAAGTTTTTTCACGGTTTTCTCCTAAATTCTGTTTGATAATTTTTCTTGTTTTTATTGATAAAAAACATAAGGAAAGGGATAGAAATAAACAAGAGACATACCAATTTCTCGTATTTGAATTCTAATCCAAAGCCAAACATTAAGGTTAGCGTGGAGGACACCAACGCAACCCAAAAGATAATGATAGAGATCGTAATCGGTACAAGCATCAGCTGTGTGATCGGTTTTATCTCCTTTTCAGGAAGGTTGTTGACGCCCCATTGCATATAAACGTACGCACCCAACGAAATAATCACAAGAATGATGACTAATTTCCCAAAATTCTTGATTTTTATCGTCATTGCGCTAAAGCCATCGGGTAAAATTTTATCCACGTAAAAGAACGCCACAAAGGGGATTAGGCAAAGAGCATAATTTTTCATTTGGCTTTTTTTCGCCAAAGCCGTCATCCCCACAGCGTACAATTCTATAAATATGGCAAATGCTATCCAGCCCCACATGGGTTAGTTACCTCTAGCAGCTTTCATATTGTTGTATTGAGCAGTAAATTTCTTCTGAATGCTATTTACGCCCATGTTATACGTATCAATCGTATATTTGAAGAAACTCTTGCTTGCATCTTGAGGATGAGCCGCAGTAGGATCTGCAAGACCCTGCCATGCAGGAAGCGCCAATTTCTGATATACACTCGTCATTTCTTTCGCCATCGCAAGATTGTCTGCATCCGAAGAGGTGAACAAGTAATCCATTACGTCATTTTTTACATAGTTATTTGGATTACCTGCAATATCGTTAATCCATCTCTTTTCTTCTGCGGAATATCCGTCGTAAACGAGGTTGGACATTCTTTGGTTTTCTACAAGCGTCAAAATCCCAGAATATGCAGGAGCCGTAACGCTGTATCCAGAATTTTCGGGATAGGAATACGTACCATCGCCGTTATTTACCCAATGCGTACCTTCAATACCAAAACGGCAAAGGTTGTAATTTTCCTTGGATTCATATACCCAGTTCAAGAAAGCCATAATTTCGTTTACGTTTTTACTCTGCTTCATAACCACAGCACCGAAGGTTGCTTCGGGGTTACGCATAAAGCCTTTCTTGGTCGATTCTTTATCTTTCGTCAAAGCGCCCAAAACGGTGAATTCCGCATTAGGGTTTACCGCCTTCGTTCTGCGAGCAACGGTAATCAAGTGCTGAATGGTAGGGTCAAGTACGAATACACCCGTCTTACCGGATACAAAGTTTTGTTCGCCTTGGTCGAGCAACCAATCACCTTCTGCTGGGCTGGTAACGCCTTCCTTTGCCCACTTATATTCAAGTGCCAATACGTCTTCGTATTCAGGCGTAGCAAAACCTGCCATAACCATCTTTTCGCCCGTGCACTCGGAAACTGCGCTAGAGAAATAGCCAGCTTCGGTATATGCACCCATGGTAACTACCTTTTCCAAATCCCAAGGCGCACCCGTAACCGCGTGCGAGCTACCCGTGATTTCATTCATTGCTTTACACATTGCTTCAAAGGTAACAAGATTGTCTACCAATTCATATTCACCCGTTGCTGCTTTTGCTGCATCATCGGTATAACCGCATTGTTCCATGTAGTCCTTTCTTACCAAGATACCGAATTTGTAAGGGCTGATTACGGAAGGAATACCGATAATGTCATTTTCAGCCGTCGTCAAGCAATTAAGAGGAGCCCCTTCGATTGCTGCATAAAGGTTGGGCGCATAATCCAATACGTCATAGAGGTTGTAGTGGTTGTTTTCACCCTTTCTCTTATCGTCAATACCTTGACCGCCGCGCGTGTGGGAAATTGCGATATCGATTTGAGAACCGCCCTGCAATTCGTTATCCAACTTGGTGTGCATATCTTGGCCGAAGAAATGCGCTTCAAAATCCAACAACACACCCGTTTCTTCATAATATTTTTCTTCAATGTGGTCGATAATTTCTGCTTCCGCGCTACCTTTTACCCACGCAAAGTCGCTGGAACCACCAGCATAAATCACGATTTTGGTTGCCGTAGGCCTACTACCACTACCGCCACTCGAAGAATCGCTCGGCTTTTCACATGCAGTCACAAAGCAAGTGCTTGCCATCGTTAAACATAAAATTCCTAATAATTTCTTTCTCATAATTTTTCTCCTTTAGATTTTACTTTCATTCTTATTGAAAAATTTTTACAACAATAAACGCATAGCATTTTATCGTTTATTAACCTTTTACTGCACCCATCGTCATACCTGCGGTGAAATACTTGTGTAAGATGGGAGACAACAAAATCAAGGGCAATACTACCACAACAATAGCGGCGTTTTGTGCCGAAATCGTAGGTGCATCCGCTATGTTTGCACCGACCAATACCTTCATGTCGTATAACATTTGACGAAGCACGTACTGTACCGTCCACAAATGTTCGCTGGTGGGAGCTACGTACAACAAGGAAGGCATCCAAGAGTTCCATTGCGCCACGAATCGCATACAAGCGATTGCGCACATCATAGGGATGGACAACGGTAGATAGATATAGGTGAATACTTGTACGTCGTTCGCCCCGTCTAATTGCGCCGCTTCTTCCAAGCTCTCACTGATTCCATAAAAGAAATTTCGAACCAAGACGATATAGTAGCTGGAAACCATCCCAGGTAAAATCAACGCCCATACCGAATTGTATAAGTTGATACCGCGAATAACCAAATACAACGGCATCATACCGCCGCTAAAGAACATCGGGATCAGGACGAAAATGGTGATTACGTTTCTTCCCACCAAATATTTTTTAGACAAAGCGTATGCACAAAGGCTACAAGCCACAACGGATAAAAGCGCCGCCAAGAAGGACGTATACAGCGATACCCAAATTGAGCGGATAAACTTATCGCTTAAACCAAACAACAAGCGATACCCCTCAAAGTTAAAGCCTTGAAACCAAACCGAAATCCCGTTGGTCATCAACTGTAAGTTCTCACTTAACGAAGACACCACAATGATCCAAAAGGGAAGCAAGAAAATCAGGGAGAGCACCGTCATAACAAAGGCAAGCGCTACGTCAAAAGCACGAATCTTTTTTCTTTTCATCACATGATCCCCTCGTTTCCAGAATTTTTTGCAATCTTATTCGTCACAAGTACCAAGACCAAACCGATTAACCCTCTCAACAAACCGTAAGCCGTTGCCCTCGATTGCCCGCTGCTGCCGCTTACTGCGTTGAATTCAATCGCACCGATTACACTCGTTGTTTCCGAAAGCGCGTCCGCTCGGTTCGTCATTGCCATAATCTGGTCGTAGTTATCCGACAAAACGCTGGCAACGTCCAAAATCAACTGAATCATGATTACGTTCATAATCCCTGGTATCGTAACCGAAATCATCTTTCTCAATCTTCCGCCGCCGTCGATTTCGCAAGCCTCGTATAATTCCAAATCAATGGCGCTCAGCGCCGATAAATAGATAAGCGTGGACCACCCCATCCCTTTCCATAAGGACGAAACGGCAAGTATCCCCCACCAATAATCCACCTTGGTGTACCAGTCAAAGGCTTCTCCTCCAAATGCGACGATAATTTGGTTAAAGATACCGCCGTCGAGCTTGAACAAGTTATACGCCATACCGCCGACCGAAATCCACGAAATGTAATAGGGAATATAGGAAATCGCCTGTACCAAACCTTTCGCTTGTTTACATTTAATTTCATTCACCATCAACGTAAACAACAAAATAATCGGGAAGTTCGTGGCAATTCTTATGATGGAAATATATACCGTATTTCTAATTTCCCGATAAGAAACCATCGTGGGATTAAACAGCATATTGTAGAAGTTCTTAAACCCGACAAACTCGCTGCCCAGCACCCCTTCCGCGCTTACGTAATCTTGAAAGGCAATAATAACACCAAACATCGGGGCGTAGGAAAATACCAGCAAGGAAATGATCGCAGGCAAGGTTAACAGATACAAAAACTTATGTTTTCTAATCCCTCGTAACGTAGGACCTTGGTAAAAATCCTTAAAGCCTTTGGAAATTAAAGCTCTCTTTGTTGGAGTTTTCTTCTCATTCAGTACATTCTCTTTCATTTTCCAACTCCTTTTTCGCTTCTTCCAAGGCTTGTACCTTTTTCCCTCGTTGATAGAAATAATAAAGGGAATATACAACCAAGCCAACAACCATCAATCCAACGATGGTAAGTACGGTAATTGTAAAGGGACTAATACTCTTTTGAAACGCTACATATCCTACAAAAATTTGGATTTCTTCATTCGTTACAATCGATTCGTAGCTGTCCGTGCTGTTTCTCGTTACTTGCGCAGGAACAGTCGTCGGCTTTATTTCAAAGGTAGATTTATCAATGATTGTTACGTTATCCCCGCAATAGGTGATTTTCCCAGGAAGGGAAATTTGTATTTTTTCCACCCCCAACGTATCCAAGAGTTGGAAGGATAAAATTTGATCCTTCTCTGAAATCTGCTCTGCAAAATTCTTAACAGACAACGTTTCACCCGCGGCAGACTTCGGTTTGATTACAAGCTTAGGCCCGCCTTCTCTTGTCTTTTTAATTTGAACCAACCCGGGCAATTGATTGTAAAATATCGTGGACGTGCAATTAATGTCACCGCGTTCCCAACGCTCCAAACGTTTCCATTCTTCGCTTTGTTCCACTTTCAAGCTTTCAGCTTTATACAAATAAACAATTCCGCGAGGATCCACCTTATCGATTCTACGAAAAGAAACGTTGACCTCGTAAAGCCCATTTTCTTCTTCAATACCTTTCAGCTTTACGATATCGTTACTGCCATCATTGCTAATAGAAGCATCATTCAAATCTTGAACCACCGCTTCTATTTTCTGTTGAAATGCATCCTTTTCAAGATTGCTGTCGATAAAAAAGGTCGCTTCGCCTTTTCCGCTATGCTTTATGCTTACTTCTCCGTCGGCTGTAAATCCGCATAAGGGCAAACACAATATCGGCAACCATATTGTCAAAAGAATATAACTTATTAATTTTTTCAACCGCATAGACTCTAATGCCTCCGAAGTATTGTAAAAAGTTGTTTTTTTCAACTTTCATTCTAACGGCAAAAAATAAATTTTTTCCCATATTTTTATTTCTATATAAATATAATATAACACACTATTCTCTTTCCAGTCTATATAAATACTTTACCAACTTTTGCAAATTTTTGACATACCTGTAAAAAACCTTGTTTTTTCCGAAAAAATGCGTTATACTATACGTGAACAAGGAAGGGGAAAACGAAAATGATTGAGATTTACGACGAGAAAACTATACAAAAAAACTTTTATACCTCAAAATTATTAAACCGAAATATTGAGCATCACGTCCATTCCTTTTGGGAAATTACTTATTGTATAGACGGTGAAATCACCCATTGGGTAAACGATCAACCGATCAAAACGCACGCTTTATCCGAAATTCTTCTTATAAAACCCAAGGATACGCATAAAATCACAAGAGATGAAGATTTTGAAGATGCTTCCCCCACGTTTCACCGAGATATTTACGTTACCCCGGAAAAAATGAAACGTTGTTGCGATTTTTTATCCCCTATCCTGTATAAAGAGTTTTTGGCAAAAGACTTTATCGTTCTAGATGGAAAGCAAGAATCGCTGGAAACCTGGGAACATTCTTTGAAAATCTTTAAAAATTATAGCACTTATCTCAAAAACGACATTGAGATTTTTGAAAAAATACATACTGCTGTTGTTTTCCAAATTTTATCTATTTATTTTAAAAAATTCTTACAAAAAACAACCTATCCGGCATGGATTAATTCCTTTTTTACGAAATTGAAAAGTGAAACCTACCTTTGCAGAAGCGTTGAAGCCATCACAAAGGAATTTAATTACAGCCACGCATACCTCTGCCGAGAATTTAAGAAACATACGGGGAAAACGATGGTGCAATGCTTAAACGAAAGCCGTATCATCTATTCTACCGTGCTTTTACTCGACCCCAAGGTGTCCATTTTGGAAATTGCAATGCGATTAAATTACAGCTCGCAAAGCGCGTACTGCAACGCCTTTAAGGAAATCTACAATATGTCGCCAAGAGAATGGCAAAAGGTTCAATTAAATAGTTAATCGCCTTTTTTAAGGTTTTCATGCCCATCGGCTTACGCCCGTTATCTTAAAACAGATAACGGGTTTCTTTTTTCGCGTAAACCTTGTTGATGCCGATCGCTTTTCCATCCTTGAAGGTAGGAAGTTTCTGCAAATATACAATCTTATTTTCATCCAAAGGATAAATTCTTGCGCAAACCGTTTTCGGGAACTCGTAATAACGAAGCCCTACTTCAAAATCTACCCCCAAATAATAATGGTCGTTCACCTTTTCGCCGTCAATGAGCAATTCCAGCGTGTCACCGTCAAAGTCAATATAAAGGAATCCGTTTTCCTTTTTGCCTGCGCTGTATTTGACCGCTATTTCATAATCCACGTATTTACCGCAATCCTTAACGCCAACAACCTCTGCGGACCATTCTTCAGCTTGGAAAGGAGCGGTATAGATGCCAAAATCCCCTTCTTCGCCTATTTTTTCCAGCCCTGCAACCGCTTCTTCCAAAGCAGGGTATATTTTCACCATCGGCTTTTCAAACGTGTTAAGGTGTAAACCGTCTTCCGTTTGATACAGCTCACCGTCCGCAATAAAGATGCGCTCTTTGCCCTGATAGTTAAACTTATACGCCTTCAACGCTTCTTCCTTTGCCAATACGATGATTTTTCCGTCAAAATCCCCTTCGATTTGATAATCCGTCTTCCCGTCCTTCGACCAGAACACGTAATCCTTTCCGTTCAACGTACAGAAGGGCGTAGCCGTTGCATACTTCAACACCGCGTTCCCGATAGGCATATTCAAGGGATATGCGCAGTATTCCTTATTCTCCAAATGGATAGAAGGAATCGTTATCGTTTCGCTTTCCAATTCTACCTTAAAGTTTTTATAATCTCTGCAAGGCAAGTCGTAATGGCGAACGTAGTTATTGATGAACAAGAAGCCTTGGTTGCCCTTTGAACGCATCGAATAACGCAAGCTTGTAAGGTCGGTAGGATCGCTCGGGCTGTCCTCAAAGAACTTAACCCGCATTTGTTCTACGCCAAATTCACGGGCAAAGTAGTTGCACAATTTAAACTCCCCTGCCTTTTCACGCACCTTAGAGTACTGGCTGATTGGAGCTTGGAAGTCGTAGTTGATTTCCAGCAAATCACTGCAAAATCCGGGTACAAGCGGGCCTTCTCTAAAATATTCCTGCATCGTGGTCAACGCCCCAATGGGATTCATACCGCCGTGGAATACGTAATACCCTATGGTAGAAGCTTCACTCCCCAAACGGCACATCGTAACAGCGCCATGCTCCGTTCCGCCAAGGATCGGCCTTCTATGGTCGGTTACCTGCCCGCCGCCGCTAATTTCTACCGTGGAATACGGGAATTTTAATTTGGCGATATCCGCGTCCATGGTAATTTTTCCCGCTTCGCTGCCGATGTTTTCATCGTTTGGATTCGGGGAAAATAAGAAAGGCTGTAAGGGAGGCAATTCCCCTATCGTTCTATCCCAAGGCTGTTCTACGTACGCGCCCCAAACGGCGATCGCATCCCCAATGGCAGCCTTACCCCAGCCCGTAGCGCAATACACGGGTACGTCAAATCCAATTTCTTTCAACATTTTGATCAGCGCATTAATGTGATTATCGCTAATATCTTCCCCTTGTACGCCCCATTGGCTGTATTCATTTTCTACCTGAATTGCGTAAATAGGACCGCCCTGCGAATACATATACCCGTCGCATTGTTTATACAGCTCCTTGAAGTATCTTTCCACGTAGGACATATACACGGGATCGTTTGATCTCGTTTTACAATTCTCTTCGTAAATCCAATCGGGGAACCCGCCGTTTCTTGCTTCTGCGTGTACCCAAGGGCCGATTCGCAAGCACATCAGCATCCCTGCCTCTTTGATTTCACGCAAAAATCTTCTCAGGTTGCGATTGCCTCGGAAGTCGAAATGCCCTTTGATTTCCTCATGATGCAACCAAAAGGCGTAGCTTGCCACGACGTCAATCCCTTGCGCTTTCATCTTCGCAATACCCTCTTTCCAATATCTCGCATCCGCACGCGAATACTGGTATTCCCCCGAAATCGGAAACCAAGGTTTGCCATCTTTTACATAGTATAAGTCGTTATAGGTTATCATAACCATTCTCCTTTTTTGTTTGCTTATAATTCTTCCACTGTATATTCTTCCGGATATGTACACACCGTCTTTCCGTCTTTTCGTTCAAAATACAAAAATCCGTTTTCCAAAGGCAAATGCAACGTACAATTCATATCGACCGCAGGTTTTGAAAACAACAATTTTTTACCGTGCCTTCCTCTGTACCCCGTCAAATAATCCACGAGTAAATTTGCAACGTAAGAGGCAAACCCGTGGTCCAAGCTTGCATACGGATCGTTCTTTTCCCACAAAGTACCCGTTGCCTTCGCCATGTAATAGAAATAATCCACACATTCTTCGGCAATCTTATATTTGCTTCCGTTTTCGTTCAGCATAATCAAGCGTAAGTAGTTGCCGATGAAGGCATTCGATTTATGTACGTGCGGATACACCTGTTCTTGGATTCGTTTCGCGCCAAAGTTGTCCATCAAGTTTTTGTAAAGCTCGGGATAGCTTTCCTTGGTCGCTACACCTGTGAAAAAGGCATAATATTGACAGGTCTCCGAACAGTGGCCCTTCAATACCAGTTCCCCGTTTTCACGAATACGGTTATCCTCAAAAAATTCCCCGTTAAAGCTGTCTCTTCGAATGATTTTTTTGATTTCTTCCGCTCTTTTTTGATACTCGTCAATGCCGTACATTTTCGCCGTACATTCAAGCGCCATCGCATACAGCATATTCGAGGGATAGTTAATACCTGCCGTAAATTCGGGATCATTCGCTTTGCTCCATTCCACGAACACCCAATTTTCCAAATTTTCCAAAAGCCCTTGCTCGTTTAAGTATTTATCAAAAAACTCAACAATGCCCAACACCTTATTTTTAGATTCCTGTAAAATGGCGTCGTCGTTGCAACGAATATAATAATCGTACTGCTCGATAATATAGAACAAAGCCCAATTCGGGATATAGGATCCATCTGTAAAATCCGCAGGATAGCACATGGGCACCATGCCTTCGGGGATACTTTTTGTTTTTGCATGAATGTAATTGTTTAAGAAATTACGTTCTACCTTGTTCTTCCCCGTAAACAGTTGTTCCGATTTCCCTAAGAAATAGGAATCACAAAGCCAGCCAGCACGTTCTCTGGAAGGACAGTCGGTAAGAATATCCAAAGCATTTTGTTTGAAAGTTTGACGCGCCGCCTCAACGATTGCATTTAACTTTTCATTGTCAGTTTTAAACAAAAAGCCTTCCGCGTCGGGATTTTCATAAGTATGTATCCCTACGGATACGTTTCCGATTTTACCGCTCTTTACGTGCACCTTGATGTATTTCGCTGTGTATGGTTCAAGCGTCGTATGCGCATACGTTTGCCCCGCTTTTAAACGATATTCAATTACGTTTACCGAACCCATACGGTCACTTCTAATATTCGCCGTAGCATTTTCATCCGTATTTAAATCGATTTCATCAAAAGATACCAACACCACACTATCTTCCAAGGTCGTACATTCAAGGCGCAAAAAGCCCGTATGTACAAAATCAAAATTATACAAAACGTATTCCCTTTCCGAAATCGTATTCTCTAATTCCTTCTTGCGATAGGTTAAACGCTGCAAAAACGAACTATTGTCGCTCTCCCATTCGTGCTTGGGGAAAATACGCAATCTTTCTTTCAATATCCACGGGTTTGTTTCAGGTAAGTCTTTTTCGATGAAATATTCTCCGCTCTCCATTTCCTGCGCAGGGAAAAACTCGTAGGAAGGATAGGAAACGTTGCGCGCCTCAAATAATTTATCCTCAACCTGTACGGGATATTCCTTTTCCACTTCCGCCCCATTGGGAGAAAAATCGAGATACGTTTCCTGAGGAGGGCGCTCAAAATCATAAATTTCCGTAAAAGGACGCTGGTAGCTGTATTTACATACCTTTTGCTTCTTTTCCTCATATTCACGGACGATGAAATCTCTCCCCGTCCATACAATTGGAAGGTTCTCCCTTACCACTTCCGCGCAAACGAAGCCCGATTGATACAAGTGGCAATAATTGTAGCTGTTGTACGCCACCGCCTCAATGAAAACCACGTTTTTTTCTTGTAAGTTACGAAGGGGTAACTCATCTACGCGAAAACGTCCGTGCGCCGAACGAGCAGGCCCAACGCCTACCATCTGTCCATTTACAAAAGCTCTATATACGTTGCTTGCCGCAACCTTTAACGTAGCATCTGCGCTACCTTCAAACGTCGCAAAAAACACACATCTTGTGTGTAATTGATTCTCCTTCCCTTTTTGCCAAACAGGAACGGCTTTTTTGAAAAAATTATCTTTCACTTTACTACCTCAATTGCAATACTTATCGCCTAACTCTACTTCTATACCTTAATAACGCCCAGACCAGCTTTCCTTAATGACAAAAACACATTCCGCCATCTTGTTGCCGACCTTTGCCGTAATGGTAACCGTACCCGCTCCGCGCGCACTCACCTTACCATTTTTATCCACCACTGCAACACTTTCGTTAGAGGACTGCCAAACGACTGCATATCCCCTATTCCCTGTCAGATTTAACGAATAGGAACGCCCCTCTTTGATTTCAATTTTACTTTCCATCATAAGGGTTTCATCCGCTAGCGCCGTATCTACGTAGGAATACAAAACGCTATTTGTGTAGCCGTCTTGGATTGCATACGCCGCAACCTGCGCAATGGAACGCTCTACTGGTTCGGAATAATAATACGCCCCGTCTAAATACGCATAACTACGTGCAACCATTACCTTATCGTAATGCTCAGCAGGAATTTTCGTCAAAACTGCATTAAAATAGGCAAAACCCTCTTCGTAGTCCTGAGGATTATTCACTTTTACGCTCTCCGTTGCCCATTTGGTTTGCGGAATATCACGTACCGATTGCGTTGCAACCGTCAAAGACTCGTCCCCAAGCACAGCTTTGGGAATAATCAGCGTCCCAAAGGTTGCCCCCTTTGCCACAAGCGCATCCTCTACCTTCGACTGAAAACGAAGTCCCGCAGGCTCGGAAAGGCGAACGCTACCGCCTAAAATGGTAGGCGCATCGTATATTTCAAAGGGTTGCGTGAGTGTAAAATCCCCCACGCTGAGTGTGTAGCTAGCTGTACCCACCTCTACGTTGTCCGCATACGAAACATCGAATTTATCATATTCCCAATCGTTGCTGTAATCGATGCATACGGGCGTAATTTCCGCCCCCGTATACTGCAAGCCGTTATGGCTATCCATCGAAATCGCCGCCGTCGCCGCAAGATTTGGATGTTCCGCGCATATTTGCGTAATCACACCGTCGTCCACCAAGTAGCTGTAATAATGTATTTCATCAGCAACGGACAACGAGCCGATAATAAAATTCATTCCAAAACTATCTTGTGTTTTCAGTTTTAAAGAGCCTGTTTTGTAATGATTGTAAATCGTTTCATCAGCAAAAATTAAATTTGCATTTTCCGTAGAAGAATTCGTGCTATGGCGAGAATGTGCATACACGCTGTTGTCATTTTCCCCTTTGTACGTAATGCTCGCTCCGCTTCCCAACGCCAAATCAATATTGCCGTTCACGGAATAATTTGACGCAAAAGACAAACCTTCGGTATCGTTATAACAACCGCCGTAGATACGGCGAGTAATCGTACCGCCGAGAACACGCACGTCAACGTCTCCCGTCAACGAGGCGCCCCAAGATCCGCCGAAGACCTGCTCGAACGTACCGCCCGTCACCGTAAGCTTTACGTCGCACCCCGTATTAACGTCCTTACTTGCGCCGTACATACTCATTGACGCGCCGCCCGTTACGGTTAAATTCGCGGTACCGCCAATCGTACTCTCCGCCCCAAGCGAACCGCCAAACAAATGCGTTGCTTTTGCAGCTCCGCCAAAAGTCAAATAGGTGTCGCCTGTAACCGTATCCGAGCACCCACCGCCAAAAAAGAAGTTTACGCCGCTGTGATTGGAAACGTCAATCCCTGCATTGACCGTGCCGCCGATGGTAAGGTGCGTATCGCCCTCTACCGTTCCCATAAGGCTACCGCCATACACGTATCTATAAGTACCCGAAAGCAACGTTAGATCCGTACCTGCTACCCTCGTATCGGGCGTGCCGCCGCCATAAACGTCGACCGCATTGCTCAAGGTTACCCCCTCACCCATTACCACCGAATAGCCGTTTGCACAAATATATTCACCTGCATTTACCAACAATGCAACGTCCGTAAACGTAACGTGATCACGGATCTGAAAGGAAGTGAACGCCGTTGCATCTAAGCTGCCGCCCGTGACCGTTACCGCCTTACCGTGCGTCGTCCAATTCCCCACGGGAACGCTATCCTGCAAGACAATCGTCCCGCCATTGGGTACCTGTTCCAAAGCATATTGAAAGGATGCGTAAGGTGCAGCATTCGTCCCCTCATTTTCATCGCTACCGCTCGCTGATACGTACACCACGTTCGTTTCCGCTGTTGCGTTCAACTCATTCAAACCAGCGCAAACGCTCAAAGTGCTCAATCCAATTAAAGCCAAAACGCCAATTTTTTTCGCTATCTTTCTCATTATGCCTCCTTAGATGGAACAAACCAATCGCTATTCCATTCGCCCAAATCATCCGCACTCTCGCTTGTTGAATTGGTAATAACGTCCGAATTAAAAAAGAATGTGATTTTTATTTAAGCTCTTCATATTTCTCCATAAATTCACTCCATTGCAAAAACATGTATTCTAGATAAAGGCCTTTACACACTGCATTGTGATTTTTATATGCTTTCCTTTCACGAATCCATTATTTTCTATTTTTTAACCAGCCCTATTTCATCCAGTATTCTATCACTATAATTATATCATAGGCTTTTTATCCTGTCTTTGGAATTTTTTTCCTATATTTGCAATTTTTTAACCTATATTACAATTCTTCGCGCGGCTATTTCTTTTGTGTTACGATTCTTTCATATGGAAAACGATACCCCCCCGTTTTGCCTTAGACAGAACTTTTTATATACTTTATAGGCCATAAAACCCCCTTAAACTCGTACATGGTATGCCTATTTTGCGTTTTATGACACAATATTAACGAGATAAATAAAATACCAAAGAAAAACAATCCGCTCCATATTCAACTTATTTTGCGCGCAAATTAGCCCTTCAATATTCTCAAAACTTTGGCGTCCACGTTGGCGTTCACTAGCAAA
>JAZRFV010000071.1:0-15219 GCA_045643825.1 Candidatus Scatosoma sp.
GTTCAAGACCGGTACGACGAAAGAAGGCGACGTTTTGAAGGTAGATATTTGCAGCAGCTGCCATCCCTTCTTCACGGGCAAGCAAAAGTTGGTTGATACCGGTGGACGTGTCGATAAGTTCAAAAAGAGATATGGTCTTTAATTGGTAAACCGTCGGGGTTTAGGATGTCAATCCTAAACCCCTTTCTACTTTTAACGGTGTATTTGCGGCGCATTTCTGCGTAGTAGGTGAAGTAGTGGCGTTGCCACAGTGAAGTTCGTAAACGAGTGAAGTTACACTTCGTGTAGTGAAGTTTTTACTTTGTAAAAGTTGTGGTAGAATTCATATATTTTAGTGAATGCATGAGACTATCTATAAACACGAGGAAAAAGACACTTTATTAGCTCCAAGATTATCTTGGTGAAGTTTTTACTTCGTAAAAGTTATTGCTATATTTAATAGTAGCCACAACTTGCCGTCAGGCAAACTTCACTTTGCGGAACGCAAAACTTCACTGGCGTAGCCAGCTTCACTTACGCAAAGCGAAAACTTCACTATAACAATCTTGGTGATTTTATGAAAAAAGAAAAAACAACAAAAACCTGTACCTACATCGGTGGGCAAGCGGTTATGGAAGGGATTATGATGCGTGGCAAACGCTCGATGGCGACGGCTGTGCGTGATCCCGAAGGCGTGGTTCAAATCGAATCCGAACGCTTAACACCCCCCGAACAACGTAAAAAGATTACGCGCGTGCCTTTTGTGCGCGGCGTTTGCAATTTCATTACCTCCCTCGTGGACGGTAACCGTGTCCTGATGCGAAGCGCGGACGTCGCTGTTGCAGACGATGAGGAACAAACCAAGGCGGCACATTGGCTGGAAGAAAAACACAAAATCAGCCTTGATAGTTTATTGAGCGGCGTTGCCGTTGTGCTCGGCGTATTGCTGGCGATGTTGATTTTTATTTGGCTGCCGCAATACGTTACAGGATTCTTACCCAAATCCATTTTTGATAAAACGGATACGGGCTTGAAAGGGCTTTGGTTCAACCTCACGGAAGGCGGTATCCGTATCGTTATATTCATATTATATATCTTGGCGATCTCGCTTATTCCTTCGTTGAAGCGTGTGTATATGTGTCACGGCGCAGAGCATAAGACCATTACCTGCTACGAAGAGGGAAAAGAACTGACGATTGAAAACGTACGCGGTTGTTCTCGTGTGCATGATCGTTGCGGTACGACCTTCCTTTTCCTCGTTATGCTGGTGAGTATCCTCGTGTTCTCCCTTGTCAACGTTTTCGTGGCAGGTTGGCTGTATACGGGGCACGAAAAAATCGACAACGCAATCCGTTTTGGGTTAAAAATCCTGATGCTCCCTGTGGTAGCGGGCGTTTCCTACGAAGTGTTGCGCTTGCTTGCAAAGACGAAATGTAAGCTGTTCCTCATTTTTAAACTCCCTGGGCTGTTGTTGCAGCGTTTGACGACCTGCGAACCCGAGGACGGTATGATTGAATGTGCCATCATCGCCTTTAAGACGGTGCTTGCGATGGATTCCGATCCCACCATTCCTGAAAGAGTGTTCGCTACCTCCGGTAAAATGAGCGCGCTGTTGAAAAACACGAAAAAGCGCTTCACCGACAACAATATCGACGAAGAGGATGCCGAATGGATTTTCTCGTTGGTGTTGGATATCCCGAAGAGCTCGGTGGCGACGGAGGAAAAAATTCTCAAGGTAGCCCAAGCCAAAGAAATTATCCGTATCGCGGACGAGCGTTTGACGGGTAGACCGCTTTGGTATATCATCGGTGACACCGATTTTTGCGGTTATAAAATCAAGGTGGACGAAAGGGTATTGATCCCTCGTCCCGAGACGGAAGAAATGGCAATGATGGTCGTTGCGGCGGCGGAAGAGGGGAACAGTGTCCTTGACCTTTGTACGGGTAGCGGCGCGTTGGCAATTTCTATCTACAAAGAGCTGGAAAAGAGCAACCGTAAGGTAAAAATGACCGCCGTAGACATCAGCGCGGACGCGTTGGAACTTGCCAAGGAAAATGCGGCGGAAAACGAAGCGGAAGAAATCCTGTTCATTCAATCGGATTTATTCTCACGTATCCGTGGCCGTTTCGATATCATCGTAAGCAACCCTCCTTACATCCCCACGGCGGAAATCGCCACCCTTCAAAGAGAAGTGAAGGATTACGAACCGCACTTGGCTTTGGATGGCGGTGCGGACGGTTTGGATATCTACCGTCGAATCGCTTCGGAGGCAGGTAAACACCTCAACCGTGGCGGTACGCTGATCATGGAGGTTGGCGCAGGGCAGGCGGCGGACGTTGTCAAGATGTTCCGTGGCAACGCCTATTCGATGATTATTAAGGACTTCAACGGCATTGACCGTTACGTAAAAATTGTGCTGTAAAAATGCTTCTACGCCCGAAAATCGGGCGTAGTTTTCAAAAGGAAAGGATATGTTTAAAAAATTAGACGACATCAAAAAACGTTATCAATTTTTATCCGAGCAGCTTGCCGATTCCTCGGTCATCGCGGACATGGGTACCTGGCAGAAGTATTCGAAGGAGCAATCTGACCTCACGGAGACGGTGGAAAAGTATGAGGAATACTTAACCGTTTCACGTGAAATGCAGGACGCTTTTGATATGGCGGAAATGGAAACCGACCAGGAAATGAAAAAGATGCTCCTGGACGAAGGGTACGCCTGCAAGGAAAAATTGCCCGCTATCGTTGGCGAATTGAAGATTTTGCTCCTTCCCAAGGACAAAAACGACGAAAGAAGCTGCATTTTAGAGGTCCGCGCTGGGACGGGTGGCGAAGAAGCCGCTTTGTTTGCAGGGGAGCTTTGCCGTATGTACCTCAACTACTGTGCGGCGCACCGCTTGCGTGTAGAGGAAATGGACATCAACGCCACGGAGCTTGGTGGTGTGAAGGAAGCCATCTACAACGTCAAGGGCGTTGGTGCGTATAAAATGTTGAAATATGAAAGCGGCGTTCACCGTGTTCAACGCGTACCTGCTACCGAGACACAAGGTAGAATCCATACCTCGGCGGCAACCGTTGCGGTGCTTCCCGAGGCGGAAGAGGTCGAGGTGGAAATCAACGATAAGGACATCCGTATCGATATATTCCATTCGGGCGGTGCAGGCGGTCAAAACGTCAACAAGGTAGCCTCGGCGGTGCGTATCACCCACTTCCCGACGGGGATCGTGGTAACCTGTCAGGACGAACGTTCCCAGCTGAAGAATAAAGAGCGTGCGTTTAAAGTATTGCGTTCGCGCGTGTATGATTTTTACAACGGTCAAAACGCCAAGGAGCGTGAGGAAAACCGTCGTAGTATGGTCGGCTCCGGGGATAGAAGCGAGCGTATCCGTACCTACAATTTCCCGCAAAGCCGTGTCACCGACCACCGTATCGGGTTAAGCCAATACAATTTAGAGGCGTTTATGACGGGGGATATTGACAGCATGGTAGAAGCGTTGGCAATTGCTGACAGAGAAGCCCTCTTGGCTTCTTCGGAAGAATAAACAAAAAAAATCGGAAATGGGAAACCACTTCCGATTTTTTTGTTGTTTACGATTTCTTGAAAGAGAACAAACTCTTTGCCGTTTGGCAAATGAACCCGGACATGCCCTGCGTCAATCCCGCTTTTACAATATCCGCGATGTTGATATGTAGCTTTTCATCCACGAGGTCGAGGGCGTCCTTCAGCTTGTCCAAATTCCTTTCGAACACCGTTTTACCCGTCACAATTTCCCACGCGTTGATGACGAAATTGCGTGCATCCTTTTTCGTATCAAAGACGATTATGTAATCCTCCTTCGCGAAGCAAATCTTTACAGATGTATCCGTTTGCTTGATTTCGGGCAATTCTCTGTACGTTTTCACCTGCTCCTTGGGGATTACCACGGTGCGGTTCTTTCTTTTAAACCACAAAAATTTCTTTCTTTCCGTGACGAAGATGAAATTGAGGTTGGTCAAGGTAAGTTCGGTAGGGATATTGTCTTCCTCTTTGATTTGGAAAACGGGGGCTTGAAATCGAATGACTTCATCAGGTTGTAATTGATAAGCTTTCATAAAAATTCCTCCTTGGTTTTTAACACGGCGTGTAAATTACGCGAATCCTATTCACCTATATTATATCATGTGGAAGGGTGAAAAGCAATACCCCTTGGGGAAATACTTCTTTTCGCTGTCCAAAACGGTATTTTATCGATTATTTCAATCGAAAAAGTAAATACAAAAGTAAACTTTCTCCAAATTTGTCGATTATTTTTCGTAAAATCGTGTAAAATAAGTTGCATTCTTTTTAAAAAAAGAGTACAATAATACAGTTGGAAAAAATAAGACGGAGAAAATACAGATGAAAAGTAGAGTAGCAAAAAGAATGTCCACCCTATCCCCCTCGTTGACGCTCGCGATTGCGGCGAAGGCAAAGGCGATGAAGCAGGCCGGGGAAAGCGTTGTTTCCTTCAGCGTTGGCGAGCCTGACTTTAACACACCCGAACATATCATCAACGCGGCGAAAGCGGCTTTGGATGCAGGCCATACGAAATACACCCCTTCGTCGGGGTTATTGCCCTTGCGTAAAGCCATCTGCGACAAGTTCAAAAAGGACAACGGTTTAGAGTACGAGCCTTCCCAAATCATCGTTTCCAACGGTGCCAAACACTCTATCTTCAATGCCTGCTATGCCCTTTTGGACGAAGGCGACGAGGTGATTATCCCCGAGCCCTACTGGTTGACCTATCCCGAGGTAGTAAAGGTGTGCGGCGGTGTCCCCAAATACCTTTCCTGCAAGAAGGAAAACAAGTATAAATTCTCCGCCGAGGAATTGAAGGCGGCAATCACCCCCAAGACGAAGATGCTTATCTTCAACTCCCCCTCCAACCCCACGGGCGCGGTGTACGACGAGGCAGAGGTGCGTGCCATTGCAAAGGTGTGCGAAGAAGCGGAAATCTTCGTGCTTGCGGACGAAATCTATGAAAAGCTTTGCTACAATGGTGTAAAACCCTTCTCGATTGCGAAAGTAAGCGAGAAAATGAAGGATTTAACAATCACCGTCAACGGTGTATCGAAAACGTATGCCATGACGGGCTGGCGTGTGGGTTACTTGGCGGCGCCCAAGGACGTTGCGAAGGCGATTGACTCCTTCCAAAGCCACGCTACCTCCAACGCAAGCTCCATTTCACAATACGCAACCATCGAGGCGTTGAATGCACCCGAAGAAGAAATTCAGGCGATGGTAGAGGTGTTTGATAAGAGAAGAGCCACCCTTTTGAGCTTGATTTCGGAGATTGACGGGGTGCAGGCGGTAGAACCCGACGGTGCATTCTACGTAATGCTCGTTATCAGCGATTTGTACGGCAAGAGCTATCAAGGTAAAGTGTTGACGAACTCGATCGAGTTTGCAGATGCGTTGTTGGATGCGGAAAAGGTAGCCACGGTACCCGGTGTATCCTTTGGGGCAGACGATTGCTTGCGCTTGTCCTATTCTTTGAGTGAAGAGGATATCAAGACGGGGCTTGCCCGTATCAAGCGTTTTGTTTCCGAATTAAAATAAGAAAAATAGCCCTGCGGATGGTTCCGTGGGGCATTTTTTTGTGAGAAACGAAAAAAAATTTGCAAAAATGCGAAAAAATTTTTCAAAAAGGTCTTGAAATTCTCTTTAAAATTTGCTAAACTATATACAACCGAAGCGGATGGCACGTTTCCCTCGGTTAAAACCATAGATATGGGAGGAGTTTTATTATGATTAAAGTTATTTACGGTGCAAAAGGTACAGGTAAAACCAAAATGATGATTGACGCGGCAAACGCAACCGTTTCCGTTGCAAAAGGCCATATGATTTTCATCACCGACAGCAAACGCGGTATGTATGATTTGGAACGCGAAGTGCGTTTCATCGACACCAGCGATTTTGACATCGCAGGCGAAGCAGCTCTTTGCGGCTTCATCAAAGGCGTTATCGCAGGCAATCACGACAACGAATATGTATTCATTGACGGCGTTGTTCGTATCGCTGGCAAACCCGTACAAGAAATGGCGGCATTCTTCTATATGCTTGAAAAGGTTGCGAAGGATACCAACGTTACCGTAACCGTTTCCGTTACCGCTGCGAAGGAAGAACTTCCTGATTTCGTAAGCAAATATTTGGAAGCGTAAGCGATTTACCCCAAAGATACTTATTTAGCGGCGAGGGAAAAACGTTTTTCCTCGCCGCATATACAATAGGGCGGTTTTTACCGAACGAAGATACAATGTATTGCAAAAGAACCAAATAAAAATGTGGCAGCCGACGGACTGCCCGTTTTGTGTGTTAAAAATTAGGACGATAAAAAATACGCAAAGGTAGGTAAACGATATGTACTTCATCAGCACGAGAGGGGGCAAAAAAGTAACGGGTGCAGAAGCGATTTTGCAAGGTATGGCAAAGGATGGGGGCTTATACGTACCCGAAACCTTCCCCATCGTTTCTGCAGAGGCTATGCAGGGTATGGCGGATATGGGCTATGCCGAACGCGTGGCGTTTATTATGCAGCAATTTTTTGCCGAAGAGTTCGGTGCGGATTTTTTACAGGACGTATGTGAAAAGGCGTACGAAAAATTCGACGGTGACGATCCCGTGCCTCTTGTTAAGGTAGACGGTGAAGTGGGACTTTATATGTTAGAGCTTTTCCGTGGCCCGACCTGTTCGATTAAGGACGTATCCCTTCAATTGATGCCCGCCCTTTTGAAAAAGAGCTGTGAAATCGCAGGTGTAAAGGAGGAAATTTTACTCCTTATGGCAACCAGCGGTGATACGGGTAAGGCGGCTTTGGAGGCGTTTCGTGACGTACCTGGTGTGAAGGTAGCGGTATTTTACCCCGACGAGGGAGTGGTGAAGATGCAACGCCTTCAGATGTGCGTGCAGGATGGTAACAATGTCAGCGTTACCGCTGTAAAGGGGCATTTTGACGATTGTCAAAGATCGGTTAGACGCCTGTTCGTATCCGAAAAGCTCAACGGCATAGTTGCGGAAAAGGGTGTACGCCTTTCCACGATGAACTCGGTAAACATCGGTAGAATTATCCCCCAAATTGCTTACTATTTCTCCGCTTACGTGGATATGGTAGGGTTTAGACAAATTCAAATGGGCGACGAAATCGACTTCGTTGTACCCACGGGGAACTTTGACGATTTGATGGCTGGCTGGTATGCGAAAAAGATGGGCTTGCCCATCAGAAAACTTGTTTGTGCATCCAACCGCAATAAGGTTTTGACGGACTTCTTCAAGAAGGGTGTTTATGATGCAAAACGCAATTTACTGCGTACCATGTCCCCGTCTATGGACGTTTTGACCTCGTCTAACGTAGAGCGTTTGATCTTTGAAATCAGCGGTAGAGATGCGGATTTGACCGCAAAGCGTATGGAACAGCTCGCTACGGATAAAGAGTATTCGATCACCTCGCAGGAAAAGGCGATTTTGGACAAGGAATTCTTCGCGGCATTCGCTTCCGAGGACGATACGGTAGAGGCAATGTACGAGGTATTTGACGAATACGGCTACGCAATGGATACCCACACGGGTGTTGCTCTTGCAGGACACATGAAATATAGGGAGGCTGTGGAAAAGCAAAACGAAAAGGACAAGGTGCCCAGCGTAGTGCTTTCGACGGCAAACCCCTACAAATTCCCTCAAGACGTATTGTACGCATTGTCGGGCAACGACGTTAAGGACAGCTTTAAGGGTATCAAGCGTTTGAACCTTTTGACGGCGATGAAACCGCCCAAGAGCTTGCTTGCCATCCGTTACCGCCCCTTGCGTTTCAAGACGGTAATCGCCAACGATCTTGCCAAAATGGCGGACGCATTGATTCGTTTTGTTGACGGTGAAATCGTACCTGTACCCGACGAAGAGTAAAAATTTGATAAATTGGTGAAAAAATCCGTCTTATTCTGTGAAGAATGAGACGGAATGGTTTTTTCGGTTGTTTTTTTGGTAAAAATATTGTATAATTAGCATTGTAAAGTCAGTAAAAAGAGGCAAAGTATGTTTGGTTACGTCCGCACGGATACACCGTATTTATTCATAAAAGACGATAAATTGTATCGCGCAATGTATTGCGGTGTGTGTAAAGGGATCGCCGAGGTATGTGGGCAAAGTGCCCGCATGGGGCTTTCCTACGACGTGACATTTTTGTCCGTTTTACTGCACAATTTGGCAGGCATTGACGTAAAAATTGAAAAATCCCATTGCTTAACCCATTGCATTCGTTCCCGTCAAATGGCGGAGGTGGACGAGCTGACTCGTCAGCTTGGCGCGTTAAACACCGCTCTTGTCTATTTCAAATATACCGACGACATTGCGGACGGCGACAAAGGTAGGGGCAAACGGTTGTGGTTTAAAAAGGGTTACCGCAGGGTGAAAAAGCGTTATCCCGAGATTGCCCGTATCGTGCGTGAAAATATGCACACCCAGGAAAAGGTGGAAAAGGCACTGGTAGACAGCGTGGATAGGGCGGCGGATGCTACGGCAACGATGCTTGCACAATTTTCCGACTACGCCTTGGGTGAGAAAAAGACGGAACAATCGTACAACCTTTGTTATGCGCTTGGGAAGTGGATTTACCTCATCGATGCCTTGGACGATTACGACAAGGATAAGAAAAAAGGCGCGTACAACCCCTTCGTGCTTGCCTATGGTGCGGATTGCCGAAAGGCGTTGCTGCAAGGCGAACACGGGGACGAGGTGCGGTATATTTTCAACGCCATTTTCTTTGATGTCAGGGAGAATTTGTCCCAGCTGACCTTCCATTTTAACCGTGATTTGTCGGATAATATCCTGCTTCGCGGTTTGCCGATGATGACGAAACGGATTATGGAAGGGTGTGGGTGCAACGGAAAATGTGGTCCCAAGGATAAAACGAAAAAAACTACGGAAACTAAAGAGGAAAAATAATAAGGCGAAAGGCCTTTTAGGAGTATAAATTATGAAAGAATTTTACGAATTGCTCGGTGTTAGCGAAACTGCGACGGATGAAGAGATTACGGCTCGCTATAACGAGTTAAAGGAAAAATACCGCGAGGAGCGTTGGCAGGATGGCGAAGCAGGGAACGAAGCGGCGCGTATGCTGACGAAATTGGACGTTGCGTATCAGGAAATCCTTTCCGCAAGAAAGGAACAGGAAAAAAATACGCAGGGACAAAATTCCTTTGAGGAAATTGCGGCATTGTTGAAGGAAAATAAGCTGTCGGAGGCGCAGGCTCGTTTGGACGATTTCAACGAACGCACGGCAGAATGGCACTACCTTCAGGCGGCGGTATTCTACAAGAAAAACTGGACGAACGACAGCAAAAAGCAATTGGAAATTGCGATGCAAATGGATCCTGAAAACGCCAAATATCGTGCGGCGTACGGTAAAATGAACGCCAAAAACGATTATCAACAGCAACAGGCGTACCAAAATCAACAACAAAACCCTTACGCGAACGGACATTACGACGATCAAATGGGGGGGAGTGGTTGTTCGAATTGTATTTCCTGCTGTTATACCTATCTTTGTGTGGATTGCTTGTTTAGCCTTTGTTGCGGTTGTAGATGATTTTCAGGGTATGAAAAAAATTTCGGCTTATGAAATTGCGTTGTCGGCGCTTTCCTGCGCCTTGGCAACTATATGCCTAACCATCGGGGTATATTCGGCGGTGCTACTCTTTACAGGGTACCTTTTGGCGTGCATTGCCTTGATGCTCCCGCTTGCGAAAAACAGCTACCGCGGGTTTGCACTGGCATACGTTGCCACCTGCATACTGTCCTTGATATTTAACGTGGCTCGGTTCTTCGACCTACTGCCGTTTATCGTCTTTTTCGGGTTACATCCGTTGGTGAACGAGTTGCAGTTAAAGGTGAAAATCAACCGCTGGGTGGCGTGCGGGATCAAAGCCCTTTGGTTTGACGGGGCGATGTACCTTGTTTGGCGTTTCACCTTTGGTATGGTGACGACAATCCCGTTTGTGGATCAATACATTATCCCGATTATTTTGGTCGCAGGCACGCTCTTTTTCATTGCTTACGATTATTGTATGTACAAATGGCGTTTCGCTGTCAATCAGCTGGTGAAGCGTATCACCTAAAAATATTTAAAGGAGGGGAGAGAACTTATGATAGAAAAGAACGATATTCTTTGTGCCGTTGCGGAAGCCATCGGATCGAACGGCGAAGGCATCATCAAGCACGAGGGCATTACCTTTTTCGTGCCTGCTTGCTTGCCCGGGGAAAAAGTCCGTTTCAAGGTTTTGAAGGTGAAGGGCAATATCGGTTATGGCAAAGTGGAGGAAATTCTCACCCCTGCTGAAGAGCGTGTGCGTGAAAAATGTCCCGTATTTTCCCGTTGCGGTGGGTGTTGCTTGCAGCATTTGGAATACGGCGCACAGCTTGTCCACAAGGCAACGGTGGTCAAGGATGCCTTGCGTAAAATCGCAGGGTTGAATATTCCCGTGCCGACCGCGGTAAAGAGCGATTCTCCCTACGCGTATAGAAATAAATTACAGCTCCCCGTTGGCGTAGATAAGGACGGCAAAACGGTGATTGGTTTTTATGCGGAGCATAGCCATCGCATCGTACCTATCAATGCCTGTGCAATCCATCCCGAGTGGACGGAAAAGCTGATTGCTACCTTGAAAAGATACATGTCAGAGTGTGCCGTAAAGGGCTATGACGAGGTGACGAAAAAGGGAGCAATCCGCCATATTGTTGCACGTGAAATCGGTGGTAAGTTTATCATTACCTTGGTGACGGTGAAGCGGAATTTACCCAACCTGCCTTACCTTGTAGGGCTGTTGTCGGAGGACTTTGCACAGTTCTCTTTGTATCTTAACTTTAACGATGCTGACACCAACGTAATCTTTGGGGAAGAGTTTCAACTCGTACATGGTATGGGCTTTTTCGAGGCGGAGGAACATGGTATCCGCTATGAAGCAGGGCCTCAAACCTTCCTTCAGGTCAATGAAAACGTTCGCTCGAAGCTATACAGGGATGCGTTGAAATCGGTTTGTGCGGATGGTGACGAGGTGGTTATCGACGCCTATTCGGGCGGCGGCTTACTGACGGCGATGCTTGCCAAGAAAGCAAAGAGAGTATACGGTATCGAGTTAGAGGCAGAGGCATCTCGTTGCGCCGACTCCTTAAAAGAGAAAAACGGGCTTGACAATATGTTCAATATCTGCGGATACGTGGAGGAGCATTTGTCGGGAGTGATGGAAAAGGAAAAGGGAGAAAAGGTACGCTTGATTTTGGATCCGCCCCGCGCAGGGATTGCTCGTAGCGTGGTAAAAGCGTTGCTGGAAAGTGGTATCGAAACCTTGACCTTGATTAGTTGTAACCCCGCAACCTTGGCGAGGGATTTAGGCATTTTGACGGGCAAGTTGATTGAAAATGAAGCAGGGGAATTGGTGAAAAACCCTGCCTACGACGGCGTAGCCGACGGATTGATTTTACCTGGTTACTATTCGGTGGAAAAAATCCAACCTTATGACATGTTTCCGCAGACGAAGCATGTAGAGACATTGGTTCAATTATCCCACAAAAAACCTGATACTCATTTAGAGGTTGCGCTTGACTTTGAGAATGTGGCTTTAGAACAGTCGCTTAAAGACGTTGAATCCCGTGTAAAATCAAGGGGAAAAGCGAAAGTGACCTACAAGATGATTCAGGATTATATCGAAGAAAAATATGGTTTTAAGGTTCATACGGCGTATATCGCAGAAGTGAAGCGTGAACTTGGTTTACCTATGTATGATGCTCCAAATGCGGTAGAGGAATTGAAAAAGCCTCGTCAGCACCCAACCGAGAAAATGGTAGAAGCGATTAAAGACACTCTCAAGTATTTTGAAATTGTATAAGGCGGCACAAAAAAAGGCGGGGTGGTATTCCACTCCGCCGAATGTTTTATTAGCGATTATTTGATGTAGTACGTTTCACTTATCAGCAAATCAATCAAGTCGGGCATTACGTCCGATTTTTCTTTTCCGTTGCAATACTCACGCATTTGGACGGGGCTATCTTTATACACTCTAAAAAGGGCGTATTCAATCAATTTTGCGACGTCGTCGTCTTTCACGGTAGTTTCATTGATGCAATAAATTGCGCTCAAAATAGCGTGTATTTCGTAAGTGTGACGCATACGTTTCTTTTTCTTATTCGTATAATCGCCTTTCATAATTTTACCTTCCTTTATGTGGTCTGTAATGTCGGCCGTTGATGGAGATAACTCCATCTTCTTTTCTTACACGACCTTTCATGCAAGCACGAAGAATAAAGCATTCTCCATCGGGTTCAGCCAGAGGAATGTTTCCATTATCGAATTGCGAGGAATCGCTACCTTCGACGATAGAGCATTTGAAGATAATATCTCCAATAAAATCCGAGATTTGCTCATATTGATTAACACTATCAATAATGAACGAAATATCGTGTTCACGGGAATAAGCGGTAATTCTAAAATAAGTTTTCATATTCATTCTCCTTAATGTCATCATCGTTGCAGCATTCCATTATAAGACGGATTGCTATCTTAAAGCCTTTTTTGAAGTAATAACCACATTCTTCAGCCATGCGGTTGCCGTAAGTATCTACGAATTTTTCAAACAGTTCAAATTCTTCTTTTGTCAAAAGTGCTTGGAGCATTTCGTAGAGATTATCTTCTTTTTCAGAAGATTTGGTGGGTGGGTTGCATTCATTTTGACGTAAGTCTAAATGATAGAAATAATTGAGAAAAGATTTCATATTGAGCCTCCTTTAAGCTGCAATTTTTTGTACTTTTTTATTCGCGTTAGGCAACCATTCATTTTCAACGAATTGCATAACGTTATCTTCGGGTTTGGTGTTGTTCTTTGCATAGCATTGTAGAATCTTCTTAGATGAGGGACTATACTCGAATGTCACGAAAGGGGTTTCCATTTCGTTTATCCTACGGATAAAGAAAATAATGGTTTCGCCTCGCGACATTTTCTTGTCGTAAGTACCACTTCCAACGCAGTGATGTAACGCTTTACCCTCAGCTTCTAAATCAGCGGGGTTTTTCGCTATTAAAACGGCGAAATCGGCGTTGGTTGAACAATGAGTCAAAGACGAGTATTTCTTCACAAATTTGGCAAAGCCACGCGCGATTTTTCTTTGTTCAATTTGCATTAACCGCTGACGTTCTTTGTCTGCTTTTTCCTGCTCGATTTTACGTCGCGTGTACATTTCTTCTGTGCGTAAATCGTGCCAGAATCTAAAATCACGTGGGAAGCGATTTCTATCCAACGTTAAGTCGATATTTAAGTATCTACAAGCGTGAATATAGTCGCTATACAAGGCATAACTTGCTTTTTCTTTGTCGATATAATGAAAAAAGCGTTTAAATTCCTTGGGGGAAATAACGCTTTTAATGGTTTTATAAAAATAATTTGTAATTAAGTCTTTTTTGCGTTCGGCAAACTCTTGAACTTCCTGTAAGGGGAGTTTTTTCTTATATGCTTCTAAAAGTGCGTCGCAGTAATAACGACCATATTCCATTTTCTTATCATAATTAGCGATAAGCCATTTATGAAATGCTTTATCTTTTTTAACTTGCTTTAAAATGGTTTTGTTCATAGCGTAGTTGGATAAACCGCTTTTAATTAAGTATTCGCTTTCAGGGAATTGTTCATAAAGTCGCAAATACTTTAAGATTTCATCGCCGGGGAAGCGTTTATATTCGCTATATTGATATTCGGGAAAACGATCCAAGAACTCAAGATTTACGGTAGGGGCATACATATCATAGTATTTTCCTTCGCAGGAATACCAAATGCCATCTTCCCATTCTTTTTTGCGCGAGCTGGCTTTTATATCGTGCCAACCGACAACGTATCCACCGACATAATAAAATTCAACGTCTTTCACAAGAGCGTTTGTGGAGCGAAGTCCATGAACGGCAACTTGCTTACAAAACCATTGTTCTTTATAATGTTTTACAGCAACGGTTATTTTGACAAGCTCTTTTTTCCACACTGCAAGATAGGAATAAAAGCGTGTGTTTCCGCAAGGCGTTTTGTAACGGGTTTTATCTTCGCGTTTAATAATAGCGACGATAGATTTAGGGATAGGTTTTACATAGTTTCTATCAAGCATTTTGAAGCCTCCTTATTGGATATTTAACTTGCCATCGAAAAGTTCGTAAAGAATACACAACGCTTCTTTATCAAAAGATTTCATAAGCGTGAGTTCTTCTTCAAGAATATCTGGTTCATCATCTTTGACTGTTTCCACGATGGGTTCTGCTTTTTTCGGTGAATAGATTGTAACGTCTTCACCATCAACAACAACGAGTAAATTCCGTTTAGAAATTTTGTCGAAGTAGGCATCGGATGCGTGATATGGGAAACCAATCATTGCAACGCGTTCATGCAGTCCACAATCTCTTCCCGTTAAAGTCAGGTCAAGTTCGTTGGCAATCTTAATTGCGTTTTCTCCAAAGATTTCATAAAAGTCGCCAAGACGATAAGCGATTACATAATCGGGATATTGTTCTTGGATTTCTAAGTATCGACGATAAAGAGGGGAAGTGGATTGTTTGGCAGGCTCTTTAGATAAGATTTCGCCCGTTTCCATATCAATGTTCATTTCATTGATTTCTTCTTGCTCGACGTCTTCGTGTAATTCCTCGGTGGGTTCTTCAACCGTTTCTTCTACATCTTCTGTTTTAGGTTCTTCCTTTTTCTCCATAAGGTCAAACAAGGTAAATTGTGCGGGTTTCTTAGGTTGCACAGGTGTTTTTTGAGAAATGGAGGGGGCAGGTACGCGTTGAATTGGTTTGCTAACGGGTTTATATTCCGTTCCATCTTCGTTGTAAAGCTTACCTTCTATGGAATCTTCCTCGAAATAGTGGATTGCCCATCCAAATACAATGTCGGATTTTACGCAAGCGCTGGTAGCTCCCTTAGCTGCCAGCTTTTTTGCTTCAGTACAAGCGTAAACCATAAAGCCGTTTAAATCCTTTTTATTAAGAAGTTTTTTGCCATCTCTCTCAATAATAACGCCGTTGTTGATTTTCTCGGCAAGAGTCACGCTTACATTTTCTTCTAAATATTCTTTTAATGCATCGTGTTCTACACAATTAGCTACAAGGTTTAATTTAATCATTTTTATTTCTCCTTAATGATTCCGTATTTATCATCTGCATAATATGAACAGTTGAACCAGTTGAATATAGCGGTGCATTT
>JAZRFV010000072.1:0-5683 GCA_045643825.1 Candidatus Scatosoma sp.
CCGCCTGCTCCGTGCGGTGAAAAACCGTTTCGGCTCCGCACAAGAGGTGGGCGTGTTTGAGATGTCGGAAAACGGGATCAAGAGCGTGGTAGATTATGCCGATATCTTCCTTTCGGATGCCCGTGGTCTTGCGGCAGGCTCCGCGGTTACCCCTTCCGAGAGTGGCAACCGTTGTATGAACGTGGAGATCCAAACTCTTGCGGCAAAAACCGCCTACGGTCAACCGAGAAGGATGAGCCTTGGGGTAGATTATAACAAGCTGGTGGTACTGATTGCCGTCCTTGAAAAGCGTTGCGGTATCCCCTTCTGGACGCACGACGTTTATATCAATGCAATGGGCGGTATTAAGCTGGACGAGCCGTCGGTAGACCTTGCCATTTGCGCATCCCTTGCGAGTGCGGCAAACGACGTCCCCATTGATAAGTACACGGCATTGTTTGGTGAGGTTGGCTTGACAGGTGAAATCCGCCCCGT
The DNA here is from genome assembly GCA_045643825.1 of Candidatus Scatosoma sp. Lineage (GTDB taxonomy): Bacteria > Bacillota > Clostridia > Christensenellales > Borkfalkiaceae > Scatosoma. Next base: position 475 of record JAZRFV010000072.1, read on the forward strand.
TTCCCGTGCGGATAAGCGCGTAAACGAGTGTATCAAAACGGGCTTCAAACGAGTAATTTTACCTGCAAAGAATATGAAGGCGTGCGAAAAGTACAAGGATCAAATCGAGCTCATCCCCGTACAATACGTCGGTCAAATGGTAAAGGCATTAAACCTGCGAAACAATTAAACAGCAATACAAAAACGGACGGTTCATCAACCGTCCGTTTCATTTTTACTTTACTTAATTGTAATAGCCGTCGATAAGGGTTTCTATTCTTTCAATCACTCTATCCACGTCACGTTCTTTAATGTCTGCAATCGTATCAAAATCCTTAGGAATAGAAGGCATCTTATCCTTTTCCGTAATCAAAATTTCCAAATCCGTCGTGTACGTGTACTCACGCTGGCCGTACGATTCTACAATTTCCTCTATCGCAATGTAGATTTGCTTGCTACGGTTTTCCAACCTACCCTTTACCTGGTATTCTCCTGCCTCAAAATTGAAGGTACCCTTGCTTCTGTTCACGCTGATACCCATGATTTCTTCGCCTTCGTATTCCAGCGATGCCTTGTAGGATTTCGAATCGTTTTTCTTGATTTCATAGGTAATTTCTTCCCCATAGACCTCAAGCGTCACCATATCGGTTTTTTTCACGCCCTTTGTACCAAAATCCAAGGTGAAAACGTTTTTCTTGCCTACGTCCAATTCCATCTTCAGCACTTTCGCCTGTGCCTTGGGGGTGTATAAAGTCAATTCCACCTTCGGGAAGTTACGGGCATCGGCAATTTCGTCGCAAAGATCTTCAATGGTGTCTTCCGCTTCATCAAGGATATCTTCGTACCATTCCGCCATGGAATCGTACTCACCCGTCATCCCTGTCACAAATGCGGAATACTGATCTTCGTATTTTTCAAAATGGTTGATAAGAGCCTCATCTTCTACCAAGAATTCGTAGAACTCATAGATAATATCCGACAACGCTTCCTCATCCATCGTCACGGTGATAACGCGCACGTTTTTCTTGTCGCCGTTCAAGCTTTCCTTTTCGCCTTCCGAAGAATATTCCACGTTCTTGTTGATGATTTTTACCGCTTTTTTGAGGTATTTTTTCAAAATCTTTTTCGCGTCTTTCGTGGCTTTTTTCGAGTTGGTCGCCCCTTCAAGGCCTTCTACCAACGTTTCGTAAAGCTCTTTATCAGGGATGGAATATTTCGAGCCGGAGCCGTACGCGAAGATGGAATCCTCCAAATCCTCCGCCAAGGTATCCATCTTGATACCGTATGCACCGTCCAAAATCTCTTCTTCCGAGATATACACGGTATCCTGCGACAGGTACAAATCCGCATCGATCTTAAAATTGCCGTATTGCATCTTCAAGTCCTCAAACATAAGGGCATCCTTGGAAAAATACACCTTACCCGAGCAGGAAGTACCATTCAACAGGTCTACGTCCTTCTCCTTAACCTCCGAAACCTGCATCTCCAAAGAACCGCCTTTCAACATATTGTAAACGGGTTCAATTTCCTCACGGGCAAACACGTCTTCAATCATGCTGCTGATTGCATTTGCCGTTACTACCTTGGGCGAATTCACCACAGCAGTCGTCGTCACACCACCGCCAACAACGGTCACACATGCCGCCGTAGCCGCTATCATCTTAATCGTCATAATCTTTCTCCTAAAAAGAAAATAATGTATACATTATACAACAATCCCCCCCTACCGTCAAGTATATCATCGTATAAATTCTATCCTTTTTGTGAAGTTGCGTAATATTTAACAATTTGAAAAGCAAAATATAAAACCTTCGGTTTTTCACACCGAAGGTTTTCTTCTTTATAACAATTCCGCAATCAACTGCTCACGGCTCTTTGCCGAAAGGTATACGGGAGGGATATCAAACAAGGTTTTCGCGCCTACACTCCCTTCCTTGTTCATACGGTACACGGCTCTTGCACAAGCCACCAATACCGAGGCGGTAAATTCTGCATTGCTGTCAAGCTTTAACGAGTATTCGATAACGTGCTTGTGTTCCCCGTTCAAACCCGTTTGACCGCAACGGAACACTTCACCGCCGTGGGGAAGCCCTGCGTGGTTGGTACGAAGCTCTTCCAAAGTGATAAAATGCACGGTCGTTTTATAATCGGCAAAGTAGTTGGGCATCGTCTTAATTTCACGCTCGATACGGGCCTTATCCGCGCCTTCCGCCGCCACGACAAAGCATTCTCTTTCGTGCTTTTCATCGGTTGCGAGGGTGGGATTTTCACCATTTCTTACCGAGTTCAACGCCTTTTCAATGGGGATGGTGTACTGCTTCGCATCCACTACGCCTTCGATACGGCGAATGGCATCAGAGTGGCCTTGGCTAACCCCCTTGCCCCAGAAGGTGTAATCCTTCCCTTCCGCAAGCACCGCGCCGCCGTAAAGACGAGCCAACGAGAACATACCAGGATCCCAACCGCCCGAAATCAATGCGGTTTTACCCGATTTTTCCGCCGCCTCTTGCACCGCTTTTAAGTGGGTAGGGATTTTTGCGTGCGTGTCAAAGCTGTCCACGACGTTATACATCATTGCGAGCGCAGGGGTTTGAGTGGGCAGATCAGTCGCGCTGCCGCCGCACAAAATCATTACGTCGATTTTGTCCTGCATAGTCTCTACTTCGTTTGCCGCAAACACGGGGATGCCCGTCAAAGTCTTCACCGAAGCAGGATCACGGCGGGTAAATACCCCTACCGCCTCCATATCAGGGTTTTGACGAATGGCAAGCTCTACGCCACGGCCTAAATTACCATAACCGTATATACCGATACGAATACTCATATAATTCCCTCTAAAAATAGATTTCTTTGATATTATAGCACATCGCCGTCAAATTTTCAAGCATTAAAAAGATATAAATAATGGAAAAAGCGCCCACGCGAGCGCTTTTTTTATTCCGCTTTTACCGAAAGGTAAAATTTTTGACCGCCCGCAAGGGAAAAGGAAACCCCTTCCCCTTCTGTATCCCCTACAAGCCCCACCACGTTTTCACGCAATAATTCTCGTACCATTTCCGCAAGCTCCACCGCCGTAGCCATCTTCTTTTCTTTCGTTTCTTCCATAATCTTTTCTCCTTATATTTTTCCCGTAGGAATTTTATAACAATATTATAAAACTCACTCTGCTATAAAATCAAGTATTTTTATAGCAAATTGAGGACAATATATTGTAGAACGATGTCTTTGTTTGTCGTTTTTTGTCGAAAGGATTAAGCGAGGGAAAATATCATGTTTGATAAAGCTGGTTTCGTGGATAAAATCAACGAGTTTATGTTGTTAAAAGAGTTGGATGCAAAAACGCTCGCAACCGAGCTTTCCGTGTCCCCTTCCACCATTTACAATTTATTGCAAAACCGTTACAAACAACCCGACACCCTCGTATTTTTTAAATTAATCGAATATTTTGGATACTCTGCCGATTATATGCTTGGCTTTGAGGAGTTTCCCTCGGAAGACGCGCACTACTATCCGCCCCTCCGCACGTATGGGGATAAGCTGAAAACGCTCCTGCAACAAAAGGGTGAAACGCAAAAGACGTTTATTGAGAATATGAAAATATCCACCTGCCTTGCCTATAAATGGTTTTCCAACAAGACGTTACCCAGCGTGGAATACCTTATCAAACTTGCGAACTATTTCGATTTGACCGTAGACGCTTTTATTGAGCGTACAAAATAAAAAAAAGCACTCCGAGGAGTGCTTTTTTCTTTTTCCTTAATACATTTCTACGTATGCGTCACGTTCTGCGCCAACCGATACGTACTTGATCTTGCAACCGCAAGCTTCTTCCAAGTATCTTACGTAGTCGAGTGCTTCCTTAGGAAGGTCTTCCTTCTTACGGCACTTCGAGATGTCGCAGTTCCAACCCTTAACCGTCTTAAATACGGGCTTGCAATCGTCCAAAACGTCGATGAAGGGGAATTCTTCAATGATTTTACCATTCAATTCGTACGCTACGCAAACCTCGATTTCTTCATAATCGGACAATACGTCCATCTTGGTAAGGGCGATTTCCGTTGCGCCTTGGCAACGAATACCATAACGGGAAGCAACGATATCGAAAGGACCTACACGACGAGGTCTGCCCGTTGCCGCACCATATTCACCGCCGAGCTGACGGAGCTTTTCTGCCTTTTCACCGAAATATTCCGCCGTGAAGGGACCTTCGCCTACGCAGGTGGAGTATGCCTTCATAATACCAACGGAGTTGTCGAGCTGGAGCTGGGGTACGCCTGCACCGATGGGAGCATACGCCGCAATCGTCGAGGAGGACGAGGTGTAAGGGTGGATACCGAAATCGATATCACGCATTGCACCAAGCTGTGCCTCGAACATGATGTTTTTACCCTCTTTATGTGCGTTCGTCAAATACATGCCTACGTCACATACGTAAGGAGCAAGTTCTTTACCGAATTCTTCAAAGTAGGAAATAATATCCTCTACCTTCACCGCTTCCGCATTGTAACCGCCTACAACCGTAAGGTTTTTCCACTCTACAATGTCCGCTACACGGCTGTAAAGTTTTTCGGTGTTCAAAAGCTCGCCCATACGGAAGGCTTTCTTATAATATTTATCCGCATATACGGGCGCGATACCACGACGGGTAGAACCGAATTTTTTACCTGCAAGACGGTCTTCTTCCAAGCAGTCCTGCAAAACGTTGTAAGGCATTGTAATAACGGCGCGGTCGGAAATCTTCAAATTTTCAGGTGTAATTTTGATGCCGCCTTCGCGAAGTTTCGCCATTTCACCGCAAAGGTGTTTGATGTCGATAACCATGCCGGGGCCCATTACGTTGACCACTTCTTCACGCAAAATGCCCGAAGGCAACAGGTTCAAGATAAATTTCCCGCGTTCGTTGATAACGGTGTGACCTGCGTTGTTACCGCCTTGATAACGGCAAACGACGTCGAATTTCTCGCTGAGCAAGTCCACCATTCTGCCCTTGCCTTCGTCACCCCAGTTGATACCGCAAATAGATGTAAGCATATTTATACGTTCTCCTTTCGTTTTTCCTTGATTTAAAACGTGATAAATTGCAAAATAAAACGCAAAAATACGTAATTTCACATTTTATTTTACAATTTATTATACCGCATTTTCTCCCCCTTGTCATCCGCAAATACCCCCACACCACTTTTTTATCTACGTATTTTTTTGCATAAGTACAAATTTCTTTATATCTATT
>JAZRFV010000073.1:0-13726 GCA_045643825.1 Candidatus Scatosoma sp.
CGGCAAGTTGCGGTAAATATTTTTATATTTTAGTGAAAGAACGAGGTTGACTGTAAAAACGGGTGAAAAGACACCTTATCAGCTCCAAGATTATCTTGGTGAAGTTTGCCTTGCGGTAAGTTGCGGCTGTTATTAAATATAGCAATAACTTTTACAAAGTAAAAACTTCACTACGCAAAGCGTAACTTCACTCGTTTACGAAATTCACTTTACCAAGGGTAAAACTTCACCCTTATAACTATGTTATAAAGATTAAAAAAAGGGCGCAAAATCGCCCTTTTTTGCTTGCTAAAAAATCCACACTGTGGTATAATATTAGGGATATAAACTTAGGAGTTAAGATTATGAAATTTGTATGTGATGGTATGATTTTATCGGATGCGGCGTTGACGGTTAGCAAGGCTTGTGCAGTAAAAACGATTACCCCTATTTTGGAGTGTATTCGTTTGCGCGCGGAAAACGACGGTTTGACCTTGACCGCTTATGATGGTGAAATCTCGATTGAAAAGAAAATTACGGCGGAGGTTATCGAAGAAGGCGAACTTTGCGTAAACGGTAAAACGTTCGCTGATTTCGTAGGTAAAATTTCCTCCTTCGAGGTTGTAATCGTGTCCATGGACAACGGTATCGCAATCCGCTACGCGGATAGTGAATCGTACATGCAATCCCTTTCCGCTGCTGACTTCCCTCGTCTTGGCGATAGAACGACGGATGGTAAAAACTACTTCGAAACGAAGGAATCCGATTTGAAGGGCTTGATTGCGAAAACGGTGTTCTGTTGTGCAACCGACGAAAGCAGACCTATCTTAAAGGGTTGTCTTTTGGAAGCAAAGAATGGTGAACTTGCAGCGACCGCTTTGGACGGTTTCAGAATGGCTTACTCGAAATGTGAAGCAGGCGAAGGCAGCGGCGAAATGAAGCTCGTTTGCCCCGCTCGTACCCTTATCGAAATTTCCCGTATGCTTGACGGTGACGATAACCTTAAAATTTACGCGGATAAAAACCTTTTGTCCGTTGCAGTAAAGGATACCGTAATTACCTCTCGCTTGTACGCAGGTGAATTTGTAAGAAAGGAAAATATCTTCCCCGTAGCATTTACCACGACCGTGAACGTACGCCGTGCGGAACTTATTGACAGTGTAGAACGTGCCTCCGTTTTGATTAGAGGTGACAAAAACAACCTTATTACCTTCGATATGAAGATGAATAAGATCGTTATCAACGCAAACTCTGAAATGGGTAAGGTTGAGGAAACGGTTTCGGCGGATTTAGACGGCAAGGAAATGAAAATTGCGATGAACGGTAAGTATCTTTTGGATGCGTTGAAGGCGTTGACCTCGGAAACGGTTGTATTGTCCTTCAATACCTCTATCTCCCCCTTCACCCTTGAAAATGCGGAAGAAAAGGGTAGCCAATACCTTATCTTGCCTGTAAGAACCGGCACGAACTAATCTAAAAGGCTAAAAATTTTACATAAAAGCTGTGAAATAAAAAGAAAAACGCGCAAAATCGCTTGACGGAGTTCGCTTTTTTGCGATATAATAATTGAGTTATTGTGGGTGTAAGCGGTTTGTAGCCAAAATACCGACGATAACCACCAAAAATGAAAAAGTAAAAAACCAAATACAGGAGAAAGTATTATGAAAAGAACATTCCAACCCAAAAAGAGACAAAAGAGCAAAGTACACGGCTTCCGTAAGAGAATGGCAACGACGGCTGGTAGAAAGGTTTTGAAGCGTCGTCGTGATAAGGGCCGCAAGAGATTGACCCACTAATCTCTTCCTTTTTAACTTAAATAAGATAAAAGTATGTGACAAAATTCCTTTCCTTTGATTTCAAAGGAGAGGATTTGCCATTTTTTATAACGGGCGCGCGTGCGCGTATACGTGTGCGCAAAAAGAAGTTCCCGCTATAAAAAACCGTGTAGAAAAACAGCGAAAAAAAAGGAGTCCGTTACGATGCAATATTATCGATTAAAAAAACAAGCGGATTTTCAACGGCTGTTTAACAAGGGAAAAAGGGCTTTTACCCCCACCTTGTCGGTGATATACCGTCCATCTGAAAAGATGACGATGGGTATTTCCGTTGGTAAAAAACACGGAAAAAGCGTGCAAAGAAACCGTATTAAACGGCTCTTGCGCGAGGCGTTCCGCGCGGTACAAGGGGAGATGAAAGGCACCTATTCGGTGGTACTAATCCCCAAGGTAAGCGAGGAATATTCGGTAGAAAATTTCGAGCGGCAATTAAAATGTATCATCAAAAAAGAGAAAATGTAACGCTGGAATTTGGTACAATCGTGCACGGCAATACACGATATCTTCGCAGAAGGGTGTTTAAACCTTACTTAAAAATGTTGTGTATGCGTATGATTCTTTTTTATCAACGGCATTTGTCCTTGCATCAATGTAAATTCCGCCCTACTTGTTCCCAATACACCCTGGAGTGTATCAACAACCACGGTGTGCTAATCGGGATTTTTATGGGGGTATGGCGCATTTTACATTGTCATCCGTGGACAAAAGGTGGATACAAGCCTGCCCCGGAAAATTACCGTAAAGCGAGATGGCTTATTTAAAAAGTGACGTTTTTTCACTTCGTGAAAAGTGATGTTCGTAAACGAGTGAATTTACACTTCGTGTAGTGAAGTTTTTTACTTCGTAAAAGTTGTGGCTATATTTAATAATAACCGAAACTTGCCGTCAGGCAAACTTCACCAAGATAATCTTGGAACTAATAAGGTGTCTTTTCACCCGTTTTTACAGTCAACCTCGTTCTTTCACTAAAATATAAAAATATTTACCGCAACTTGCCGTTAGGCAAACTTCACTTTGCGGAACGCAAAACTTCACTGGCGTAGCCAACTTCACTTTCGCGAAAGCGAAAACTTGACTTTGGTGAATGCACGAAGTTTTCTACAAACACGAAAAATAAGACGCCTTAACAGCCCAAGATTATCTTGCTTGGAAAATAAAAATTAGATAGAGTAAAAAATATGGAACTTTTTAATTTATTAGACGCAACGATACCCGTATTCGGTAAAACCTACGACGTATCGCTCAACTGGATAGCTCAACTTATCCGATGGCTGATTAACGGCGTCGGTATTGTAGGCGTGGGCATTATCCTCTTTTCCCTTTGCTTAAAATTCATCGTTTTGCCCTTCGATATATACCAACGTATCTCGATGCGTAAGCAAAACCAAAAGATGAAAGACCAGCAAGAGCGTATGGAAAAACTGCAAAAGCAGTACGCCAACGACAAACAAATGTACAACCAAAAACTCATGGAAATGTACAGGGAAAACGGCATTTCTATGTTCTCTTCCTGCTTGCCCATGATTTTGTCCATGGTAATCTTTATCGTGGCAATCAACGCATTTAATGCATACGCTCAATACTCCGCTATTGAAAATTATAACATGATGGTAGGTGCGTACAAAGCGGAAATCCGTAGCTACTGCCCTGACCTTGAAGCGGAAAATATCGCCCTCGTTGGGGATAAAATTGAGGTAAAGGACGAAACCTCGTATATCTATTTCACTTTACCAAACGACGGCTCGGTTACCGAAGAAAACAAGCTTGCATATGTAGTAGAACAGGTTGCAAACGACAACGTTACCGAATACGTTGTAAATGAAAGTGTTGTAAAAAATGCTGACATTTATGAGGAAATTAAGACCTTAATCGACGAAGATACGACGGAATCGGACGCTATGCGTGATTATTTCGTTGGAAAAGCACAGGATGCGGTTAAGAGAATTTACAACGACGAAGAAAACGGTGTAAAGAACAAGACGAAATTCCTTTGGATTAAGAACATCTGGATGACGGACGCAAGCTATAAACATCCCGTACCTTCCTATGCGGATTTCTCTACGGAAGCAAAGCGTAAGAAATTTAACGTAGGCGGTGAAGATGTATCCTTCAGCGATATCAGTAAAACGGGTACGATCGTTTACAGTGAAGCTGCATACGAAAAGATTACGGAAAAATTGGCGGAAGAAAAGAGTCAGGCAAACGGTTTCTATATCTTGATTGTACTTTCTATCGGTACGATTTTGTTACAGCAATTCGTCATGATGCGTTCGCAAAAGGAACAACAAAAGTTCTCTACCGTAGACGGTCAGGGCGCTTCGCAACAAAAAATGATGATGGTTATGATGACGGGTATGTTTGCTGTATTCTCGTTTATGTACAGCTCGGCATTCTCTATCTATATGATCACCAGCAACATCTTCTCGTTGCTTTCCACCATTGTTATCAATAAGTTGGTAGATAGAAAACTTGCAAAAGAAGATGCAACCGCAACGGTTATCCGTATGGACAACCGCACTTTGTCGAGAATTGAAGCTGCAAAAAATGCAGGCAAAAACTCCGCAAAAGATTCGAGAGATAAAAAATCGAAATAAGCGTTTTTACAAGAATAAAAAGAGAGAATAATAAAAATCTACCAGGTGGTAGGTGTGAGGAGCAAATAAATGAATTATCAGGAATTTACAGGCAAAACGGTAGAAGAAGCCGTTGAGATCGGGCTGAAGGAGATGGGCTTGACGAAAGAGCAAGCAGTTATCCGTGTCCTTGAAGAAGGCAAAAAGAAGTTGTTCGGCTCGGTAAAGGCACGCGTAGAAATCGCGGCGAAGGAAGAGGCAGTAGAAAAGGCAAGTGAAGAAGTAAAGACGGTTTGTGAAGATTGCGCTGAAGGTGCAACGGACGGCGAAAGAACGGTCGCTTTCTTGGAAGGTTTGTTCGAACTTTTGAACGTTACCGCTACAACCGAACTCGTTTCGGAAGGTGAAAAGGTAGAAATCAACGTAACGGCTGCAAACACGAACTCGGTTATCGGTAAACACGGTGCAATGCTTGACGCCATTCAAACCCTTGCAGGTGCAGTTGCAAACACGGGTAGAGACGATTACAAGCGTGTTGTGGTAGATTGCGAAAACTACCGTGAAAACCGCGAAGCAACCTTGAACAAGTTGTCCGAAAACTTGGCACAAAAAGCAATCCGCTTGGGTAAGAAGATTAAGCTTGAACCCATGAACCCCTATGAAAGAAGAATTATTCACGCGGCTCTTTCCGAAAGAGAAGGTGTTTCCACGCAGAGCGAAGGTAAAGAACCTAACCGCTACATCGTGATCGTACCCAACAATTTGGAAGATCCCGATGCACCCGCAATTGCGGCGCGTAACGACCGTGATAGAAGCCGTGGCGGTAACCGTGGTGGCAATCGTGATGGCTACAACCGTGGCGGAAAAGGAGGCAAATACAACGACCGTGGTAGAAGCGGTGGCTACAACAAGAAGCCCTACAACCGCGATAGAAAGCCTGCTGGTGGCAGCGGTGGCGGTACGACCTTGAAGGCAAACAACGATTTCTTCGGTATCTTCCTTGGCAACAGCAACAACGAAGATAAATAAGACCTCGACAAATTAATTTTTATGGTAAAAAAGAAGGGCGATGATGCCCTTCTTTTTTAATTAAACTATTGCAATATATTTTATTTTTGGTATAATAAGGATAATAAAAGGTGAAAAAGATGTCTTTAAAATACAACAAGGAAAATATAATACTTGCGAAAAATCTCCGAAAAAATGCAACACCACAAGAAAAAAAATTGTGGTATGAGTTTTTATCTAAGTATGAGGTTCGGTTTCAACGGCAAAAAGCGATAGACAATTTTATAGCGGATTTTTATTGCCATAAAGCAAAATTGATAATAGAGCTAGATGGTTCGCAACACTTTACAGAAGAGGGCGAAAAAAAGGATGTATTCCGCACGCAAATTCTAGAAGGGTATGATTTAAGGGTTATAAGATTTACCAATCTACAAGTTGATACCAATTTTAAAGGTGTATGCGAATATATTGATATAGTGGTAAAAGAGAGTTTAAAGAGAGAAGATAAAAGGCTCCCTCTTTGAGGGAGCTGTCATCGAAGAAGACTGAGGGAGTTACTCCTTCCACCGCAAGCGGTCCCCCTCCCTCAAAAAGGGAGGCTAGGGTAAGAAAGCAAGAAAAAACGGGCCTATGGAAAGGTCCGTTTTCTTATACACATTTAAAATCCCTTAATTATTCAGCGATGGGATATACGCTTGCTTTTTTCTTGTCTTTGCCCATTCTTTCATACCGAACTACGCCGTCAACAAGCGCGAACAGGGTGTCGTCTTTACCGATACCAACGTTCGTACCGGGATGAATCTTCGTGCCTCTTTGACGAACGAGGATGTTCCCTGCAAGAACTTTCTGACCGTCGCTGCGCTTCGTACCAAGACGTTTCGCTTCGCTGTCTCTACCGTTGTGGGAAGAGCCGGTACCTTTTTTATGAGCGAATAAACTGATAAAAATCATCTTTATTTCTCCTTAAATTCTTAATTTCTTTTTCTTCCGTTTCTCGGAAGGGGTTGCCTTCAAGTTGAGTTTCTTAATTAGAGTTCGATTGCTTCAACTTTTACAGCGGTGAAGGGCTGTCTGTGGCCCTGCTTTTTACGCTCGTTCTTCTTTGCTTTGTATTTGAAAACGATGATCTTCTTTGCCTTGTCCTGTTTAACAACAGTAGCGGTAACCTTTGCGTTAGCCACTTCAGCGCCCGTCTTAATACCGTTTTCATCAGCAACCATAAGCACCTTGAAGTTTACGGTTTCGCCTTCTGCTGCAGCGAGCTTTTCAACTCTTACAACGTCGCCAACCGCAACCTTATATTGCTTGTTCCCGTTATCGATAATAGCGTACATAGTTTTACCTCCTCTTTCCAGTCTCGAAGAAATTTTCGTAGGCGCAGACATTTTTTTGTAAAAATGTGCTGACTTAAAAAAGCCCGTTTCTATCGGCTCGACTATTAATATAACACAAAAATTCGTTTTCCGTCAAGCATTTTTACTCGTTTTTCAATATTTTTTCCTTTTTTGGGCGGAAAAGTATAAAAAAATTACTGTTTTGCCAAACTGTAAAAAAGGAGTGTGGCTAATATGGAACATTTGCATCGTAAAAAAAAGGAAGAAGCGTTGGCGGAAATCTACCGCAACGCACAGCTTGCCCTTGTGTCCATCGCGGATATTTTACCTGAAATAGGCGAGGATGAGCAGGTAAAATCAGAGCTGCATGCTCAACACGAGGAATATGAAAAATTCTCCGCCAAGGCGTCTGTTTTGGCGAGAAATAAAGGGATTGAATTAAAGGAGCCCAACCCAATCAAAAAAGCCATGATGTGGGGCTCTATCAAAATGAATGCGATGAAGGACAATTCTCGTGCGCACATCGCGGAAATGATGGTGCAAGGCACGGTGATGGGGATAACCGCCCTGCGTTCTACAATGGGTGAAATCCCCGAGGAAGGCAACGAAGAAATCATTGCCCTTTTGAAGGAAATGATTGAGGCGGAGGAACGCTTTGAAAAGCGTTGGAAGGCGTTCATTTAATAAAAATAAGAGCAGGAGTAGAAGGAATTGTCCTTTCTTTCCTGCTCTTTTTACTTATTCTTTGTGCGCGTTCGGTTTGACAAGCATCGTCTTATAATCGGTATAAATGACAAAACCTGCCTTGCTCTTATTCGGTTTTTTGACGTATTTTCGCTTGCAGTAGTCAACGGGGATTTTATCGCTGTCCCGCCCGTCGGAGTAGTAGGCACATATCTCGGCGGCGTATAAAAGTAGCTCATCCCATACCTGCCTGCCCTCTAACGCAATAATTACGTGGGAGGAATGGTATTTTTGGGTGTGTAACCAGATGTCGTCAGGATCCGCCGAACGAATCAATCTATCGTTTTGCAGGTTGTTGCGCCCTGCGTAAATTTTGACACCTTCAAACTCATATTCACGGAAGGGAATGGCTACCTCTTTCCGCTTTGCGCCTGCCCGTTCCTTTTGCGCGCGGATAAGCCCCATCTCGGTCAATTCCATTTCGATTTCTTTCAGGTCGAGCATGGTTTCCGCAGAAGCGATTGCCGAAGCCACGCTGTCGGTGTAATCAATCTCCGCCTCTTCCGTTTTTAGCATAGGTGTTAAAATTTCCTTTGTGCGCTTATACTTATTGTAGGTTTTAAAATATCGTTGCGCGTTCTTCGAAGGGGAAAGGGTGCTATCCAAGGAAATTTTAATCATTCCACCCTCTTCGGAGTACCAATTTTCAAGCTCGATTTCTGTCAAGCCCTTTTCCAAGCGGTACAAATTTGCGGTCAAAAGTTCACCCTTGATACGGTACTCGTCCGCCTTATCCGCATCCTTTAACCGTTCCAAGGTTTCTTGCAATTTTTTCGTTTGCTTTTTCTTTAAGCCACGGATGGTGTTTTCCAGTTTCCGTTTCTTATCCTCAAAGCCCTTTTTTGTTTCTCGTGTAGTGTAAAATTCATCTTCCGCTTGATATAACGTCGGCATTTCCACCCCACCCTCTACAGGGAAGGCAAAGAAATCGGTGATAGCTCCACCCTGTATTTTTACACAAGGATGGCAAGGCTCATTCTCGCAAAAATCCCCAACAAACGCCCAAAGGGGCTTGTTTTCCGCGTTTGCCCGTTTCACAATCTCTCTTGCCGTGGGTAACGCCAAGCCGTAAACGTTGTCAAAAAGGAAGAGGGAAAGGTCCTCGTTTTCCACCCTATCAGAGCGCAAGGAAAGGTAGTTTTCCAACCGTAAACGCATACCTGCCCCGTCGAAAGGGGATAATTTGTCCTGCGGTGTAGGGTATAAATACTTCGCCCCGGCAAGCAAAATTCGGTGGTTGTCGTTCTCCAAAGCCGTCGTTTTCAACGCACCCAAAATCAACCCCTTTTCCACCAAAATAATGTTGGAATATTTACCCATTAGCTCGCAATACAGCGTGCGGTCGCACTCTGAAAAGTCGGAGGTGCAATGGAAGGTGATTTCCACAATACGTTCAAAATCGTGCTGTTTCACGCCCAAAATTTCCGCGCCTTGCAGGTGTTTACGAAGTAACATGCAAAAATTCGGCGCGACGGGGGCGGGCTCTTTTTCCATTAAAGACAAACAAACACGAGCATTTGATGCATTTGCGCTTAAAATGAGTTTAACAGTCGATTTTCCGGTGTATATAATAAGGGTAAGCTCGTCCTTGTTGACCTGGGAAATGCGGTTTACCTTACCGCCCACCAAAAGGGTATTCAGTTCGGTTGCCAAACGGCGGATGTGAAAGGCATCCTGCGGCATAAACCCTCCTTTTCGCCAAAAATCGGCGAAAATAAATTACTTTCCTCTAAATTATACCCTAAAAAAAGTAAAATGTAAATAAAAACACGTTGAAAACGCTTTATTTTCTTGGACAAATATGCTAAAATATTAAATGTTAGGCCATTGTTACCTAAAAGGTAACGGGCTGGACAATAAAAAGATAAAAAAATAAAATAGCAATAAAAGCAGGAGAAATTCAATTATGAAGTACACTACCAAAGCGGCAGAAAAAAGCACGGTAAAAATCACCATCAAATTTGACGGTGAAGAATGGAAGAACGCATTGCAAACGGCGTACATGAAAACGCGCGGCAAATTTGCAATCAACGGCTTCCGTAAGGGCAAAGCACCCAAGAACGTTATCGAAAACGTATACGGTAAGGGCGTATTCTTCGAAGACGCACTTAACTTCCTTTTCTCGGACAACTACGGCAAAATCCTTGACAAGTGCGCTGAAAAGTTCACGGTTGTTGGCGAACCCGACGTATCCGTTGATAAGTTGGAAGACGAAGGCGTAACGATGGTTGCAATCGTTCCCGTTAAACCCGAAGTGAAAATTTCTTCCTACAAGGGTATGAAAATTAAGGAATTCGCGTATAATGTAACCGAAGAAGAATTGAATGCTGAAATCGCACGCGTTCAGGACAGAAACGCTCGTAAAGTAGCGGTTGAAGACAGAGCAGCTCAACTTGGCGATATCGCGAACATCGATTTTGTTGGTACCGTTGACGGCGTTAAGTTCGACGGTGGCGAAGCGGAAGGTTTCGATTTGACGCTTGGTAGCGGTCAATTCATCCCTGGTTTCGAAGATCAAGTTGTTGGTATGAACATCGGTGAAACGAAGGACGTTAACGTAACTTTCCCCGAAAACTACCAGGCTGAAAACCTTAAGGGTAAAGCTGCTGTATTCGCAGTGAAATTGAACGGCCTTCAGGCAAAAGAATTGCCCGAATTGACCGATGAATTCATCAAAGACGCTACGGGTAGCGCAACGGTAGAAGAATACAAAGCAAAGACGATGGAAAGATTGCAAAAGCAGGCTGACCGTCGTGCAAACGATGCAACCGAAAACAGCATTTTGGAAGCAATCGCTGCAAACACCGAAGTTGAAATTCCCCAAGCAATGATCGATAGAGAAATCGACGGTTTGGTTCAGAAGTTCGAATATCAGCTTATGTACCAAGGCTTGAAGCTTCAAGATTACCTTGAATTCCTCAAGATCAGCGTAGCTGACTTCAGAAAGAACTACGAAGAACAGGCAAAGAAGAACGTTACCAGCCAGTTGATTATCTCCCAAATCATCAAGGAAGAAAAGATCGAAGCTACCGCTGAAGAAGTTGACGCAAAGATCGCTGAACAAGCAGCTTCCGTTGGTAAGGAAACCGAAGAATACAAGAAGAACATGGATCCTCGTCAGTTCGACTACATCAGCAGCGACATCGTTATCACGAAGTTGTTTGAGATGCTTAAGGCGAACAACGAAATGGTGAAAGAGTAAGCACATATATACTTCGCATTTCTTCGTTGCGGCTCCGTGTCCCTCGGTCACGTACAATAGGTACGCTCCCATCGGCATACTCGCCGCGCCTTGAGCTGCTTGTATCTATGCACTTACGGTAAAAACACATATATGCGGCGCGATACTGCGTCGCAGGTGTGCTTTTCTCGGTTACGTACGATAGGTACGCTCCCGTCAAAAATGCTCCTGCTCCTTATCTCGCTTGCATCTCTGCGTTTTTAGGTTTTGCACGCCTCACGTGCAATCGGTGGTTTCCCACCACCCATTAAAATCAATTAAGGTTTAGAAATTATGGAAAAAAACGTTTTAGTTCCTTACGTTGTGGAACGTACTGCTTCGGGTGAACGCTCGTACGACCTCTACTCCCGCTTGCTTGACGACCGTATCATTTTCTTGAGCGGTGAAATCAACGACGCGGTTGCAAACACGGTTGTTGCACAGCTTATCTACCTCGAAGGTAAGGATCCCACGAAGGATATCAACTTATATATCAACTCCCCCGGCGGTTCGGTTACGGCTGGTATGGCGATCTACGACACGATGAACTACATCAAGTGCGACGTTTCCACCATCTGTATCGGTATGGCTGCGTCCATGGGTGCCTTCTTGTTGTCGAGCGGTGCTCGTGGAAAGCGTTATGCATTGCCCAACTCCGAGATTATGATTCATCAGCCTCTCGGCGGTGCGCAAGGTCAGGCGAGTGATATTAAAATCCAGGCGGAACACATTCTCCGTACGAAAGCGAAGCTGAACCGTATCCTTGCTGAAAATACGGGTAGAGACATCGCAATTATCGAACGTGACACGGACAGAGACAATTACATGTCCGCTGACGAAGCACGTAACTACGGCTTGATTGACAGAGTGTTTACGAGAAGATAAGCGTTTTCAAACGATACCTTTACGGTTTTTCACGCGCAAAACCCTTTCGGCTTTGCGCGTATCTTTTTCATAATAGATTATTCGGAGTAAAATTTATGTCAAGTAAAAATCAACAATGTTCTTTTTGCGGTAAACCGAAGGAAGAAACCAAACGCTTGATTACCGGCCCCGACGGGGTTTGTATCTGTGACGAGTGTGTGGAAATTTGTAAATCTATGGTGGACGAATGGTCGGAGGACAAAAATCCTCAAGAGGACGTTCCCCTTAAAAAGCCTGCGGAAATCAAGGCGGAGCTTGATCAATATATCGTTGGTCAAGACAAAGCGAAGCGCGTACTTTCCGTTGCGGTTTACAACCACTACAAGCGTATCAATGCGGTAAAAGAAAACAAAAAGGACGACGACGGCGTAGAAATTGAAAAGAGCAACGTGCTTTTGTTGGGACCTACGGGTAGCGGTAAAACCCTGCTCGCTCGTACCCTTGCAAAAATCCTCAACGTCCCCTTTGCTACCTCGGATGCAACGACATTGACGGAAGCAGGTTACGTAGGTGAAGACGTTGAAAATATCTTGTTGAAGCTCATCCAAAATGCCGACTACGACATCGAACGCGCACAGCGTGGTATTATCTATATCGACGAAATCGACAAGATTGCGCGTAAGAGTGAAAACGTATCCATCACCCGTGACGTATCGGGCGAAGGCGTACAGCAGGCGCTCTTGAAAATTATCGAAAGCACGACGGCGAACGTGCCCCCTCAAGGCGGTAGAAAGCACCCCAACCAGGAATGCTTGCGTATCGACACCACCAACATTTTGTTCATTTGCGGCGGTGCGTTTGTAGGGCTTGACAAAATCGTTTCCTCCCGCAAGGACGATTCTACCTTGGGTTTTGGCGGTAAAGTGCGTTTGGGTGCAAACGAAGCGGACTACACCGTGCTTGAAGACGTGAAACCTCAAGATTTGACGAAATTCGGCTTAATCCCCGAATTTGTGGGTAGAATCCCTATCGTGGTAAACCTCGATCCCCTTGGCGAGGATGCACTCGTGAAAATCCTCACCGAGCCCAAAAATGCCATCATTAAGCAATATCAAAAGCTCGTTGGCTTTGACGGTGTAAAATTGACGGTAGAAGAGGAAGCGGTGCGTGAAATTGCGCAAACGGCGATCCGTTTGAAGACGGGCGCGCGTGGTTTGAGAACCATCATTGAGAGCGTTATGACCGAGGTAATGTATAAAATCCCTTCCGAAGAAAACGTGGAAGAGGTTATTATCACCAAGGAATGCTTGACGGACGGCGTTTCGCCCAAGCTTGTGTATAAGCAGGCGTCCTAAACAAGCGACGTTTCCACAATACAAACAAAAAATAAGGCGTGCCCTCTTCGTGTTAAACGAAAAGCGGCGCGCTTTTCATTTTTGCTTAGAAAAAAGACAAATTTTAGGAAGAAATTTTTCCTCAACCCCTTGACTTGAAGGAAAATATATAGTATAATAATCGTGTATAATAAATTCGCGCGCGTAGGCGTGACGAATAATGTATGGGAGGAATTAGGGAAATGGCAAAAATCCAGAAAAAAGACGGCTCTTTGGTTATTAAAAAGAGTTTTTGGAGCGCAATTTCGATTTGGTGGACGTTGGTGTTTTTCATTGCTGTCCCCGTATTCGGTATGATGGTTACTATGAAAGGCGTAAACGCGCTTTTGAACACGAGCTTTGCGGCAAGCCAAGAAGAACTTTATAAAACGATTGCTTTGGCTGCGGCGGCTGCTTCGTTTGCTCTTTCGTTTATCGTATTGATTGTTAAGCTGATTTGCGTTAAGAAGACCTCTTGGACGTTCTATGACGGCGCGGTTATCTACAAGAAAGGCCGTGTATTCTACACCGAAGAAGTTACGCGCGATATGGAATTCTTCCCTGGTATGTCCGTAAGCGTTCGTCGTACGGTTAAGGGTAAGTTCTGCAGCTACGGTGACGTGGTTATCTCCAACGGCGCTGGCGAAGCAGGTGAAATCGTTATGCTTGGCGTTAAGAAACCCAAGAAGGTTCAAAAAGCGTTGAGACAAATGATTGCTATGGCTTGCACGAGAACGGCAAACATGATGTCCCCCTACAAGATGTATCCTCAAATGTACAGACACGTTTTGGGTGG
>JAZRFV010000074.1:0-36712 GCA_045643825.1 Candidatus Scatosoma sp.
CGACGGATACGCTTGCTTTCACGGGTTTGCATATACAAGTCGCCAGTACCAATGATAACCAGCTTACAATCGTGTAAAATCAAGCCCCTATCCAATGGCTCGTCCAAGATACAAACACCCGTGAACGCGTACATGCTATCAGGCAATTTCACCGTAGAGATATATTCCTCGGATAAAAACTCACTCATTTTTACCGCGCGTTTTTCATCGCCACAGTAAAGCAAAATACGATAACCGCCACGTTTCCAGTTGGAAATATCCGTCAAAATTGCCGAAATACCGTTGTAATATTTCGGTGCTGGCGTGGAAGAAAAATTATAAATTTTTAAAGGCTGAAAGAAGAACGGATTGCCCGTAAACGTCTGCATAGCCACACGGCGTACACGCTGTACGTTTTCTACAAAGCGTTCCTTATCCACGTACTGATTTTTGGTGAAATCAAACGCCTCGCCACCCGTTTGCAGGCGGTGAAAACGTTCCTCATGTTCTTTATAAAGTGCGTTGAATTTATCCCAAAGATTTTTTCCTTCGTCAAAAATCAACACGGTATTTTCAGGTAAAATCGAGAAAAAGTCGGTGGAATTTTCAAGGAGCGGCAATAAAAATGCATTGTCGCAATTTTCATCCGCAATCAACTCCTCCGCGATATCCTTTGCCCTGGTATACGCCTCCGCCGTTTTGAACCTCTTCACCTCGTCCCCTAAAATTTTAGGCAAACGCGCTTTATCCCCCTCCGTCACCAATACGTCGGTGGCGGTGAGAATGGTCAGCTCCTGCACACTCGCAAGACGTGCGCCAGTTACCTCGTCGTACGGTTTAATTTTCTCTACCGTATCCCCAAAGAAATCCACCCTTACAGGATGTTCGGCATTGATGGGATAAATATCTAAAATATCCCCTCGAATCGCAAATACGCCCTTCGTTTCCACCTCAAAGGTGCGGGTGTATCCCATCTTAACGAGGGTTTGAGGCAAGGAAAGAAAATCATAATCTTCCCCCTCCTTCAAGGTCAACGCAGGGAGTTTTTTGGGGAACAGCTGTATAAGAGCGTCTATCTCCGCCGTCAGCACTTCACAGCCGTTTTGCAGTTCATAAATCCCATTCAAACGGCGATAAAGCGAGTCCTTCGACAACGCCTTTCGATACATCAAAACCTCGTCCTTTGCCGCCAAGGTTTCCGTACGTTTGCCGGTCAATGCCGCAATGTT
Source organism: Candidatus Scatosoma sp. (assembly GCA_045643825.1). Classification (GTDB taxonomy): domain Bacteria; phylum Bacillota; class Clostridia; order Christensenellales; family Borkfalkiaceae; genus Scatosoma. Next base: position 1,209 of record JAZRFV010000074.1, read on the forward strand.
ATCCGCCGCCTTACGCGCGGAAATGCTGTCTGCCGTTACGTACACAACAGGCAAGGGGGATAACCCTGCAAGCAAATATTTGAAGGAGTCTGAAACGCCGAAAACCGCCGTGGGGGTACCGCGGCGGATATCTTCTGCATACGAGGAATACTCTTCCCCGATTTGTTCAAGCGTTAAAAAATTGCGTTTCATCCTTACCTTCTATAAGCAACCGCTTTATGCGTTGCTGTTGAATTTACACATTACCTTCTCAATGTCCAAGCCACGGGCAAATTCCGCCGCCGCCTCCCCTGCCTTTTGGCAAGCCTCCGCATACACGGGGTAATCTTCCTTTCTTACCTCGGCAAGCACGTAGTTGATAATGGGAATATTTACCTCTTCATCACGGATACCGATACGGATACGTGCAAAGTTCTTCATACCCGTCTCCCCGATAATACTGCGCATACCGTTGTGCGTACCAGCACTACCGTTCGCACGAATACGCACCTTACCCTTGGGTAAATCGTAATCGTCATAAATAACGAGGAGTTTATCCTCGTCGATTTTGTATTTCGACATCAACTGCTTTACAGCCCTGCCCGAATTATTCATATAGGTCAAAGGACGGGCGAGAATTACCTTTTCGCCGCCCACGAACGCCTCCGCAATGGATGCCTCGCATTCCTTCTTTTTGAACTTTGCACCAAGTGCCTCCGCAGCATCACCTACGGCAATATAACCCATATTATGGAAGGTCTTTTCATACTTTTTGTCGGGATTTCCCAACCCTACAATCAAATACATATTTTCCTCTTATAACTGATTGAGAGCCGTCACTTGTTTTGCGACGGCTCTTTCGTGAAATTTTTTCTTAATTAGTCGTACAACTTCGACATAGGCTTGTCGAGGTATACGTTTTCGATTGCCGCAGCGAAGATATCCGCAACGGAAAGCACCTCGAACTTGTCAAGTTTCTTTTCTTCGTCCAAATGTACGGTGTCAAGCATAACAAGCTTGGTAATTGCCGAATTTTTAAGGCGTTCTACTGCAGGGCCGCTCAATACAGCGTGCGTACAACCTGCGTAAACCTCGGTTGCACCTGCATCCTTAATTGCCTGCGCACCTTGGCAAAGGGTACCTGCCGTATCGATCATGTCGTCGATCATAAGGCATCTCTTACCCTTAACGTCACCGATGATGCTCATAACCTCCATAACGTTTGCCTTGGGACGGCGTTTGTGGATAATTGCAAGAGGCACACCGAACTTTTCAGCAACCTTTCTCGAACGTTTTACACTACCAAGGTCGGGAGCAACAACAACGTCGATGTTGTTTTGTTGTGCGAAATATTGATAAAGCGTAGGGCCACCCAAAAGGTTATCCACGGGGATATCGAAGAAGCCCTGGATTTGATCTGCGTGCAAATCCATCGTAAGTACACGGTCAGCACCAGCCGCCGTAATCAAGTTTGCCACAAGCTTTGCCGTGATAGGATCGCGGGAACGAGCTTTTCTGTCTTGTCTTGCATAACCAAAATAGGGAATTACCGCCGTGATACGACCTGCCGAAGCACGTTTTGCTGCGTCGATCATAATCAACAATTCCATAAGGTTATCATTTACAGGTGCACAAGTGGATTGGATAATGAACAAATCCCTACCACGCACCGTTTCAGCGATATGCACATTGATCTCGCCGTCAGAGAACTTGGTTACCTCGATTTCGCCGAGCTCGGTATTGAGCTTCTTCGCAATCGCTTTTGCAAGTTCTTCATTGGAGTTACCGGAAAACAACTTAATTTCATTGCCGTGAGTTATCATACGTAACCATCCTTTTATTTTTTCCGTCCGCATACGGCTTTTCCGCCTATATCCGCCACGGATTATTTTTTCGTTCGTTCTTTCCTCATCACGGAACCGAAGCCCCGTCCTTTCCCCTATTTCACACTACCTTATTATGATACCCTATCACCTGCGTGTATGTCAAGCGAATGATAAGCCTTTACTCATCTTTTTTCTCTAAAATTTCCGTCTCGGCTTTTCTTCTTTCCTTTTCTTCCTTTTGTTTTTGACGCATCGCAATGAAAAAGCCGCTTAAAACCGCCTTACATTCCTCCTCCAAAACCCCACCGATCACCTCGGTTTTATGGTTGAGTAAGTTCGCCTCCGCGAGCTCTTTTGTCAGCGATCGGCCCTTTTGCTCATACGCACCAAAATACAGCTTGTCCACACGGGCGTTTAAACTCGCACCCATACACATCGGGCAAGGTTCTAACGTCACGTACAGCTCGCACCCTTCAGGCAAGCGCCAGGAACCGAATTTCTTACAAGCCCTATCAATCGCCATCATTTCCGCATGAGCCGAAGCAAGCTGCAACTTCGCACGACGGTTGTACCCACGGGATACCACCTTATCCTCGTACACAACCACCGCACCGATGGGGACCTCGCCCTCCGACAAGCCACGCTTCGCCGCCTTTATCGCCGCACGCATAAATTTTTCTTCTCTTGTTAAACGCCTCATAATCCTATTTCCTTGGACAGCATAAACACCGCCCGTCCGTTTTTTTCAATAATATCCTGTAAAGCCGCTTCCCCTAACGGGTGAACGAGCACATCCTTGCCCACCTCTACCGTAAACGCAGGGATACCCAGCCGTTCGATACACCAATCCTTATAACCGCCTGCACTACCTTTTGTCTCACGCAAGGGATAGCCCGTCGCCGTGGAAATCACCTTCGCCAAGTATAAATCACGCAGGCAGGTATGCGATGATTGAGAAAAATACCAATATATTTCCTCTCCCTTTGTATGATAGCTAACCGTATAATCGGGCTTTATCTTTTCAGTAAAAAGCTTTAACGACAAGCTTTCAGGCTCGGAAAAGGGATATTCCCCGATATAATTTTCCGCACACGGTTTACGGATATTTTTCACACCCGTACCCCACGCCGCATCAAAATTCACATTTAAATCCACCCCCCGACCGTTGGCTTTCCACAAGGAAAAATCCTCACCACCGTTGATATCGATTAAATAATCTCTATACTCTCTCGGCGCAGTAGAAATGCCCACCTCGGATAGCAATGCGCCGTCGGGATTGACAAGGGGAATAAACCAACAACTGCCCTTACTTACACCCACCCGATATTGCTCGATACCAAGCCTTGCGGTGATAAATTCCCTGCCGTGCATTCCACATTGTACCAAGCCGACGGGACGGCCTTCGCCTATTTTCACCGCGTACATGATGCGTCCAAATAGTGTTTTCCCTATCTCTGCCTTTTCCGTTTTTACCCGTTCGTAAAAATCAACAACTTGCTCATAGACATCCATAGGATATCTTATGTAGAGAAACTTTTATTTGTGATAGGTCGAGCCTGCGTTAATCATAAACGCGCGATAAACCTGCTCTGCAAGAATCACACGCATTAATTGGTGTGGAAAGGTCATATCCGAAAAGGACAAACGATAATCCGCCGCTTTCTTCACCTTATCGGAAAGCCCGCAAGAGGATCCTATCACAAAAGTAACGTCCTTTCCTTCGTCCGTCAATTTCCCAAGGCGTTTTGCGAGTTGTTCACTCGTTTGCTTTTCACCCTCCACCGCCAAGGCAATCACGTACCCTTTGCAGGCACGCAAAATTTCGTCCGCCTCCGCCTCTGGGTTTGCCCCTTCGGGGAGCTCCTTTACCTCTACCTTCGCAAAGCGAGACATACGCTTCACATACTCGGCAACGGCCTCCCGATAAAAGCTTTCTTTGATTTTTCCAACCACCACAAAGTAAATCTTTTGCATATTACAACCCCGTTAAAAGCACGCTTATCCAAGTAAGCACATACATCAAAACTCCCAAAAGCGCATAAGTAAAAAACTGCTTTCTATCCGACATATCCTCTTTCTTGCAAGGGACTTTTTCTCCCTTATCAAAGATAAACAGCCATACCATGGATGCGATTAAGCACAAAGCGGACACAATCATTACCACCACAAGCACCCAACCCGTGAAATCGGCAATACCAAATTTCATCAAGATAATGATGAGTGCATTGTTGATAAAATGGGAAAGCACCGTGGGTAAAATACTGCCCGCACGGATGGCGACAAGGGCAAAAGCAAAGCCACAACAAAACTGATACAAGGTTTGTGCGGGATTTTGGTGATAAATGGCAAATAACGCGCCGTTAATCAGCGCCGCACCAATCACACCAAAGCATTTCATACCCCTTAACAAAAGTCCACGGAAAATGACTTCTTCAAAAATTGCAGGGAACACGGCAACCGCCAACAACACCCCCACCAAGCCAAAACCATCCAGTGAAGGCAGTAAAATGGGTGTATCCTGATAGCCGTACCTTTCCAACCAACCTAAAAACCAACCGTTGAGCTGGGATAAGGAAAATAAACCGAATTGCAGTACAATTGCAATCGCAAAATACCGCTTCGGACAGGTCTGCGAGCGAATTTCCTCACCGACTGAACTTCCCGACCAAGACAAAACCAACCATGCGACAAGTAAGAAGGTTAACGGCACCAAAAGATACGCGCAATAGAGATACCAATCCTTTCCCTCGTACCCTTCCTGCGTTAAGCCAAAGATGGAAATAATCATCATAAACAAAAAACCTACGACAACCGAAAGGATTGCCGCAAGGGAATAGGTCACCCCCGATGCCTTTGCAGGGGTTGGTTTGCCTATAAGGGAAGTCAAAACTCCGTTTTTGTTGTTACATTTCTTTTCCATATCCTTATTATAGCAAATTTTTTCTCGTTTGCAAAGCGTTTACAAGAAAAAAACGCGGTAAGGTGAAAATTTTCACCCTACACGCGCCATTATTCACACTTCAACCGCTTAACTTTTCACGAAACTCCTTGATAATACGGCTTTCGATACGAGAAACCTGCACCTGACTCACCCCGATACGCCTTGCCACCTCGCTTTGCGTCATATCACGGAAATACCGCAAAACGATAATACGGCGTTCCCGTTCGGGCAACGCCTCAATCGCCCCACGAAGAAGCATCCTATCCAACCACTCCTCTTGCTCGTCCCCCTTGGTTAAGGTTTCAATCAACTCCCGTTCGCCACCGTCCTTATGCTCCGTCCCGCCATACAAGGAAAGGGGCATTTTAGACGAGCCCATCACAAAGACGACCTCCGCCTCTTCCAAGGAAAATTTTTCGGCGATCGCGGACATGGGTGGCTGCTTTCCGTTTTTTAAAGTATATTCCTCAATAAAAATATTGATTTCCTTCGCCGTTTGCTTCATCGTCCTCGACACCTTCACCGAGCCGTCGTCACGCATAAAGCGTTTAATTTCCCCCGCGATCATAGGAACGGCGTAGGTGGAAAATTTCACTCCAAAACTCTCGTCAAACCCTGCGATTGCCTTCAAAAAGCCCATGCAAGCAATCTGAAACAAATCGTCGTAATCCACCCCTTTGCCAAGATACCGCTTTACGATACATTTCACAAGGGAAACGTTGTGTTCGACCAAGGCTTCCTTTGCCGTATTGTCCCCATGCTTGGCTCGGCGGATATATTCGATTGTGGATAAATCATCAAGCATCCATTCTTTCCTTCGCGGGTTGCGATAAAGTCCCATCCCCACCGATATTGCGGAACATAGACACACTCGTCCCCCGTCCCTTACCGCTGTTTAGCGAAAAACCGTCCATAAAGGTTTGCATAATGGTAAAACCCATCCCCGAGCGTTCCTCGTTTTCCAACGTGGTGTAAAAGGGTTGTAGAGCCTTCTCTACGTCCTCGATACCGCAACCGCCGTCCGTGACGGTGATATGTAAAACGCCCCCTGCGATATTTCTTTCCGCGCGGCATTCTATCCAAATCCTCGCAGCCGCATCCCCACCGCCGTAGGCGTGCACAATGCTGTTCGTCACCGCCTCCGACACCGCTGTTTTTACATCCGAAAGCTCCCCCAGCGAAGGGTTTAAACAAAGTGCAAACGCCGCCACCGCATTCCTCGCGAAGCCTTCGTTTTCACCCAAAGCGGCAAGCTCTAACCTCATATAATTTTCCATAATCTACTCCTTGCTAAATTTTGGGCATCAGCGTATATACACCGCTCATTTGTAAAATTTTATCCGTACCCAAATTGGGGTTCGTTACGTACACGGGTATGCCGTATCGACGAAATTTCTTATATCGACCTATCAAAAAGCCTATCCCCGTCGAATCCATAAAGGACACCCCGCCAAGATCAATCACCGCCCGTTCCCCACAGGCAAAATTATCTACCAGCCTATCCGCCACACGCCTTGCCTCGGCGGCATTATGTTCGTCCATCTCCCCGCATAGGCGCATATACAACACCCTGCCTTGATAATCACCTTGAATTTGCATACTCTCCTCCTTTCGTTTGCCAACCTATTGTAAAGAATATCCCTTATCTCATTTTGACACTTTTTGTCGATACTTTACCTTTTTTATCGAAAAAGTTTTTTCAATTTTTTTAAAGTTTTTATAGAAAAATAGTTGACTTTTTGGGGAAAATTGTGTAAGATATATAAGCGTTGTGTGTTGACACGCTTTTCGACGGGCCTTTAGCTCAGCCTGGTTAGAGCTGTCGGCTCATAACCGATTGGTCCGCGGTTCGAATCCGTGAAGGCCCACCAAACCCGTTTTTAATACATTATTTATATATGGCCCAATAGCTCAGTTGGTTAGAGCGCCAGCCTGTCACGCTGGAGGTCGACGGTTCGAGCCCGTTTTGGGTCGCCAAAAGGCAAGTCTTTAAGGCTTGCCTTTTTTGTTTTTCACAGCAAAACGCTCCCCCCACCCCAACAAAATAAAAAAATATAAAATTTTTCAAAAAACACTTGACAAATACAATACTTCGTGATATGATGTATTGCACAAGGAGAGGTATTATGGATATACAATTAAAACGCGGTTTATTAGACGTATGCGTTTTGGCGGCAATCAAAGACGAGGACTCCTACGGGTATAAAATCATCAAGGATTTAAAACCCTACGTGGAATTATCCGAATCGACTTTGTACACCATCCTAAAACGATTGGAGGCTGCAAAAATGTTGACCGTGCGCACAGCAGAACACGATGGAAGGTTGAGAAAGTATTACCACATCACCCCCGTCGGTATAAAGCGCATCAAAGAATTCAAGGACGAGTGGCAAGAGGTAATGACCATTTATCAATTTGTCATGAAGGAGAAACAGTAATGAACAAGAATGAATTTCTCATAAAGTTAACGTTGGGCTTATCCAGCCTACCCACAAACGAAGTGGAGGGACGGATACTCTTTTACAGCGAAATGATCGCCGACAAGATGGAAGAAGGGATGACGGAAGAAGAAGCCGTTGCTTCCCTTGGTCGTATAGAATCCATCGTCGACCAAATTATCGCAGACATCCCCCTTTCGGCGTTGATAAAAAACCGTATCAAACGCAAAGGTGACAAAAAGCTCCCTACCTGGGCAATCGTGTTGCTTGCAGTGGGTTCCCCCATTTGGCTCGCCCTGATTATCGCAGCATTCGCCGTGACAATTTCCCTCTACACCGTGATTTGGGCGGTGGCAGGTTCCCTTTGGACATTGCCCGTAGCTTTTTCCGCAGGTGCAATTTTAGGGGTGTTTACCTTCTTCTATAGTATATGTATCGGAAAGTTTGCAACGGCTTTTATGTTGCTCGGTGCAGGGATTGTTTGCGTAGGGTTGGCAATTTTGTCCTTCTACGCCTGCATCTATATCACAAAAGGCGGGGTTTGGCTTACCAAGAAAATCTCCCTTGGAATCAAAAAATGCTTTACAAAAAAGGAGGCTAACTAAATGCGTATCACTAAAAAATATTTACTTCTCACCGCCGCGGCATCCATCATTTTAGGCGGAACAATCTTCACCGCAGCAGGCTGCTCGGTAGGTTGGGATTTTACAAAAATTGGCACCGCTAATTACCAAACAAGCACCCATGTATTAGAAGAAGCCTTCCAAAACATCTCCATCGATACCACTACGGTGGACATAAATTTCCTCCCTTCTGACGATAACACCGCAAAGGTTATTTGCAAGGAAGAAGAAAAACTCCCCCACGTTGTTACGGTGGAAAACGGCACCTTGAACATCAAGGAAACAAACGAGAAATCTTGGTACGACAACATCTCCTTCTTTGGCGTAGGCGACACGAGTGTTACGGTATATTTACCTCAAAGCACCTACGCAAATCTTTCCATTGATATTTCTACGGGCGACATCGCAATCCCCCAAGGTTTTACCTTTGACAGCATTGATATCCAAGGCAGCACCTGTGACGTGGAATGCTACGCCTCCACCACGAATACCCTTACGGTAAAAGTTTCCACGGGAGACATTAAGCTTGAAAACGCAAGCGTTGGTTCCCTTTCCCTTACCGCCAGAACGGGTGATATGAAAATCACGGGCGTGACCGTTGCAAATGATTTTACCCATTCCGTAACCACGGGGGACACGAAGATGAGCAACGTTGCTTGTAAAAATTTCACCTCCACGGGTGATACGGGTAAGCTGACGATGGTTAGTCTGATCGCCACAGAAAAGATGAGCATTGAGCGCAGCACGGGTGACGTAACCTTCGAGGGCTGCGACGCAGGTGAAATCCTCGTCGAGACAAGCACGGGCGACGTAACGGGCACCCTGCTTACCACGAAGAATTTCCACGCATCCTCATCGTCGGGTGAAGTAAAGGTACCCGACTCCACCACGGGCGGTACGTGTAAAATTACATGTTCTACCGGGGATATCAAAATCACGGTTGTGGAAAACTAAACGACAAAAAGAGCAAGCCTTCGGGCTTGCTTTTCATTTCCACCTGATTTTTTCAAGTAAACTCCTCCTCAAAGCCTTTACAAACGGCTTGCTTTGTGTTACAATATAAAAAAGCGCGTTCAAAATGCAATCGTTGAACGCAAAAGGAGCAATTATGATTTATACCATTGAAAATGATAAATTTAGTGTTTCCGTTGATACCTCGGGGGCACAGCTTCAATCCATGTATTCCAAAACCACGAAAACCGAATATATTTGGCAAGGCGACTCGAAATATTGGACGGGCAGAGCCTACAACCTCTTCCCCTTCATCGGTAGAATGTATAAAAATACCTACAATTACCAAGGCGAATTTTACACCTCGCGTGCACACGGCGTTGCACGTTACAACGTATTCCGCTTGGAGGAACGTTCGGCAAACCGTCTCGTAATGCTTTTGACGGAGAATGAGGATACCTTAAAGGAATTCCCCTTCCGCTTTGAGTTCCGCGTATTCTTCGAGTTGACCGATAATATCTTAAACGTACGCTACGAAGTGACCAACACGGATACCAAGACCTTAATCTGCGCATTCGGTGGGCATCCTGGCATCAATGTTCCCTTCGACGATGGCGAGTTTGAAGATTACTACGTAGAATTTAGCGACAAAACCAGCGTACAGCGTCAGCTTTTGTCCGAAAGCGATCGTTTCATGGCAGGCAAATCCATCCCCTTCGCTTTGGAAGATGGTACAAAAATGCCCTTGCGCCATGACCTTTTCAACCACGACGCGGTGATCTTGAGCAACACCTCGAGATACGTTTCCATTAAATCGGACAAAACCAACCGCCGTGTAAGCATGAAGTTTGACGATTTTAAATACCTTGGCATTTGGCATCCAGGTGATACGGACGCGCCCTTCATTTGTTTAGAGCCTTGGGGCGCTTTACCCGCAACCGACGGCATCATCGATAACCTTGAAACCAAGGCGGATATGAGCCACGTACCTCCTCAAAAAACAGAGGAAGTATCCTACACGGTAGAAATTTACGAATAATAAAGACCACGCAAAAAGCCTCGCAAAACGCGAGGCTTTTTTCCTTTCACCGCATACCTGGTATGCGTATTTTACATAAAACGTTCACCAACAAGCACGGGCGTTGCCTTGTCCTTATTGATAACAAGATAGCAATAACTACCGCCCTTGCCCATGGAATAACGAAGGGAACCTGGGTTAATCAAGGTCACGCCATCCACCTCGGTAATTTGCGCAACGTGAGTATGCCCATACAAGGCAATATCACAGCCACGGCGTTTCGCCTCTTCGGTAAGCGCGTATAAATGACTCTTCACCCCATAGCGGTGGCCGTGGCAAAAATAAATCTTTACCCCCTCCACCTCTATTTCCCCATCCTCGGGTAAAGGGGAAAAGAAATCGCAATTCCCTGCGCAGGCGTACACTTTTTCAGGGTAGAGCGAGCGGGCTTTTCGCATATCCGCACCGCCATCGCCAAGATGCACAACGTAGTCATTTTCAGCAATCAACGGTAAGAGCTCTTCCACGCCACCCAAATTCCCGTGCGTATCCGAGAGAATCAGCATTGTTTTCATTTATCCTGGCCCTGCCACAATTTTAACATAGCTTGCAAGCCACGGAAACGGTGGGATACCCTATTTTTCTCCTCCGCCGTCGCCACGCCAAAGGATTTTTGCAAATCCTCGCTGAAAAACAAACAATCGTACCCAAAGCCGCCGTCACCCGTTTCCTCGTGCAGGATTTCACCATAGGTATGCCCTTCGGTAACAAGCTCCTTCCCATCGGGGAACACGAGCGCAATCGCGCTGGTGAAATGCGCCCTACGGTTTTCAACATCCTTCATATTTTCAAGAAGCACCTTGCGGTTTTTCTCATCGTCGCCGTGATAACCGCAATAACGCGCACTAAATACGCCAGGGGCGCCGTCCAATGCATCCACACACAAACCGCTGTCGTCCGCAAGTACAATTTCGCCAAGCGCCTTCGCCGCCGCACGTGCCTTTATCAAGGCGTTTTCGGAAAAGGTCAAGCCCGTTTCTTCCACATCCTCGTCAAAACCCATTTGCTTTTGCGAGCAAACCTCGAACTCGGTGAAAATTTCCGCAATTTCACGGAGTTTATTTTTATTACCCGTCGCCACGACCAAACGCATTTTTTCGTTTCGTTGCATACCTGCCTACCTCGTTTACTTAATTTCTCGTAATTTTTCCGAAAATCAACTTCTTATCGAAGAAATGTCCCTTCTCGTGTTCATACAAGGCGCATTGATCCGCAACGCCTTCCTTTTCGTAGATTTTTTCAATAACGGAATACACCTCACGTGTACCTTCGATATGGAAAATGTGGTCAATTTTACCATTTACAAGCATCAACTTTCTCGGTGCAATCAAAGCTGCCAACTCACCCATATCAAAGTATTTTGCCGCCTTGGGAATATAGTTACAAGAACAATGCCAGGTGTAGCCGATACTCTCAATATACGAACAAACCGCGCAGCTGGGGATAGCCATCTTAATGCGTTCGTCATAGCAAGCCGCATAATAGGTTGCCGTACCGCCGCCCGAGTTACCCACACAGGTAATATCGTCCAAATCAAGGTTATCAAAGAAGGACAAGGAGTCAATCGCACGCGAAACGTCCCAAACTCTTTCGCCGATTAAGGTTCTACCCGTCAAAAGCGCCGTGAAAGCGGTGTAATAGCAAGGGCAACCCTTACCTTCCACCCTACCTCTGTGCTGGATGGGGGTTTGGCGTTCACCCATACCACGCTGTTCAATGCAAAGCGCCGCATAACCGTTTTTCACGCCATCCAAGGCAAAGGTACTCGTCACCATATCCTCAACGTCGCTGGGATATCTTTCTTCACCAATGGAAACGTGGAAGCCCGCCGTATGCCCTTGCAAGCAAAGAAGCACGGGGTATTTTTCCTTGCCCGTATCAGGAATGAGCAAATAGCAAGGGAGAATGTTCCCCTTTTCAGGTTCAAATACATAGCGGTAACGGGTATAGCCGTCCTTTTTTACAACTTCCTCGATTTCCACCTTGATTTCACAAGCATTTTCCGCGATTTCCTCGATACCCAAAAGTTCGATATATTTTTCCTTCAACCGTGCTTTCCATTCCTCATAATTCGCATTTTCGTCAAACGCCATCACGGGTTTTCTACGCATCAGTTCCTCGTGCAACAAATCGTTGTTAATCTCTCTCATATCCTCAATCCTCCATTTGATATTCGGTAAATAATACTTCTTCCCAAACGTTATTTTTCAAGAAGAAGGTTTTCACTTCGTAAGCACCAAAGCTTGCCGTCAGGGTAGGCAAATCGCCCACACGCAGGGTGGTTTTCGTAGGCACCCCACTCACCTCGTACGCACGCACGATATAGCCCGTGCCGTCCTCCGATTTCTTCACAGCGGAAACGATTACGTTTTCCGCACCCACGTCCATACCCTTATACGTCAAGGGTAAAGTGCCGTTGTGGTGGTTTTCAAGCACCACCGTCAATGCCGTATTCAGCTGAAGCGCATCCTTAAAGAGTTTCGGTTGTTCCTCGGTGGTTGCAGGCAAAATTGCATAGGTAAACTCGTGCAAGCCCTGATCGGTATAATTGCTTTCCTCGGTGCGTTTTCTACCATGATCGCAGTAAATAGGGCTACGGATTGCCGTCAGCGACAACACGTTTTCCTTTGCGGAATAACTGTACTTGCTATCATTCAAGATGGCAAGCCCGTTCGTCTTATCCCCAACCATTGCCCACATCAAGGATGCTTCTTCCTCGCCGTTGCAAGGTCTTTCTACCGTCCCGAAGGGAATCTCGTAAACGCTGGTCGGCGTATCGCAAGCAACGGGGAAGGCAAGCTTTAACATCTTATGCTTTTCATTCCAGTTCAAACGCACACGCACACGAACAAATTCCTCGCCTTGATTCAATGTGTAATATTGCATCAAGGTCGAAGCTCCGTACACGGACGTCACCTTGATAATCTCACGGATTTCGTTCGATTCAATCTTCTCTACTTTTTGCAAGGTAAACTCCCCAACGGCGTTGTCAAAGTAGTTTCTACCATGGCTCCAAGTGTCGTGTTCGGTTTCGTCAATCACCACCGATTTCGTTTCACCGCACAGGCTTTCCCTACCCATGTCCTTGTTGAACACCGATTTCAACCCGCCCTGCAGGGTAAATTCCACACGCAAATGCTCGTTTTCCATACACAAAGCATCCGTCTTTTTCGCGATATAATCGTCCGAAAATCTTGGACGGTTAAAGTTTACACCGCTCGTATAATAATAGGTCGCATATCCCATCGCAGGCACCTTCGCCTTGAAAATGGCGTTGTCACGTTCAAATACAGGTTGAGGCTCGGACGGAACGTTGACGAAAGGCACGTCGTTGCCATTTACGTCCTTAACAGCCAAGGCGTTGGCGTTGATTTCCACCACCTCTTCCACGTCGAAGGGATGAGGGTTAAACAACACGATGGGCAAGCCGTAGCTCTTATCCGTGGTGTCAATTTTCCACGAAAGACTTTGCGTAGCACTATTTTTTTGCTTTTCCGCCAAGGAAATCGTTTCATACCCCATATACAAGCTGTTGTCGTACGCACTCTTGATACAACAACCGCCCAAAATATCGTGGAAGGTCAAGAAATTGAGATTTTCCCAACCTTTTTGGATAGTTTTACGGTCGTAACCCTTCCCGATAAGCAAATCGGCAAGCACGGACAGGTTTTCCGCCGCCGCAAGCTTCGTTTCCCCTTTGCGGAGTAAGGTTTTCACCTCGGAAACAGCACTGTAACAACCGCTGGCGTGGTGTTGAAGCTCCTCATCCACCACCATCAGGTCGTACTCGCGCTCCATCTTCTCGAAATACTCCACAGGATCCGCCATCGTCAAATGGAACTTGCCCTCCCCATTTGCGTTGTATTCCTCAATCATTTGGATATTTTTAATCGTAGGGCCGCCACCATGGTTTCCCACGCCGTAATACCCCATAAATTCCTTCCCCTTGTAGAACTTTTCGCAGTCCGCCAAATAATCCTTCAAGGTTTGCATATCGTTGAATTGTTTGCAATACTCTTGATTAATACGGAACGCTGTCACACGAGAGCCATCGGGGGATTGCCACGTGAAAACGTTTTCCTGCATGGACTTTTCCCACTCCATCGGGCGCATATAAACGTAGTATTTCATACCGCTCTTTCTTAAAATTTGCGGCATCATCGCATTGTGACCAAAGCTATCTACGTTATAGCCTACCTTTGCGGTTTTGCCAAAATTCTCAAAGAAATAGCGTTGTGAATAGAGGCTATTTCTTGCGAAATTTTCCCCGCTGGGGAGGTTGCAGTCAGGTTGCACCTTCCAACCGCCCACGATAATAAAACGCCCTTCCGCGATACGCTTTTTCATCTCCTCGAACATATCGTGGTCAAAATCCTCCACCCATTGATACACGGACGAGGAGGAGCAAACGAACTTAAAATCGGGAAATTCGTTCATTCTATCGAGGGCCGAGCGGATGGTCGCCTTTGCCTCACAGCTACCCTCTTGCCACGACCACACCCAGGCAGGGTCGAGGTGAGCGTTGCCAATCATAAAAATTTCTTGCTTTTTCATACCCATCTTCCTCTAATTACGCATTTTTACGGAAGGTTACGGTTGCACCTTCTTCATTGATAGCATTTACGGTAAATACGTAAGGAATTTTGCTTCCGTTATCCATCTGCGTTTTTGCAGCCAAAGATTTACCTGCGGTATACACATAGTTCCCGCCGCCCTGATCCACAATTTCAATCAAGTATTCCTCCGTACCATATTCGCTGTCGGGATGCGCATTGTTGTATTTTAAATCGTAGTAGATTTCACCGTCACCGTAATAATCTTGCCCAATCAACGTCGCATTTACGTGGAACACCAAAATACCTTCCTCGTCAAAGTAGCCGCCTTCGCCCGTATTCAAGCCCGTGTTGGTGTAATACACAACGAGGTAATATTCTTGATATGCACCCAAGCTATCACTCCAGTTGCTTGCAATAAGCACAGCATCGCCCGTTTCAGTAAAACTTTCCATGGTCAACGTAACACTGTCTTCTGCCGTAATCAAACGAGCACTCGTCACCCAACCATAGTTAAACTTGGTAAAGGCGTTATGATCGCCCGTCATCGCATCCATTATGTCATACCCTTCCATCGGACCGTAAGAGCTTGTACCGCTGAAATCGTAGTAGTCGTCCGCACCCAATACGTGGCCAAATTCGTGTATGTAGGTGTAAGGGTTCATCGTGTCGTGGCTGTACGAAGTTTTACCCTTTTCGCGGCTTTCCATAATAAATTTGTAGGAAGCCCAAATATAGTCGTTTGCCGTAACACCGTCATACTCGTAGTAGTTTCCATAGTTGTCGGTGTAGTAGTTCCAGTATCTAAACGCCCAGTTAAAGGTGTAGTCGCTATCAATTTCTACGGTGTTGATCATAACCACCGCATCAATCATCCCATTCTTATCCGAGTCAAACTTCGACAAGTCCATACGGCTTTCCAAGTAGGCAAGTGCTTCATTCATAACAAGCATATCGCCCACGTCAAACTCGCCATACTCGTCCGTCATCGTTGCGTTTTTGTAATAGGAGCTAACATTCTTCGGTTTAAACCAACTATTTACAACCTCAAATTCCAAATCGAGTTTACCATAGCTTGCAATGCTGTAATATTCCTTCACGGAGAAATAATCGGTCGTGCCGCTTGCGCCGTTGAAAATGGTATCAATTTTAGAAATCTCGTACCCTTTGCTCTTTGCCGTGCAATCCATAAATTCCACGGGAATAACCAATACCTTTACCTTACCCGTTGTGGGGCAACCGCCCAAATAAGAGCCTTGGTCGGTTACGTTTTTAACGTTGGTTGCTTTGGTGAAATCTACTACACGCGTACCTTCGATTTCCGCCGGTTCGTCCTCATCCACCACGCAAACATAGAGTTCTAAATGACTCGATTCCGTGGTCAAATAGTAGCACATTTCCACAAGCAAATCGCCCTTCTCGTAGCAATACCAAGTATAGTCTTCTTCATCCTGATAAGACTCCGTAAAGGTATAACCTGCCGTCACAAAAGCGTTACGATAGTCGTCAAACACCTCCTGCGCCGCACCCATTACGCAAAGATACATACCATTTTCATAATCGGTTTCTTCGTAATAACCTTCTACGTAGTATTCGTTGTTAGGGCAGAAGGGAATTACCTCGCCGATATACGTTTCAAACAAGGCCTTTTCAGTCGGCGTGAAGGCATTGTAAAGATAGCTGGGCGTTTCTTCTTCAAGGGCAGGCTCCTTGCTGTCCGATTCCTCCTCGGACGAGCTTTCCACCACACTTTCCACCGAGCTTTCTACTAAGCTTTCTATTGAGCTTTCACTACTCGTTCCCTCCGAAGAAGCGTTATTCTTTGCAGAGCTATCGCATCCACCGAGAACGAATATCGCCGCCAATGCAGTCAATATTCCAAGTGCAACTTTTTTCATAATAACCTCCGTTAAAATGTTATACATTTTACATTATATCACACCATTCTCAAAATAGCAATAGCCAAAAAGAAAAAACAGCCTAAATTTTTTACATTTAGACTGTTTATTTATGTATTTTTATGGATGGTCTTCGTCACACAACATCAAAATACCTGCGACCAAATCAACGAAAATCAATGTCAACACTTTAAAAGCTGTACCTATTTTCTTACGCTCGTATAATTTCCCAAAATATGACGATGTCATGCAAATGGATATTACCACATGAGCAACACAAAGCGACATGATAATAAAATACAGCCATGCGAACCCTTCAGGGCTGCCCCCATAGGCATTGATGATTACACCCGTCGACAGCAATATGATTAAACAAGTTAAAGCTGCTATACCTTGGTATACGCACGCTAGGATTAAAAAGACCTTCGCTGTAATGCTTAAACCATTATTTGGGGGTACTGCTACCTTTTGGATGCTACCTTGAGTATTAAAAACAGGTTGCACCCCAAGTGCTTTATCCACCTTCGACAAGAGTGGTGCGTGACATTTCCCACAAGTCGTGTCAATGTCAAAATTTCTCGTCCCACAATTACGACAAACCTTCATCTTTATCCTCCGTTTTAACCTTTTGTTAATATTATATACGAGAATTTTTCGTAAGTCAAGCATTTTACGAGAATTTATCGTAATATATAGATATGGATATGATAAACATCGGAAAAAGAATTAAAGAAATTCGCATAGAACAAGGCTTATCGCAACAACGATTTGGGGAACTGTTATCCATTTCACAGGATACCGTATCCTTGTGGGAAAAGGGTAAAAGTGTCCCCACCACCGAATTTTTAATTGCAATTGCGAAGCAATTTGACGTTTCAACGGATTATATTTTGTGTTTAAAGGATTATTGACAACAATAAAGGCAGGCCCTACGCCTGCCTTTTCTTTTATTTTCGTTTAATAAACCTTCTTATTCCTCAATCCAAACGATTTCGTTGGGTTGCAAGGTAAGGTCGGTTGCTTTACCTTTTACATCGTAGAAGGTGGTGTTTTGCGTCTCAAAGGTGTTGTTGATAACCGCATATTTCTTACTTTCTGGATAGTAGGTACAATCGGTTACCACGTTGGAAGAATATGCCTTCATCATATCCGCTTCCTTATGGCAAGACCAGAACATCGCACGGAGCAACAATCTTGCATTTTGAGGGCTGTAAGGCAAGCCTGCCATATAAACGCCCCTACCATGTCCGTAATCATTCGCCGCGAGTTTCACTTCACCAACATTCACGTTGCGTTTGAAACGAGGGGAAATTTCGATATCCAAAACCTCCGCACCGTTCAACGCATACACATTTTTCATACCTTCGCCGTAATCGATTTCACCCTCGATATCCGCAGTGATGAAATGTGCTTTCTTTTCGATGTTGTATTTATCTTCGGAAAGGGTAAAGCCCTTTTCCTTGTCAACGCCCATTACGTCGGAAAGCTGGAAGAATTTACCGCCCTTTTGATATGCGGTAGGTTCGCCCACACCGATAAAGCCGTGGCCTTCGTCCACCCACTTTCTAATCATCGTCACGATACGTTCGTCAGCCCAATATTCCGCACCGCTGAACGCCGTACCTTCGTCACCCACGTTGAGGATAACGTCGATATCCTTGTCGATACCGTTCGCCAAGATATCATTGAACGAGATAAAGCGTACGTCTACGCCCAAGCCCGACAATGCCTCGTATACGCCTTGGTAGGAATATACCTGCTGATACCACAGCTCGTGTGCAACCATGTGACACATCCAGCTACGCTTTGCGCCCCAGGCATTCAAAATCGCAACCGTGATATCCGAATAAGGCTTTGCATTGTTCGCAGCATCACAGATAGAACGGAATTCATCGCATACCTGCCCTGCTCTTTCGATAAATTTAGGGAATTTTGCCGCCAATTCGAGATAACCACCAAAACCCATACGATCAAGGGGTTTTCTCATCATCGCTCTACGCGCAGTCACCCAGTTTCTATTCAATTCCGCAACAGCGTTCTCCTCATTTCCTTCAAAGAAGGTATCGGGGAAGAAGTAAGGCAAGAATCTACCTTCGTGGTATTTTACGTGAGGAATTTCGGACAACATACGAACGGTTACGCCGCCGCCAACCGAACCAACGACCGCATCCAACTGCATATCCTTGAAATATTCGCCATAAGGCTCGGTACCAATCCAGCTGTCGCCAAGGAACATCATTGCCTCTTTGCCTTCCGCGTGTACGATATCAACGAGCTCACGCACCGTCTTGGTAACGTACTTTTCCGTGAATTCCATATAATCGAGGAATTTCTTCGTAGGGTTGACGAAATTATTTTGATAGCTGCCGTTGGCAACGATATCCTCGCTCTTTAACTCATAGCCGTATTCTTCAGCAAAGCTGTCGAAGGCACGAGGGCTTGCCGTGATGGGATAGCCAAACCAATCCACGTGCTTTTCCTTGTTGATTTCGTTGAATACGAGGAAGAAGTGGTACAAGAAGGTCGTGTAGCGTACAACGTTTACGTTCTTGTTATTGTCGCACCATTTACGCATATTGTCCTTGATATGCTCGAAGGTAGCGGCATAACGAGGCTCCATAACCTTATGCTTTTCAATATTCCAATTGTTGGTGATATAATTATACATTTGGGTAGAATCCCAAAGGTTTTGCGCAAAGAAGTTTACCGTGTATTCGTGATAGGGTTTCGTGTTTTCAATGCGTACCTGCCCCCCACCAATATAGTCCCAGGTGATAATTTCTTCGCCCGTTGTACGGTCGAATACCTGCCAATATTTCTTGGGGTTTTCCTCGTTTACGCCAAGCTGATCGTGGGAATAACCTTTCAGCAAATCCACCGTCAAGGTGTCACCCTTTGCCAAGGTATAATCGGTCATAAGCAAAACGCTTTGCAACTCGTCCGTGTGATTATCCGCCCAAGCGTTGTCACCACGAACAACAAAATAGGTGTTGTATACCTTATCTGCAATCTCTAATGCGTTTTTAGGCAAGTGTGTACCGTCGCAGTCACGCACCGCATCCGCACCCCAAAGGTCGGCAATCTTTTTCGTACCCTCTACGTAATTTTCATCCGTAGGAATCGTCACTCTTCCCTTTCTCATAATTTTACTCCTTATGAAAATATTTTTCACATTATATCACAGCTTTTTGAGGCTGTCGATCGCTTAATCCATCAACTGATAGAGAGCAGTAGAACTGCAACCGTGCCGATTACCACGCCAACCCATTGCCACCAAGCCAACTTTTCTTTGAAGAGGTAAATGGATGCGATGGAGGTCAATGCCAAGCACGCCACCCCCAGCGTGGGATAAATGAGGTTAGTCGACATCGTCGTGCTTGCCAAAAGTACCACGAACAAGTTACCCAAAGCGCTGCTTGCACCCGCGCCGAAGGGATACTGCCAAGAGGTTTTCACAAGGCGTTTCACATCGGGTTTTTCACTCAACACAAACACCACGGTGGAGATTGCCAACGCCACCAACAAACCGAAGAACATAAACATCGAGCCGTACTGCCCGTTGAATTTATTTTGTTGGGATCTTTGTACAATGGACGAGCCAGCAGTCACGACAAACATAATCGCAACGTATCCAAGCCACTTCCACGTGATTTTCTTGTCAGATTTTTCCCCGGAGTACAAACACAACACCAAAGAAATCACCACAAGCAGGAAACCCGACAACACAAAGGGTGCCAATTCCGGAACCCAAGCGTCCCAAAAGATGAAGCCCCACACCGATACGCCTACCAAAGACAATTGTTGAATGAGTAGTGTCAATAAGGTAGGGCCTTCCGACAAGGCTTTAATCAGGCTGGCGGTGATGGCGGCATAGCATACGCCAAACATAAAGGAATAAGGCAAAACGCTCCACTCGAAACTGAACGAGCAAAGGAAAATAATGCCCCACGTCACGCTACCTGCGATGCACAACATCATATTGTACAACGGTCGTACGTTGGCTTCGCCTTCGTGCTTTTTATTAAACCCAGCACCGAACAGGTTTAAAATTGTCATCAGCACCACGGCACTGACCAAATACAAATACGGCATACTCCTTACTCCTTTATAAACAAGACTATTATAACCATTTTTCCGTCACAATGCAAGTAAATGAAGGAATAAATTTCCTATTTTCGCAATTCTTCTTGCAATTTTTTTACATAGTAAAAACGTTCCGCACCGCCCAACGTTGGACGGTGCGGATATTTACGCGATATAAAAGCCTTAAAAATACGCAATGAACGCGTACCTGCCCCCTTCATTTTTGTTTTTTAGGGATATTTACCTAATTCAAGTTTTCTTCGTTGTCGCGCCTTTAACTAACCTAAATCGAATATTAAAGAACGCCAAGGCTTTCTAAAATTGCCATTGTGAATATAAACCCAAAGGTTGCAACCCCGATTAAGGTATAAATCCACCAATATTTTTTTAAGTGTTCTTTTGTTTTGAGCTCTTCTTCGTCGATTTTTCTTTGGCGTTCCTGTTTGTCTTGCCTGCGCAAGGCTTGTTGCCGCTCAATAAAATCTACCATTGTTTCTAATTTGCTTTGCCTTGTTCTTTTTTTGGGGGCATTTTTCATAATGAACTGTGCGCCACAATGCCGACAAAAAGCTGTTTCAAAATTTGAGTCAAGTTCTAAACGTCCTTTACATTCGGGGCAAATAGCCGATACGAATTTTACTTTTTTGTTAAATATACCCATTTGTATATTCCTCCATTAAATTTATTCTATAATGGAGTGTGTAAATTTCGCGAATGGTTTGCGTTGAATAATTTACTCTTTTTCTTCGAGTAGTTTGGGCTCGTTTTTAGTTTCAACTGCCAAGGGAAGAGAAGTTTCTAAATCTTTTTTCGTTTTAGTAAGAAGTTTGGGGACATAAGAGATTCCACAAGTGCTAAAAGCTAAAAGAATTTCACCAATAATTTGGGTAACATTTTCTTGATTTCCCTTTATTGCTTCCTCACAGCTTTGTCTTGCGATTAATTGACTCTTTGCAAGTTCGTTTAATTTTTCAATTTTTTCATCCGTGCTAAGAGTTGCATCATTAGTAATTAAATCTCTAATTTCCGCATAAGTTTCATCAACGTTTTGGTTAAGTGCTTGTACGCTCTGAGTATACTTTTCAGAGTTTGACGCGTCTGCTGTTTTATTACACAGCGAAACAAGCCCCTCAAATGCTTTTACGATGCCTTCAAATATTGCCACTGCCATCTTATTTATACCCCTTTCATTAAATTATATAGCTTAATAAACTAAGCGAAATTATTATATATCATTACTACAAATAAAGTCAATAATTTATAGTTGTTTTTTCTTTATTATATCACAATTCAACCTAAAATGCAATAGTTATCTTAAATTTATTATAGGTGACCTGTTTTGTGTTGTGAAGGGTGGTTCTCGGGCAAAGTGCGGTTTGCTTTGCCCTCGGTCACCGCTCGCGCCGACATATGCGCTCACTCAACTCGCCCCTAAAAAGCATTAACAATGCTTTTCTTAACGGGCAGCTCGGCTTAGCCGCTTGAATGTCAATCGTTTAATCCACCGCCCTACCGCATCCAAAGGATGCGCCCGTGCGGGGAACAGCAAAAAAGCACAGGACAATTCCTGTGCTTTTTGCTGGTGACCCGTACGGGACTCGAACCCATGTTACCACCGTGAAAGGGTGGTGTCTTAACCGCTTGACCAACGGGCCATATATAAAACGAAAATTCCGTATTGTAATCTTGGTAGCGGCGATGAGATTCGAACTTATGACCTGCCGGGTATGAACCGGCCGCTCTAACCAACTAAGCTACGCCGCCATCTGGTTGCGGGGGGAGGATTCGAACCTACGACCTTCGGGTTATGAGCCCGACGAGCTACCTAGCTGCTCTACCCCGCGATATAATCGCATTTTCAAGTAGGCTTTTATCCGCTCCACTCAAAACAGCTTTATAATAATACTAAAAAGATTTGTATTTGTCAACTGTTTTTTTCTATATTTTAAAAATTTTTTGTAAAAATCTCATTTTTTTTCACAAATCAAAGAAAAAGCGAAAACGCCATCGTTTTCGCCCTCCTTTATTTTACCACATTCTCATTCTTTTGCCCCTGCGGTTCCACCCCCACACGGTTTTCCGCACCCGTTTCCGACAGTTCTCGCAAACGATTGACGTATGCGGTATATTCCGCCTCCGTAATCTTCGGCACTTTACCACGCTTATTTTTATCCGACTTACCCATGTCCTTTCCTCCGTAAAGATTTTCTATGAGTATGCCCTTCCGCCCAGCCTTTTATTCCTATCCAGTAAAAATCCACCGCCGTTAAAACACGATGCAAATCACGTTGCCTTTGCCGTCGTTGACGATCTTCGACACCGTCCTACGCATCTTTTTCCTAATCTCCACAGGCATAGCGGTGGTCTTCCCTGCCAACTCGTCACTCATAAGCGCACGCAAGGTTTTCCCAAAAATATTCGTCTCCCACACCTCGTCCGTTTCATAGCTTTTCAAGGTTTCTTGTACGAATTCCTCCCCCTGCTGTTTCGTGCCGATAATGGGGTTAACCGCCCCCGTCACATTCACCTTCACGATGTGGTAGCTGGGTGCCTTCGCCCTAAATTGCACCCCATATCCTGCCCCCTTTTTCACGAGCTGTGGCTTTTCCAGGCGGTAATCCGTCTCCTCTGGACAAACGATGCCATATCCACCCTTTTCCGCCTCCTCAAAGGCGTCCTTTATCTTGTCGTAATCACGCTTCGTCTTTGACAAAGCCTGGGCATAGCGCATCATCGCCAAATCATCCTCAATCGCCTCGGCGCAAGTATCACTCAAGGTCTTATAGAACAGCTCCCGCTTGGCTCCAATGGTGATCTCTACCCTGCCCTTACCTAAATCCATGTGGATTTCTTCGGGATTGATAAAACCGCTCGATTCCTCAAACATTTGCTCCATTTGAAGGCAATCACGCATCGTTGTCGAATGCGCCGCCGCCTTTTTCACCGTCGACAGCAACGCACCCACCGTTTCATTCTCTTCCGACAACGCCTGCAACCATCTCGGCATCTTCACGTCAATGCGTGTCACGGGGAACTCGAACAACACCTTTTGAAGCACCTCGCAAAGCTCCGCCTCCCCCATATTTTCCACGTTCAACGCGACCACGGGTGCCTCGTATTTGTTTTCAAGGCGAATTTTCAGCTCCATTTGTTCGGCGGGATTTTTACAATTCAAGACAATCACAAAGGGCTTTTTTATCCCCTTCAGCTCCTGCACGGCGCGTTGTTCCGCCGCCTCGTAATTCTCACGAGGAAGCCCCGTCACGCTGCCATCCGTCGTCACTAACACACCGATGGTAGAATGCTCCCTTATCACCTTTTCCGTACCGAATTCCGCCGCCTTTTCAAAGGGTATTGCACGCTCACTCCAAGGCGTTTTTACGAGTCTTGGCGAGCCGTCCTCCTCAAATCCGTTTACCCCTTCCACGGCAAAGCCGACACAATCCACCAACCGCACACGCGCCTCCGCACCCTTGGATACGGACACCCTTGCCGCCTTTGCGGGTACGAATTTCGGCTCCGTCGTCATCACCGTTTTCCCTGCCGCCGCTTGTGGCAATTCGTCCACCATCACCGCCTTTTCAGCCTCCGCCGCCTGCGGCAACACCAACACCTCCATAAATCGTTTGATAAAGGTGGATTTCCCCGTCCGCACGGGGCCGACCACCCCGATGTAAATATCGCCGTTTGTACGGCCTGCTATGTCCTGATACACGCTGTAATTTTCCATCAACGACCTCCCATCGTGATTTCGCGGAGGATTTGCAAAAAAAAGAAAAACTCCGCAGATAATCTGTTACGATTTACCTTATGCGGAGTCTTTTTCAATTATACCATTATTTAGCTTTTCACGTCCGTTTTCGAGCTTGCCGCCTCAATTGCGAGATAGTCCTTATCCGCCGTAAAATCACGGGGCTCGTTATACTCGCCACCCAACGCCTCGATGGCGTACTTCAGCTCTTGAAATTCCACAAAACCGATACTTCTATCCTCGATACGGCGGTAGAGTTGAGGCAACGCCCTTTCGTCGCCATACGCCGCAAGATACCCTGCGCAAAGGGCGGATTGTGCGTCTTCCGAATTGATAAACGCCTTCATAAGCACCTCGTAAACGGCATCATCCCTTTCCTTTACACGGGAAAGAATCTCAAGCATATACCCCGTCGCAACGCCTTGTGCATAGGTGGTAAGAGCCAACTCCTTCACCTCGTCAGCGTGTAAACGGAAGATATCGGTCACGTCGCTGCGAATATCCTCGTCCAAGCGGTTTTCCGTTAAAATGGCGAAATACTTATCGAACGCGCGCGCGTCATCGCCAAGCAAGTTGATTGCATAGGATACCGTTTGGGTATCATCGCTGTCGAGTAAGGGTAAAAGGGTATCCGCTTCGCCGCGGCTTTCAATCTCGGTGCATAAAAATTCAGGCACGGGTACGTCCTCACGAAGATGTGCAGAAAGGGTTTCCGCAAGCTCCGCATTCGACATTTTTGCATAATATTCCTTGGGTGTACACTTAATCTTTGCAACGTAGGTATCCCCAAATTTCTTATACAATTTCGGGATAACGTCCTCCCATTGCTTTTCCGTGTACTTGTTTTTATTTTCTTCCATATATTGGGTTAATTTCTCGTCAAACAGTCCGTCAAAATCAATCAATTTCATTCTCTTTTTCCTCGTTTTCGTCCTTTCGTCTCGTACCTGCCCCTGCCGTAAGCAATTCGCTCACCTTCAAGGGGTCCGCTTCAAACGCACCTGCAATCATTTCGGGATTGCCACCAAGCTCCTTCAACCCAGCCAATAAGAAGATGGCGCAAGCCAAATCATCCGTGTTATCCACCATATCCAAAGCCTCGTTTTCCGCAAGTGCCTTGTATAAATTCTCCGCCGCCTGACGTAGCTTTTCACCATACAAATCACGGATCACCATAAACTTTGAAGCGACCTTTGCAAACGCCTCGATAAAGCGTTTTCTACGCTTTCTGCCCACCGTAATGCGAGGTAAGTTTAAACGCCTATAAATGTTGCACAGCACCATGCCAAGCTCCATTTCCTCGTTGCGTTCCAACATCATACGCAGGGTTTCAATCTTCAAGACGTCCACCACCTCGTAATCAAGCATTACTTCCTTAATAAACTCGTCCGCGCGCACGTGTACGGCGGTTACCAAGCCCAAATACTGCAGGTCGTGATCCGCACCGTCCATTTCGTCAAAGCACCACTTGAAATACCCATCGTGTAAAGCAAGCAAACCGAACAGCTCGGCATCCTCTTTCGAACTTTTCCCTATGGTAACGAGGGAATTGCAACGTTTTTCGCGTTCCTCTTGAGGCACGTGGTAAAAATAGGTCGTTTCGGGGGCTTCACCGCCCTCCTCCTCGTATATGCGCAAGAGGTTGAGGTAATATTTCGCGACCTCCGCGTCGGGATACACGGTACAAAGGTCGGACAAGGTGGAAATCGCCTCCTTCAACCGCCCGCTCTTATATGCGGAAACCCCTTTAAAGTAAAGCATTCTACCATCGAAGGGGATTTTCTTATCCAGCGCACAAAAGACCTTATACGCCTCCTCGTGTAGGCCGTTTTCACAGCACACGGTAGCAATTTTATACAAATCATCCGCATCGTCCGTGTCCATTGTAGTCAAGCGGAGGGCCAAGGCTTTGCTTTCTTCCTTCCTACCCTGTTCCAAATACACCGCCGCAAGGGTGGCGTACGCACGGATATTATTCGGCTCATCCTCCAACAGCTGTTGGCAGGTTTTTTCCGCCTCCTCCGCCTTTCCCGATAAAAGCAAGGCAATTGCCTGCATCTCCATCGCTTGGCCGTACTGCTTTGAGCCACGCTCCACCTTGGAAAACTCCTCAACAGCCTTGTCAAGCTTCCCATGCTTCAACGCATTCGAGCCAAGGTTTACCTCTTTCGAATAATCCGCAAGGCGAGGGGGATATACAAAGCGGAATTTTTCCTTTTTTGAGGTGGAAAACGCCTCCGCAATGTCAAATTTCGATTCCTCGGTCAAGGTATCGTCCACATCAATCAGCTTATTGTAATAATATGCCGAAGCGCTTTCCTGCCCCAAGTTAAGGAAATTGACCGCCAAGCCTTCATACACCTCGGGCAAATCCTCTTCTTTGGCAATATCCAGGTATCTAAACCACCAATTGATCGCCGTACCCTGCAGGTTCATACCCTCGTAAATATCGGAAAAGCGTGCAAAAAGCTCTCCGTCGCCGTCGTATGCGTTCAGCTCTCTGTACGCAATCTTAAGCGCGGATAAAAACTTACCCTCGTGGTAGAATTTGTCCGTAAGCAAAGACAACCGCTCACGGCTAAAATCAAATTTTTGCACCTTATTTCCTTTCATATCACCCTGCTGTTATTCCTTCGGAAACAGCAAATCCGCATCCTCATTCGTAAATTCGTAATCGGTATTACAGTAATGGCAATGCACCCTTACCGCACCGTCTTCTTCAATAATTTGACGCATTTGCGCTTCGCCAAGCGACACCAAAACCCTCGTCAAATACCTGCGAGAGCAGTTACACTTATACGCCGCCTTGCGTTCTTCAAAAACCGTTTCGTCTACGGTAAAATGCTCCCTTGCGGCGCTTAAAACACCGTTCGATTTCACCGCAACAAGCACCGTCTCTAAATCAGCGTTTGCAACCGCCTCTAAAACGCTATCCTCCGCAAAAGGCAGGGGCTGTAACGCAACGAAGCCTGCAAACGTGCACACGCCGTTTTCGTCCATTTCTACCACCGTCTTGATACGGGTAGGAAGCTGTTCACTGATGCGGAAATATTCCTCAAATCCCTCGTCCAAGCCACCGTTTTCAGGCAACGCACACGCCCCCACGAAGGGACGGGTATAGCCGTCGTCACGGATAATGGTGATGGCTGCATTTTGTCCAAGGCAAGCACGCTCCGTCTCCTCGTCCGCACCACCGTCAAGCGTTGTATTGCCGATAAAACCACGGATATTGAGCAGCTTATTCCCCGATACGCCGATTTCACCGTATTCGCCGTCCCCCTTCAAGGAAAGGGAAATCTCCCCACGCTCGTTTTTCAAGCAAGCACTCATAAAGGTCATCGACGAAAGGGCTTTACCGAACAGGTATGCGGATGCCGTCGATAACTTGTGGAGTCTTGCCCCCTTTTGTACCATCTCCGTCGTATCCGCAACCGTCAGCGAAACCTGACCATCGTATATCAAAGTACGCACCAAATTTTTCATACTCACCTCTTTTGTGCCAGGAAGGTAATTCGATCACTCGTCGTCTTATCCGCCCCAAGATGTCCTTCCACCTCAAGCACGGTAAAGCCGTTTTGCTCTAATGCAGTAAGAATTTCCGTTTCTTCATGTGCGTATTGACGGTGGGTTTCGTCCAAACGCTGATAGGTGCCGTCCGAGTTCTTCACAAACAAGGTTACCTCCATCGTCACCCCATCCTCTTCGGGACGGTTAAAGCTCATATAGGTAACCTCTTCACGGTCGTCCACCGATACAGTATTTGCAACTTTGCCGTCAATTTTCCCCTTCGAACTGATATCAAACAGGAAAATACCACCTTTTTTCAACGCGCCCTTCACGTTTTTGAACGCCGAATTCAATTTCCCCTTGGGGATATAATTCATACAATCGTTAATCGCAGTAACGAAGTCAAAGCGAGGCGGGAGCTTCATCTTGCTGATATCCCCCAAGAGATATTCCCCACGTAAGCCCTGCTTCATCGCCGTTTCCTGTGCAAAATCGAGCATTTCCGCCGAGATATCCATCCCCGTCATTTGGTAACCGTGTTTTTGAAATGCGCGCGTAAACCAACCTCCACCGCACCCCACGTCAAGACCTGCCGTCAAGGGATAGCGAGAAAGCTTCGCAATTAAATACTGCGACCAACCTTCATAGTCGCAGTCGTCGTTGAGATATTCGAACCATTTTGCAAGGTGGCTGTACGCCGATTTCTTTTCCATGGCAATCCCCATTTTTTCTGCTGTATTTCGTCTAATTGCATAAAGAGAGGGCATTACGCCCCCACTTTATTCGTTATTGTTATCATTTAAAATTCTCGGAGGTTTCTTGGCACGTTTTTTCTTGCCCTTCATATCCTCTTCCTGCAAGGCACGTTCACGTTCGTCAAACTGCTTGTTGTATTCCACGTAACGCAAATCGTTTTTGTGTTCTTCTGCATACAATTCGGTGTCTTCCGCAATATTTTGCTTGCTTTCACGCAATCTCTTCAAATCTTCACGGGTGAAGGCTTGAGGAAGCTCGTATACCTGTAAGGAGTCGTCAATCGGCTTAATAGGTCTTGCAACCAAGCGAGATTTACCATGTGCCAAAATCATACGCTGATATTCGATAGACGAAGCACTGTCATCCCCCGTAAGCTGCGAGGAGCCGTCGCGGTTGTAAATACCTCTGCCCACCTTCGCACCTTCCAATTTCGGGTTGATATACTTGTCGAATACCCATTGTGCGAAGTCCAACCATACGAGCAACGCATACGCAAAGCCGAACAAAACGCAACAAATTACCGCAATCGCAATCAACATCGATCCGCCCACAAGGAAGACTATGAAGGGGATAAATGCCAACACGCCAAAGAAAATCGTTTGAGGCAAGGTGCCAACGGTCATCAGGAAGGAATTTTTGAACATCGTCGCAAAACTCATCTTGTAGTTTACGCCAAGCGCAATCATCCAAAGGGACATCATCGCCGCAACCGACATAAACAAATAGCTTGCGCCCTGCGAAATACGAAGCCATACCACCTGCTTATCCTCAATCACACCGCTTGCAATCGACAAGCTGGAAAGGTTGATAAGGGTTTGACAGAAGGAATATACAAGGCAGAAGAATACCGCCGTTTGCAATGCGTTCTTGTAGTTAAGCTTTACGCCACGCCAAAAATCGTTGCCGACGAAGATACCTTCCGTCCATACCATGTTACGGATAACGTACATACCACCCGACAAACCAACCGCCGCAATCACGGAGGTAATGGTCACCAAAAGGTAGCTGGTCATCCCTGCTCGAAGGGTAAGACTTTCCGACATACCCTGTATAGCGGGATAGGCAGGATAGCCTATACCAAGGTTTGCACCGAAGGGATAAATTACGCCGTTGTTTTCCGACATCAGGTAGCTTAACAACACCACAAGAATCAAAGGAATAAAGAAAACCAAGGTCAAAAAGTTCACCTTTACAATTTTCCAAAAGTTCCCCTTGAAAATATCCCAAAACAACTGCCAACGGTTCGTAGGCAGCGTACTTCTTGCGTACTCTTCACTCTTTTCTTTGCCTTCCAGCATTCGGGTAATTAACCCTTTCTTTTGTTGCGCCATTTACATACTCCAAAACATTCTTACCCACAAGGGGCATCGTCCTTTCTTATATACCCATTTTTGTTTCCTGTGAAACGGGTACCCGCATACTTTTCACACGCGCGGACATAATACTTGTCTATTGTACTACAAATTTGTGATTATTTCAAGGAATTTTCTTGAAAATTTGAAATTATTTCTATAAATATTTCATTTCTACCCCTTTCCACACGAAAATCCTTGAAAATTCTTTGACTTTTTCGGTGAAAATGTGCTAATATGTTACTGTTATATCATCGATTTCAATGGAGTACTTATTATGAAACAGTTTAAAGTTGGTGTAATCGGTGCGACGGGTATGGTCGGTCAGCGTTTTATGACCTTACTTGAAAACCATCCTTGGTTCCAGGTAACCGTTTTGGCGGCATCCTCTCGCTCGGCAGGAAAGACCTACACCGAAGCAGTAGGCGACAAATGGGCATTCCCCACACCTATCCCTGAAAAATATAAAGACATCGTCGTAATGGATGCGGAAGCTGATATGGACAAGATTGCACAAGAGGTAGATTTTGTTTTTTGCGCAGTAAATATGGACAAAGCGAAAATCCGTGCGTTAGAAGAGGCTTATGCGAAGAAGGAAATCCCCGTGGTTTCCAACAACTCCGCACACCGCTTCACCCCCGACGTGCCTATGGTTATCCCTGAAATTAACGACAACCATATCGAGGTTATCGAAAGCCAAAAGGCTCGTCTTGGCACGACGCGTGGTTTTATTGCGGTAAAATCCAACTGCTCCCTTCAATCCTACGTCCCCCTCTTGCACCCCTTGAAAAAGTACGGCATCCAAGAGGCGGTGGTTTGTACCTATCAGGCAATTTCTGGTGCAGGCAAAACCTTTGCCACGATGCCTGAAATTTTGGACAACGTCATCCCCTACATCGGTGGCGAAGAGGAAAAGAGCGAGAAGGAACCCCTCAAAATTTGGGGCAATGTGGAAAACGGCGAAATCGTTTCCGCCAGCTCCCCCGCTATCACGGCACAATGTTTCCGTGTCCCCGTTTCCGATGGACACACGGCGGCGGTGTTCGTAAAATTTGACAACAAACCCACCAAGGAAGAAATCTTGAACGCTTGGTCGGAATTCAAGGGTGCACCCCAAGAGCTTGACCTTCCCTCCGCACCTAAGCAATTCTTGAAATATTTCGAAGAAGACAATCGTCCCCAAGCAAAGCTTGACCGTATGGAAGGCAATGGCATGTCCGTAACGGCAGGTAGATTGCGTGAGGATAGCGTGTACGATTATAAGTTTGTAGGGCTTTCCCACAACACCCTTCGCGGTGCGGCCGGCGGTGCAGTATTGCTCGCTGAATTGCTTGCAGCAAAGGGCTATTTCGACTAATAAGGAGTAAAAAATGAAAGGATTTTTCTATGGCAGCGCAACGGCGCTTATCACCCCCTTCACGGAAACGGGCGTAAATTTTGACGCACTCGGTCAACTCATCGAACACCAAATCGCAGGTGGCACGGATGCCTTGGTTATCCTCGGCACGACGGGTGAGCCTTCCACGATGAGCTCGGAAGAAAAGCTTGCGGTAATGGAATATTCCGTAAAAGCTGTAAACGGCCGTGCGAAGGTTATCTTTGGTTGCGGCAGCAATGATACGGCAAAGGCTGTGGAAGCGGCAAAGACCGCCGAAAAAATCGGCGCAGACGGCTTGCTTGCCGTTACCCCCTACTACAACAAATGCACGCAAAACGGCTTGATTGCATATTACAAAGCGATTTGCGAAGCCGTTTCTATCCCCGTTATCGCATACAACGTGCCTGGTAGAACGGGCGTAGAAATTCAACCTGCTACAATGGCGAAGATTGCGGAGATCCCCAACATCGCAGGTGTGAAGGATGCGGGTGGCAACATGAGCAAGACGATGGAATTCTTCCGTCTTACCCGTGAAAAATGTGACGTGTATTCGGGTGAGGATGCACTCAACTTCCCCATCCTTGCGTGCGGCGGTGCAGGTGTTATCTCTGTGCTTTCCAACGTTATGCCTAAGGAAGTAAAAACCCTTTGCACTCTTATCCAAGAAGGCAAGACGGCGGAGGCGATTGCTCTTAACGACAAGCTCCTTCCCGTGGCAAACGCTTGCTTCGTGGAGGTGAACCCCATCCCCGTGAAAGAAGCGATGAACCTTCTTGGCTTTGAAGCAGGTGCCCCTCGTGCTCCCTTGACGGTGATTGAAAACGCTAACCGTGACAAGCTCAAGGTGGCAATGGAAAATTTTGGTTTGGAGTGTAAAGCATAATGACGAGAATTATTATTTGCGGTGCGTGTGGTAAAATGGGTGGCAACGTCCTTTCCTTGCTCGCTGACGATCCCAACGCTACGGCAGTTTGCGGCGTGGATTTGTACCCGAAGGAAATCGGCATCCCCGTATATACAAGCTTTGCGGATATCAAGGAAGACGCGGACGTTATCATCGACTTTTCCTCCCCCATCGGTTTGAAGGAACGCCTGGATTATGCAAAAGCGAACGGGTTGGGCATTGTGCTCGCTTCCACGGGCTTTACCGCGGAAGATCAGGCGATGGTGCAGGAATATGCAAAGTCGGTTGCGATTTTTAAAACCGCGAACCTTTCCCTTGGCGTAAATCTGATGCAAGCCCTTGTAAAGGCGGCGGCACAGGTGCTTGGGGATAACTACGACGTGGAAATCATCGAACGCCATCACAACTTGAAGAAGGATGCACCCAGCGGCACGGCGTTGATGCTTGCGGATTCCGTGAATGAAGCGTTTGCTGGTAGCAAGCGTTACGTAGGCGGTAGAGAAGGCATCGTTGGAGCTCGTGACAAGGCTGAAATCGGCATCCACGCAGTAAGAGGCGGTACGATTGTTGGTGAACACGAAGTGATGTTCGCAGGCGAAGACGAAGTGATTACCATCACGCATAGTGCGACCTCGAAACGAGTTTTTGCGGTCGGAGCCATCCGTGCAGCGAAGTTCTTACCTCAAAAAGAGGCAGGCATGTACGAGATGAAACACCTTTTAGCGGAAGAAAACGCGTAAATTACTCTTATTAAAACACGGCAGGATATGTGGGTATCCTGCCGTATCTTTTTGCCCTTTAATGGCGTTTTAGAAAAATTTACAAATACTTGTGTATAGAGTGGAAAATGATTTGACTTTTCGCAAGGTATTTGATATAATGTATGCGTTTCTTACGAAATTGAGAAACAGTTCTACAACAAAAAAAACAAATCGAGGCGTAGCGCAGTTGGTAGCGCGTCGCGTTCGGGACACCGCCACCGGTCTTAAAGCAGTGATTTTTGAAAATCGCTGAACCCCTTGAAAAACCTGACAATTCGGTCGGTACACTTTTCTCAAAAACGTTCGAAATAAGTGGCTTGACCACATGTTTGACCACTTACGAAAATAGATAAAAACTTAAAAAAATCGAGGCGTAGCGCAGCTGGTAGCGCGTCGCGTTCGGGGCGCGAGGGTCGGGGGTTCAAATCCCGTCGCCTCGACCAAAATACGGCATTTATGCATAAAAATAGTGCATATATGCCGTATTTTTTGCATATTTGTATAGAAAATCGACCATTTTTTTGCAAAAAACTCGATTTTGGGGAATGTTTTGGGGAATAAAATCGGTTTTAATAAAGGAGTTTAGCTCCCTCTTGTAATAAATATTCATCCGATAAATCCGTGTACGCATTTCCAAGTTGTCCAAGCGAGTGTCCGACAAATTCTTTCATCGCAGCTTCAGCCACACCACATTCCGTACAACGCGTATAAAATGTTGTTCTTAAGTCATAAAGTTTGTGGTCAGGTAAAACCGCGCGGATTGCTGCACGAAGCCGTTTTTCCGTAGGTACGTTAATTCCATCCTTTAAGTAAGGTTTAAGCATTTTCGTAATAGGAATCCTTTTATACTCAACCTTCCCGTTTTTTCGTTTGGAGTTTACGGCTACAATAAACTTGCCTTCAATTTTTGCCGTTTTATATTCATTCGGACGCATCCCAGTATATAACCCCAGGGCAAGCGCATTCCGAAGAATAACGTCGCTTGTATTATTGAGTAGTTTTGCTTCTTCCTCTTTTGTAAGTGCCACACCGTGATTACTTTCGTGTTTAGTATGGATAACGATATCAAGTGGATTATAATCTATCAATCGATGGCACATAGCCATTTTGAATATTACCGAAAGTAACGCGAAAAGTTCACCTGCTGTTTTGCCTTTCCCTTCTTCTTCGAGCTCATCCATAAGGTCTTGACAATCCTTTGGAGTAATTCTTACAAGAGGAATTTCTTCAAAATATGGTTGCAAATATTTTTTGTAACGATTATAGTCCGTTTTATACGTCTTTTCCGCTACCTTTCTTATTCTGAAATTCTCAAAATAATACATCGTAAACGAGTGAAAGGTTTTGGGGACTCCCGTAATCTTTTTGGAAACTTTGGCGGTTTTCAACGCTTCGATGAAAAGTCGTTTTGCTTCTTCAAGATTCTTATTAGAAACACCTACATTGTAACCGTTCCTACGGTAGCGTATTTCGTAAATATAACCATTTTTACCGCTTGGCTTTTTGCGGATTCGCGCAGTACAACCATCCGCACGAAATTCTTTCCTGAATGTTGTTGGCATTTGATTTATCTCCTTGTTAGTAAATTTTAACTCCGAGATGTCATCAAGCCTTTCTTCCTTAACGTCGCTTTTAACCACGGCGTTATTCTTTTCGATGAGATTTTGCAATTTTTCATTCGTTGCAGATTCCTCTGCTAACTTAAGAACATAACCAATATGCTCATCTGAGTTTGGTGCTCCTGCTAAAAACTTTATCAAACTCGTTAATCTTTCTTGCCGTTCCATATCCTCCTTTTCCATTTTATTGGCAGAGATAAACACCTGAAAATATGGTTTTTACTAGGCGTCTTTCTACACCCACAGTATATCCATACTCATGTTAAAAGTCAAGAATTTTTTTCTATAATTCCTCAAAATACCAAATAAAATGAATTACTCCTTTCTTTTATTTCCAAATTATTTAATTCAAACTTACTGTCCCCTCTATTAATGCAAAAAACACTGAAAAGCCATTAACTTAGGTATTACTAGGCATTTCAGTTAAACCTATCTCTACCCTTGCTTATCATTAAGCAAAACAAAGCGGTTTTTTATAACAAACCGCTTTGTTCTGTTTTATTAGAAATCAATATTTCGGGAACGAGCTTAATCCGCTCAATCCCACCTACCTTCAACCACTGCCAAGATGGCCTCCGTCAATCTTTTCTGCTAGCTTAAAAGCTTATTCCCAACAAAAATATCAGGATAGAAAGAAAACACGTTGATTCTCCTCAATTTCCATACCGCTGTTGTCCGTGATCACACTTTCAATAGTCGAAGGATTGTTTGCCTGCGAGTTCTTTCTATCGTTGCGGATAATAAGCCACGCGACGAACGAAGCTAAGCCCGTATACACAATTGCCGTTATTAAAATAATCGCTATAATTCTTTTTACTTTCATTTTCTTTTCCTCCAATTTTTTCTTAAATTACTTGAGTTCAAAACACTTGCCAGACGTAAACCCTGTAATGATTGTCGTTTCATCAATTCTAAGCTTCAAACCCGTACTTGCACCCGTCGTATAATGCATAATTTCATAAACCCCTTCTTCCAAATAAAAGTCTATATATTCATCCGTATAAACGAATTTCATGCCCTTTATGATATATAACGGTCCGCTATGGAAATAGGTCGAATTTTTATAGTTGCTACTACCACTATAAGCTACCAAATTACCATAGTTT
>JAZRFV010000075.1:0-2796 GCA_045643825.1 Candidatus Scatosoma sp.
GACTGCGGAAAGTGATTACACCTTCATCGGTTGGTATAACGGTGAGGTTGAATGGAACTTTGATACGGACGTTGTAGCAGGCGATATGCAACTTGTTGCAAAATTTGCTGAAAGCAAGAGAATGTACACCGTTTCCTTCAATGTAACGGGCAACGATGCGATCGAGCTTGAAGCAATGACGGTTGCATATGGTACGAACGTTGACTTGACGAAGATTTTGGACGACGAAGACGTAGCTGGTTATATC
The DNA here is from genome assembly GCA_045643825.1 of Candidatus Scatosoma sp. Lineage (GTDB taxonomy): Bacteria > Bacillota > Clostridia > Christensenellales > Borkfalkiaceae > Scatosoma. Next base: position 248 of record JAZRFV010000075.1, read on the forward strand.
TATTCGATTTCCGTAAACGGCGTTGAAAAGGCAAGTATTAAAGTGGTTGCAGACGTAACCGTAGACGTTGTATTTACCAAATTGGCAGATGAACCTGCGGACAACGGTTCGGATACGACTGTAAGCGATTCCACAAGCAATAACAACCAAGGTCTTGCTATGTTGGGTTGCTCGGGTGTAATCGGCGGTTTGTCGATGGCGGCTATGGCACTTACCGTGGCTGGCGTTGCATTGGTTTGCAAGAAAAAAGAAGACTAAATAGGTAAAAATCATTCTGCATAGGCGTTTGCCTATGCAGAATAGATTTAGGATGAAAAATATGATGATAGACAGAAAAGAGTGGTTTCGAGAAGCGAAATTTGGGATGATGGTTCATTTTGGCTTATATTCCATATTGGCAGGTGAATGGAAAGGGAAGCGTATGGATATGATTGCCGAGTGGGTACAATCGTGCTTTCAAATTCCCATTAAGGAATACGAGCAGCTGATGCAGGTATTTAATCCTATATTTTTTAATGCGGATGAATGGTGCGACTTGGCTGTGGAAGCGGGCATGAAATATATGGTGGTCACAACCAAACATCACGAAGGTTTTGCCCTTTTTGATTCCAAGGTCGATAACTATAATGTAATGCATACGCCGTTCGGTCGTGATATTATCAAGGAATTATCCATTGCTTGTCGTAAAAGGGGATTAAAGTTCGGTATTTATTACTCGCAAGAGCTTGACTGGCATGAAGAACATGGCGGTGGCTATACGGAAACGTTTGAAACGAACCAAGGCAAGCCGTGGACGAATTATTGGGATTTCCCTAATACCAAAAAGGATTTTGAAATTTGTTTTAGAAAGAAAACGATTCCGCAAGTGACCGAGCTTTTGACTAACTATGGCGATATTGATTTGATTTGGTTCGATACGCCGCAGGATATTACCAAAGAGCAATCGGTGGAGCTGTATAACCTCGTAAAGAAATATCAGCCTAACTGTTTAATCAATTCTAGAATTGGTAACGGCATGGGGGATTATGGTTCTTCTGGTGACAATGAAACGGATGCCAAGGGCAACGGCATGTTGTATGAAGTGCCTGCGACCCTCAATGATACGTGGGGGTATAAAGCATACGACCAAAACTGGAAAGATGCTGAAACTGTTTTGAATATTAAAAACGAGTTGAACGCACGTGGCATTAATTACCTTTTGAACGTTGGTCCCGATCCACTTGGAAGAATTCCTGCAAGAAGCGTGGAGATTTTGAAAGAAATCGGACGGAAATAAGGTAAGCCCGCTCGAAATAATGCGGAGAAGAATTATAGCATAAGAAAATAATGGATAAAAAAACTAAGAGTTGAGCATTTTGTTCAACTCTTAGTTTTTTTGGCTCTTTAGCTTGGGGGATGATGGTGATTTTGCGATATTCAATATTGATATAGAGAATCACATCGATAAAAGTGGAACGAAAAAACATTAGAATACGCAAAACAGAAAAAAAGATTTATTTTAATGTGTAAGGGGAAACGATTTATATTTTCTTGTCGTCGCTTTTCGTATCAGTATAGCGCTATAAAATGCAAAAATAGGCATACCATGTATAAGTTGATACCTTTTCAAAGGGCAACGCAAAATGAAAAAATAAGGTATAACTGGGGTGATGTTGCTTTTTTAATATTTTATAGTAAACATCTTGACGAATGTTTCGTAAGGTGATACAATAAGTATGCGACGTTAACTGAATAATAGATTATTGTAACTTCAAGTATAGTGTCGTAGAGGTGTACTCTTTTGTGTATGTATACAAAGCTTGGAGTGGTTTTTCATTATGTTGGCATCGTAGTAAAGCAAAAGGTGTATTTTTATGGGTGCCGCTTGCTTTGTAAGTGGTGTTTTTGATAATTTAAGGAGAAGTTTTATGGATAACAATAATGTGGAGGACCCTAAAGATAAGGAGAATGCTCAATGCAATGAGCTCAACTTAAAAGAAGATGTTGAATCTACAAATTTAATAGAGTCTGAGAAACATGGTTCGGATATATCGACGTTAAGGGAAAATATGAACGAAACAAGCTATATTGTAGATGTAAAAGCAAAAGTGAACGGTCTTATGGACGACGCGGTGCGCTTCGTTGTTGAGAAACAGCTGAAGGATCGCGCTCTTTGGAAAAAGTTTACAGAGGTTTATACAACGCGTGAGGATTCGAAGGCTGGAAGATGGCGTGGTGAATATTTTGGAAAGCAAATGCGCGGAGCTGTGCTTGCTTATGAGTATACACAAGATAAAGAACTCTACGAGATTCTAACGGAAGCAGTCGCTGATCTTTTAGGCAGACAGGATGCGCAGGGACGTTTTTCCACCTATGAAATTGAAGATGAGTTTAGCGGGTGGGATATGTGGTGTAGAAAATACGTGCTCGTAGGGATGTTGTATTATTGCAAAATATGCAAAGACGATGCCCTGAAGGCGCGGATTATAGCTGCGTGCAAAAAACACTTGGATTATATTTTAGAGAAGATAGGTAAAGACGAGGGAAAAATTGCCATAACTTCGACGTCG
>JAZRFV010000076.1:0-5985 GCA_045643825.1 Candidatus Scatosoma sp.
AAAAGGCTTGTCAAATGCGGCGAAAGATGTTAAAATGATAAGGTAGCGGCGACAAGCCGCCGATTTTGGAGACATTATGGAAAAATTAAATGCTTTTTTAGAAAAATCTTACACCGCTTTTCACGCCGTCCAAAACGCGAAGGCTTTGCTCGGCGAACAAGGCTTTACCGCCCTTTCCGAAACGGAAGATTGGGCTTTGGAGGAAGGCGGAAAATATTACGTAACCCGCGACGGTGCGGTGATTGCCTTTACCGTAGGCTCGCTTTGCGACTTTTCGTATAAAATCGTCGCTTCGCACACCGACTCCCCCGCGCTTAAATTGAAGGAAAACCCCGTGCAAAAATCCGCATTCTACGCGACCTTGAACGTGGAAACCTACGGCGGTGGGCTTTGGTACAGCTTCTTGGATAAGCCCTTGAAGATTGCTGGGCGCGTGGTTCGCCGTGAAGGGAATCGCCTTTTCACCGAGAACGTTCTTTCTCCGTTCACCTTGACTATTCCTTCCGTGGCAATCCATCAAAACCGTGAAGCAAACGAAAAGCTTGCCCTCAATCCCCAGGTGGATTTGCAGGCGCTACTTGGCATGGCGGATGGTGTGGAAGGGCACGATGCATTGATTGAAAAAATCGCAGGCGAAGGGGTACTTGCGTACGATTTATACCTCGTGAACGCGGACATGCCCTATACCTTTGGGGTAAATGACGAGTTTTTGGCGTCCCCTCGTATCGATAATTTGACCAGCGTTTTTGCTTCCTTGAACACCCTTTCCCCTAACGAAGAGCGTGTGGGTATTTGCGTTGCGGCTTGCCTTGACAACGAAGAAATCGGCAACAACACCGCACAGGGGGCAGGCGGTAATTTCTTGGAAAACGTACTGCGTAGAATTGCCTACGCCTTCCGTTTTGACGACAACGAATATTATAAGGCACTCTCTAACTCCTTCTTGCTGTCGGTAGACAATGCGCACGCCGTACACCCCAACCATCCTGAAAAAGCGGACACCACCAACAAAGCGGTGATGGGTGGCGGTATCGTCATCAAAAACCACGCAAACAAGGCGTACGTGACGGATGCCATTTCCTCCGCGATCGTGAAAACGGTGTTTGATAATGCGGACGTGAAATACCAGGTGTTCTTCAACCGCTCCGACGTAAGAAGCGGCGGTACCTTGGGTACGCAAATTGCCCGTGATTTCGGTATCCCCGGCGTGGATATCGGGTTGCCCCAGCTCGCTATGCATTCCTCTTGCGAATGCTTTAAGTCGTCCGATTATACGGAAATGGAAAAAGGCATCTCTGCCTTCTATGCGGCAAAGTTCACCCGTGACGAAACCGGAATTTTGGTGGACTAATCCTCCTACAAAAAAACAAAAAGCTGTTGCGATCTGCAACAGCTTTTTTCATTTCACCTGATACCTGGTATGGCCTTATTTGATAAACGCACGGAATGCAAGGTAGGTTTCATATACGTCTGCCTTGGATACTACTTCGTAAGGAGCGTGCATGGAAATAACCGCAACACCGATATCAATCGTGCTGATGTTCATCTTTGCAACGTATTTTGCAACGGTACCGCCGCCGCCTACGTCTACCTTACCAAGCTCGCCCGTTTGCCAAATAACGCCGTTATCGTCGAACAATTTACGAAGGTAGCCAACGAATTCAGCATCCGCATCGGAAGAACCACTCTTACCGCGAGCACCCGTGAACTTCGTCACGCCTGCACCGTGGGATACGTAGGTTGCATTTTGCTTTTCCAAAACTTCGGGGAAGTTGGGATCGTAGCCTGCGTTTACGTCCGCGGAAAGGCACATGGAGTTTGCACGCATAGCCGCCGAAGAAACACCTGCAGATCTTGCAATTTCATCCAACAAGTCGGTGAAGATTGCACATTGCATACCCGAAACGCCTTCGCTGCCGATTTCTTCCTTATCCGCGAGCACTACCATAACGGTGTTTTCGTCGGAAGCTTCGTCGAACAATGCGGTGTATGCAGGGTAGGAGCAAACACGGTCGTCGTGACCGTATGCACCAATCAAAGCACGGTCAAAACCGATGTCCTTTGCCTTGTATGCAGGAACGAGGGAAAGCTCTGCACTCAAGAAATCCGCTTCCACCATACCGTACTTTTCATTGAGAAGCTTTAAGATATTTTCTTTTACGGTCTTGTCCTTGTCGTTTTCAGCAGCGGTGTAAGGGATGTTGCCGAACCAAATGTTCAAGCCTTCGCCTTCGATTGCTTCGCCAAGAGGACGAGCACTTTGTTTTGCCGCCAAGTGAGGGAGCAAGTCGCTGATGTAGAATACGGGATCGTTTTCGTCTTCACCGATTTTCACGTCGAGCTTTTCACCGTTCTTGAGGATAACCGTACCGTGCAATGCAAGGGGGATCGCCGTCCATTGATATTTACGGATACCGCCGTAGTAATGCGTTTTTGCAAGGGCGATGCCTTCCGCTTCGTAAAGGGGTACCTGCTTGAGGTCGATACGAGGGCTATCGATGTGGGATGCGATGATACGCACACCGTTCTTTGCAACGTCGTTTTTACCAACACGGATAAGGTAAAGGTTTTTACCACGGTTGTTGTAGTAAACCTTGTCGCCGGGGTTCAGCTTCGTGCCGAAGGTGAAGGGCTTGTAGCCTTGCGCTTCTGCAGCAGCTACCACGTACGCACATACTTCGCGTTCGGTTTTACCTTCGTCAAGGAAGGTTTTGTAACCTTCAGCGTAGCTGAAAATTTCTTTCATTAACTTTTCGTCTGCGATTTCGTAAACGTTCGTTCTTTTGTAAGCAAGTTCGCTCATGTTTGTTACTCCTTTGTATTTATGTGATAATTTTTTTATTCTATTTGTATAAAAGTGAAGTTGTGGCTTCACCACAGTGAAGTTTATGTTATAAGTGAAGTTACACCTGCGGTGCAGTGAAGTTTTTACTTCGTAAAAGTTATTGCTAATATAAATAACAGCCACAACTTGCCGACAGGCAAACTTCACTTTTCGCTAATCGAAAAACTTATCTCTTGAAAAGAACTTCACTTTGCGTTAGCAAAACTTCGTTTATATTAAAACGGTGCAGTTGCGAGCAGTTCAAGGAGTGCGTGGCTTTGTTGCAGGGAGTGTACAAAGCGTACACGACCAAAACAAAACGCAAGCACGACGATGAAATGCGCAGCAAATCCATCGTTTTTTTAATGGAGGAAACCTTTAATGATATATTCCTCCGCCTCTTTCTCGGTAAGACCAAGCGTCATAAGCTTAATAAGCTGCTCCCCTGCAATTTTACCGATTGCCGCCTCGTGAATCAGCTCCGCGTCGATATGGTTTGCCGTCAAGCAAGGCGCAGCCGTTACCGCCGCATTGTCCATAATAATGGCGTCGCATTCGGTATGGCCGTGGCAAGGTCCGTTGCCGTTCATCGTCGAAACGAAATGCTGCACCGAATTGCCCGCCGCAACCGATCTCGACATAATGTCCGCACGACAGCCTTCACCATTCATATCCACCACAAAATCGGTGTCCGCAACCTGCGTACCGTGGGTGTAAAGCTTTTCCTTCACAATGAAGTTCGCGCCCGATTTCATATCCGCACGCGTGATACGTTTGGTCGAGTCAATCCCCTTAATTTGGGTGGTTTCCATTTCCATAGACGCGCCCTCGTCCAAATGCACCACCGTTTCGGGGTTCATCACGTTTTTACCGAGGCCGTCACCATCGCCATAATGCTTTTCCACGTACTTCAATTTCGCATTTTTGCCCACGTAGAAGGTATGCACACCGTCGTGGCGGGAGGTCATATCTACGCCGCCGCAATTGTGAATACCGCAACCTGCAACAATCACAACATCCGCGCCCTCACCGATGTAAAAGTCGTTGTACACCACCTCTTGCAAGCCCGCTTTACTGATGATTACGGGGATATGCACGCTTTCGTTTTTCGTGTTGGGTTTAATGAAAATATCGATGCCCGATTTACCATCCGTTTTCGATACGATTTCGATATTAGCGGTAGAGTTTCTGCCCTCGCTTTCACCATTTGCACGGATGTTGAATGCACCTTCGGGGGTGCCGTGTAAATCGGCAATCTGTAACAATAAGTCTTTTTGTATTGAATCCATACCTGCCCCCTCCGTTTTAGATTTTCGCCGTCAAAACCTTGCAGGATTCCGCCGCCAAAAGCTTGGGTAAAACTTCGTCCTTCTTACCCACATTTTGAATTTGACCGTCGGCAATTACCACGATCTTATCCGCAATATTTAAAATGCGTTCCTGATGGGAAATAATCAAAATATTCCCCTTGGTTTTTTCGTACATATTTTCAAAGACCTTAATAAGGCTGTTAAAGCTCCAAAGGTCGATACCTGCCTCGGGCTCGTCAAACACCGAAAGCTTCGTTGCTCTCGCCAAAATCGTAGCGATTTCGATACGCTTCAACTCACCGCCCGACAGCGAAGCGTTCACCTCACGGTCGATATAATCACGGGCACACATACCCACCTCGGAAAGATAACTGCACGCGTCCGACACCTTCAAGTTTTTCCCTGCCGCAATATTGATTAAATCGCGTACAGTCAAGCCCTTAAAGCGTACGGGCTGTTGAAATGCGTAAGAAATCCCCTTTTGTGCGCGTTCGGTCACGGACAAATCGGTGATGTCCTCGCCGTCTAAATAGATACGCCCTTCCGTCGGGGTAAGGATACCTGCGATTACCTTCGCAAGGGTGGATTTACCGCCGCCGTTCGGCCCCGTGAACGCTACAAAACGTTCGTCCAAGGTCAAATTGATATCCTTTAAAATTTGTTTTTCTCCCAGCTCGTTCTTTACACGATAGCTGACGTTTCTTAATTCTAACATACTTCCTCTTTCGGAAAATTTTTTTCTTTATAGTTATTTATACCACGAAATGAAGCTTTTTAAACATAGAAACTTAACTATGGTTAAAAAATTCCCATCAAACCGCTGTGTTCCTTCAACCAGGCCCGTTTTTCCTTCCAATCGGGCACGTGGATTGCCACCTCCGTCCAAAACGCCTTCGAATGGTCGTGATGTTTGGTGTGGGCAAGCTCGTGTGTAATCACGTACTCGATTACCTCTTTGGGTGCGTAAATCAAGCGGAATGAAAAGTGGATATCATTCTTACCCGAGCAGGAGCCCCAACGCCCACGGGCGGAGGTCACCCCTACCGATTGATAGGTGAGCCCCATCCTTGTCGCCGCCTGCGCCGTGGCTTTCGTGAGGATGCGCTTCGCATTGTCCTTCAACCATTTCACCAAGCGATCTTGTGGATTTTTTGCGGGTAAATATAAGACGCAGTTTTCCGCGTCGTACCCCACCTTTTGGGTGTCTACAACGTAAATTTTACACATCCTACCCAACAGCATAAAGGTGTAGCCGTTGAGGTTTGCAGGCGGTAGTTGGATACCTGCCCCCTTCTTTTCCGCAATTTTGCGGACAATCCACCCTTCCTTTTCTTGAAGAAAGGCGTTGATACGACTCTCGCTATAGCGCAAGGGAGCACGCACAATCAACCGACCAAAGGAATCGATGGTAATCGCCAAGGTCTTTCGGTTGGATCGGATGATTTCATCAGGCTGTACCATACGGCTCGCCTCTTATTCCTCGTAACCTCTGGGGTTGCCGCTTTGCCATTTCCATTGCGAAGCGCACATTTCTTCGATACCGTGGGTTGCTTCCCAATGAAGCTCTGCCTTGGCCTTGTTGGGTGCGGCGTAGCAGGACGCGATGTCCCCGGGACGACGTTCACAAATCTTATAGGGCAAGGTCTTACCGCAAGCCTTTTCAAATGCGTGGATCATCTCTAATACGCTATAACCACGGCCAGTGCCAAGGTTGTAAATATGCACACCGCTGTCGTTACAATTCTCAATCGCCGCAATATGTCCAAGTGCCAAATCTACCACGTGGATATAATCGCGTACACCCGTACCGTCGGGGGTGTCGTAGTCGTTGCCGAATACGTTGATACAAGC
>JAZRFV010000077.1:0-2539 GCA_045643825.1 Candidatus Scatosoma sp.
TTTGCGTTTATCGCCCTAACTTTTAATATTTTGTAACTATATCTATGTATGCGTTGCTATTAACTAGCAACGTAACACGATTTCTTCCCCATCGCATAAAAAAATCCCTCCTCGAGCGTGAGGAAGGAAAATTGCATAACAAAACACCCTACCTACGCCGTTTTTTTTGTAGGTAGAGTTACATATTTCTTTAATTTTCGACAAATGAAAAGACGCGGCTGCACGAATCTAATAATCCATGCACCGCGTCTTGCGTCCGGCATAATTTCTTATGCCTACATTATATCATTTCACTTTTTGACAATCAATAGCAATATGAGTACATATTCTGTCGAAAAAGCACTTTGATTGTCATTTTTGACTTTTATCAATAACTACTATAGTATAATTATCTACCTTTACAATGGTTTCGGTTTTGCACCAAGGACAAAATAAAGGGAAATTATCCATTTTAGTTTGCTCATATACTTTTACTTTTGTCTTTTCATTGCATTTAGGACATAGTAACCATTTCCCCTCATCCATATCTATTCAATTCTACTCCATACCACTATCTTAATAGATGTTTTAAAATTTAATCGTTAAAATCTTTTTGGGACCAACTTCGCATTCGTTCATCACGCTTTCATTTGCATTTTCCGCAAGATTAGTCTTTAGGAAAGGCTGACTCGAAAAAACAATTGCGACGTCCTGCAAAGGGTTATACATTCTCACAATCACCCCATTGTCCGCTTCCGCTTTTTTTACTGCGGTCGTCAACAAAGTGCCTTGCATTTCTAGTTTCACACCTTTCAAAACATCTACGCCATCATGCTTGTCTACTTGCAATGCACAGAGTCTGGGATAGGTAAAATTGTACCCGTTTTCCACTGCACTGCTAAAATCCGTATCAAAAGGAATTAAGCAATAGGAATATTCATACTCCCCTTGCATCTGTCCGTTAGGAGTAGGGAAATAGAACCAGTCCCCCATTTCACCGATTGCGCGCAATAAGGTAATGCCCATCGTATTTTTTCCATCACGATATACTTCGTATTCGTACAAGCCCTTCGTCGCTACCAACAAGCCTTCCTTTTCATCTTTACCAACCGCACAGAAGGTGTTCATGCGTTGGCTGTTATCAGGGTTCTGCCAACTTTCTGCTGGCTGAATATTACGGCGAATTAAGTCAAATTGACCTTCCGCATATACATACTTCGACGTAGGGTTACTTTCAAAGGTTGCACGAAGCCTACTATCCTTCAAATGGTTTTCCACCTTTGTCGTGAAATGAATCTCTTTCCTATCCGCATATACCGTCAGCGCCAAACAAATCTTGATTCCTTCGGCTTTCACACAAATATTGTATACCGCTTTAAAGGGAGTTGCTTCTATCAAAGCTACTGTCGCTGTATTGTCGTTTAAAACACGAGTTTCTCCAGCGGGCTTGAAGTCATACTCATTCCCGCAATCTGGTGCAATTTCAAAACGGTTTTGATTTTTATATTCAACACCGCTTGCCTTATTCAAAAGGGTAAAAGTACCGTCTTGATGGAAGGTCAAACGCACATAAGCATTTTCACAAGTATCCGCCGTTGCCGTCAATGCGCTGGCGTTTACATTTTCACCGTTCTGCACGTAATAGGTTTCCGCTGACAAGCCCTCCTTCATATCCGCAATAAATTCTACTTGCATTTCATAGATGTCGTAAACAACCCTGAAGGAATCGTAAGGAAGCTTGTACTTCTTCACGAATTTAGGTTGTGTAAATTGCGCCGCTACGCGGTTACCCTTCGCATCCACAAGCACAGGATTTTCCGGTAAATCCTTTTCATCATATTCAAGCGTTACTTTCACGATTCCATTCGTTGGTTTCACATCCGTATTAAATACGACGATGCAAGCGCCATCCTGTTTTTTCGTGTTCAGCAATGCTGCCAAATCCTTTTTTAAATCTTCGCTTAAACATTCCGCTGTATCATAGGCTTCTGAAAGACGAAGTTTTACCTTGTCGTTTACTTCATCACACGAGCAAGAACAAATGCTGTCGTGCGGGAAGCTCTTCAATAATTTCTTCTGCGCAAACGTCAAAATATCGCTATCATATTGCAAGCCATTCAACATTGCCATAACGCTCAAAGGTTCAGCCATTGTTTGCAACATATGCTCTGCTCGGTTGCTCATTACTTTAATATCAGTACGCGCACTAGCCGTGTTGATAAGCGTTCCGTAACCGTTACCATTTTGCCCAGCAATTTCCCCTTCATAAAGGTAGAAATTATCCTTGTACGGTCTTACCAATTCCGCATACTGCTCCAACGTGACATGCGTTACCTTGAAATCACAAACCTGATTTGCCGTTTCAATTACCTCACCAATATTCGCTTGCGGTGGCTGATGATCGCAACCATTAAGGCCCAATAAGTATGGCGTGCTAGAACATTCTGTCAAATCGGTATGAATGCTTTCCAGCTTCTCTTTCAATGCCTCACCGTCCGCAGGGAGCTGCATACAGTTATGGTACCATTGTACGAATTGTACCCCAAACACCTCGCTACCG
>JAZRFV010000078.1:0-7660 GCA_045643825.1 Candidatus Scatosoma sp.
CGACGGCAACCGCCGTCGGGGCGCTTTGAATTTATCCCTTACAAGAAAATTGTAAGATAAGGTGGTGGATTATGGCGATGTATTCGATAATCGTCCCTGCATACAACGAGGAAAAAAGCCTTCAATTTTTCTACGATGCGGTAACGCCGATGATGAAGAGTTTGCAGGAAGAATATGAGATTATTTTCGTGAATGACGGCAGCAGGGATGCGACGAAAGAAATTTTGCGTGGCCTTGCAGACCTCGATAAACGGGTAAAGGTATGCAATTTTTCCCGTAATTTCGGACAGCAGGCTGCTCTTCTTTGCGGTATGGAGTTGGCGAGCGGCGATGCGGTAATTGCAATGGATGCCGACCTTCAAGATCCTCCCGAAGTCGCTTTGCAAATGATTGCGAAGTGGAAAGAGGGCTTTGAGGTGGTTCACGGCAGACGCAAAAAGCGTAGAGGGGAAACGGTGTTCAAGCGTGCTACGGCGTACGTTTATTACCGTTTCATGCGTAAAATTACGAAGATGGAAATGCCTGCGGACGTAGGCGATTTCAAGCTGTACGATAGAAAAGTGGTGGACGCATTGCTGTCGATGGGCGAGCATGATAGACTCCTCCGTGCACAAACGGCGTGGGTAGGTTTCAAGCAAACTTTTGTGGAGTTTGAACGTCCCGAACGTATCGCAGGGGAAACTCATTACACCTTAAAAAAGATGGTACGCCTTGCGGAGGACGGGATTTTTCCGAACACCAATTACCACCTGACCTTGCCTATTAAGCTTGGTTTATTGTTGGGTTTTTTGAGTGCGGCGTGTCTTGTGACCTTTATCGTTCTTACCTGCATGGGGATTTACTTTGGTGGGCTGACGGCGTGGTTATTCCCGACCATGGGTGCCTTCTCTGCGGTGATTTTGACCTGTCAGGGCTTGGCGAATATCCACATGAATATGATATATAAAGAAGTGCAAAACCGTCCGAAATATATCATTGCGGAAAAGTATAATTTTGACAAGGAATAATTTTTAACAAAAAAAATACAACAAGGAGGGCGATGGATTATGATACTTTGCGCACAATGCGGAAAGAAAAATAAAGACGGTGCAACCGTTTGTAAGCATTGCGGATATAATCCTGGCGCGCTCCAAATGGAGATGCCGTGGGAGTATCAAGGCGGATATACGCCGATGCAGTACCCTCAACCGATGGCACAAAGCGGACCGTATTATTACGACGCGGACGGAAGGGCATACACGATGCGTTTCACCCCCGTTGATGAGGATTACGACGACGATGAGGAAACGCCTCAAATGATGACCTATACCTACAATCCTGCGCAAATGCAGGCAACTCAAAGGCAACCCATACAATATTGTCAGCCGAAAAAGCAAGAACAAAAAAATACGACGGCAATCGTGGCATATTTCCTTGCGTTGTTCTTTGATATCCTTGCATGGCCGTTTTGTATCCTTGGTTTGTGGATAGCAGGTAAGCGTGACGGCGCAAAAAGAGAGCTTTGTATCGGCGGTATGCTGTTTATCTTGCTTAAAGTTCTGTCGGCGGCGATTTTGTTTGCGGTTTGGTGGGGCGTAAGCACCTACTTGCCTCAATTTTTCGCAAGCTACGAGCCGTGGAAAGGCGCTCTTGCGAAAATTATACTGTTCGGTTGGCCAGTTGCTGTGGGATCGATTTTTGCGGAGTTATCTCCCGAGGGGAGCGGCTTACGAGCGGCAGGGAAAGGGCATTTTTACCTGTTCCTTATCGTGGCGGTGCTGGGGCTTATCTTCTTTGATATCGCTTGGCTGCCTATATTTGCATAAAATAAAATCTCGTGGAGTGTCCACGAGATTTTTTATTTTAGCCGTTTCTTGTTGCCAACCATACCATCAGGACGGAAACGTCCGCAGGGTTTACACCCGAAATTCTACCTGCTTGTCCAAGGTTGAAGGGACGGATGCGGTTGAGCTTTTCCTGTGCCTCCAAGCGCAAACCCTTGATTTCAGTATAGTCAATGTCGGAGGGGAGTAATTTCTCTTCCAAACGCTTTGCCTTTTCAATCAGCTCGAAACCTTGCTTTAAGTAGCCTTCGTACTTCACCGTGATTTCCGCCGTTTCTAAAACGTCCTTTGCGTAGTCACCAAACACCCCAAATTCCGCCATGATTTCCTTTAAGGGGATAGAGCGTTTGATCATATCCGCATAGGAAACGCTGCTGCTCGGTTCGCTGTAACCGTACTTCACCAAGAAGGGCGCTGCTTCCTTTTGAGGCACCCGTGTCTGCAACGAAGCCAATAATTCTTCATATTTAGCCTTACGATTAAGGTATCTTTGGTAGCGTTCCTCCGTTACCAAACCAACCTCCTTACCCTTTTCCGTCAAACGGAAATCGGCATTGTCTTGGCGGAGGCAAATTCTATGTTCTGCGCGCGAGGTCATCATTCTATAAGGCTCGTCCGTACCCTTCGTCACCAAATCGTCGATGAGTACACCGATGTAGGCTTCGTCACGGCGAAGGGTGAAGGGGGGAAGTCCACGAAGCTTCAAGGAAGCGTTTAAGCCTGCCATAAGTCCTTGTGCGGCGGCTTCTTCATACCCCGAGGTGCCGTTGATTTGACCTGCGGTGTAGATGCCTTCCACCTTCTTAAATTCAAGGGTGGGCAACACGTCCAAGGTGTTGATACAGTCGTATTCAATGGCGTAACCGTAACGCATAATGTCCGCGTTTTCAAGCCCTGCAATCGAGGCGTACATTTCACGCTGTACGTCGTGGGGCATGGAGGTGGACATACCCTGCACGTACATTTCGTGGGTGTCCGCGCCTTCGGGCTCGATAAAAATTTGATGGCGTTCCTTGTCTTTAAAACGAACCACCTTCGTCTCAATCGAAGGGCAATAACGAGGCCCTGCGGAAAGGATGGTGCCGTCGTAAAGAGGGGACCTATCCAGGTTGTCGTTGATGATTTGGTGAGTGGTCAAGTTGGTATAGGTGAGATAGCAGGGGAGTTTATTTTCGGGCGGGTTATCGTGCATAAACGAGAAGGGATAGATATCCGTATCGCCGTTTTGCACCTCGCATTTCGAGAAATCCACCGTGCGTCTATCTACACGGGCAGGGGTACCCGTCTTGAAACGGCGCACCTGGAATCCAAGTTTGATAAGGCTGTCCGTCAAATGGTTTGCAGGGGCAAAACCGTTGGGGCCCGATTTTTGCACCACGTGTCCCGTAATCGTTTCCCCGTTCAAATATACACCCGTACAAAGAATTACTGCTTGGCAGGTAATGATACTGCCGTAATGGGTTTTTACACCCGTACATTTCCCGTTTTCGGTAAGAATTTCCGTCGCCTCCGCCTGAATAATGCGGAGGTTTTCGGTGTTTTCCAGCACCTGTTTCATTTCACGGTGGTATGCATTCTTGTCCGATTGTGCACGCAGGGATTGCACCGCTGCGCCCTTACCAACGTTGAGCATACGGATTTGGAGTGCGGTATTGTCCGCTACGATACCCATTTCACCGCCCAAGGCGTCGATTTCGCGTACCAAATGCCCCTTTGCCGTACCGCCAATAGAGGGATTGCAGGGGAGGAAGGCGATGCTGTCGAGGTTGAGTGTTAAAAGAGCGGTTTTTATGCCCGTGCGTGCCAAAGCAAGGGCAGCCTCACAACCTGCGTGGCCTGCCCCTACAACAACCGCTTCCGCGGCATATTCAAGAAAAATCTTTTCGTTATTACTCATAATAATTTTGTTATTTATATCGTGAATGGGTGGAGTTTGCTATAAAAACGAGCGATAAGACACCTTATTGCGTCCAACGTCAGGTTGGTTACTTCTTCAAGATAATGCTCTTGATATCGTCGATTTCTTTTGCAACCTTATCGTTCAAGGAAGCAAGCTTTTCCATCTTATCACGCGCGTACATAATCGTCGTGTGGTCTCTACCGCCCAAGAAGTTCCCTACGGAAACCAAGGGAAGGGACAACATATCGCACATAAGGTATGCACAGATTTGTCTTGCTTTTGCAAGATCTGCACGCTTACCTTTGCCCAAAATATCCTCACGCTTTTGCTTGAAATAGGTACAAACTGCGTTCAATACCTTATCGGGCGTGATGTCTTCTTCGCTTTCCGTTTCGTTTACCGCTTCGTTCAAGGCACGGCTTGCCAAAGCAAGCGTAATCGGTTCTTCGTGCAACTTACTTGCGAAAATAACCTTCGTCAAACGCCCTTCAAGGGTACGAACGTCGTGACCGGAGTCACGGGCCAAGAATTCTAACACGTCGTCGGTGATGATGTATTTTCTATCCTCCGCCTTCTTTTTGAGGATGGCGATTTTCGTTTCCGTATCAGGCGGTTGCACGTCCGCAATCATACCGCCTTCAAAACGGGTACGCAAACGTTCTTCCAAGGTGGCAATTTCCTTGGGAGGACGGTCGGAGGTCAAAACGATTTGCTTGTTTTGTGCCGACAGCTCGTTAAAGGTATGGAAGAATTCTTCCTGTACCTGCGTTTTGTTCTTCAAGAACTGTACGTCGTCAATCATAAGCACATCCACGTTGCGGTAGTGGAAGCGGAACTTTGCGCTGTTCTTTTGCGCGATGGAATCGATAAACTCGTTTAAGAAATTTTCACAGGTCGTATAAAGCACCTTCTTTTCAGGGTAACGACGAGAAATTTCATTTGCAATTGCGTGCATAAGGTGGGTTTTGCCTAAACCCGATTCCCCATAGATAAAGAGGGGGTTAAAGGTTTCGCCAGGAGCCTCTGCAACAGCTTTCGCCGCCGCATATACAAGCTTACTGTTCGAGCCTGCCACGAAGGAGTCGAAGGTGAATTGCTTGTTGATAGGGGCTACTTGGAAAGTTTCGGATGCATCTTCCTCCTGCTCCATGGAAAATTCCTCGCTGCCGTCTACAACCAAGCGGAAGTCCTTTACACCCAAGTCACACTTCGCCATAGCGTCACGGATTTTTTCCGCGTGTTTTTTCATGATGGTGTTTGCGCCAAGGGGAGTTTCCGCCTTCAAAACGAGGACACGCCCAAGGATATCCACGGGCTCTAACGTTTTGATGTAGGTATTGTAGGAAATGGGCGAAACGAGGTTTTGTACACGTTCGCTAATCTGTTTCCATATAAATTGAAGCTGCGAATGTTCTGCCATTTTTCATCACCTGTTAAAATTATTTCTTTGATGCCGTTTTTGAACTTGTCTTTTTCAAAATTATTTGATATAATTATAATACAAATCGAAAGGAAAAGAAAGCGATTTCGGCGGGTTTTTTGAGGATTATGAAAATAAAAAAATTATTCCTTCAAAATTTTAGAAATTACGAGCAGGAAAACTTCTCGTTTACGGATGGGTTGAACGTTCTGTTCGGTAAAAACGGTCAAGGCAAAACCAATTGCGCCGAGGCTGTCTTTTACCTTTGCACGGGTGCGTCTTTGCGTATCCGTCACGACAAACAGCTGATTCGTATCGGCGCGGAATCCGCGCGTATCGTTGCGGAGGCGGAAAACCGTTATGGCAACGTCACCATTGAGGCGGATATTTACGAAAATAAGCGTGATATTCGTGTAAATGGCAGTAAAATCAACAAAAACGCCGACTTGATGGGGCATATAAACAGCGTATTTTTCTCCCCTGGGGAGCTGCGTTTGATTCAAGACGGCCCCGATGAACGCCGTCGTTTTATGAATATATCCATATCCCAAACCTCACCTGCGTACTATACCGCGTTGTTACGGTATAACAAAATTCTCGATCAACGCAACACCCTTTTAAAAAACCGTGACGTGGATTTGGTTTTGGATACCCTGCCCGTGTGGGATGAACAGCTTTGTAAATACGCCGCTGTGATCGTGCAAAAGCGTGCGGAATTTGTGGATAAGCTCGCTCCCTACGCCAAGGAATTCCACGCCTACTTGACGGATGGGAAAGAGGATTTGGTGATTAAGCCGGATAGAAAATACGAGGGGGATACGGAGGAAATCACGAAAACCCTTCTTCGCAGACTGGAAAATAACTACGAAAAAGACTTGCGTTTGGGTTATACGACGGTAGGGCCTCACCGTGACGATTTGGACGTGTTGATTGGTGGCGTGGACGCCAAGGCGTACGCCTCGCAAGGGCAAACCCGTACGGCGGCGCTTGCTTTAAAGCTTTCGGAGGTGCAAATTTTTAAGGCGCTCTCGGGGGAATACCCTATTTTGGTGTTGGATGACGTTATGAGCGAGTTGGATTTACCCCGTAGAAAGAAGCTGTTAAAACGCATTGAAGAGGTGCAAACCATCTTAACCTGCACCCATACCGAGCGTGTTTTGTACGGTGCGGAGTGTAATAAAATCCGTATTGAGGACGGTAAAATTAAAAATTAAGCATAAAAAATTTCATACTTACACACACTAAAAAATAGCAAAAGAAGCACCCATGTATGCGTTGAAGGGTGTAAAAGGGGTGTGTGATGGGTGGAAAATATAGGATAAAAACGGCGGCACTCTTTTTTGCGAGTGCCGTTTTTCTTTTTGCTTGGAGGGGGAATACTCAACCCTTAAAACGGTGTAAGGCGGAGGGGTGTCCGTACGGCTGGGAACGGCTGTCCTCCTACACCACCTATTTCAATGTTGAAGAGAAGGGGCGGTGTGAAAATATATCCATTGCGGCAGGGCTAATCAACGGCACGACCATCCAAGCCTATGGGGAATTCTCCTTTAACAAAACGGTGGGGCGGCGTACGGCGGATGCAGGGTTTCGTCAGGCAAAAATCATTGTGAATGGGGAATACGTTTTGGGGGTAGGCGGCGGTGTATGTCAGGTAAGTTCCACCCTTTACAACGCCGCCATCAAAAGCGGTGTCGCTGTCACTGAATATCATCCCCATTCCTTACGGGTATCCTACGTTGCACCTTCACGGGATGCGATGGTGTCCACCGAGTGTGATTTGCAACTTTTTAACCCCTATGCACACCCGATTTACCTGACGGCCGCGGTGTTTAACGGAGGGCTTCGGGTGACCTTCTATGGTAAAAATCAGGGGGACAGGTACGAGATTATCAGCAATATTTTGGAGGAAATACCGCCGCCTGCACCCATTGTGAAGGAGGGGAAAACGGATGAAATTTTACGCGCTCCGAAAAATGGGGTAAAGAGTGAAATGTTTGTGGAAAGGTACCGTGGAACGGCACTTATTTCACGGAAACGGATGCGTGTGGACGAATACCGTCCAATTCAGGGAATAATCGCCAAAAAAGTTGTACAACCGACAATAAAAATACCCTCCAACGCTTGTCTTTTTCGTAGAAAAATGTTATAATGTTAACGAGAAAATAAAAAAATCGGCGGAAAGGTGTTTTTTGAGGAAAAAACGAAACTTTTCCGTAGGAAAAAGGCAGGTTACAATGGAAAGAATTTACTTGAAAGAACTCAACGCAAGCTATTCCAACTACGACGGCAAAACCGTGACGGTAGCAGGCTGGGCGAAGACCATCCGCGACTCGAAAGCGTTCGGCTTTATCGAACTGAACGACGGCAGCTGCTTTAAGAATACGCAAATCGTATTTGAACGTGCAACGCTTGACAATTACGACGAAATCGCAAAGGAAAACGTTGGCTGTGCGTTGATCGTAACGGGTACGGTTGTCGTTACCCCTGAAAATAAACAACCCTACGAAATCAAGGCGA
>JAZRFV010000079.1:0-10388 GCA_045643825.1 Candidatus Scatosoma sp.
GTATTCGCAAGCTTTAACTTATTTGGCTAATATAATTAAAACAAAGACCGCAGTTTGATCTGCGGTCTTTATTTTTTAATACGATAAATCATCTATTTTCCATAAAAGGCAAGGGAAGAGGTTTCTTATGTTGTTCTTACAATTACAATAATAAAAAAATGGATACCCAAAGGTATCCATTTTCTTGGTGCCGAAGGTGGGACTTGAACCCACACGGTATCACTACCAACGGATTTTGAGTCCGTCGCGTCTGCCATTCCACCACTTCGGCGGCTCACTCACAAAGCTTATTTATTATAATTCAATTTTTCAAAAAAAGCAAGCATTTTACAGGTATTTTTTCATATTTTTTTAATCTTTTTTTATATTCTCTTGCGATTTTTTTTATTTCGTGGTAAAATAGATGTATAAAAGGGCAAGGATAGTAATATTATGGAAAAATTTGTACTAATCGACGGCAATAGCTTATTGAATAGAGCGTTTTATGCGACTCCCGTTTTTACCACCAAGGACGGCTTACCGACAAACGGTGTCTTTGGGTTTATTAAGCTGATGCTGAAAATTATATCCGATAAAAAGCCTTCGTATATGGCGGTGGCCTTCGATTTGCACGCACCTACGTTTAGACATCAAATGTACGACGGTTATAAGGCAGGACGCAAGTCTATGCCGGAAGAACTTGCTGTACAAATGCCTGTTTTAAAAGACGTGTTGCGTTTGATGGGGATTCGCATTTGCGAGCTTCAAGGCTATGAGGCGGATGATATTATTGGTACGCTTTCCCGCAAGTTTGACGTCCATTCCTATATATATACGGGGGATAGAGACTCTTACCAGCTTGTTTGTGATAAGGTAAACGTTTGCTATACGCGTAAGGGTGTAAGTGATTTGTTAGAGCTTTCCAGCGAGAATTTTAAAGACGAGCTCGGCATTGAGCCGTTGCAAATTATTGAAGAAAAGGCGCTTATGGGGGATAAATCGGATAACATCCCTGGGGTGGCTGGTGTTGGTGAAAAATCCGCATTAACGCTTTTAGAAAAGTATCACGATTTGGATGGCATTTATGCCCATATTGATGAAATTGTGGGGGCTTTGCACAAGAAATTGATTGAGGGGAAGGAAGCTGCATACTTCTCTAAAACCCTTGCAACAATTGATTTAAATGTCCCTTTGGATATTTCATTGAGTGAGTGTGTTATAAAAATGCCGTTTGCCCATGCGGTCAAGGAAAAGTTTGCTGAGCTTGAGTTTAAGAGTCTTATAGGGCAAAATATTTTCTTGGAAGCGGAAACGCTCGCGGAGGAACCGCAAGAGGCGACCGTACAAGAGGTTGAAAAGGTAGAAGAGGAATTACTTGATTCCGCTTTTGCCATGTTGAGTGTTGTTACAGATACGAATATTACAGAGATGGCCGTTTATTTAACGGATAACGCGTTGCGTGTATTACCTGTCACGAAATCGGGGTTAAAGGAATATTTTCTACCGATTAAAACGGGGCTTTTAGATGTTGGGGTTTACGAATATGAACTGGAGCCTGTTTTAAGGGCAATTTTCACCGATAATCGCAAAATCATTGCCTATAACGTAAAAGAGTTGATGCATCGTTTAAGCGCTTATTCTATCGCTTTTAACGGTACTTATGAAGATGTGGGCATATTAAAATGTGTGGCGGAAGGGTTAAGCAATGCGGACGATTTGGATTTTTGCATTAACTATTTTTCCTTGCCTGAAAAGCTGAAGGCGTACGGTATTTATTGGCTCTACAAACATTATTTAAGTGGCTTGAAGTCTGAAGAAAATAGATTGTATTATGACGTAGAATTGCCGCTTGTTTCCGTATTATTCGATATGGAAAGCGAGGGTGTTTGCGTGGATATGAATACGCTGAATGCCTTGTCAAAACGTTATAATGCGGAAATTAACGAGCTGGTAGAAAAGATTTACGAACTCGCAGGCGAGCGTTTTAACGTGAATTCTACGCAACAGCTCGGTAAGATTTTGTTCGATAAGCTGAAGATTGCCTCCGATGCGAAGAAAACAAAGGAAAGCAAGAATTATAAAACGACTGCCGAAGAGCTTGAAAAGTACGTTGATAAGCACGAAATTGTTCGACACTTGCTCCGCTATCGTAAGATACAAAAGATCAATTCGACCTATATTGAAGGGATTAAACCTTTGATTCAATCGGGGAAGGTTCATACGACGTACAGCCAAACGAATACCCAAACGGGGCGTTTGTCGAGTATGAACCCTAACTTGCAAAACATTCCCATTCGTACTGAAGAAGGGAAAGAGTTGCGTAAATTGTTTACAGCAAGCGAAGGAAACGTGTTGATTGATGCCGACTATTCGCAAATTGAGTTGCGTTTATTGGCGCACTTCTCTGGTTGTAAAGAGCTGATTGAGGCCTACTGTACGGGAAAGGATATTCACGCAACAACAGCGGCGCAGGTGTTTAACGTTCCTCTTGAAGATGTTACCCCTGAAATGCGTCGTAATGCGAAAGCGGTAAACTTTGGTATTATCTATGGTATTAGTGCTTTTGGGCTTGGCAATGACTTAAATATTGGTCCGAAGCAGGCACAGGAATACATCAATCGATATTTTGAAACCTATTCCGACGTAAAGGAATACATGCAAAAGAACGTTGAGAACGCCACGAAAGATGGGTATATTTGTACCTTATTAGGGCGTAGACGTATTATTAACGAGTTGAAATCGGCAAACCGTAACGTGCGTGCATTTGGGGAACGAGCAGCTATGAATATGCCTTTGCAGGGTTCCAGCGCGGACATTATTAAGATTGCGATGATTAACGTTGCGAAAAAATTAAAACAAGGTGGCTTTAATGCGAAGCTTGTTTTACAGGTACACGACGAACTGGTGATTGATTGCCCGAAAAATGAGCAGGAAGCCGTTGCTGAAATTTTAAAGACTGAAATGGAAAATGCTGTTCAGGTGGCTGTGCCGTTAACTGTAGAAGTTGGCGTGGGGGATAATTGGTATTTAACGAAGTAAAATATTGTTTCACAAAACAAGTTTCACGCATAAGCATTATGAAACAATATTTGTGAAACACGAGGTGTAGTATGGCGAAAAAATACGTTGCGATTACCGGTGGAATAGGTAGCGGTAAGTCAGCGGTGGTGGAAATTTTGCGAGGGTTAACTTATCCTGTTTTCTCTTGCGATGAACTCTACAAAGAGGTAATTCAATCGGCCGCTTATATTGAAAAAGTGCAGGCTTCGTTTCCTGGCGCTGTGAAGGATGGTCGCATTGATCGTAAGGTTTTAGGAGACATGGTGTTTAATGACAAGAAAAAGCTTGAAGAGTTGAATGCTTTGGCTCATCCTTTGATTATGTCCTTATTAATTCAACGCATGAAGGTGATCCCAGGCGAAATTGTTTTCGCGGAGGTGCCATTACTCTTTGAAGGAAATTTTGAAAATTTATTCGATGAAGTGATTTATATCACTCGTGATAATGCTCAACGGATTGCTGCTATTGTGAATCGCGATAAAATTTCCGCCGACGACGCACAAAAGCGGATAGATAATCAATTCGACGGAGGCAACCTTGATGGACAGAGCAGATTAAAAAAATGCAACGTCCAAATTATTGATAATAACGAAACAAAAGAGGATTTAAAAAATAAAATTTTAAATTATTTAAGCCGTTCGTGAAACAATATTTGTGAAACATATCAATATGGCATTTTAAACGACCATTTCCCTGGGTTAAAAAATGGGGGAGTGGTCGTATTTTTATGGGATAAACTACTATGCGTGTTATAAAAATCCTAAAAATATGGCATTTTGGCTCATATAACTACGCCTAACATAACACCTATGCGTGACATAGTTGATTTGTTTTGTCTTGCATAATACCTATGTTTGGCGTAGTAAAACAACAAATGTTTTATTTTTTTAAAAAAAGTTAAAAAATAGGCAAACTTTTTTGCGAAATACCCTTGAAATATTGCGAAATATATAGTATAATTGTACATACTGATGATATAGTGTTTTAACTATGATTTATTTGCTCTTTGGAGGAATTTATGAGTCAATGTCAAACTGATTTCCCTTTGCATCTATTTCATCACGGGGAAAACTTTAAGACATACGAATTGATGGGGGCGCATCCTGCGATTTATCAAAGAAAACGCGGCTATATTTTCCGTGTTTGGGCGCCTCGCGCAAAGCAGGTTTCCGTAATCGGCGAATTCAATAATTGGGACGATAATGCCCACGTTATGAAGCGTATGATTGACGATGAAACCTTTGAACTCTTTATTCCTGGCTTAAAAACTTTTGACACCTATAAATTTTGCATTGTAACGGGCGATGATAGAAAGATTTATAAGGCCGATCCTTACGCATTTCATGCGGAAACGCCTGGTTCAACCTCTCACAACGCTTCAAAGCTGTTTGACGTAAGCGGTTATAAATGGTTGGATAAAGCATATTGGGACAAGCGTAAGCATAGCAATATTTACAGCGAGCCTATGAACGTTTACGAGGTTAATCTTTTGTCTTGGAAGCGTCATGAGGATGGAAACTATTTAACCTATCGTGAGCTTGCAACCGAGCTTGTAAATTACGTTGTAAAAATGGGGTATACCCACGTTGAATTTATGCCTGTAACGGAACATCCATTTGATGGATCTTGGGGATATCAAGTAACAGGTTACTTCGCCGTTACTTCAAGATTGGGTACTCCGCACGATTTTATGTATCTCGTCGATGCATTTCACCGTGCAGGGATTGGCGTGATTTTAGACTGGGTGCCTGCTCATTTCCCTAAAGATGCCTTTGGTTTGTACGAATTTGACGGCGAGCCTTTGTACGAGGCTTCGCAATGGGATAGAATGGAAAATAGAGGGTGGGGAACTCGTCGCTTCGATTATGGTCGAAATGAGGTTATTTCTTTCCTAATTTCCAGCGCTGTTTTCATGTTTGAGAAATTCCACGTAGACGGCTTAAGAGTGGATGCTGTCGCATCGATGCTTTACCTTGATTATGACAAGGATCCAGGGGAATGGGTTCCGAATATCTATGGTGAAAATAAAAACCTTGAGGCTGTTGCATTTTTACGCCGTTTAAACGAGGCTGTGTTTAACTTCTTCCCGAATGCATTGATGATTGCCGAGGAGTCGACGGCTTGGCCTATGATGACTCGCCCGACGAGTGTTGGTGGTCTTGGATTCAACTTTAAGTGGAATATGGGTTGGATGAATGATATCCTTGCCTATATTAAAAACGATCCCATTAATCGTCAATATCACCACGACAAGCTGACTTTTTCCATGATGTATGCATTCTCGGAAAACTACGTATTGCCTATTTCTCACGATGAGTTGGTGCACGGTAAATGCTCGCTGATTGGGAAGATGCCAGGGACTTACGAAGAGAAATTTGCAGGGGTTAGGGCATTCCTTGGATATATGATGTCGCACCCTGGTAAGAAATTGCATTTCATGGGTTCGGAATTCGGACAATTTAAGGAATGGAACTATAAAGAGGGTGTTGAATTTTTCTTGCAAGGCTATCCGATGCACGAAAAACTTGCACTCGCTGTAAAAGAGCTGAATATTTTATACAAAAATACGCCTGCTCTTTATGAAATTGAAGATTCTTGGGATGGGTATGAGTGGCTTGCCGCTGACGACGGCGATAGAAACTTTATTGCATACCAAAGAAAGGATAAAAAAGGAGAATGCGTGATTGTAATGATCAACTTCTCTGGAACGGATTATCGTAATTACCGCTTGGGGCTTCCCCAAGGGAAATATTCGGTTATCTATAACAGCGATTCCGCTCGTTACGGCGGTAGCGGTGCTTGTAAAAAGCATATCTACAATACGACAACAACGCCGAGTCACGGAAAGGAACACTCGATTTTGTTCGATCTTCCTAAATTGACCTGCGTTTATTTAAAAAAAATTAATTAACTTCAAGGGGGCATATTTATGCAAAGAAAAAAAGAGTGCGTGGCCATGCTATTGGCAGGCGGACAAGGTAGCAGATTGTACGCTTTGACCACGAATATCGCAAAACCTGCCGTTGCATTTGGGGCGAAGTATCGTATCATCGATTTCCCTTTATCCAACTGCATCAATTCGGGTATTGATACCGTAGGTGTATTAACCCAATATCAGCCTTTGATTTTGAATGAATACATTGGCAATGGTCAACCGTGGGATCTCGATAGAAACTACGGTGGTGTACATATTCTTTCGCCTTATCAAGCAAAGGCTCGTTCCTCCTGGTACGAGGGCACGGCAAACGCTATTTACCAAAATATGAACTTTATGAAGATGTATAACCCCGAATACGTTCTTATTTTGTCGGGGGACCATATCTATAAGATGGACTATGCTGCTATGTTGAAGGCACATAAGAAGACGGGTGCGGATTGTACGATTGCCGCAATCAACGTACCTTTGAGCGAAGCTTCGAGATTTGGTATCCTTAACACTAATCCCGACGGTTCTATCTATCAATTCGAAGAAAAACCCAAGGTACCCAAGAGCACCTTGGCGTCGATGGGTATCTATATCTTCAAGGCTGAAAAGTTGTTTAGCTACCTTGAAGCTGACGATGCAAACCCGAATTCCTCCAAAGACTTTGGTAAGGATGTATTGCCCGCCATGTTGAACGCAGGCGAAAAGATGTTCTCGTATCAATTCGACGGTTATTGGAAGGACGTTGGTACGGTTGCTTCCTTGTGGCAAGCAAACATGGACCTTTTGGGTGAAACACCTGAATTCGACGTAGGGGATAAATCTTGGAAAATTAGCTCCCGTAACCCTCTTGCGCCCCCTGAACATATTGGCAAAGACGGTATTGTAAAGAATTCGATGATTGCGTTGGGCTGTGAAATCTACGGCACGGTAGAAAATTCCATTTTGGGTAGCAACGTTATCGTGGAAGAAGGCGCAATCGTAAAAGATGCAGTTGTATTGGCGAACAGTATTGTAAAGGCAGGCGCGACTGTTTCTTACTCCATCATTGATGAAAACGTTACCATTGGCAACAATGCAAAAATCGGGGTAGAAAAAGATCCCCAGGCTGAAATCGTGGTACTCGGCAGAGGTCTTACCGTTGCGGACGGCGTAACCGTAAGCGAAGGTCAAAAACACGAAAAAGATATTTTGGCGTAAGGAGGGGAAAGATTATGGCTAAAACAGCGATTGGCGTTATTTTTACAAATTTACATGAAGAAAACGTACCTGAACTCGTTCGTAGAAGAACGATGGCATCTATTCCCTTTGGCGGTAGATATCGTTTGATTGACTTTGCGTTGTCGAATATGATCAACTCTGATATTTCGACGGTTGGTTTGATGACGAGCAATAACTATCGTTCCTTAATCGACCATATCGGTAGTGGTAAGGATTGGGATCTCGCGAGAAAAGACGGCGGCTTGATTTTGTTGCCTCCTTTCTCCGAAAAGCATGATAAAATGTATACCACCCGTTTGGAAGCACTTTGCAGTTTGGCAGGGTTCCTTGGCAGACGTAAAGAGCAATACGTTGTATTGACCGATTGCGACGGCGTTGCAAAATTCAACATTGCGGACATCGTAGAATATCACGAAGCAAACAATGCGGATATTACGATGGTAACGAAGCATGGTAAAGTAGGTTGCCGTTCGGACTTCTTGGTAGTGGAAGCGGATGATAGCGGCCGTGTTTACGAAATTCAAAACACGCCTCACCTCGTTCCTGGTACCGTTGCGGATATTTTCATCAACGTAATGGTAATCAACCGTCAATTCCTTTTGAATATCATTGAAGAAGCAGTTACCCATGGTTACACCAGCTTTGAAGGCGATATTTTGATTAAACAATTGCAAAGCTTGAAGGTATATCGTTATGACTTCCAAGGCTATTATGCGGGGATTGATTCGATGTCGGCATACTTTAAGCACAATATGGAATTGCTTGAAAAGGACGTTCGTGACGAATTGTTCGGCGAACGTGATATTTACACCAAGGTACGCGACAGTGCGCCCTCTAAATATGGCGAAAACGCTATCGTTAAGAATTCCTTGATTTCCGATGGCTGTGTAATCGAAGGCGTAGTTGAAAATTCTATCCTTTTCCGTGGCGTAAAGGTTGCAAAGGGTGCAGTTGTAAAGAATTCCATCATTATGCAGGACAACATCATTGGTGAAAACACCTCGTTGAATTGTGTTATTACGGATAAAAACGTGGTAATCAGCGATAGAAAGACGTTGAGTGGCTGCAGCGAATTGCCTTACTTCATTCAAAAAGGCACAAGATTATAAGGACAAGTGGCGCATAAGATCTATGGCAAACATAGGTCTTATGCGTAACATACTAAATAAGAGAGGAGAAGTAGTATGACGGAAAGTAAAACGACGAAAAAAACAGGTGTACAAGTGAAGAAAATAGTAATTAAAGAAACGGCACCTGTGAATTATCCTACGCAGAAAACGGTTGAAGAGCCCAAAATTGCGGAAAAGCGTAAAATTTTATTTGTGGCATCCGAAGCAAGACCTTTTATTGCAACGGGTGGACTTGCTGACGTTATCGGTTCGTTACCGCAAGCACTTGCAAAGGATCCTGCATACGATATTCGTGTCGTTTTACCGTTATATTCGGATATTAAACCCGAATACAGAAGAAAGATGTCCTTCCTTGGCAATATCTTCGTACAACTTGCTTGGCGTAATCAATATTGTGGGGTATTTACCTGTGTAGAGAATGGGGTTACCTATTACTTTATCGATAATGAACAATATTTCAAGCGTTCGGGGTGCTACGGCTATTTCGACGATGGCGAAAGATTTGCATTTTTCTCCCGCGCAGTATTGGATATTTTGCCGTTTATTGATTTCTACCCTGAAGTATTGCATTGTCATGATTGGCAAACGGCATTGGCTTCCATTTATTTGAAGACGATTTACAATAAACGCCCCGAATATCAAAATATTCGTGCATTGTTTACCATTCATAATATTGAATACCAAGGGAAATATGCGCTTGATATCATAGAGGATTTGTTTGGTATCGATAAATCTTTCCTTTACCTCTTGGAATACAATGGCTGTATTAACTTGATGAAGGCTGCAATTGAATGTTCCGAGAAATTCTCTACCGTTAGTCCTACCTATGCAAATGAAATTAAAACGACGCAATATGCCCACGGTTTGCAAGCGATTATTGAAAAGAACTCCTTTAAGCTGACGGGTATTTTAAATGGTATTGACGTTGATTCGTACAATCCCACGAAGGATACGGCGCTGTTTGCACCGTTTAGCCCTGAAAATCTTGACAATAAGAAAATTTGTAAAACCGAGTTACAAAAAATGCTTGGTTTACCTACAAAAGACGTACCCATGATCGCGATGATTACCCGTTTGGTATCCCACAAGGGGCTTGAGCTTGTAAAAACGGTAGCGGAGGATATTTTACACGAAGACGTACAATTTGTACTGCTTGGCACGGGGGATACGGCTTACGAAAACTATTTCCGAGACCTTGGTAGACGTTATGAAGGGAAAGCTTCAATTAACATCGCGTTTAACGGTGATTTGTCGAGAAAAATTTATTCCGGTGCGGATATTTTCTTGATGCCTTCCGTGAGTGAGCCTTGCGGATTGTCGCAAATGATTGCTTCTCGTTATGCAACCGTACCCGTTGTGAGAGAGACGGGTGGTTTGTACGATAGCATTAAGCCTTACGGCGCAGGCGGAAACGGTTTCACCTTTGCCTCCTGCAATCCTTACGATATGCTGTACGTATTGCACGAAGCAATGGATACGTATAAAAAGACGGAGGAATGGAAAGCCTTAATGAAGAAGGCGGCTACCACCGACTTCTCGTGGTCCCGTTCCGCGGAAGAATACAAAAAATTGTATGAAGCAACGTTGATGGTATAATTTATTACGTTTGATAAAACTTTTTAGGAGAATAGAGTATGAAAAAAGAACAATTTACGGAGAAGGAAGCGAAAGAGTTAATCAATGGTAAGCTTTCTCGCTACTTCGGGGTTGCACCTGCGGAGGCTCGTAAAGAACAGTTGTATAAAGCTGTTGTAATGAGTATCCGTGATATTATGCTTGAAAAACGCCATGCATTCCACTTAAAAACGAAGGCTGCAAAGGCGAAAAAAGTATATTATCTTTGCATGGAATTCTTGATGGGGCGTTCGCTGAAGAACAGCATCTTCAACCTTGGTCTTGTAGACGTATACAAGGAAGCGTTGAAGGAGTATGACGTAACCTTGGAAGAATTGTACGAGCTTGAGCCCGATGCAGGCCTTGGCAATGGTGGTCTTGGTCGTTTGGCGGCTTGCTTTATGGATGGTCTTGCTACGCAAGATTATCCTGCGATGGGTTTCTCCATCCGTTATGACTAC
>JAZRFV010000080.1:0-21652 GCA_045643825.1 Candidatus Scatosoma sp.
CCTGATTTTTAATCAGGGTGTCCGGAGTTCGAGTCTCCGATGGACCACCAATATGGACGATTAGCTCAGCTGGTAGAGCAATTGACTCTTAATCAATGGGCCCAGGGTTCGAGTCCCTGATCGTCCACCAAGAAAAAAGCACACCTTGTGGTGTGTTTTTTTCTTTGCGATTTAGGGACGAGAACCCGTGAAAGGGTTCGTGCGAGCCATAGGCGACGCCCTCTACCCTTGCGGTAGAGATACCATGATCGTCCACCAACGAAGAAGACACCTGTTAGGGGTCTTTTTTGTTGTTACAGCAGGGACGAGAACCCATAAAAGGGTTCGGAAAACCGTTGGTTTTCTTTGAGCAAAGCACCACAATTGTCAAATTTATAGAAACCCCAAGAACAAGTAGATATATTAATATTAGGCGCATACAAAAAATCGCTCGCAGTGCGCGAGCGATTTTCTATTCTTTACATTTTTTCAGGGATACCGATACCCAGCAGTGCGAATGCATTGGTCAATGCCTGCAAGGTTGCATCCGTCAAAGCCAAACGGAATTGTTTCGTCTTTTCGTCTTCAGCCGCCAAGATTTTACAGTCAAAGTAGAACTTGTTGAACTTTTGCGCAACGTCCACCGCAAAACGAGCAATCAAGGAAGGCTCGTATTTTTCCGCAGCAGCCTGCACCGTTTCGGGAAGAGTGGAAATCGCCTTCACAAGCTCAATTTCTTGAGGACAAAGCTCGGGAATTTCATAAGAAACAGGTACGCCGCCCTTATTCAAAACTGATTTCGCTCTTGCACAGGTATACTGTACGTAAACACTGGTTTCACCGTCAAAATTCAACACTTTATCGTAAGAGAATACGATATCTTTAATCTTATTGTTGTAAAGAGCGCCAAAGATAACCGCACCAACGCCTACCTTTTGAGCAACCTCCTCCTTGTTTTCAAGGTTGGGGTTCTTTTCATCGATAATCTTATACGCCTTTTCAATGCACTTGTTGATAACGTCTTCCAAGAACACTACGTTCCCCTTACGCGTGGACATCGTACCCTCTTCCAAGGATACCATACCATACGCAACGTGTACCAAATCCTGCGCCCAATCCTTACCCATCATATCCAAAACCTTAAAGAATTGCTTGAAGTGCAAGTTTTGCTGATAAGCCACCACGTAAAGGCATTTGTAGAAATCATAGGTGTGTTTTCTATACATAGCGGCCGCCATGTCGCGCGTTGCGTACAAGGAAGAACCATCCGACTTCAAAATAATACAAGGAGGCATATTGTATGCTTCCAAATCCACCACCTGCGCACCACGGCTTTCTACGAGCAAGTTCTTCTCACGAAGCTCGTCTACAACAGGTTGCATTTTATCCGAGTAGAAGCTTTCCCCTGCGTAGGAGTCGAAGTGGATATCGAGCATATCATAGATCTTCTGCACGTCCTTCAAGGTCAATGCCTTAAACCAATGGAAAAGTGCCTGGCATTCTTCGTCGCCCTGCTCAATTTTCTTGAAATATGCACGAGCTTCATCGTCATATTCGGGGTGCTCTTCCGCTTCTTGGTGGAATTTAACGTACAACTCGTTCAAGGCGCGGATACCGCCCTTTTCAATCGTTTCCTTATCGCCCCAACGCTTGTACGCGGAAATCAATTTACCAAATTGCGTACCATAGTCCCCCAAATGGTTGATTCCCACCGTGTTGTAGCCAAGGAAGTTAAAGATACGATAAAGCGCACCACCCAACACCGTCGTGGAAAGGTGACCAATGTGGAAAGGCTTTGCAATGTTAATCGACGAGTAGTCGATACATACCGTCTTTCCTTCCCCTTCTTTCGAGGAACCGAAATTTTCCTTTTCCGTCAAAATCTTTTCAAGGGTTGCACGAACAAAACCATCTTTGTTGATTTTAAAATTCAAAT
The DNA here is from genome assembly GCA_045643825.1 of Candidatus Scatosoma sp. GTDB lineage: Bacteria > Bacillota > Clostridia > Christensenellales > Borkfalkiaceae > Scatosoma. Next base: position 1,916 of record JAZRFV010000080.1, read on the forward strand.
AACCGTTTACCGCGGAAACCTCGCTGATTACCTCGTCCGTAGCAATTTCGTTTTTCAAGCTTTCCGCAATCATTACGGGGCTCTTTCTCAAAACCTTTGCAAACTTAAAACAAGGCAAGGCATAGTCACCCATATCAAGGTTAGGAGGCAATGCGATGGAATCGTAAATTTCTTCCTTCGATACCCCTTCTACGTTGATTTTTTCCGCAATATATTTCTTGTAATCCATATTTTACCTTCATTTTTTCGCTTTTTGCGTTTTTTCTTAAAATATATTAACATATTTTTTTAATTTGGGCAAGTTTAATTTGCCAAATTTTAAATTTTGTATTATAATATATAGGATTTTTTTTGCAAAACACATTAAAAAGGAATAAAAAGATATGAAACTTGGTGTTGTAGGTCTTCCCAACGTAGGGAAATCCACTCTTTTCAATGCAATTACCCACGCAGGTGCAGAATGTGCAAACTACCCCTTCTGTACCATCGAACCCAACGTAGGCGTTGTTGCCGTTCCCGATGAACGCCTTGACAAGCTTGCCGCTTTGTACACGAGTAAAAAGGTTACCCCTGCGGTAATCGAGTTCGTAGACATCGCAGGTCTTGTAAAAGGTGCTTCACGTGGCGAAGGCTTGGGCAATAAATTCCTCTCTCATATCCGTGAGGTAGATGCAATCGTACACGTTGTGCGTTGCTTCGAGGATACCAACATTACCCACGTAGACAACAAAATCGATCCCGTTGACGATATCGAAACCATCAACCTCGAGCTTGTTATGTCCGATATGGAAGCTGTACAAAACCGTATGAATAAGGTAAAAGTGCAGGCTCGCGGTGGCTCGGATAAAAAAGCGGTGGAAGAATACGCTTTCCTCGAAAGATTGTACGCACATCTTGAGAGCGAAAAGCCTGCCCGTAACTTCGCTTTTGCTGATGGCGAAGACGAATTTATGAAAAATTGTTTCCTTTTGACAAGCAAACCCGTTATTTATGCGGCAAACATCAAGGAAGACGATATGGGTAAGGACGAAGATTCCCTCCCCCACGTTGTTAAGGTGAAGGAGTTTGCAGCAACCGAAGGCGCAGAGGTTTTGGTTATCTGTGCAAAGACGGAAGAAGAACTTTCGCAAATGGATCCCGAGGATAAAGCGGTATTCATGGAAGAATTTGGCTTGGGTGAAAGCGGTTTGGACCGTTTGATTAAAAAGTCCTACGCCCTTCTCGGTTTGATTTCTTACCTTACCGCAGGTGAAAAGGAAACGCGCGCTTGGACGATCGTAAAAGGCACGAAAGCGCCCCAAGCTGCAGGTAAAATCCACACCGACTTTGAAAAAGGTTTCATTCGCGCGGACGTTGTTAATTGGGAAATCCTTGTTACCCTTGGCTCGATTGCAGCGGCAAAAGCGGAAGGCAAGGTTCGTTCCGAAGGTAAAGAATATATTATGCAGGACGGCGACGTAGTTGAATACTACTTCAACGTTTCCAAGAGCAATAAATAATTTAGAATAAAGTTAAGGCAGGAGTACCCCTCCTGCCTTTTTTATATCCAAATTGATTGTAGGAAAGTGTTCTCACGCAAATGGTGGTATTCTCGATGGATTTATCGTAGGAAGAATTGCTCTTAATTGTTTCGTTCTTCTTGCCGATTTTATCTTCGGGTAAGATATCTAAATGCTTGGACATCCTATCTACCATTCTTGCCGTGGATGCGCTGCCTTCTTTCAGCGCCTTTGCCATATTACCATTTTTGACAAGATTAGCATATGCTGTGTCGAAAAGATTTACTTGCGTTTTTCGTACTTGTACTCTTCTATCCCCGTTAGATTGAGGAACTGACTTTTGGTTATTTGTGGATGTTCCTTTAGTATTTTGAGCGTTTTTTCCCTGTACTTGCCCGACATTGCCTCCGCTATATTCACCCAAGTCAATCCCAAGTCTCTCAAAAAATTGATTGTCGACATATCCATTTTTTGCAGCCTCCAAATTTATATTTTTAATAAAGAAATCTATTTCGTTGGGGGAGATGTTCTCTATAACTCTTGTAATCCCCCAATCTAATTCCACTTCTTTGTCCGCATCAACAATATATACATTATCATCAACTTCTAATGCAATGCCATTTGCAACGCCACTCTTTATGCCTTGATATAATGTATTAACCTTTCCACCTACTCGTTTATAATTTAATGGACCTACATCTTTAGCAGAAAGGTAGTTCGTTATCTTGACCGATGCTCTTGCTTGTGCTTTATTATACCCCACAGCAAATTTGTTGTCAACAGTTTCACCAAACTTCACGCTTTGGACATTCCCTTCTTGCGTTTTACGGGCTTTTTCAGCCGTTCTTGCCAAATCTTCTACTTCTTCAAGAGTGATACCGCCGTTACCTGCTTGCAACGCTTCTACGAGCATTTTTTCAAGCTTTTGAAGGTCTTTACGCATCTTTCTTCCTTCGGCACTTTCGCCAAGTTTTGCGATGCTGTTACGCACCCAATTAAGGAAGCGCACAAACACATTGCTGTTTCTTGCTACAAGGTTGTTGAGAAGGGGTTTATTCCCTGCTACCACATTACCGATGTAATCCGCAAAGATTTCTGTTGCCGCTTGGTAATCCTTCGTGCCTTCCGTAATACCATCTTCCAAAATAGCATCGTAGACATATCTATACTTATCGTAGTTATACTTCGCACCCAAGGTCTTGTCCGCTTTCAAACGCTCGGCAATGTACTTACCCAACTCGTTGTACGCATCCGTACCTTACAAAACACCTTGCTCTTGAAGATAATCCTCTACGATTTGGGCGGCTAACGCAACCATGTCCGCACAAGAACGCTTTTTGTAATATTCCGTGGTGCGCACTTCCGCTACGCCACCAACCTCCACGGGCACCTTCATACCGCTTAACAGCTCCGCACAAATTAAGCTGCCCGTTTCCGCTTGAAACCTACCGCACACTTCTTGTACGATGGCGTAGGTTTTCTTTTTATTTTCAGGGGTATTTTCCGCATCGGCAAACACCATACCGATTACGGCCGCCATACCGCTTACTGCACCGCAGGTTAAACGCAAACGGCCAAGCCCACCGCCGTACGGCAACATAATTTTCGCCACGGTATCCTCGTCCATACCCATTACGTCGCAAAAAGCAAGTGCAACTGCCTGCGAACATGCATATCCTTGTAAGAATTTTTCTTTTGCCCTTTCACTTCTTGACATTTTCTTTCACTCCTGTTATAATAATGCTATATTTTGGAAAAAATATTTTATATTGACAAACCCGTACTCGGCAAAGTCAACTTTCCAAATACTGAATTTATTCAGCCAAAAATATTATAACATAAGAAAGTAAATTTATCAAGTATTACATAGGAGAAATGAGAATATGATTGGTGTAGTAATCGCAATGCAAAGCGAAGCGGAAATTTTGCTCTCACAAATGAAAATTACCCGCTCTTTATCGGTGAGCGGTAAAACCGTACACGTTGGCAGAGCTTACGGCAAGGATCTTGCCCTTTGCGTTTGCGGGGTTGGTAAAGTAAACGCCGCCCTCGGCACACAGCTTTTGGTAAGCAAGTTTGATGCGGAAAAGATTTTGAACTTTGGCGTGGCTGGCGGTTTGAATAAAACGACAAAGCTTTGCGAAGTGTATCAAATTACCGCGGCGGTGCAATTTGACTTCGATTTGGTCGACTTAAACGGCACGAAAATCGGTACTTTGAACGAATACACGGAAAATTACTTAACCTTAAACCACTTTAAGGCTGGCTTTGAAAAGCGTAAACTCGGTACGGCGGATCGTTTTAACGATTCCAAGGCGGATTACAAGCTTTTGACCGAAGAATTGAATGCGGATATCCGTGATATGGAAGGCGGTGCAATCGTCCAGGCGGCATTTGCAGCGGAATTGCCCGTTTATTCGGTAAAAGCAATATCCGACGTGGCAGGTAGCGGCAGCACCACCGAACAATACCTTGTAAATAGAGACAAGGCATTGAAGAATTTGCAGGAAAAATTACCTTTAATCTTCGAGGAGCTTTAACCCTTTCACTTGCACAAATGATGAGGTGTAGATATGATTGATTTAGGCACTTGGAACGAACGGCTTGCCCCGTTGTTCGCCGATGAACGATACCAAAAAATTCGTCAATTCTTAATCGAGGAATACCGTAACCACGTCGTATATCCCGATATGTACGATTTGTACAACTGCTTCCGCTATACACAATTTGACAATTTAAAGGTTGTGTTGTTGGGGCAGGACCCCTATCACAACGTTGGGCAGGCACACGGTTTGTGCTTTTCGGTGCAAGACGGCATACAACCGCCCCCCTCCCTCGTCAATATCTTTAAGGAATTGAAGTCGGATATCGGGTGCGAAATCCCTAAAAGCGGAAATTTGACCAAGTGGGCAAAGGAAGGCGTATTACTTTTGAATACTTCCCTTTCCGTGCGTGAGCATCAGGCGAATTCTCACTCCAAGTGCGGTTGGTCTTGGTTTACGGATAGCGTTATCAAGCTTATTTCTGACCAAAAGGAACACGTTGTGTTTATCCTTTGGGGTGGAAATGCGCGCAGTAAAAAGCCACTCATTGATACCACAAAACATTTAATTTTAGAATGTGCCCACCCTTCCCCCTTATCGGCATATAACGGATTTTTCGGGTGCAAGCATTTCTCTAAAACCAACGAATACCTTGAAAAAAATGGCATTTCCCCTATTGTTTGGGATTTAACAAAATGATAAAAGACGAGGCAACTGCCTCGTCTTTTATTTTTACTTTTTATTACATCAACTTTGCAAGGATTTTCTTCAATGCATATTTGCAATGTTCGTAGGTTAAACCGCCTTGGAAATATGCCGTGTAAGGCTCTTTCACGGGAGCATCGGCGGAAAGCTCGATACTTGCCCCTTCCACAAAGCACCCTGCCGCCATAATTACCTTGCTGTCGTAACCAGGCATATCCCAAGGCTCCAAGGTAACAAAGCTATCAACGGGCGACGCCTCCTGTACCGATTGAATAAAATCGCAAAGCTGCTTTGCCGTGTCAAAACGGATCGCACGCGTGATATCCGCGGGCGTTTTTTCAATCTTAGGGAAGTTTTCATACCCCAAATTTTCCATACACTTACCGATAACAAGGCTACCCTTGATTGCTTGGTTTACCGTATGGGGAGCCATAAACAAGCCTTGATAGAACAATCTCCAACCGTACGCGTAGGAGCCAACCTCGTTACCAATCGAAGGTGCGGTCAATCGTCTACCAATCAAATCCACGTATTTTTCACTACCAATGATATAACCGCCCGTAGGTGCAAGTCCACCACCAGGGTTTTTAATCAACGAGCCTACCGCTACGTCAGCACCAACGTCACAAGGTTCTTGCTTTTCTACGAATTCCCCATAGCAGTTGTCTACGAAAATACAGCCGTTGAAGCCGTTTTCACGGACAAACGAGCAAATTTCACCGATTTCCGCAACGGTGAAAGCATCACGAAGTTCGTACCCGCGCGAACGTTGGATATAAATCATTTTCAGCTTATCGCCGATGCGTTGCATATCCGCCAAGATTGCTTCTTTGTCGAATTTGCCATCCGAAGTCAAATCAGTGCAATCAAAGGAAATGCCATAATCCTTCAAAGAGCCGTTGCCGTCGCCATAGATTACCCCACGAATGGTGTCGTAAGGCATACCCGAAACGGACAATACAGCATCGCCCGTACGTAATACGCCAAACAAGCCTACGGTCAAGGCATGCGTACCGCTTAAAAGCGCAGGCGAAACGATACCACTTTCTGCACCCATCGATTTCGCGAACACGTCGCCAAGAACGAAACGCCCTTCGTCGCCATAGCCGTAACCCGTCGAAGGGTTAAAATGGCGAAGTGCAAGCGAATGTTCGTTAAACGCCTTCAACACCTTTTCTTGGTTATATTCGCTGATTTCATCCGCCAAAGCGAATTGCTTGGTTAATTGTTCTTCACTCTTTTTAATAAGTTCTTCTACCGTCATATTTCTATCCTCTCTTGTATTATGTTAGACATAGGTATTACGCCACGCATACTACCTGATATTTAAAAGCTCTGCAACCCTTTCCACCGTTGCCTCTTCAGGTGCCAAATACGTATGATTTTGCATACGTTTAAAGAAGGTTTGCTGCCTTTTTGCGTACTTTCTTGTGTTATTTTTGATGATTTCCATCATTTCCGCCTCGGCTTGACCGATACGCAGGCCTTCCGCAATTTCCTTATAACCTATGCCTTGCATACATTGCATGTCTTCCGTGACGCCATCACGCAACAACCCTTGCACCTCTTCCATCAAGCCTTGTGTAAACATTTGCTCTACACGAAGGTTGATACGATTGTACAATTTATCCCTTGGATAATCAATGGAAACCGCCTCAAAATCGAAACGAGGAATGGGCGCGTCCTGTTGTAAGGATTTTGCCTTACCCGTTACGTCGTAAATTTCTAACGCACGAATCACACGCTTTAAATCGTTATAATGCAACTTTTTCGCACTCTCGGGATCTTTCTCTTGCAAAATGGAATATACGTATTCCTTGCCCTTTTCTTCAGCAAGACGTTCGTATTCCGCACGCAATTCCTCATTTGCGCCAACGTTACCAAACTGGCTCTTATACAGCAAGGAATTGATGTAAAACCCAGTACCGCCGCAAATAATCGGTGTTTTCCCTTCCGCCAACAGCCTTTCTACGATAGGCAACGCCATTTCCTCGTAATCGCTAACGGAAAAGCTTTGCGTAGGCTCTACAACGTCAATCATATGGTGAGGAATACCTTCCCTTTCGTCCAAGGTCGGCTTGGCTGTACCGATATTCAACCCTTTATAGACCAAAAGGGAATCGGCGGATATAATTTCGCCATTGAATGCTTTTGCACAAGCCACCGACAAAGCCGTTTTGCCCGATGCCGTTGCGCCACAAATTACAAATACCTTCGACATCAAACAATCCTCTTGAACATTTTTTCTATTTCCGTACGGCTCATTTTTACAACCACGGGACGGCCGTGAGGACATTTCAAGCCCATATCCCCATCCATCAGGGCAAATAACGCATCGATTTCTTCACGAGTCAAGTCCATACCGCCTTTTACAGCCGCTTTGCAAGCCGCGGACGCCAATTTATCCTTCAATAGATCGGTCAAGCGGATTGCTTTATATCCACCGATATCGCCCAAAATTTCATTGAAAAACGATACCAAATCCATATTTTGCAAATCTAAAGGAACTGCATAGACCAACAGCTTTCCGTCTTCTAAACGAGTATCAAAACCAATCTCGTCAATTTCCGTTAAATGTTCTTGCAAAAACTCAAACTCGAAAATATTTAACCCCATTTCAAACGGCACAAGCATAGGCTGTTGCACAACTTCACGGTTTTGCATTTTCTCTTTAAAACGGTTAAAAATCAAACGCTCGTGCGCGGCATGCTGGTCGATGATATATACGTCGTCCTTACATTCGTACATTAAATAGGTATTAAACAGCTTGCCTGCATAGGTCGAGGAAGCAATATCAATACGGTTTTGTTGACGTTTTCTCTCCAACTCCTCCAAGTAGCGCTTATTCTCCTCAAAAGGATCCGTCACTGTCTTATTTTCAGCCTTACGCAACAATGCCAACGCCTCTGATTGCGAAAGCCTTGCACCAGGTACAAACAAATCGGGGAAGTTCTTCTCGAAGTAGTTCTCCTCATTTTTAGAGGATTTCTTCCTCTTTTTGTTGGATGGATTATACTCGCCAATCTCGTCAAATGGAATAAATCCAGGGATTTTCTCCGTTTTCTCTTCTTTTACCTCAAAAGGCAGTTCCATGCCTTGCTTTATTGCTGTGAATCCAGGAGCGCTTATCTCCATTTCACGGCGCGCATCCTCGTAAGAAATTGTAGGACTTTCCGTGGAAGATGCTTTTAATATATCTTCAGGCAACTCCTCGCTCGCTTTGGATAAATCAAACATCGAGATATAAGGCGCCTTACCCTTTACCTTCTTTTCCTTCTCCTCTTGAGGAGCAGGCGCAGGAATTTCGTCAGCATACACCATCGTAGAAGGCTTTGAGACAATATATTCCAACGCTTTAGTTTGCCCATCCAAAACCGAGGATATTACCGAATAAATACACCCGTAAATGATTTTATTATCAGCAAAACGCACGTCAGCCTTATTCGGATGTACGTTAACGTCTACAATCTCCGTCGGCACGTCGATATACAAAACATAAAAAGGATATTGTCTTCTCATTGCATAAGAAGAATACGCATTGGAAATCGCCGAGGATATCGTTATATTTTGTACAAATCTACCATTTAAAAATACGCTTTGATAGCTTTTATTTGCCTTGAAAAAGTTTTGATTGCCGATATACCCACGGATATGGATACCGTGCTTATTTGCATCAATTTGGAAGCATTGTGACAATGTAGAAGCGCCATAAATACCAACAAGCGCCTCTTCTACGCCGCCGCCGAACGATTGAAGCTGCTTTTTACCATCCACATAGTAGGTAAATGCGATTTCAGGACGATTAAGGATAAAACGAGAAACGAAGTTCGTGATATCCGTTTCTTCCCCTTTATCCGTCTTCAAAAAGCCCAAACGCACGGGAGTATTATAGAAAAGCATTTCCACGGAAACGTCCGTACCGTTTTCACCCGCCGCCTCGGTGATTTGTCCAAGCTCACCGCCTTCCGACGTCAAGGAGTAGCATTTGCCATCCTTGGTTTTCGAGGTAATCGTCATCATAGACACAGCAGCAATCGACGCCACGGCTTCCCCACGGAAACCAAGCGTTAAGATGTTGTCCAAATCCTCCGCCTGCGCGATTTTACTCGTTGCATGGGGTAAAAATGCAGAATGCAGGTCATCTCGTTCGATACCACAACCATTATCTACCACGCGGATAAGCTGTTTGCCGCCGCCTTCAATATAAATCTCTATCTCCGTTGCCCCTGCGTCAATGGCATTTTCAACAAGCTCTTTTACAACGGAATATGGTCTATCGACAACTTCTCCTGCGGCAATTCGGTTGTATACCTTTGCAGGCAATATGTTAATTTTAGGCATTATAACTCTCCGTCAATTTTATCCTTTAAATCCCCAAGCAATATAAATGCTTGCATGGGAGACATCGTGTTTAAGTCGATCTCCGAAATAATCTTTTCCACTTCCGACAAGGTCTTTTCTTCCACAACCTCTTCTTCCATGAATTCCGTTTGGATTTTACCTCTTGCGATATCGTTCTTTTCAAGCGCCTTCAAGATACTCTTCGCCCTTGTCGTTACTTCCTTGGGAACCCCCGCAAGCGAGGCTACCTCAATACCAAAGCTACGGTTTGCGCCGCCTCTTGCAATTTTACGCAAGAATACGATTGCACCGTTAAACTCTTTTACCGTTACCTTGTAATTTTTTACCCCTTCCAGCTTGTTTTCAAGCTCTGTCAATTCGTGATAGTGGGTAGAGAACAAGGTTTTTGCTCCGATATGCTTGGTTAAGAATTCGATTACCGACCAAGCAATGGACAAACCGTCGTAGGTACTCGTCCCACGGCCAACCTCGTCCAAAATCAAAAGGCTGTCCTTGGTTGCATGCAACAAGATCGTTGCGACCTCGGTCATCTCTACCATAAAGGTACTTTGGTCGAAGATTAAGTTATCACTTGCTCCAACGCGGGTAAAGATTCGATCCGTCAAAGGGATTTCCGCCGCCTTCGCGGGTACAAACGAGCCAATATGCGCCATAATTACGTTTAACGCAACTTGACGCATGTACGTACTCTTACCCGCCATATTCGGCCCCGTAATAATTACACAACGGTTATCCTCATTGTCAAGCAAAGTATCATTCGGCACGAAGCGTTCTTTCGAAATCGCCTCTACAACAGGATGACGCCCATCCGTAATGCGGAGTGGATTGCCGCCATCCATAATTTGAGGGCGGACGTACTTGCGTTCCTTTGCAACGGTAGCAAACGACACCAAGCAATCCAACAAGGCAATCGCCGAAGATACCGTCTTCAACTGCTCAATGTGTGCAAGCAGCACATCCATAAGCTGTGCATACAATTTGTTTTCAATTTGGATTGCACGTTCGCCACTCGTCAACACTTTCTCTTCAAAAATCTTTAATTCCTGCGTGATAAAGCGTTCACCCGTGGTTAAGGTTTGCTTACGGATATATTCAGGTGGTACTTGTTCCCTGAAGGAATTCGACACCTCGATATAGTAACCGAACACCCTATTAAAGCCTACCTTCAAGGTCTTAATCCCCGTGCGTTCCCTTTCGTTGTATTCAATTTCACGGAGAATTTGTTCCGCATCCTTTTTGATGGTACGAAGCTCGTCCAACTCCGCAAAGAATCCGTCACGGATATATCCCCCGTCCTTCATATTCGCAGGCGCCTCTTCTTTAATAGCCGCAGCAAGTAAATCAGCAAGCTCCGACATATCCAAAAGGCCCGCGTTTACATCCCCAAGAATTGCCGAGGTAAAGCCCGTTAACTGGAACTTTAAGGAAGGCAACGCTTGTAAGGATTTTCGCAGCGCATTACAATCTCTCGGCATAAAGTTGCCGTTGGAAATTTTACCTGCCAAACGCTCGATATCGTTCATTTCGTGTAAAATTTCCGACAAGCCAACACGTACGACGGAAGAACTATACAATTCCTCTACGCCGTTTAAACGATATTCAATTTCCGATTTATCCTTCAAGGGGGACAAAATCATACGAGAGAGCAAACGCGCACCCATACCCGTTTTTGTCTTATCCATCACCCACAAAAGAGAGCCATACTTTTTGTTTTCGGCATTATTTTTAAGCAATTCGAGGTTGCGAACCGCATTGCCGTCAAGCGTCATATAACGGTCTTTATTAATTACCTTAATCGAACTGATATTTACCAGCGAGTGCTTTTGCGTTTCTCTTAAATATTCAATAAGCGCACCAGAAACCGCAATCAGGTTTTCCTTTCCACTCATACCATAAGCGGATAAGGTCTTTGCGCCCAACTGCTCTAAAAGGTTATTTTCCGCATGCTTAACGTTAAACGCCCAAGGCATATAGCAAGAGAAAGGCGGCAATAAATTGTGGCGGATTTCCTTAATCTCTTTTGTCAAGGAAAGCATATCGTCGTTGCAAATAACCTCCGCAACGGAAAGCTTTACGAGATGTTCCACCAACTCGTACACCGCATTCTCACCTAAAAACTCCTCCACGAAAAATTCACCCGTGGTAATATCCGTCCAAGCCACCGAAGCGCCGTCGGGGAATTTAAACACGCAAGCGATGTAATTATTCTTGCTCTCGTCCAGCATTGTTTCTTCCGTTAGGGTGCCTGCGGATATAATGCGCACTACGTCACGTTCTACAAGCCCTTTGCTTGCTTTGGGATCGGAAAGCTGGTCACAAATCGCCACCTTTTCGCCAAGAGCAACCAATTTTGCAATATAAGTATCCGCCGCATGGTAAGGAATACCACACATCGGTGCACGCTCTGCCAAGCCACAATCCCTACCCGTTAAGGTCAAATCTAACATCTTCGATACCTTTACGGCATCGTCAAAAAACATCTCGTAAAAGTCACCGAGACGGTAAAAAACTACACAATCCTTATGCTTTTCCTTCACGGAAAGATAATGCGACATCATTTGTGAAAGTGCCATATACTCACCTCAAATTAAACCAATTCCCCAAACAGCGAAATGCCGTTCGCCTTCGTTATTTTCACCTGCACAACCTGACCGATAAGGTCTGTTTCACTCTTGAAATACCCCATACGGCCAAACTCGTCACGCCCCATATAGAAGCCTTTTTTCTCGTCGTAGTCCTCGCAAAGGATTTCTACCGTCTTGCCTAAATACTTCTCCGATTTATTTCTCGTCAAGGTATTTACAAGCTCAACAAGACGCATAATGCGATCCTTTTGGATTTCGGGAGGGATATGTCCTTCCATCTCCGCCGCCTTCGTGCCTTGTCTTGTGGAATACACAAAGGTAAACGCCGAAGCAAAGTCTACCTCCTTTACGAGTGCCTCCGTTTGCAAATAATCCTCTTCCGTTTCCCCAGGGAAGCCAACGATAATATCCGTCGTTACCTCCGCCTCGGGCAAGTAGCTTTTCAGCATACGGATTTCTTCCAAGTACTTTTCACGGGTATATCGACGGTTCATTGCCTTTAAAATCTCGTTGGATCCAGATTGCACGGGCAAATGCACGAGCCTGCATATCTTTCTATGCTTTGCCATTACCTTCACCACATCCTCGTTAAAATCCTTGGGATGGCTGGTCATAAAGCGCAAACGGAAATCCCCTTCAATGGAAGCAACCGCATCCAAAAGCTGTGCGAAGCTCATACCCGTAGAACCGTCCGAACCATAGGAGTTTACGTTTTGGCCGAGCAAGGTAATTTCCTTATACCCTTCCTCCACCAAAGAGCGCACCTCGTTGATGATATTTTCAGGCTTTCTCGAACGCTCTCTACCGCGTACGTAAGGCACGATACAGTAAGAGCAGAAGTTGTTACAGCCGTACATAATGTTTACCCAAGCGTTGGGATAACTTGTACGATACGCATCGGGAAATTCGACAATCGGCCCTTCTTTTTCACGGATAGAAATCACCTTTTTCTTTTGCGCCTTCTTTTGAAGGATTAAATCGCCAAGCTCCTCCAAATTGAGCGTACCAAACATAATGTCGATAAAGGGAAATTTCTTTTTCAAGACGTCCGTCTTCCCTTTTTCCTGCGTCATACAACCGCCGACCGCAATCAAAAGGTTGGGGTTTGCCTTTTTCATTTTCTTTAACGCGCCGATGTTACCAAAGGCATGATTTTCCGCATTTTCACGGATACAGCAGGTATTAAAAACGATAATATCCGCCTCTTCAAGCGTGGCGCCTTCCACATAATTCAATCTACGCAAAATCCCTGCGATTTTTTCCGATTCGTGTACGTTCATTTGACAGCCGTACGTTACGATATAGTATTTTTCTTGCATATCCATTCTTTCCATTTTTCTCAATCGGGCGCAATACCCGAGTATAATATTTTTTATATTATACTCCATTTTTCCTTTTTTCGCAAGTCTTTAAATGCGTATTGTCGTATTTTAAGGTAAAATTTCCACACAAATATCAATAAAAACCCTAAAATACGCAATACTGTTTTCAATGAGAATTTTACGGAAACTATTTAAATTTTTATTTTTACTGCTCTTAATCCTTGCCTGCATTGGGGTTGGGTATTATTTTATCGCGACAAAAACCACCGTTTTGCAACCTGAAAAGCTGACCTTGAACGAGCATACCGTGGTCATATACGATAAATACGGCGAGGAAGTGCAAAATACAGCCTCGTTTTTTCATAAACAAGCGGTTAAATTTGACCATATTTCAAAACACGTCTTAAATGCCGTCGTTAGCACGGAGGATAAACGTTTTTACAAGCATAACGGCTTTGACGGAAGGCGAATTGCAAAAGCCTTGCTAAATAACTTAAAATCAAAGTCCTTCAAAGAGGGCGCCTCCACCATATCCCAACAGCTCATCAAAAATACGCACCTTTCCCAAGAGAAAACCATACAACGAAAGCTGAAGGAATGGAAATTGACCAGAAAACTTGAGAAAAACTACACAAAAGCGGAAATTTTAGAAAAATACCTAAATACCATCTATTTTGGGCATAGTTGCTTCGGTATCCGTGCCGCCGCGGAGTTCTATTTTAACAAAAGTCCAAGCGATTTATCCTTGGCGGATGCGGCTGTGTTAGCCGCTTTAATCAAGTCCCCTAACAATTATTCCCCCTTTCGCAATCCCGAACAATGCTTAAGGCGGAAAGGTGTTGTCCTTGCGTTAATGCAGAAAAACGGCTATATTTCCGAAGCGGAGCGAAAAGAAGCTATGCTCGTCCCCTTACCCGATGCCCCCTCCACAAAAAATCAAGCAAACGGATACCTTGCCCTTGCTTTTGACGAGGTAGAAGAACTTGCGAAAGAAAAGCATTTTCGTTTGGGTGGAAATATCCGTATTTATACCGAATTAGAGCCTGCTTTACAAGAACAGTTAAACGATATTTCCTCGCAGGTAACCGATTGTGATAAAACGATGCTGGTGCTAGATGCCGAGACAAAGCGCTTTAAAGCCGCATTTTCTACCGTTGGGAACGCCGTAAGATTGCCTGGTTCCCTCATAAAACCGCTTTTGGTATACGCACCTGCCTTGGAGGAAAATCTCATTTCACCCGTAACACCGATCTTGGATGAAAAAGTGAATTACGGCGGATATTCCCCCGAAAACTATAACGGAAAATACCACGGGTATGTCAGCGCGAGAGAAAGCCTTGCACAAAGCCTAAATATCCCTGCCGTAAAATTATTACAAGCCCTTGGCGTGGAAAAGGGGGTAAGCTATCTTGAAAAGGTTGGTTTGCACATTCCCCAAGAGGATTATTCGCTCGCATTGGCACTTGGCGGTATGAAAAACGGGTTTACCCTACGGGATATAATCACCTCGTATGCTTGTATTCAAAATGGCGGAATATTTACCCCTGCGGCCTTTGTAAAGGAAATCCGTATCAACGACGTTTGTGTATATATGCATAAGCCCATCAGTACAAAGGTTTTCAGCAAAGAAAGCGCCTATCTCCTCACGGATATGCTGCAAACCGCCGTCAAAGAAGGTACGGCAAAAAAACTGCGAGGTCTTCCTTACCAAATCACCGCCAAGACAGGCACGGTGGGAACAGAGAAAGGAAACACGGATGCGTACGCCCTTTCCTACACCACAAGAGATATCGCCGCCGTATGGCTGGGAAATGCGGATAATAGATATATCGAGCATACGGGTGGAGGCTTGCCTTGTAGCTTACTGCGTGAAATTAACGAAGCAATATCCTCGGAATATACCGCAAAAAACGTTGTGATTTCCCCCTTTGAAAGACCAACGGAAGTTGTAGAAATTTCCCTCGACAAACAAAGCTATTACGACACGCATACTACACTGCTTGCGGACGATAATTCCCCGCCCGAATACCGATTTAGCGAGCTGTTTAAAAAGAGTGCCGTACCCACGAAAAAGTCTGATTTTTTCAGCAGTCCAAGCATTTCCGCCCCTACCATTTCGCTTACTTCTAACGGGGTAAAAATCACCTTCCAAGCGCAAACGCCTACCCTATACAAATACCGTATTGAACGATATGATTATATCACGCATACTACCGTTTATGAGGGGGATTTTACACCTGAAATCATCGATACGGACATTGCGGAAAACAAACGATATCAATACACCGTCACCCCTATTTATGCCGATAAAAAAGGCAAAGCAATACCGCTACCCGAGATATCCGTTGGACTACTTCCCAAGGATAAAATAGCGGAAAAGGAATGGTGGAAATATTAAAACCCCGTGCATTTACGCACGGGGTTTCCCTTTTTTATCTTATATTACAATTTAATTTTTTCAACCGATTCAAACGCTTCCGCGATCAAACCTTCTACGTCAAGCTTTGCTTCCTCTTTCAAGATTTCCGACAATTTCGGACGAATTGCAGGGAAGTCGGGCAAGAACACCGTACAGCAATCCTCAAAAGGTAAAATCGACGTTTCGTACGCCCCCATCTTAATGGAACGATCGATAATTTCATTCTTATCAAAACCAACGCAGGGACGAAGCACAGGCAACTGCTCTACAACGGAGTTCGACGAGGTCATGCCCTCAATCGTTTGGCTGGCAACCTGGCCAAGGCTTTCACCCGTAATCAAGCATTGTGCCCCAATGCGTTGTGCGTGTCTTTCCGCAATACGGTACATAAAGCGACGAAGCAAGGTAATCATAAGCTCCGCCTTGCACTTTTCGTGGATTGCTTCTTGGATATGGGTTACCTTAACCGTGTACAAATTGGTCCCGCAGGTATACTCCGACAAGATTTTTGCCAAATCCACCACCTTTTCCTTCGCCTGCATATTGGTGTAAGGATAGCTGTGGAAATGCAAACAATCCACCTTCAAGCCACGTTTTGCCATCATGTGACCTGCAACAGGGCTGTCAATACCACCCGACAAAAGCAATAAGCCTTTACCTGCCGTACCTACGGGCATACCGTTTGCACCTTCAATAAACTCGCCAAAGACAAGCGCCTTGCCGTTTTCACGAATATCTACCTGCACGGTAAAGGAAGGCTTGTGCACGTCCACCTTCAAAGCACCTTTTGCGTAGTCAAGCAACAAACCACCAAGCGTTTTGCTGATTTCTACCGAGGTTAAGGGGTATTTTTTATCTCCACGGTGAGATTCTACTTTGAAAGTCCCTTCCGCGCGAGCAACAAGCTTCGCTGCCTCAAAAATAGAATCCATATCCGACGAAGTTTCGTAAGCAACGCTCATCGTATGCAAACCGAATACTTTCTTCAATTTCTCAACGATTTCTTCCGTCTCATATTCGGGGAAGTTTTGCACCAAATATCTACCGCTGTTTTTTACAAGCTCTGCGTCAAAGCCTTCTAAAGCTCGTCTTAAATTCGTTTCAAAGGCTCTTTCAAAGAAGCCTCTATTTTTACCCTTTAAATAAATTTCCGAATATCGGATAATGATAACTCTTTCCATAGTATTTCCTCTATTTCATTTTTTTCGCAAGCTCGAGACCGACCTCGTTTAAGATTGCCGCCGCCTGCACGATTTCTTCTTCCGTCGTTTGCGGGGAAAAGCTTAATCGCAACACGCCATCCGCCGTTTTTTCATCGTAACCGCACGCCAAAATCACCTTACTGTAACGATTTTTTGCATTTGACGAGCACGCCGAACCCGTACCGATGATTAAGCCCTTATCGTTTGCCATGTGTAAAAGGATTTCGCCACGCAAACCAGGTGCCGCCACACTCAATATGTAGGGCGTAGCGTTTTCCGACGACAAACGGGTATATACGCCCTTATCAAGCAACGCCCAAAGCTGTTCACGATAGCCCTTCAACCGTTCGTAATCCGCCTTAAAGGTAGCAAATTTCTCTTCTGCGGCATACTGGAAATGCTGGATACCAAACACGTTTTCCGTACCGCTTCTTCGACCGCCTTCTTGACCGCCGCCGATAAGATACGGAGGTAATTGCAGGGTTTTACGCTTAATCAACGCACCTACCCCTTTCAACCCACCGATTTTATGGGCACTAACCGAGTACAAATCCACCTCTTTAGCAAGCTTAAACGGGATTTTCCCGTACGCCTGCACACCATCACTGTGGAAGATAACACGGGGATTTTTTTGTTTTACAAGCTTTGCAATAGCATTGATATCGTTGATTGCGCCAATTTCATTGTTTACGTGCATCACGGATACAAACGAAGTCTTTTCGTCCACCAAATCAAGCAACGCCTTTACGTTTACCCTGCCATCCTTTTCCAAGGGGGCAAAACGAGGCTCGGCAACGCCACGATTTTTCAGCTCGTGAAAAGCCGCACTCACCGCCGAATGCTCGCCTACTGTCGTTACCGCATTCCCTCTTTTTGCAAAAGAGAAAATTGCTTGGTTGTCCGATTCCGTACCACAGGAGGTGAAAACCAACTCAAACGCCGTTTCATCCGCCACCTTTGAAAGCAAAACGGAGCGTGCTTTTTTCAGCTCGCCCTGTAATGCAAAACCCTCGTTATACATACCCGAGGGGTTATGAAATTTTTCCGTTACGTATGCGGTCGCACGCTCAAACGCCGTCAAAGAGGGCTTTGTCGTTGCCGCATTATCTAAATAAATCATGCGTTTGCCTGCTTCTTTTCTTGTGAAACGTAATCGCTGTCCAGTTTATTACGTCTTGCAAATTTCAAAATGTTCATCAATAAAAGCTCTCTACATTCTAACACAAACAGCTTTTTGCCGTTATATTCCGCCAAAATGTACATAAAGAACTTTCCTTCCGCCGCCATATCGTTCGAGGTGCAAAATACCGTCTTTACGTTGGGATCCCCTCTAAAACGATCGAAGGCAGGATTGTCCACGTCACCGAACTGAATCATATCCTCGCAATCGATACGAGCAATAAGTTTTCTTTTATTAACGTTGATAACCTTGGATATACGCAATTCGCCCGATACAAACACATAATCGTAGCTAACGTTTACACGTGCCTTTAACATACGCAACAGCACCCACGCACCAACGAGCCAAATAAAGATAAAGCCCCAAACGATCCAATCGCCAACCGAAGTAACGTTTACAAAATTAAAGCCAAACACCACCCAGAAAATCCACAAAAACAAGAACGTTGTGGAAAATATCGTGATAATATTATATTTTTTTTGCTTTTTCGCCGAATTATGCACCAGCGCGCTTTCTTCGTACAAAACGTCCATTATAAACTCCTTAAATTTCAAGCATACCTTCGTATACGGTCTTAACACTACCCAACAATTCGACGTCGCCGTCCGAATGGTAGTTTACCGTCAAATCGCCACCACGCAATTTTACCGTTACGTTGGTATCCTTTTCACAATAACCTGCAAGCACAGCCGCAACAACCGCCGCACACGCACCCGAACCACAAGCCCACGTTTCACCGCAACCACGTTCCCATACGCGCATCTTAATGGTTACTTTATTTACCACACGAACGAATTCCGTATTGATCCCGTTGGGGAAGTATTCGCAGTTTTCAAACTCCGAGCCAATCGATTTCACGTTGACTGCCTCTACCTTATCGCTGAAGATAACGCAATGAGGGTTGCCAAGGTTTACAAGGGTTACCTTATAATCGATACCGCCAACGTTGATAATTTTACCAACGATTTGTTCTTCGTCGAATACGGAAGGAATTTGCTTGCCTGCAAGTGCAACTTTACCAAGATTTACACTCGCGCTGTTTACCTTACCGCTGAAGGAATACACCTTTACGTCCAAAACGGATTTTGCCATCTCAATCTTCATCTCCGTTTTGTTGACGATGCCCTTTTCGTAGAGGTATTTACCGATACAACGAATTGCGTTGCCGCCCATAGGTGCTTCTACGCCATCGCCGTTGAATACGCGAAGCTTCGCATCCGCTACGTCCGATTTTTCAATCAACGCGATACCATCACCACCAATCCCGTAATGAGGCAATACGTAGTTTACCGCAATCGATTCCGGACAAGTGATTTTACCATCACGATTATCAAATACGATATAGTCGTTACCACAAGATTGCATCTTGGTAAAGTGCAACTTCAATTTTTCCGTTCTTAAAGCGTTGATATCTACAAGCTCGGTATTATCTTCGGTGAACTTACTTGCGATAATGTCCGCAAGTGCATTTGCCGTATCCAACGCCGTCAATACGGTGATACCAAGCAGGATTGCATGGTGGTGCAAACGAATGAAGTCGTTGATCGATTCCATATCCGTTTTACCCGTATACACAATGTAGGAGATTTTACCTTCCTCCATCAGCTTGATAACCGTATCGGTTGCGGACAATCTATCCACCACCGTACAATCGAAGCCGAGGTCGGTGATAACCTTCGCAGTACCCTTCGTTGCGTACATGGTACAACCCAAATCGCCAAATTTCTTCGCAATCGTCAAAACGTCCAGCTTATCCTGATCGTTTACCGTCATATATACGCCAACGGGCTTACGCTCCGTAGGATGGCACATATTGAAGCCTGCCGATACAAGCCCCTTGAACATTGCTTCTTCAATCGTTTTACCGATACCCAAAACTTCACCCGTCGATTTCATTTGCGGGCCAAGCTGAGAGTTTAC
>JAZRFV010000081.1:0-6999 GCA_045643825.1 Candidatus Scatosoma sp.
GTCCGCTTTGATAAAGGTGGATTGCTTGGATAAGGCACAAAAGGTACTGAAGGGGCTTTTACAAGAAGGGGATGCCGTCTTGTTTTTAAACGATTTGCCCGACGTATATTGAGAAAAACAACAAAAGAAACACCAAAGCGAAAGAGAATTTTGCGGAGGTGTTTTTTTATGCGAAAAGTGGCGGTGGTGTTTGGCGGTAGGTCGTGTGAAAACGAAATCTCCGTGCTGACGGGGGTGTTCGTGATGAACGTTTTGGATAGGACGGCGTATGAAATTCTACCCGTCTATATCGGGATGGATGGTGGATTATACACCTCAAAGAAAATGTTTTCCTTGGAAACATTTCGAAAGGAAAACCACGAAAAATTTTGCTCAATTTTCTTTAATAAGGGTACCGTGTACGCGTTGAATGTGAAAAAGGGGCGTATAAAACCCTTGTTTCAGCCCGATGTTATCCTCAATTGCTGTCACGGTGGTTTGGGGGAGGGCGGTGGTGTATCCGCCTTGGCGGAGTGGGAAGGTATCCCCCTTGCTTCCCCCGATATTACCCCTTCGGCAATCTTTATGGATAAGTGCTTGACGAAGGTGGTCTTGCGTGGTTTGGATATCCCCATCGTCGATTACATACGTGTGAATGAGGGGGATTATAAAAAACGAGGGGCGTTTTTGTTGAAGCGAATTGAGAGCCGATTAAAATATCCCGTGATTGTAAAACCTGCCCATCTTGGCTCTTCCATCGGTATCACCGTGGCAAATAATGAGGCAGAGGCGAAGCAGGCGATTGATACCGCGTTCCAACTCGACAACCGTATCCTCATTGAAAAGTACCTTCCCCACAAGGTGGATGTCAACTGTGCCGCCTATTCCTTGAACGGGGAAATCATCCTTTCGGAACCGGAATATGCCTTCGGCGAAGGCTTTTATTCTTTTGAGGAAAAGTACGTAAAGCGTGTGTCGGATGGGACGCAGGGAAAGGCTTACCAAGGCGACTTTACCACAAATGATAGGGGCAGGTACGCGTTGAAGGGGGAATTGCGAGATAAAATCCGTGCCTACGCCCGTACCGTTTACAAGCGAATGGACTTAAAAGGAGTGGTGCGGATGGATTTTCTCGTGGACGGCGAAAAGCCCTATCTTTGCGAGGTGAATACTGTGCCAGGCTCCTTGGCGTATTACCTTTTTTGCGAAAAAGTAACGGATGCACGTGCTTTTTTCGGTGCGTTGATAGAGGATGCGGTAAAAAATGGACGAAAATCGGACAAAAAGATCCTATCCACGGGCATTTTAAAAACCGCTTCGATAACAAGAAAATAACAAGAAAAACCACCGCAAGGGAAATATTTTCCTTTGCGGTGTAAAAATCTATTGATTTTTCTACGCATTTTTGCTATACTATACGAGAAATTAACAACAAAAGGAAAGAAAGATTATGGCAACAGGTGAATTTACCGATAAAGTGCGAATCCTCATCAAGGCTGGTGACGGCGGTGATGGTATGAACTCCTTCAAGGCGTTCAAGGGTAAGCCCGCTTGCGGTCCCGATGGCGGTGACGGCGGTAAGGGCGGCGACGTGTACTTTGTTGGCGACAAGGATATGAACGATTTGTTCCCCTTCCGTTTTGTGTCGAAATATTTTGCTGAAAGCGGTGAAATGGGTGGCACGCAAAAATGCTTTGGTAAAAGCGGTAAGGATTTATACATTAAGGTGCCTATGGGTACTTTGGTACGCGACGAGGAATCGGGGCGTTTGATTTGTGATATTTTCGAGGACGGACAGGCTGTTTTGGTTGCTCGTGGTGGTAACGGTGGTAAGGGCAACGTACGTTTTACCACGGCTCGCCGTCACGCCCCCAATTTTGCACAAAAGGGTGAAAAGGTAAAACAGCACTACGTTATTTTGGAACTCAAGGTAATCGCAGACGTCGGTTTCGTGGGTTTCCCGAACGTGGGTAAGAGTACCTTATTGAGCAAAATCTCGGCGGCTCGTCCGAAGATTGCAAACTACCACTTCACAACCCTTTCCCCCAACCTCGGTGTGGTGCGCTATTACGAAAAATCCTTCGTGGCTGCGGATATTCCCGGTCTTATCGAGGGTGCGGCACAGGGTGCAGGTTTGGGACATGATTTCTTGCGCCATATCGAGCGTACCCGTATGCTTTGCCACGTGATCGATATTTCGGGCTGTGAAGGCCGTGATCCCATCGAGGACTTCAAGAAAATCAACGATGAGTTGAAGGAATTCAGCGAAGAGCTTGCCAGCCGTCCGCAAATCGTGGTATGTAACAAATGCGACGTGTACGGTGCGGAGGAAAACCTGAAGGCGTTCAAGAAAAAGTACGGGCGTAAGTACAAGATTTTCCCCATTACGGCGGTATCGGGCGAAGGCACGAGGGAATTAATTGAAGGCATTTGGAGTATCCTTGACACCTTGCCTCCCGTAGAACCGATGCCTATCGAGGAAGAATTCGAGTATAAGGCTGACGACGATTTGAACTTTGAGGTGTTCAAGGATGAAGACGGCGTGTACGTGGTTGTCGGCGGTTTGGTTGATATGCTTTGCCGCAATGTTGTCTTGAACAACCCCGACTCGATGTTGTATTTCCAAAAGGTATTACGTCTTCGCGGTGTAATTAAGGCACTCACGAAGATGGGTTGTACGGAGGGAGATACGGTATCTATCGGTGACGTAGAATTCGACTTCATCCCCTAAACGACATATTTACGGCGCATTTCTTCGTCGTGTTTGCGTTTTATTTTGGTCGTGTACGAATGTGTACACTCCCTGCAATAAAGCCACGCACTCCTTGAACTGCTTGCAACTATGCCGTTTATCAACTGCTTGCAATAAACTTCACTTCACTACAAAAAACACAAAGAGGAAATTTATGGAAATTGTAACCAACGAAAATATTACCAGTAAACAAAGAAGCAAATTGAAATCCATCGCGGCGAACCTTTCGCCCATCACCCAAATCGGTAAGGGTGGTATCACGGACAACCTTTTGAAAACCTTGTCTGACGCCTTGGATGCACACGAAATTATTAAGGTTAGCATTTTGGAAACGGCTGACGAGGATCCCAGAAACCTTGCGGAAAACGTTGCAGAATTGTTAGAGGCTGTACCCGTTGCAGTAATCGGTAGAAAGGCAATCTTCTACCGTTATTCTCGCCGTGATAAATACGCGCACCTTGAATTTTAATAGAAAAGCGTTTAAAAAGTTATTTTTTGTTTTATAAATAACTAAACGAAATTAGTAAGGAACCGAGAAAATGGAAAAAGAAGAATTGAAACAAGAAGAAATGGCTGAAGAAATCGTAAAAGAGGAAAAGCCCAAGAAAAAAGTAAATAAGAAGGAAGAGCTTGAAAAAGCACTCGCCGAAGCGGAGGAAAGCACCCGTAAGTGGTATGCTGTTACGGCGGAATACGAAAACTATCGTCGTCGCACCCAAAACCAAGCGGCGCTCCGTTATCAAGAAGGTAGAAACGATGTAATCGCATCCTTGTTCCCCATCGGCGACAACCTTGAAAGAGCTTTAACCGCTTGTACGGACGAAAATACCAAACAGGGGTTGGATATGGTACTCAAAGCCTTCAAAAAAGTCTTGGACGGTGAAGGCGTGGAAGAAATTGATCCCACGGGCGCGCCCTTCAATGCGGATACGATGGAGGCAATCATGGCGATGCCTTGTGCGGATGGCGAAGAAGCGGGCATCGTAAAGCAGGTCTACGTAAAGGGCTATAAAAAGGGTGAAAAGGTATTGCGCTATGCGCAGGTAATCGTTACCCAATAAACCAACAAACAATTCATTCCCCGTGGGTATCCCCCATGGGGAGTATCCCACTCGGCTGTTTTAGGTCGGGTTTTCTTTTATTCTGTTGGGTAAAAACGATGGTGGTCGCATTTTTACCGCGCATTTTCGCTCTATCAATGGTTTATAACTCCTTACTAAACCAACGGTAGGTGTACTTTTTAAAGAATAGCTGTTATACTATATGGCAAGGAGGCTATTATGGATCAATCGAAGATAGGTAAATTTATTGCCGAGTGCAGGAAGGACAAGGAGCTGACGCAAATGCAGCTTGCGGAAAAGCTCGGCATCACCGATAAAGCGATATCAAAGTGGGAACGTGGCATTGCTATGCCCGATACCGCTATTATGCTGGAGCTTTGCGAGATTCTCGGTATCAGCGTGAACGAGTTGTTGAGTGGGGAGAGATTGAACATGGAAAACAATAGTCAGAAAAACGAACAGCTGTTGTTGGAAATGGCAAAAGAAATCGAAAAGAAAAACAAAACCATTTGGTCGTCCATGTGGGTGCTTATGCTTATAAATATGGTGTGGTTCCTTGGTGGGCTTTGCGTTGCCACTTTGCTCATCCCCGAAGGGGTGTGGCAGCTTGTCACCACCCTCGGTGTCACTCTTGTGTTTATAGTGCCTTGTTTCTACGCCTTAAAACTTGAGGTCAGCGTAGGTGTTTATCGTTGTAAGGAATGCGGTCACGAAATCGTACCTACCTACAAGCAGGCGTTGAATGCAATGCATAAGGGGACCACTCGCTATTTAATGTGCCCCAACTGCAACAAGCGTACTTGGTGTAAAAAGGTTATCAAGAAATAAAAAATGTGTAAAGCCTATGAGAAAAAGACTAACGAAATCGTTGGTCTTTTTATTTTTTTCAAGAGGGAATTTTGCATATTTTCTAACTGCCTGCGCATACGATACAATGAGATAATGCGGGAGGACGGAGATGAAGAAGGTTGTTGGTTGGATATTGATTTTCGTTTGTACATTGTGTGGCGTTTTTACCTTCACGGGATGCAAAAAATCGTCGGATGCTCATACCAGGTACGAGATTATTGCGGAATATATGCCCGAAACCCGTACCCTGACGGCAACGGAAAAGGTCACCTTTGAAAATAGGACGGACAACGCATTATCCGTGTTAAAATTTCAATTATACCCCAACGCCTACCGCAAGGATGCAACCTACTCGCCCATATCCACGGCGTATGCCGCCTCTGCTTATTATAACGGGAAAAGCTATGGCGAAATGGCGATATCCAGCGTTCACGGTGTAAAAAATTGGGAGGTGATGGGGGAGGATGAAAACATTCTTTACGCCTACCTCGAACGCCCTTTATATCCTGGGGATACGGCGGTTTTGGACATAGCCTTCCTTGTGAAGCTTGCCGAGGTTAACCATCGGACGGGCGTGACGAAGAACACCGTCAATTTGGGCAACTTTTACCCCATTCTATGTGGGGTGAAGGGTGGCGGTTTTGTAGAAACGGTTTACTACTCCGACGGTGATCCGTTTTTGAGCGACTGTGCCGACTATAAGGTCACCCTCACCGCCCCCAAGGATTATGCGGTGGCTTCCACGGGTGTGATTATAGAGGAAAGAACGCTGGAAGGGCAAAAGGAGTATACCATGTCCGCGTTGAATGTGCGGGATTTTGCTATCGTGCTGTCGGAAAGTTTTCGCGTTTCCACCGTAAAATCGGGCGATACAACCCTCTCGTATTACTACTACGAGGATGCTTCCCCTACGAAAACCTTGGATTTAATAGAGGAAAGCTTCGCCTTTTACGAAAAAACTTTTGGGGAGTATCCCTACGAAAGCTACTCCGTTGTCCAAACGGGCTTTTGCTTTGGGGGGATGGAGTACCCCTGCCTCGTGATGGTGTCCGATATGCTTGTGGAAGAAGGACGTGCGCGTGTGATTGCGCACGAAACGGCACACCAATGGTGGTACACTGTGGTGGGGAGTGACCAAATTGAGGAAGCGTGGCAAGATGAAGGCTTGGCGGAATACTCCACCCTTCTCTTCTTTGAGGAGTACGAAAAGTACGGCTTTACGCGGGAAGGGCTCGTGAAGGAGGCTCTGATGGAATATCGTTCCTATTACGACGTCTACGGCAGTCTTTTGGGACGTGCGGATACGCGTATGTCCCGACATTTGAAGGACTACATCAGCGATTACGAGTATAAGTGTCTCGCCTACGACAAGGGTGTGATTATGTGGGATACCCTGCGAAAAAGTGTAGGGGATAAGAAGTTTTTTGAAGGGCTTCGGCGGTATTATTCCACTTGCCGTTTTCAGACGGCAACTCCGCATCAATTGATTAGCTGTTTTGAGAAAACGGGCTTGGACGTCGAGGGCTTTTTCGACAGCTTTTTGCAGGGGAAGGCTGTTTTGTGAAGCGAAGGCGTAAAAATACTTGCCAAAACGCATTTTTACGAGTATAATAAAGAGGTAATTTTGTTTCGAGGTGATAAGATGCCTTTTTTGCAGTATAAATGTACCGTTTGCGGTAAGAAATTTGAGGAGTTGGTGAAGGTATACACGGACGAAGTGGCGTGCCCCGATTGCGGAGGCAAGACAGAGCGCGACTATACAGGTACGATGTATTCTTCCACGGGGCAAAGCTCGAAAAAATGCACGGGAAACTGTAAAACCTGCGGCGGTTGTCATTGATTTTATGTGATAAAAACGAAAAGGCGGACGATTTTTTATCATCGTCCGCCTCTTTTAATACAATTTAGTAAAGGGTTTGTGGGCAACCCGTACCGTTTTTTTCGGGAAGGGGTTATCCTCGCGCGACATATATATAATATATACGCGTGTGTAGAGACTTAATAAAAGAAAGAGGGATTTTGAAAAAATAAAAAAAGTAAAAATTTTTTGAAAAAGTTTAATTTTTTTTAAAAAAACGCTTGACAATATACTTTTGAAATGGTATTATGTTTAAGCTGTCGATTGGCGAGAGCGTGATTTGAACAGCAAACTTCTCTGTCGAGAAGAAAAACGAAGATTAACAACTGCATAGCAAATAGTAAAATGTTTTTATTTTCTAAAAGAAATAAAGACGAGTACGAAAGGCAAAAGAAATTTTCATATTAGTGATAAAGTAAAGCTAATTTGGTTAATGCGAAAAGACGTTTAAAAGCAATTTTAAGGCTCTTGAGCTGCAATTAAGATTAGCCGAGTAAGAA
>JAZRFV010000082.1:0-3249 GCA_045643825.1 Candidatus Scatosoma sp.
TTTGTACTTATCAGGGGTAATAGATACAGCAATATTCTTCCCCATAGCAAATGGAGTTCCTTTGCTTTGTAGTTTATTAGTTTCCTTCATTTTGTTCAAGGAAAGATTAAAGAAAAAGCAACTTTGGGGCTTGTTGGTTGGTATTGTTGCAATTGTGTGTTTATTTTTCTAAAAGGGGAACCTTTTACATATAAAATATAATTTGGAATTATTGCGGGGGTAAGACATGAAAAAAGAATTATGTATTGTATCGCATACGCATTGGGATAGAGAATGGTATTTAAGCCACGCAAAGCATAATTATCGTATGGTAAAATTTTTTGACGCATTGATCGAGGCGATGGAAAAGGATGAAAAATTCCGTTATTTCCATTTGGACGGTCAAATCGTTATCATTGAAGATTATCTTGCCGTTCGTCCCGAAATGGAAGAAAAGGTGAGAAAGTTTATCGCGGAAGGCAGATGGGAAATCGGGCCTTTCTATATCCTTCAAGATGAATATTTAATCAATGGCGAATCGAACGTTAGAAACGCGCTCTATGGCATGCAGGTATGCGACAAATACGGTAAACCTGCGATGATCGGGTATTTCCCCGATGCGTTCGGTAACATTTCGCAATTGCCGCAAATTTTGCGTGGTTTTGATATTGACAACGCATTTTTCGGTAGAGGTATCACCTTGACGGCGGCGGATAACCAGGTGTTTAAGATGCCGAGAAACTTCTCGGAAATCACTTGGCGCGGCGCGGACGGCAGCGAGGTGTTCGGCGTACAATTCGTACAATGGTATCACAACTGTATGCAGCTCCCTGCGGACGGTGATGCGTTGAAAGAAAAGTTGGACAGCATTCACACCGATTTGACGGATTGTTCCAGCACGCCGTACTTATTGGGCTTTAACGGTTGCGACCATCAGCCACCACAAGCAAATATCGGTGAAGTAATTGAAACGGCAAATGAGGTTTGTGATTTCAAAGTAACGCACGTCACGTTGGAGCAGTATGCGGAATTAGTAAGACCGTACAAGGATAATTTCTACCTTTATGAAGGGGAAATTGCTGGGCAAAGTGGTAACGGTTACGGTACGCTTATCAACACGGCTAGTGCGCGCACTGATATTAAAGTAATGAGCAATCGAGCAGAGCATATGTTGCAAACAATGGCTGAACCTTTGAGCGTTATGGCAATGTTGAATGGCTTGCAATATGATAGCGATATTTTGACGTTTGCGCTGAAGAAATTATTGAAGAGCTTCCCGCACGACAGCATTTGTTCCTGCTCGTGTGATGAAGTAAACGACAAAGTAAAACTTCGTCTTTCAGAAGCGTATGATACGGCGGCATATTTGAGCGAGGACGTAAAGAAGGACTTGGCGGTGCTGTTGAACACGCAAAAGCAGGACGGCGCTTGTATCGTTGTGTATAACACCGATGTAAAGGGGACGAATGGGATTGTAAACGTAACCCTTGAATATGATGAAAAGGATTTGCCGAAGAATCCCGTGCTCGTGGATGCGAACGGTAACTGCGTAGCGGCGCAATTTACACAGCCTAAATTTGTGAAGAAATTCAAGTTGCCTTATGACTCCTTCCGTGTGGTTTATGACACCTATGAAATGCAGGTGGAATTTGCCGCAGATATGAAGGACGGCTTGTCGGCGGCAACCTATTATGTGCAGGACGGTGAAAGTGTAAACGCTGGCGCGTTGGTTGCAACGGCGGACGCTTGTGAAAACGCATACGTGCGCTTAACCTTCCACAAAGACGGTACGTTTACCCTTTTGAATAAGGCAAGCGGCGCTACGTATAACAATCAAAACCGTTTTGAAGTTACACCCGATTGCGGCAATGAATACGACTTTAAGCCCGCTGGTGAAACCCGTATTTTGAATGATGATACCGCTACGGTAACCTTGGCGGAGGTTACTCCTTTCAAAGCGGTGTATAATATTTGTGTGGGTGCGGACGGTATCAAGCTTTGCTCGATGGTAACGGTGTATGCGGATAGAAAGGAAATTCATTTCACAACGCGCGTGGAAAACCGTTTGAAGGATATGCGTCTTCGTGCAACCTTTGAAAGCAATCCTACGGCAAAATACGTATATGCGGAAGGTCAATTTGACTTGATTCGCCGTAATATTCAACCTGCTGAAAGCTGGATTAACCCCGACAACAGCCAACGTATGAATACTTTCTGCGTGGTTGGTAAGGACGAAGGGGAAGGCTTGTTGGTGGCGACGAAAGGTTTGTACGAATACGAAGTATATCGTGATGGTAAAAACACGATGGGTATTACCTTGTTGCGTGCAGTAGGTGAAATGGGGGATTGGTTCTACTTCTCCACCCCTGCGGCGCAGATGCAAGGGGAATATGAATATAGCTATTGCTTAATTCCTTTTGATGGTGATTTCGAGGCGGCGGCTACGAATGGTTACAATTTCACCTATCCCAAGCTTTGCGCTTTGCAGGCGGATAATCACGCAGGTGTTGATGCTTTGAAGGGTGTGAGTGTAGAAACGAAGGGCGCGTTGTTTACATCCGCGGTAAAGAAAGCGGAAAAAGACAACGGCGTAATCGTGAGAATGTACAACCCGATGCAAACGGCGGCAAGCATTTCCTCGACACAAGCTTTCCAAAAGACGAATCTTGCGGAAACTGTAAATGAAAGTTCGGTGAACGAATGTGAAGTTGTCCCTAAAAAGATTTTAACGATTAAATTTTGATAGTAGGAGAGTAATAAATTGCGGTGGAAGAAAAGCCGCGTTGAGCTGCTTG
Organism: Candidatus Scatosoma sp.; assembly: GCA_045643825.1. Taxonomy (GTDB): domain Bacteria; phylum Bacillota; class Clostridia; order Christensenellales; family Borkfalkiaceae; genus Scatosoma. Next base: position 2,775 of record JAZRFV010000082.1, read on the forward strand.
TACAAAGCAGCGATCATCGGTAAACGAGAGTTTAGCGCGGTAAATTAAACACAAGAGAAATACGAGAAAGAGCATCTATTGAGTGGCAAAAGTCATTCGATAGGTGCTCTTTTTTATACGCGCTCGACAATAAAATATATATTTTGATAATAAGCGCGAATATTCGTGCGCCTCCGATAGCGGATTTTGGCGAAAAACAAAATCTGAAAATCGGAGGTAAACATGAAAAAAATATTTTACATACTCGATCCGAACGGAGAATTTTATTCTACGGATAGGACAAAGCGTTATAGACAATTGACGGGACAAGCCTTGGTTTTATATTTGCGCAGTGCAGAAGCCAAAAAGAAATATTTTGAAGTTTGGAAGATGGATAAATACACTCTTTTGGGAGTAGAAGTTCCAGAGGAGAAAGTTAAGGAATTCGCCAAGGAAAAGCGTAGAAGAAAATACGTTAATGAAGTGAAAAAAGAAA
>JAZRFV010000083.1:0-11843 GCA_045643825.1 Candidatus Scatosoma sp.
GGTTGCAGTACTTGCCTTGAAAGAGCTGTTTGCGGATTTCGGTGAGGACGTTTCCCTTTGTGAAAATATTTTGCAAAGGATTGCGAAAAAGGATTACGACATTCATTTCTACAAGCAAATCGCCGCGCTTGGCGTTTGGGCGAATATGGACAATGAAAGCATGAAGAAAACTCTTCTGCGCGGCGGTGCACAAGGGCTTTCCACTTTTCAAGCCTACCCTATCTTGACGGCGGTGGCAAGCTATGGCGAGTACGAGGCGGCACTTTCGATGATGAAGGAATATTACGGCGGTATGTTGTCCGTAGGGGCAACGACGTTTTGGGAAGATTTCGATTTGGCTTGGTTGGAAAATTGCACGCGCCTTGACGAAATGCCCGTCGAGGGAAAAAAGGATATTCACGGCGATTACGGTAAGTTCTGTTACAAGAGTTTCCGTCACAGCTTTTGTCACGCTTGGTCTGCAGGCGTTATTCCTTACCTTGTGGAAACGGTGGCTGGTATCAAAACGGAGGGGGCAGGTATGCGTCGAATTACCATTCAACCCCATTTAAGCGGTTTGAAACACGTGAAGGTGAAATTCCCCACGGCATACGGCGTGATGACGGTAGAACATACCCTTGACGAAAGTGGCGAGGTGAAAACGATTGTAGACGCTCCCAGAGAAATTGAGGTAGTTTATTAAATTGTTTTTATGCTACTTTGCTTGCAAAATGCAAAAGAGTGTGCTATACTGATTGTATGATGTTACTGAAGGAATTTTCGGGAAAACGTATTTGCGTGGCGATTAGCGGCGGTGTGGACTCCGTTTCTCTTCTTCATTATTTGAAGCGGGGAGAGAGGGAGAACGGTTACTCGCTTTGCGCTGTGCATTGTGAACACGGAATTCGTGGGGAGGAAAGCCTTGCGGATGCCCGTTTTGTGGAGACGTTTTGTGAAATGCAAGGCGTACCACTTTACCGCTTTTCCGAGGATTGTCCTGCGCGTGCAAAGCGTGACAAGCAAAGCCTTGAAACGGCTGCGCGTAACTTCCGTCAGGAATGTTTTGGACGCTTGCTTCGTGAAGGTAAAGCGGACTTTATTGCCACGGCGCATCATAAAAACGACGATGCGGAAACGGTGCTCTTTCGTTTGATGAGGGGTACTTCTCTCACAGGTGTGGGGGGCATGGTCGAGGTGAATGGTAAAATTATCCGTCCCTTCCTTTTTTGGACAAGGGCGGAGATTGAGGCGTATGCAGTAGAAAATAACCTGCAATATTGTATAGATAGTACAAATTTGCAGTTGGATGCAACGCGTAATAAATTGCGGTTAAGTATTCTCCCCTTGATGGAGAAAACGGTGCCTGGTACGGTAGACAACCTCGTGCGGTTTTCCTCGCTTGCGGCGGAGGATGATGCGCTTTTGTACGAATATGCAAAAGAGATTGTGACGGAAAAAGAGGACGGCGTTGCCGTTGCCTTTTGCAAGAAAAAGCCTATCTTTCGTAGGGCGTGTTTGCTTGCCTTAAAATCGCTTGGCGTTGGGCGGGATTACACCGCTTTGCATTTAGAAAATGCTTACGATTTGCAGGGTTTAGAGCGTGGTTCAAGGTTATCCTTCCCCAAGGGTGTTGAGGCAGAAAAAAAAGAGACATTCGTGTGGTTTTATAAGCCCTGCGAGGAAGCTTACGAGGAAAAAACGCCTGCAAAAAAGTTTGATAAAAACGGCTTTGACGGGGGCAGGTATGAGGTGAGCGTATCGCTTGCCCCTATTAACGAGGATGGCGAGTGGCGTGTTTTACGCCTTGACGGGGATAAAATCCCGGAGGGAGCCGTTTACCGTTTTCGTCAGGACGGGGACTTTATCCAACGCTTTGGCGGTGGAAAAAAGACGTTGAAAAAATTCTTTAACGAAGAAAAAACGCCCGTTGCCGAGCGTGAATATTTACCGCTGATTGCTATGGAAGACGGTGAAGTTTTCGTGGTTTGCGGTGTGGAGATATCGGAAAAAGTAAAGGTGACGGCGGATACAAAAACGTCGCTGTATATTGCAATAAGAAAAAAGAACACGTGAGGAAATAGGCATGGAAAATCAAAAATCCGAAATTGAAAGAGTGTTGCTGTCTGAAACCCAAATTGCGGAACGCATTAAAGTGGTTGCAAAGCAAATGGACGAGGATTACAAGGGGAAGGAGCTGATTGCGGTTTGTATTCTGAAAGGGAGTGTCGTATTTTTCACCGACCTTATCCGTGCGATGAAGACGCCGGTTAATGTAGAATTTATGAAGGTATCCTCCTACGGAGGTGGTACGACCAGCAGCGGAAAGCTTTCCGTAGGGCTTGACATTTTGTCAAATATCGAAGGTAAGGACGTGCTTATTGTAGAGGATATTATCGACTCCGGGCATACCATGTATGCGTTGAAACAGATGTTGCAAACCCGTAACCCTGCCAGCCTTCGCGTTGTAACCTTGCTTGATAAACCTGCGCGCCGTGTGGCGGATATTACCGCGGATTATACCTGTTTCGAAATCGAGGACGAATTTGTTATCGGTTACGGCTTGGACTATGCGGAAAGATATCGCGACCTTCCTTACGTTGGTATTTTGAGCCGTTGGGTATACGAAAACTAAATTTTTACATAAAAAAAGTAGCTTGCGATTTCTCGCAGGCTACTTTTGTTTTTACTTGTATTCAACCGAGTTTAAGGTGTAGATCAGTGTACCCAAACCATAGGATAAGGGGGTTTCCAAACGTAAGATCATATTGTGTTCTTTATTGTTGGAGGTGTTGCTGGGTTTTGCGATCCAAGCAATTTGCGTCGCGCCGGGATTTTTCTCGTCCAACACAACGTTGAAGGCACGGTAGGTGATGGTTTTCGTTACTTCCTCACCATTGTAAAGGAAGGTAAAATCCTTACCCTCTTCTTTGCTTGTTTCCGTGCTGGTGCTCAAAGAAACCTTTTGTATTGCCTGTGCGAAGGGGGTGTATACGTTCAGCTTCGCCGAGGTGGTGCTTGTTCTAATGCCACGCAAAGCAAACAAAATCTGTTCGTTGTCAAGGAAACTGAATTTCTCTTGATCAATGTCAAAGCTGTCTTCTTCCGTGTCTACTACTGCGCCGTCTTTATAGCTCGTTACTACTGCAACACCCTTCGAACAATTTTCATTGTACGTAACCGCCGTTGTGTAGTGGAGCAGCTGGTAGCAATCCTCAATCTTGCTTCCCGAAACCGCCGTGGGGGTGCTGGCGTTGATTTCCTTCACCGAGGAAATGGGCTGTAAGCCATATTCCGCTGCGTAGAATTTCACCGTCGAGGTAACGACGTCGTTGCAGGACGCGGTCGCCTCACCCAAGGTATAGGTTGCCGTAATATTCAGCTGGGTGGTGTAGGTGTAAACGATTTTGCCGTCCGTCCCTTGTTGGCTGATTAAGGTGGTGGTGTACGTGCCGTCCGTGTAGTTTACCGTGTAATTCACCAAGGAAGCGTCCTTTGCCTCGTATTTTACGTTGTAGGTCAAGGTTTCTTCGATGGTTGTGCTGGTATTGAGTACGTCCTCAATCCAAAAGTTGGCAAAATCTACCTTTTTGTCAGAATTTGTACATGCACCAAAGGTGCTTACGCCCAAAACCAGGGCAAGCAGGGGGGAAATTTTCTTTCTTTTCATATATACTCCTAAACGGAAAGCAAGCTTTACCGTAAAAATCCTTCTATTTTTACTATTATACCACAAAAAATTAAATTTGTAAAAACAAAATAAAGATTTATGCAAATTAATTGTGAAAAAAAGCTGAAATTTTCCATAAGAATATGGTATAATAATGAAAAGGAGTTAAGGAGGCTTACCATGAACGCAATTTTAAAGGCTCATACGTTGTCGCAATGCTTGGACGTAATGGCGGAATATGTGGCGGCTTACGAGGAGCGCGGTGGCGTCAACCTCATTTTTTGCGAGGATCGGTTGACCTTGCTCGCTGAACGCGCTTTGCTTTCGAAGGTGGGCGGTACATTCCGTTCGCACGTGGCTACCTTTGCTCGCTTTTTGAAGACGGAAGAACATACAATCAGTAAGGAAGGCTCGGTGATGGCGGTGGGCGAGGTGATGACTCGTTTGCAACGCGAGGACGCTTTGCGGTGCTTTACCTCCGTCTCGGGGATCGGTAACAACGCTCGTTGTATCTACGAAACCTTGGCGCAGCTTTCCGCTTCGGAAATTACCCCCGAAGTTTTAAAGGAAAGCGTTACCCTTTTGCCTGACGATATGTTAAAGAAAAAGGTTTCGGATTTGGCGTTGATTTATGAGGGTTATACTGAATTTTTGCGTGAGAATGCCCTTGTCGACGAAAGCAAGTATCTCTCATTACTCCCTGGGAAAATTCGTAAGGAAGGGGCGCTTAAGGGTGTCAACGTTTTCTTCTTGGGGTATAATTCCTTCACGGCACAAGCGCGCGAGGCAATCCGCGCCATTTTAGAAACGGCGTCAAACGTGATCGGTATCTTTTGTTCGGGAGAGGAAGATATTTACGCAAACCGTGGTGCGCAATCCTTTGCGGCGGTTTGTTCGGAATATGGTAAATTGCAAATCCGCGAGGTAGGTAAGCCGTTAGAGGGGGAAGCGGAAATCTTGCGAAAGGGCTTGTTCAACCCCATCCGCGCGGCGGTGAAGGTGGAGACGGAAAAAATTCATCTTTTTGAGGCGGACGACAAAACGGCGGAGGCGGAATACATTGCGACGAAAATTCGCCGTACGATGTCGGAAACGGCAGGACTTCGTTACCGTGATATTTCGGTGCTTATCCCCGATGCTTCGTACGTTTTACCTTTGAAAAAATCCCTTGCGGAATATGGCATTCCGTATTTTATCGACGAGAAAAAATCTTTGAGAAGACATCCTGTCAGTCGGTTTTTGCTGGATTGTTTCCGCGTGGTAAGAGAGGGCTTTTCTCCGATTGCCGTGCAATCCTTAACGCAAAACGTCCTCTTTGGCGAGAGTGACGAATAGCGTAATTGTTTGTATAAATTTGCTAACTATCGTGGCGGTGCAAAGCGTCCTATTAAGGAAGGTGACGCGGTCAGCGGTTACAACCGCGAGGCGTTGGAGACGGCTCGCGAGAAGGTGCTTCTTGCGACAAATGGGATAAAAGCAAGGGGGCATGGTCGAGGTTATTGCGCGGCGGTGCGTAAAATTTTAGAAAACTTTGACGTTGAAAACGGTTTAAAGGCGTTGGAGGATAGCATTGACGACGTGGCGCATAAGGGATATCTTTCCCAAATCCATGATGCATTGGAAGGGGTGCTTTCCGAGGCGGAAACGCTGACGGGCGACAAGGAAATGACGGCTGCGGAATTTGAGGCGGTGTTAAAGAACGGCTTGGAGGCGACGGAAATTTCCCTTATTCCCTTAAAATCGGATGCGGTGTTTATTGGGGATATCACGGACAGCCGTATCACCAAGGTGCATACCTTGTTTGCGATGGGTATGACGGAGTCTGTGCCACGGGCGTCGGCGGATACAGCGATTGTTTCGGATAAGGAAATTGCCCGTCTTGCCGAGGTGAAAGCAATGATGGAGCCGACGGTTGCCGAGGTGAATCTTCGCGCCCGTGAGAGCGTGTGCTTAAACCTTTGTTCCTTCACGGATACCCTGCATTTGAGCTATTCCTTGGCGGCTGACGGTAGCGAGCCTGCGGTCAGCGATGTGTTCCGTTATATCGATCGATTGTTTGTAGAGGTGAACGGTGGTAAGCTGACTCGCTGTAAAAAATTGCTCCCCAGCGACTTCTCGTATAAATGCTCTGCGGTTGCCCCTGCAATCCGTCAGCTCCTGATTGAAAAGAGCGAATACGAGGCAAAACGCGAGGATACCCGTATGCAATATTCGTCCTTGTTCACGGCTTTAGATAAGTTAAGTGTGACGGAGAAAGACGATTATTTGAAGGAACGTGGGGGGCAGGTATGCGTTGAACGTGGTGAAGAACTGTTTTTCCGCGACGGAAAGGTGTCTCCTACGGGGCTTGAAAGCTACTTCAACTGCCCGTTTAAAAACTTTGCAGAAAGAGGCTTAAAATTAAAAGAAAGAGAAGAAGCAACCGTGCTCGCCGTGGATACGGGTAACTTTATCCACGAATTATTGCAGGTGACGGCAAAACACGCCGCCGAGTTTGAAACGGAGGCTGAAATGCGTGCTTTTGCCTATGCCGAAGGCGAAAAACTATTGAAAAATTCCATTTATACCATGCAACAAGATACGGCCTCGGGTGAGGTATTCTCGGGTAAGCTGTTGGAAGAAGGTGTAGACGTTGCTGCGGCGGCGTATAGACAAATTAAAAACTCCGATTTCCTCGTGGAGGATACGGAAAGACCAATCAGCACGGAGTTTTTCCACGGTAAGGTAGACCGTATTGACGGCACGAATAAGTACGTGCGAATCATCGATTATAAGACGGGCGCCATTGACGATTCGGCGACCTCTTATTACACAGGGCAAAAGATTCAATTGCAGTTATATATGTCTGAATTGAAGGGTGAACGCATACCTGCCGGGGTGTTTTACTTCCCTGCATCGGTAAATTATGCAATGGACGACGAAGGAAGATTCCGTATGAAAGGCTTCATGAACGGCTCGGAAGAGGCGTTGATGAGCGGTGATAAAAACCTCTCGCCTGAAAATGAAACGGTGAAGAGCGAGTATTTCCCTGCGGCGCTTAAGAACAGCTCGGCAGCCAAGCGTGTTATGGACGAAGAGACCTTCCGTGACTTTCTTGATTACTCGGTGCACGTTGCTCGTCAGGGCTGTAAGGAACTGAAGGAAGGCTACGTAGCGGCTTCCCCCTATGCAGGGAGCTGTGATTACTGTAAATACGGCGGTATGTGTGGGTTTAATAAGGATTGTTCGCAACCGAGAAAGGAACCTGCTGTGGACACGGGTATGATTGCGAAGATTGCGAAAAGACAACGAGAGGGGGAGGAGTAACGAATGGCGAATTTTACACAAGAACAAATGCGCGCCATTGAGGCGCAGGGCAGGACCATCGTCTCCGCCTCGGCAGGCAGCGGTAAAACCACCGTTATGATTGAGAAAATTATCCGCCTTATCAAGGACGGCACGGGCGTAGGTGAAATTTTGGCGGTGACCTTCACCAAGAAAGCGGCGGCGCAGATGAAAGAAAAGCTTTGTAAGGAGCTGATTGAGGAAATCAACCGTGATACCACCACGGCAGAACGCCGTGAGGTGTTAAAAAAGCAGCTTTCCGAGGTGTCGGGGGCGGACATTTCCACCATCCACTCCTTTTGCGCGAAGCTCCTTCGTTCCCACTTCTATATCGCAGGTGTGGACAGCGGTTTCCGTGTGATCGGCGGTGACGATGCGGAAGGGACGGCGCTTAAAAATATGGCGTTGGACGAGCTGTTGGAAGAGGGCTACGAAAACAAGGAGCAGGATTTTGCCTATCTTTTGTCCTTGTATTGGAGAAAGAAAAGCGACCGCGCCTTGCGTGAAATTTTCTTAAAAACGTATGAACAATTGCGCAACCGTGCGGATTATCGCGAATATTTGCAAAATTCACAAGGCTATACCGAGGAAACCTTCGATGCGATTTGTGTGGATTTGCAGAAAAAGTTAGAGGAAAAGTGTCGGTATTATTACGAGTTGGTGGAGGACGTCCGCGCGTACTTCTTGGACGACGGAACCAGCGCACAGCTTTCTTTGTGCGACGAGCTGTTGGGCTTGCTCAATGATTTAATCTACGCCGCGGATTATTTTGAAGCGTGCAAGGTGCAAAAACCGAAATTTTCCGTCAACCGCGGTACGAAAAAGGACAGCGAGGAGCGTGTCCGCTACCGTGAAAAGCTGGCATTCTTGAAAGATAGAGTGTCGAAAATTGTCGACGAAGAATTGGCAAAAAATCTTTCCCGTAAGGAGGAGTTGGATAATTTCTTGCAATCGGGTAAGACGGCCGCGATTTTATCCAAGTATCTTTTGTGTTTTGACGAGAAGTACGAGCGCTTCAAGCAGGAACGCGGGGTGCTTGACTACAACGATTTGGAACATAAAGCCCTGCACCTTTTGGAAAATGAAGAGGTGATGACGGAGATGCGTCAAAAATACCGTTTCGTTTTCGTGGACGAGTATCAGGACGTAAACCCCGTGCAGGAGGAATTAATTACCCGTATCAGCGGTGACAACCTTTTCCTCGTAGGCGACGTGAAACAGGCAATCTACGGTTTCCGTGGTAGCAAGTCTCGTTTCTTCGTGGAAAAGCAAGAGGAGTTTGAACAAAACGGAGGCTCGAATTTGTTCATGTCTCGCAATTTCCGTAGTTCCGATCAGGTGCTCGATGCGGTCAATTCGCAGTTCACCTTGGCGATGACGAAGAAGGTCTGTGCGGTGGATTATGCCCGTGGTTCTTACATGGAGAAGGGGGGCAGGTATGAGACGAACAGCGGAAAGGTGTGCGTTCACTTCCTCGGAAAGCCCGAAAAAGGCATTCCGTTAGAGCGTGGCGTATACTCCGTAAAACAGCAAGAAAACCGTGAGGAACGGGAGATGAGCTTGCTTGCGAAAACCATCCGACACATTATCGAGGACGAACGCTGTAACACCTTCTACGATCCCGATACGAAGGAGTACCGTGAGGTGCGTTATTCGGATATTGCCGTGCTTTCGAGAAAGAAACAGGGGCAAATTGCCCGTACGGTGGAGGCGTTGTCTGCTGAAAATCTTCCCGTGACGGCTGCGGCGGCTGTCAATATTTGTGATTTCTCCGAGATTAAAATGTTGATTGACCTGTTGTCCTTGATTGATAATGCGGCGCAGGATATCCCGCTTTGCAGCGTGCTTTTGTCCGCTGTGGGGGATTTGACTGCGGACGATTTGGTGACCATTCGCCTTGCGTACCGTGAGGAACATTTCTTCCGTAAGGCGTGTCAGCGCTATTCGATGGAAAAGCAGGATGTTTTGGCTGAAAAACTTCAATGTTTCTATCAATATTATGAAAAAATCAGGGGGCTTTCCCGCGTGTTGGATGCAGGGGAGCTACTGACGAAGATTATTTCGGAAACCCGCATGGAGGCAAACCTTTTGTCACGTCCCAACGGCGTGTCCGCTCTTCGTCGTATCCATCGTTTCATTGAGGAAACGACCAACCCCGAACCCCTTTGCGTACACGAATTTTTGGATCGTTTGCGTGATATGGATTACAAAATCGAGTACAGCGAAAACGGTGGTGAGGATTCGGTAAAAGTTTTGACTATGCACTCCTCCAAGGGGTTGGAATATCCGATTGTTATCCTGGATAATTTAAGTGAAGCCTTCCGTGGAGTGGATCGAGACGAAGTGTTCGTTGAGGAAACCTACGGGCTTGCGCCCAGGGCGTTTAATGCGGATACGATGGTGAAACGAAGTACCGTCCTTCGTCGTTTGTACGAGATTAAGGAGGAGGAAAGCTCGCTTGCCGATGGGTTAAATCTTTACTACGTAGCCTTAACCCGCGCGAAATACGGCTTGCACATGCTCTTCACTTCGCCTACGGCCATGCCTGACGTGAAATATGCCCGTTCATTTGCGGAATTTACCGACTTCACTGTTTGGCAACAATACGTCGTGGAGGACGTTTTACGAGACATGCCCAAGCAGGAACGCCACGCACTCGTATTCCGCCCCGATGAAAAGCTCGCAGGGGAAATCCGTGATGCCTTCTTGTGGCAGTACGATTTTGCAGGTATGGAAAACCTGCCCGTGAAAAGTTCTGCTACGGGCTTAATGCGTAGTTATGAGCAAGGCTCGGAGACTTCTGCGGTGGATATCACCGAAGGAGTTGAGCGTAAAAAAGAGAAAACGGGCAAGGATATCGGTGTTGCATACCACGCCTTCTTGGAAGATTTTGATTTTGGCCTTTTGTATGACGAGCAAGGGGAATTTATCGATGAAAATCGTTTAAGAGAAGTGGTAGAAACGGCTTGCGAAAAGGCAAATGAGGGGGGCAGGTACGAGGTGAGCTTGCTTTCCAAGGACAAGCTGGTAGAAATTTTATCCAACCCTGTCTTTAAAAAGCTGAAGGGGAAACGACTTTACAAGGAACAAAAATTCCTGGTTGCGTTGCCCGTATGCGATACCTTTGCGAAGGTGGGAGGGGCGCACCCTTCTTGGGGTGAGAATAAGGAAGAAACGGTTATCTTCCAAGGCGCCATAGACCTTCTTGCCATCGGTGAGGATGGCGAGGCGGAGATTATCGATTACAAATTCTCCAAAGGGGATAAAGAGTATCTAATCGAGCATTACGCTCCGCAGTTGCAATTGTACCGTCAAGCCACCGCAAAGATTTTGAAGATTGCGGAAGAAAATATCCGTTGTACTATCGTTAACATTAACCAAGGTTTTGAAGTGAAAATGGCATAGTGACAAGCTTTTCCATATTTCGACGAAAATAGACAAAAAGAAATCCTCCTTGAAGGGCATACCCTTTGGGGAGGATTTTTTATGGGTAAAATGCTTGGAGTAATTGAAAAGCTTTCCTCTTGCGAAACGTTGTTTTTGACGGCGTTTTTAGGGGGTGGTATGGTGTTTATTTTGTGTATGATCGTAAGGTGGATATGTGTAGCTCGACAAAGAAAACGTAGGGAAAGACAACGGTGTATGGAGGAGAAACGTAAGTTGCAATACGCTCTTCCGAGGTGGGATAACGGGTATATTCGGACGCGCCTGCAAAACAGTTTAAAGGTGGAAGAAATAGGCGAAGAGGGTAGGCAGGTACGCGTTCATTTGGGTTACGCACGTGTTTTACTCGGTAAAATCAAGGAGGCGCCGCTGACGATTGCCGACCGTTTGCAGGCGGAAGAAATGTGCAAAACCTTTGCGTTATATCGGGGAAAGGAGTGCTGGACAGCCTCGGAATTGCGTGGTTTGAACGATTTATGCTCCGCGCTCCTTAAATTATCCGCCAAATACGCCGTTTGAAGGCGGTATAGTGGTCTCCAGCTGAAAGGGTGGAAGGGAAAGCGTAAGGGCGATTAGCGATTTTTTCTCGATGGCGGTGCGTAAAATTTGTTTGGTGATAACACCGCTATTTTTGGTCGCGATACCAAAAAACGAGGGAGTGGGGAGGCGCTGACCGATGGGATAAGGCTGTTCTTTGCGTAAAATAACCGCATCGGAGCAGGCGGTGATAGAGGTAATGGGAAACCGCTCTCCACGGCTTGTATAAAGGGTGGCTGCGGTAAAGCCAGATATATCCAAATCCGCCACAGTCCCTAAAAAGCCGCCGTCGAAGGCGTAAATGGGTAGACCAACCGTGATTTTTGCGTAGTTTCTTGGATTTGCTGTCCGTAAATGGGACAAGCGTATGGTTTCACCTATTTCAACAACTGCGCCGATGCCGATGGAAAAATCGGTATTTTGTTGCGTGGGGGTAGAGGCGCAAAGAAGGTATCGCACGGCGTATGATTTTAACGAGATGGCAACCCCTCGGCATACCCCTTGCAGGTTTTTATCGGTGTAAATGCTTTTTCCGTAAAGTGTACTCAATTGCATAGGCGGAAGGTTTCTCCTTTTTGTATGGTAGGATAAAGGATTAAAATGGAGGAAATACAAGAAAAAAGGGCGTTTCGTGTCCTTTCTTGGAAAAAATGCATATTCTAAAAAAGGTAACGATTTTTATAAACCGCACGGCGGTTTTTTCTTTTTGGCGTTTTCGTCGAAAAAATGTCAAAAAATGGCGATTTAGCGCAGTAAAGCAAAAAAATCAACATTGTAAAGTAAATTAACAATAAAATTGTCAATTTTTTAACCTTGTGTCCCAAAAATAGCTTTAAAATCGATTTTTTTAATGCAAACAATTGATTTTTTCGCATACATTATAATATTTTTA
>JAZRFV010000084.1:0-72369 GCA_045643825.1 Candidatus Scatosoma sp.
GGGCATACCCTTGCAGGGTATGAACCAAGCTGGCAGCCTTGGTTTGGACAGCGAATTCTTGGAAAATGCAATCATTTACTCGATTGTACCTTTCGGGTTCTTTAATTTGAAGAGTACGAATCTTGGTACGTTGTCCGTAGCGCCCAACCTTCCCAAAGAGCTTTCCTTCTGGCGTATGGAAAACCTGATGTACAACGGCGTAATTTACGATATGGAAGTTAGTGACGATTACGTTATTTTGGAAAGTATCAGAGGTAAGACGGCAGGGATGAAGTGTGAAATCAACATTCCTACAAGTAACGCAACCCCTCAGGTATATTGCAACGGTACGTTGTTATCGTCCAGCGAATATACGGTGGCAAACGGTATGGTGACAATCACGGTGGATTTCCGTGCACAAAAAATTCAAGTAATATAAAAGGAGCGAAAAAATATGAAGAAGATTATGAAGAAAATCTTTGCATTGACGATGACGGCATTGCTGTCTGTTGGTATGTTTGCAGGCTGTCGTGACAAGAAAGGCGACGAAGCGAACGGCAAAATTCAAATCACCGTTTCCGTTAGTGGTACGGATGCATCCGAAGGCGCTTTGATGCAAAAATGGAAGGTTGCGTATGAAGCGAAAAACGAAAACGTAACGATTGCAATCAAAAATTTTACCAGCGATTATACGCAAACGATGATGTCTTACGTGGCAAGTGCAAAGCAAATGCCCGACATTATGTGGACGACGGGTGAAAAGCACGCTCCTTGGTCGGATGCAGGCGCATTCATCAACCTTAAGGACATGATTGCGGCTGATTCCTCGATTAACTTGGACGATTTCTACGGTGAAATCGTAAATGCAACGCATAAAAACTCGCAAGACGACGGCATTTACTTTATGCCTCGTGACTACAACAAGTGCGTGTTGTTTATCAACAAGGTTATGTTTAGGGCGGCAGGCTTTACCGATGCGGAAATCGACGGTTTGAAAGACGGTTGGAATTATGAAAAGTTCATTGAAACCTGCGAAAGATTGAAGGTTGCAATGAAGGCGAATGCAAACCCCGATTTGGGTATCCGTGAAAATTCCGTACCCGTGGATGCAAGAATGGACTTTAACGCATCCTACTGTTCGTTTGTATATCACTACGGCGGTCAATTTGTAGAAAACGGTGGGGTTAACTTCCTTTCCGATAAAAATATCAACGCGTATGGCGAAATTTTCAATTTGATTGACAACGGTTATATTGCAGAATCGGCAAAGAAGAGCTCTGCAACGTTTACGACGTTGTCGGCAGCTATGTACATAGGCGTTCGTCCTGCATTGCCCGGTTTGCCTCCCACGGAAAAATATGATATCGATTTCTTACCCTTGCCTTTGGATTACGTAGGGGTAGGTTGCAGTGGTTATGCAATCACCAGTGCGGCAAAAGCACGTGTAAGCGAATCGCAATTCAATGAAGGCAAGAAGACCAACGAATATTATGCGTTTGATTTCTTGAAATTCATCGTATCCGAAGAAGGTCAGAAGATTGGCGCGGAAACGGGTAGTATTATCCCTGTTAGAAAGAGCATGGCAAACGACAGCTCTTGGACATCGTATAAGAATGCAGGCTTGAATCACGCTGCGTTTGTATCTGCCCCTGAAAAGGACTTTAATTTGTCAATTTTCCAAGATTTTGATGCGGATGATGCATCCCTGCTTTTGGATAACCTTTCCGGTGCAATGGCGCAGGTAATCATTGGCTCTAATTACAGTGATGGCGGTGCAATCGCTGGTTATGCGACGTTGAAGGCAAGCATTCAACCTTATCAAAACGCAGTTGCAAACTTGAGAGCAAAATATTAATAGAAAAAATTTATCCGAATGTCTCGGATGAAATCGGGTAATACCATGAATGAAAAAATAAAAAAAGTGGGGCAATATATCCGAAAGGAATATGCGGGGATGCTATTCGTATTGCCGGTTATTTTAGGCCTTGTGATTTTCACCTTTGTGCCTATGTTTAAATCGCTGTACGATAGCTTCCACGATATCAATATTTTCGGTGAAGCCACCAACTTTGGTCTCCAAAATTATAAAAAAATGTTCACGGAAAATCGTGTGGAATTTTTCACCTCCCTTTGGGCGACGGTGCGATACACGATTGTGGCAATTCCTTTGACGATGGTGTTGTCTTTCTCGTTGGCGTTTGTACTTAATCGTGAAATGCGCGGTATCAAGCTTGCGCGTGTCCTTTGCTATATGCCCGTTGTTATCCCTACGGTGGTAAACGGGTTGCTTTGGCGTACGATTACAACCTCGGAAATTGGGTACTTGAACTTGATTTTTAAAGGTTTGGGGTTACCGAATTATACCTTCTTTGAACATAACGATACGGCCTTTCAATCCTTTATTCTGATGGGTATGTTTGGTATTGGTAGTGGTATGATTTTGTGGCTGTCGCAGCTCAAAAATATCCCCAAAACCTTATACGAATCGGCTGATTTGGAAGGTGCAAACGGCTTTCAAAAGCTGATTACCATTACCATTCCTATGTGCACGCCGACGATTTTCTATACGCTGATAACCAACATTATCGGTACGTTGCAGATTTTTGATTTGGCGTTTATGTTCAAGAATCCGTTGAATGAAAAAACGTTGAGTTTCTTTGTTGTGTATATTTACGAGCAAGCCTTCGGCCGCTTCGGTCAGATGGGCTACGCGTCGGCTTTGTCGTGGGTATTGTTTGTCATTATCGCGGCGTTGTCGGCTTTGGTGTTTAAGACGAGCAAGTGGGTGTATTATGGCGAAGATTTTAACTAATAAACAACGTGAAATGAGAAAGGACCTCGTATACGCCGTTATCATTTCCCTCGTGGTCGTGGCACTTATGTTTCCCTTCTTCGTAATGCTGGTAAGAAGCTTCATGACGGAGGATGAAATCTACAATTTCCCGAAACTCCTTCCGTCTGGGTTAGAATTTAAGAACTACTACGACGAGACCTATTTTGCATCCTTTATCGAATGGGGCGGGAATACCTTAACTGTTGCGTTTATGAACATTATTGGTATCGTAGCTTCGGCCTTCTTATGTGCGTATGGTTTCGCAAAGGTGCATTTCAAGTTCAAGGCGTTGATTTTTGGCGTAACGATGGCTTCGACAATGTTACCCAGCATTACCTTGCGTATCCCTTTGTATTTGATGTATTCGGAGTGGGGGTGGTTAGACGGCACGTTAAAGCCCTTGATTGTACCTGCTTTCTTCGGTGGTGGGGCCTTAAATATCTTCTTGATTATGCAATTTATTAAGGGAATACCCAATTCCACCTTGGAAAGTGCGCGTATTGATGGCGCAAACGAGGTTAGATGCTTGTTCAGTATCGTATTGCCTGCCTGCTTGCCCATTGCGGCGCTTATCAGCGTAAACACCTTCTTGGGTGTATGGAACGATTATTCCTCGTCCTTGATTTATTTGTCTAATTCGGAAGACAAATGGACGTTGGCGCTCGGTTTTTATAAGGCGGCGCTCAATCCTATGTTTAGAGAAAATAAACAGATGGCGATGGGGGTATTGATGTGCATTCCTCCGTTGGTGGTGTTTGGTTTCTCGCAAAAGCTGTTGATTGAAGGTGTTTCGATCAGCGGTATGAAGGCGTAAAAGGTGGCTTTATGAGGATGAAAGAAAAAATATGTGGCGGATTGTTTATTGCGGCGGCTTTGACAATTTGCGCATTGCCGATTGCAAAGCAAACGGCAAGTGCGTCGACTGTACAAGACGTCACGGACAGCGTTTCCGCTACGGGGTGGATTGACCATCAGGAATTGAAGGTGACCTGTCTCGATTTAGGGGAAGGTGTCGAGCCTGACATTGGTTATGGAATGATTGACGGAGCGTATGCATACGCACAGGAATATATCGCCATTAACGGAAGAACTGTCAAGGAAATTAATTCGGATACTACGCTTGGGGCAACGGCTTGGACGTATACCGTGTTTCCTTCAACGTTGAGCAATGCGATATATAAGGTCCCCGTTATGTTGCAGGTGAACAACGATAAGATTGAAATCAAAATTCACGATAATTACGTGGAAACGTTGGGTGACAGCGTAGAAATCACCGCAAAAGCAGGCTTATATTTTGAAAATAATAGCACCAGATACGAGGTGACGGAAGATAAAACCTTTACCGTTTTTGGTGAACAGCGCATGAATGAGGTGGATATCACCGAAGATGTAACCATTGATGGTTGGGATATTACGGGTGATGCGCAGGAATTAACGTATACGCGTATTCACTTTGGGGAAGGCGTTCTTCCTTCGGATATTGATTTCCACATTTTGGACGATGATAACGGTACGCAGTATCACTATATTAAGGACTATATCACCGTCAACGGTAAAACGGTTGGGCAAATCAATACAGAAACGGACGTTTCCAACTACGTATTTTCGTCCTTTCCGTCGAATGCTGCTGCGAAATATAAATTGCCGATTATCCTTTTTGAAAACACAGGCGTTTTAGAGGTAAAGATCCACAACGACTATTTAAAAACGTTGGAAGGGGATCTTGAAATCGCTTTAAAGGCAGGCTTCTATGTTGTAAACGGCAATACCAAATATACGGTAAGCAACGACATTTTACATACCATAGAAGGTATGAATGAGGTGGATATCACAAGTCAGATTTCCATTGAGGGTTGGTTTACGGCGGGGGACGCGCAGGAACTTACTTATACGATGATATATTTCCCCGAAGGGGCGCTGCCTACCCTTTCCTTTGATATGATGGATAAGGCAGCATGGCTGTATATGCAGGAATATATCGCGATTAATGGTAAAACGGTGAAGGAAATCAATACGGAAACGGATACAAGCACGTATCAATTTTCCACCTTCCCTTCTACGGAGGATAATCCTCTTTATAAGGTCCCCGTTATTTTACACGAAAACGGCGATTGCTTGGAGGTAAAAATCCACAATAGCTATTTGGCAACAATCAAGGAGGATATCGTCATTTCCTTGGAAGCAGGTTTTTCTATCCTTGTAGGAAATACGAAATATACGGTAAGCGAAGATGTTTCGCTTGTTGTAGAAGCAATTTCCGAGACAGATATTGCACAAGCCCTTTCCATGAAGAGTTGGTCTGTTGCAGGGGATAAGCTGGAACTTACCTATACACGTATCTATTTCCCCGAAGGCGTGTTGCCTGAAGACCTTGACTATCACGTAATCGATATGGCTGCGTGGACGTATTTGCAGGATTATATCTTGATTAACGGTAAAACGATCAGGGAAATAAACACAACGACGGATGTCAGCGGTTATGAATTCTCCACCTTCCCGTCTACGGAAAGTAATCCTATTTACAAGGTGCCTGTTATCATTTTTGAAAACAACAACGCCTTGGAGTTAAAATTCCACAATACCTATTTACAATCGGTAGAAGGGGAATTAGAGATTACCGTCAAAGAAGGCCTGTTCATTCTTGGCGAGGGCGTGAGATACGTCGTAAGCAAGGACGTTCGTTTTGGTTTGACGGATGGCGTATGGGCGGATAAAGATCGTTTGTACAAGGTTACCTATTTTGTGAATGGACAAAAGTACGGCGAAGCGGAAGAATATCCGTATAGAGGACAACTCGTTTTGCGCGATGCAGTAGACGCTGGCGCTGGGTATGAGTTTGGTGGCTGGCAATACACTGCCACGTCGGCAATTGTACAGGATATGGAAATCCACGGTTACGTGAAGCCGATTCGTTACACGATTACTTATCATTTGAATGGTGGGGTAAATGCTTCTACGAATCCAATCGTTTATTACGTAACGGATGGAGAAATTGTCTTAAAGGACGCTCAAAAAGAAGGGGCAACCTTTAAGGGCTGGTACTTGTCGGAAGATTATTCGCAAAAGGTAGAAAAGCTTTCGGCGGAACAGCTTGGCGATTTGAATTTGTACGCTCTTTTTGAAGAAAGCGCGGAAAAGAAGGGATGTGGCTCGTCAACGATGATGGGTGGAGGCACAATTGCTATCCTTTCGTTGGCATTGTTTGCAAAGAAAAGAAAAAATGAAGAATAAGGAGAAGAAAATGAAGGTAAAATCGATTTTGACGGCAATTTGTTCTGTATTTTGCGTTGGCGCATTCTTTGGCGCGGTAAAGATGGCAGGCGTTGAAGCAAAAGCGGATACCACCGTAGATATCAGCGAAAATATCACGTTATCCGATTGGACGGATCATAATGAATTAAGTTATCTTGTGTTGTATTTAGGCGATAACGTGATTGAGGATTTTAACTACGACGCGATGGATAAGGATACGTATAAATACGTTCAGGAATATATTACCTTTAATGGTAAAACGGTCAAGGAAATCAATGAGGATACGTCCTTGGGCGCGTTGGAATGGGAGTACACCGAATTCCCTTCTACGGCTGACGATATCTATAAAGTCCCCGTTATCATTCGTGAAAGCGGTCTTTCGAAGTTGGAAATGAGAGTGCACGATAATTACGTTGCTATGCTTGGCGATACGGTCACCGTTGGGGTTAAGAGCGGCTTACAATTTGTGACGGGCGGCACGACATACGCTGTACAAAAGGATAGAAGTTTTCAGTTGAAAGGGATTGATCTTCCCGAGGTTGTTACGCCTACGGATATCACCGAAAATATAACGATTGAAGGATGGGATATTGTAGGGGACGCAAGAGAGCTTACTTATACGAGAATTAAATTTGGCGGTGTGCTTCCTACGAGCATTGGCTATGGTATGATTGACAGCAGCGCATGGAAATTCTTCCAAGAATACCTTACGATTAATGGTAAAACGGTAAAAGAGATCAATGAAAATACGGATACCAGCAACTACGTATTCTCGACTTTCCCTTCTTCCAAATTAGGTGCGACCTATGAGGTTCCCGTTATGCTTTTTGAAAACGATGGGACGTTGGAGGTAAAAATTCACAATGATTACCTTGCAACCCTCGGAGGGAATATCGTTATTGGCGTGAAAGCTGGTTTAAGCTTTGATAACAATGGCACGACCTATACTGTGACGAAGGACGTTGAAAAGGTTGTTACGGGTACGGTGGTTACGGATATTACTGATAGCATTACGGTTACCGAATGGCTTAACCCTAACGAATTCTTCTATGCATATTTGAATTTCCCTGCTGAAGCGTTCCCCTTGGATATTGGTTATCATATTTTTGACAGCGATAACGGTACGCAATATCACTACATCAAAGATTATATCACGATTAACGGTAAGACGGTTGCAGAAATCAATGCGGAAACCGACGTAAGCGGTTACGTATTCGAAAGCTTCCCTGCAAGTGCAGGTGCGCCCTACAACGTGCCTGTATTGTTGCGAGGGAAATCCAGTGCGTCGACGATGGAGATAATGATCCACAAGAGTTATTTTGAAACTTTGGATGGCGTATCGATCGGTGTAAAAGAGGGTATGTACTTTAACAACAATGGCACGAAATACGTGGTATCTTCCGATGTTTCCTATGTCAAAGACGGCTCTGCTTGGGTGACGGAGGCGGAAACGACGACGGTAGATATTACGGAAAGCGTAAAGATTGAAGGTTGGCAAATGATGGGTGACTATTCCGAGGTAACCCGTACGGTGATTACCTTTGGTGAAGGCGTTTTACCCGATGATATTGGCTTCCACGCAATTGACAAGGATGCTGGTACGCAGTATCATTACTTGCAAGAATATATCACGATCAATGGTAAAACGATAAAAGAAATCAATGAAACGACGGATGTTTCGGGATATGTATTCCACACCTTCCCTTGGACGACGACTAACGTGCTTTTCAAGGTGCCCGTTATTCTTTACGAGGATGCTGATGCGTTGGAGGTAAGAATGCACAATGATTATATTGCCTCCCTCGGTGGTAATATTGACGTAGTAATTGGCGTAAAGGCAGGTCTTACCTTCACGAAAGGTGCAACCATTTATACGGTATCTGAAACCGTGGAAGAATACGTAAGAAGAAAGAACTATACCTTGACGGTTGAACTCAACCCTGGTATGGACGAACAGTATCTTCCTATGGGTGCTGAAATCGTATTGACTGCACCTGAAAGGGAAGGTTATACCTTCAACGGCTGGTTTGAAAAAGGCACGGACAATGCGGCACTTACCGTAATGCCTGAAAGAGATTATGCGGTATATGCGAAATATACTGCGATTGAATACACGGTCACCTTCATGGATGGTGAAACGGTGATTGGTACGGTTCCCTATACCGTAGAAGATAAAACGATTACGGAACCTGCGCTTCCTACGAAGGAAGGTTACACCAGTGCATGGGAAACCTACGCCTTGACTGGTGGGGATATCGTTGTAAACGTCGTTTATACCGAGATTGTTGTTGGAACGGAATATACCGTTACCTTTATGGACGGCTCGACTGTAATTGCTACGGTAACCTATATCGAAGGACAAACGGAAATTAAAGAGCCTGCTGTTCCCACGAAGGAAGGATATACCAGTGCATGGGAAACCTATACCTTGAGCGGTGACATCACCGTAGATGTGGTTTATACTGCGATTGAATACACCGTAACCTTCAAGGACGGCGCAACGGTAATTGGTACGGCAACCTATACGGTAGAGAATAAAACGATTACGGAACCTGCTGTTCCCACGAAGGAAGGTTACACCAGTGCATGGGCAACCTATACCTTGAGCGGTGACATCACCGTAGATGTGGTTTATACGGCGATTGAATACACCGTAACCTTCAAGGACGGCGCAACGGTAATTGGTACGGCAACTTATACGGTAGAGAATAAAGAGATCACGGAACCTGCATTGCCTACGAAGGAAGGATATACCAGCGCGTGGGAAAGCTACTCCTTGACGATTGGTAACGTTGTTGTAAGTGTAATTTATACGCCTGCAAAGGTAGAAGAGGATTCTTCTAATGATAGTTCTTCCGAAGATAGTTCGTCGAATGCAACCTCTTCAGAAGAGAAAGATTCTCAAGCAAGCTCGTCCATGAACAGCGAGACGTCCTCGAAGGAAAGCGCATCCTCGCAGGATAAAAATGCAAGCAATGATACTGCACCAATTGAGGAAGGTTGCTTTGGCGCGATTGGTGGCATCTCCGTTGGTGTAATTGCATTTATGGCGGCTGTATTGTTAAAGAAAAAAGAAAACGAGTAAGGGTTAATGAGGTGCTTTATGAAATTAAAAAATACACTTGCTTTTTTATTCGCAGGGTTGATGACTACCTCGATGGCGGCGTGTGGCTCGAAGGCGAGTGCAACAATCGATAACACAGCGATTGCGGTGACGAATAGCTCTACCTCTTCAAAATCGGTTGTTCAACGTAAGGATACCCCGGTAAAAGGGGTGGGCGCGAAAGTCGAAACGACTTCCGTGGAGAACTCTCCCATTGTTTTAACGGACGTTACGAAGGCGAAAAACGTTATTTTAATGATTGGCGACGGTATGGGGCCTGACCAAATTAAGGCAGGTCAAATCTATAAGGGTGAAGCTTTGACGATGCAAGGCTTTCCCTATAAGACGACCGTTTCAACGCGCTCGGCTTCGGACGAAATTACCGACTCGGCTGCGGCGGCAACGGCGCTTGCAACGGGAAAACGTACCAAGAATGGCATGATTGGTAAAGACGCGGATTACTTGAATATGGAAACCATCGTGGATATTGCAAATGCGATGGGGAAGAGTACGGGTATTCTTGCGACGGAAGAGCTTTACGGTGCAACCCCGATGGGATTCTCTTCACACGTTTACAATAGAAATGATACGACCTGCTTGTTAAAAACGGCGGCGGCAACCAGCAATGTAAACTTATTTGCAAGCTACGTAATGGATGCAGGATATCAAGACATTTTCACCGACGCAGGGTATCAAAAGGTGGAGGACGTGGACTTGATCTCGGAGGCGACTTCGGATAAGGTTTTCGGTAGCTACATGATTCGTGCGGATGCGCCTTCTATGTCGGCAAATGCGAATAGAGTTGCATTTGATAGATTGGTATCGGAGGCGTTAGATTATCTTTCTAAGGACGAAGACGGCTTCTTCTTGATGGCGGAAGGTTCGCATATTGATCATGGCGGGCACAATAACGATATGACCTATATGCTGTCGGAGTTGTTGGCGTTTGATGATGCGGTGCAAGCGGTTTTGGAATGGGCAAAGGATCGTGACGATACGGTGGTAATCGTTACCGCTGATCATGAAACAGGCGGTTTGCAATTGAAAGAAAGCGCATTTACCGCCTTGAACTTTTTGGAAACGGTGTCCAATGATAATGGTATGACCTACGTGCCGAAACATTATCAATGGACGACGACGTCGCACTCGTCGACGGATGTAAACTGCTATATCAACGGTGCTAATATCGATTTTAAAAATTATTCGTTCGGTATCGACGGTCGTATTAAAAACACCGATGTGTTTAAAATCATGAAAGGACTTTTACAAGGGATGTAATCCTTAAAAATGGAGAAGGTTATTATGAAAAAACTGATGTCCATATTAACTGCAGCGGTATTGGCTTTTTCCTTTACCGCTTGCAAGAAAAAAGGACAAAACGAGGGCGAGATAGAGGAGATCGTACACACCTCTCACCAAGTCACCAAGGTCTTGGCAAAGGCTCCAACCTGTCAACAGGAGGGCAATATTGAGTATTGGTCGTGCTTTGGCTGCGATAAAATTTATCAGGATGCGGAGATGACGACGGAGCTTTCCCGTGAAAGCATTGTCCTGCCGAAAGAAGCGCATGCCATCGTGCCTATGTCCGCCAACGCATCTACTTGCACGAAAAAAGGGAATGCGGCGTATTACTATTGTCCCAACTGTTTTACCTATTTTTCGGATGAAAATGGTCAAACGGAGCTTGCGGATAAAGGGAAGGTGGAACTTCCTACGATTGCACATCAAATGTCCCATCGAGATGCAGTGGCGCCAGGTATCTTAAAGAGTGAGAACGGTAACGTCGAATTTTGGCAATGTACGGTTTGTGAGGGCTACTATTTAGATTCGGAGGGCAAAAAAATGGTGACGGAGAAAGAAACTGTTTTATTGTCTGCTTACAATATTCCCGACTTTGTCGTGGAGGTTGCAGAAAATAAAAATCCCGTCGTTTTACAGCTGACCGATACGCAAATTATTGATGCTGGGCAAATGCGCGTTTCAAACCGCTTAAACGGCAACGAGCAGAAGTTTTGGGCGACTGATAAGGCGCAAGATCGCTGTTATGCGTATTTAACCGAAATTATCACGGCGACTACCCCCGACCTGATTCTCCTTACGGGCGATATTGTTTACGGGGAATTTGACGATAATGGTACGGCTCTATTGGCGTTGATTGAGTTTATGGAAAGTTTCCAAATCCCTTGGGCTCCCATTTTCGGTAACCACGAAGCTGAAAGTAAGAAGGGCGCGGATTGGCAATGCGAACAGCTTGAAAAGGCAACGTATTGTTTGTTCGAACAGAAAAACTTGACTGGTAATGGTAATTATTCGGTTGGAATTGCGCAAGGCGGCGTTGTGAAACGTGTGTTCTATATGTTAGACTCTAACGGTAGTGGCGCGGCCAGTGAGGAATCGCTTGCAAACGGGCATACGAAAACTTCGGTTGGCTTTGGACAGGATCAAATCGATTGGTATACGCAGGAAATTACGGCATTGAAAGGCTTATTGCCCGAGGTGAAGGTATCATTTGCATACCATATCCAGGGCGCAATTTTCGGTACCGCATACGCGAAATATGGCTTCAATCAAGAAAATCAAGCGCAAGATATCAATATTGATCGTTTTTCGGATAAAGCTGCAAGCGATTTTGGGTATATCGGCAGTCGGATGAAGAACCCTTGGGACGAAA
This sequence comes from Candidatus Scatosoma sp., assembly GCA_045643825.1. GTDB lineage: Bacteria > Bacillota > Clostridia > Christensenellales > Borkfalkiaceae > Scatosoma. The sequence continues at coordinate 11,839 of JAZRFV010000084.1, forward strand.
ATTTCACCGTCTTTAATGGAATGAAATCGTTGGGCGCAGACTCGATTTTTGTTGGTCATGAGCATTGTAACAGTGCAAGTGTGGTATACGATGGCGTACGTTTCCAATTCGGGCAAAAGTCGAGTGAGTACGACCGCTTTAACTATGTAAATGCGGACGGTTCGATTACGACGAACGATGCAAACGGCGGTAAATCCTTGATGGGCGGTACTGTTATACCCTTGTCGGCGACGGATGGATCTATTGTCAAACCGTATATTTACTATTGCGGTTACCCGAACGGGCAATTGGATTGGACACAATTTAACTAATAAAGAAAAGCACCTATTGATAAATTTCAATAGGTGCTACTTTTTGAGACATAGGGGATTATAATGGCGAATTAATACGCTCGTTTTGGGTATAATATGGTTAAACCCCCATACCAGGGATGTGTTGACTGAAAAAAACTAATCAGTGATGATGGTTTGAATGCCCTTCAAGGCAGGGATTTTGGGAAGCTCGGCATTGGATACGATGTAATCCACATCCTTGATAGACCCAAGATGGAAGGGGGAGGTTTTGCCGATTTTCGTGCTGTCACAAAGGAAAACCTTGCATTTTGCATTCTCGATCATAGAGCGTCGAAGGAAGTTTTCACCCTCAAAGCAGTCGTAAATTTCACCGTTTAAATCCATAGATTGAGCGGAGAAAAATACAATGTCGGCGTAAAAATTACGCACGGTATCTTCGGCGTATCTTCCCACCAAAACGGAAGGGTTGCTTGTGGAAACCTGCCCACCCGTAGAATAAGCGGTGATGTTGTTTTTTGCCAGTAGGGACAAGGTATCGATGCCGTTTGTGATAACACGGAGATCCTTAAACTCGCTTAAATATTCCGCAATATGGAATACGGTGGTGGAGCCGTCCAAAAAGATAACGTCGCCGTTTTTAATCAGCTTCATCGCTGCCAAAGCCATCTTTTTCTTTTCAAAGCTGTTTTGGTGGATTCGGAAGGTGAAGCTTGGCGAAAAGTTATTTTCTTTGTAGATTTTTGCTCCGCCGTGGGTACGGATAACCAGCTTTCTCGCCTCCAAATTATTCAACGTCCTACGGACCGTAGAGGTGCTGACGAAGGTTTCAGCAGCCAAATCCTCCACGCTGGCATATTCCTTTGCTTGGATAATTTCTAAAATTTTCTTTTCGTGCGTTTTATTCATAAAAAATGCTCGCTTTGGTAAAAATGAGCGATAAAAAATGCTCATTTTCCGATATTTATTTTCAAAATGCATTTATTTTTAATTATATTTGCTTATTTTGATAAATTTAGTATAATATAAGTGTGATAGAAAGTCAAGTAAAATGAGGTGTAAAATGTTTGACGTAATAGTAATCGGCGGTGGTGTTGTCGGTGGGTTGATTTTACGAGAATTGACCAAGTACAATGTAACCGCTTGCCTTGTAGAAAAAGAAGGCGATGTGGCGATGGGTGCGAGCAAGGCAAATAGTGGTATCGTGCATGCAGGCTATGATGCAAAGCCTGGTACCTTGAAGGCGAAATTCAACGTGCTCGGCAACAAAATGATGGAAGACACCTGCATGCAGTTGGGTGTAAAATTCCGTCGTAACGGCTCGCTTGTCGTGGCATTCTCGGAGGAGGAAATCCAAACCCTTCACGATTTAAAGGCTCGTGGTGAAGAAAATGGCGTAGAGGGGTTGGAGGTGATTGACCAAGCCCAGCTCCGTGCGATGGAAAAGAATATCTCGGACAATGCTTTGGGTGCGTTGCACGCCCCTACGGGCGGTATTGTTTGCCCTTACGAACTGACGATTGCATCCATCGGCAACGCAATGGACAATGGGGCAAGCCTTATCACGGATTTTGCCGTATCGAGCATTGAAAAAACGGAAAACGGCTATGTGCTTACCTCCGAAGATGGTCAAAGGGTAGAAGGCAAGCTGATTATCAACTGTGCAGGTTTGTACAGCGGTAAAATTGCCGAGATGATTGGTGACGATATCAAAATCGGTGCAAGAAAGGGCGAATATATCCTTTTGGATAGAGAGAGTGGCGATTTTGTTGCACACACCTTGTTCTTTACGCCTACCGCAAAGGGTAAGGGCATCCTTGTTACGCAAACGGTTGACAACAATATTATGCTTGGCCCGACGGCGGAAGAACAAGAAAATGGCGATACACAAACGAGTCAAGAAGGCTTGGCGTTCGTGATTGAAAAGGCAAGACAAATGAGCAAAAATCCTCCCTTATTCAACACGATTACTTCGTTTGCAGGTATTCGTGCGTATTCGGACAAGCACGATTTTATCATTGAAGAAAGTAAAAATGCAAAGGGTGTTATCCATTGTGCTGGTATCGAATCTCCTGGCCTTACGGCTTCCCCTGCTATTGCAAAATACGTGGTGGAAACGCTTGTTGGTGGTATGATTACGCTTGAACAGAACGAAACGTTTAACGGCGAAAGAAAACCTGATTATTTCTTTAAAAACCTTTCTGTTGAGGAGAAGAACGCTATTATTAAAGCGGATCCTTCCTACGGTAAAATTGTTTGCCGTTGCGAACAAGTAACCGAAGGGGAGATTTTACGGGCAATCCGTGAAAACCCTCCTGCGAAGGATGTTGACGGGGTGAAGCGTAGAACTCGTTCGGGTATGGGAAGATGTCAAGGAGGCTTTTGTCAGCCTTTCGTTGCGGAATTGATTGCAAAAGAAAGGGGCATGTCCTTAACGAACGTAACAAAGAGCGGGAAAGGATCCTATCTTTTGACGGGGGTGACGAAATGAAATTGACGTATGATATCGTGATTATCGGTGGCGGTCCCGCAGGTTTGGCTGCGGCAATCTCGGCGTACGACAACGGCGTAAAAGATATTTTGATTTTGGAACGAGAAGATAAAATGGGCGGTATCCTGAACCAATGTATCCACAATGGGTTTGGTTTGACGAGATTTAAAGAAAGTCTTTCGGGCCCTGAATATGCGGCTCGTTTCGTGCAAGGTGTCCGCGAAAGAAATATCGAGGTGTTGACGGAGACAACGGTGCTCTCGGTGACGAAGGAAAAGCAAATCACAGCCATCAATAGCGTGAGTGGGGTGTTCACGTTGCAAGCAAAGGCAGTTATCTTGGCGATGGGGTGTAGAGAGCGTAGTAAAGGTGCTTTGAATGTGCCAGGTACGCGTCCAGCAGGTATTTACTCGGCGGGTACGGCACAAAAATACGTAAATATTAAGGGATATATGCCTGGTGAAAAGGTGGTTATTCTTGGTTCAGGCGACATCGGTTTGATTATGGCGAGAAGAATGACGCTTGAAGGTGCGAAGGTGCTTGCTGTGTGTGAAATTATGCCGTATTCCAGCGGTTTGAAGCGTAATATTGCACAATGTTTGGACGATTTTGATATTCCTCTTTACCTCAATCATACCATCACGAAAATTGAGGGTGAAAAGCGTGTGACGGGCGTTGTTGTTTCCAAGGTGGACGAAAATAAGCAGGCTATTCCTGGTACGGAAATGCACTTTGACTGCGACACTGTATTGTTCTCGGTCGGCTTGATCCCTGAAAACGAGTTGACAAAGGGTGCGGGGATCGAGTTATCCCCGAAAACAAGAGGTGCGGTGGTAAGCCAAACCCGTGAAACGAGTGAGGAAGGTATCTTCGCTTGTGGTAATGTTTTGCAGGTGCACGACCTTGTGGATTTTGTATCCGAAGAAGCGGAACTGGCAGGCAGGTATGCGGCGAAATACGTTTTAGAGAAAAAAACAGCGAAAAATTACGTAGAGGTTGTCAACGGTAAAAACGTATCCTACGTATGCCCGCAAAGGGTAGATAAAAACCTTGGCGAGCATGTAAAATTGTTCTTCCGTGTAACCAACACCTTTAAGAATTGTACCATCACGGCAAAATGCGGCAACAAGGTTTTGATGCAAAAGAAAAAGCAAATTGCCGTACCTGGTGAAATGGAAACACTGATGCTTATCAATACCAAGCTCGCGGAAGCGGAAGGCAAAATCGAGGTTTCGTTGGAGGTGCAGGAATGAAAAAGAACTTAACTTGTATCGAGTGTCCTATTGGGTGTTCCATTGAGGTAACGCTTGAGGAGGGCAAGGTAGTATCCTTGACAGGTAACAGCTGTCCCCGTGGCAAACTCTATGCCGAGGCGGAGGTTGTATGTCCAAAGCGTGTGGTAACCTCCACCGTTCGTGCGGAAAATGGTGAAATGATTCCCGTAAAAACGGATAGACCTGTAAGAAAGGATGCCATTTTTGAGGTAATGAAGAAAATCAATGCAACCACCTGCAAGATGCCCGTTGCTTTGGGCGACGTGTTGGTGGAAAACATTTGTGACGATGCAAACCTCGTTGTTTCGGGTAATTTCTAATACAAAGGATAAAAATCATGAAAGAACTTCAAAATAAAAAAGCCTTCATATGTGATATGGATGGTGTAATCTATCACGGCAGTAAGATTTTGGACGGCGTGCGAGAATTTGTCAATTGGATGATTGACGAAGGTAAAAATTTCATTTTCTTGACGAATAGTCCCGAACGCACCCCTCACGAGTTGTCTATGAAGCTCGATCGTATGGGGTTAAACGTATCCGCTTCGCACTTTTATACGAGTGCAATGGCAACGGCGGAGTTTTTATCTGCTCAAAAGCCAGGTTGTACCGCATACGTAATCGGTGAAGCCGCGTTGACGAAGGCGATGTACGATAAGAAGATTTACATGAATGACGTGAACCCCGACTACGTCGTGCTTGGTGAAACGAGAACCTACAGCTTTGAAAAGCTTGAAAAAGCCATCGAGCTTGTAAGAAACGGTGCAAAGCTCATCGGCGCAAATCCTGACACGATAGGGGTTACGGAAAAGGGGATTATGCCTGCTACAGGCTCGTTGATTGCTCCCATTGAAATCGCTACGGGTAAAAAGGCGTACTTTGTTGGTAAGCCCAACCCCTTGATGCTCCGTCACGCCATGAAACAGCTCGATTGTCACAGCGTAGACGTTGCGTTTATCGGTGATAGAATGGATACGGACATTATTGCGGGTATCGAGTCGAATATCGATACAGTATTGGTGTTAAGTGGCGTAACCAAGGAAGAGGACTTGTCGCAGTTCCCTTATCAGCCGAAATACGTCTTAAACGGCGTTGGTGACATATTGAAATAAGTGTATAATTGTAAAAAAGAAGAAACACCCATTGGGACGCGTGCATTGACAGGCCTCTCAATAGGTGTTTTTTGCATAAAAAAAGAGCGGGCCACACGGTTACGCTCCGCCAACGACTGCCCAACTCTTATTTGCAACCTTTCGGCTACAAATAAACTATACCATATCTAAAATAAAAAGTCAATGTTTTTCTTGAAGAAAATAAAAATATATTTTCAAACGGATACTTGCATTTTTTGATAGGGCGTGCTACAATAGGATAAATAAAAGAGGTGCTATGATGAAAAAGCTACTGATAACGGGCTTCGATCCGTTTGGCGGGGAAGAAATCAACCCTTCATGGGAGGCGGTTTCTTTGCTTCCTGATATAATTGGCGGATATGCGTTGACCAAGCTTCGCATTCCCGTCGTGTTTGGCGAAGGGGCGGAAACGGTTATAAAAATAGCAAAAACGCTTTCACCTGACGTGGTGCTTTGCATTGGTCAAGCGGGCGGTAGAAACGCCATCACGCCCGAGCTTGTCGCAATTAATCTCCGCCACGCAAATATACCCGATAATAAAGGCAATCAACCGTTGGACGAAACGATTATCGAAGGTGGTAAAACGGCGTATTTTTCCACCCTTCCCGTGCGAAAAATAGCGGCTGCTATTCACGAAAAAGGCATCCCTTCGCAGGTGTCCTACTCGGCAGGGGCATACGTTTGCAACGACGTAATTTACACCCTGCTTGCCCATTTTGACGGCATGACAATACGGGCAGGGTTTATACATATACCGTACTGTGCAGAGCAAAATAAAACCCCTTCTATGCCATTGGAAGAAGTGGTGAAAGGGTTAATTGTGGCGATAGAAACATTGGCAGAATAATTGAGAGAGAGGGAAATTATGGAAGAAATTATCGGCGAACGCCTTCGTATGAGTGATATTCACAATCGCATGAACGAGGAATATTTTTCCGACTTGCGTGCGTGTGTAGATGCGTTTAAATCCACCATTCAAGATGAGAATTTAAGGGAAATGTTTGATAGATGTTTCTTTAATACGATTTACACGACGGCATTTATGGAAGAGGATGGCACGGCGTTTATCATTACGGGGGATATCCCTGCGATGTGGCTTCGTGATTCGGCTGCACAGGTGATGCAGTATTTGTTTTTCGCCAAGGAATGTCCGTCCGTTCGTACCTTTATCAAGGGAGTGTTGAAAAAGCAATTTGGCTATATTTTGATGGATCCGTATGCAAACGCCTTTAATCGTGAAGCCAACGGCAATGGTCATGCGTACGATTTGGTGAAACAATCCCCTTGGGTATGGGAAAGAAAATTCGAGCTGGATTCTCTTTGTTATCCCTTGTGGCTGTTGACGAGATATTACGAGAAAACGCAGGATACTACCTGCTTTGACGATACCTTTTTACAGGCATTTGACACGATTATCAAGATATTCCGCATAGAACAAGCCCACGGGGAGCAATCTGATTATTATCATGAGATTTTCAATAGACCACAAACCCGTTGGTGTGGCAGTGGTGAGCCAGTGAAAAACTGCGGTTTGGTTTGGTCAGGCTATCGTCCCAGCGATGATAAGTGTACCTATGGGTATTACCTTCCTGGTAATATGTTTATCGTGGCGGTTTTGACCAAGCTCGCACCCATTTTTAAGGATGTTTTAGGGGACGAGGGAAGGTCGAAAACTTGTAAAATCTTGGCTGCGGAAATTCAAACGGCTCTTGATGAGCTTGCGATTGTAGAAAAGGACGGAAAGCGTATTTACGCCTTGGAAACGGACGGTTTTGGCAATTACAACCTGATGGACGATGCCAATATTCCCAACTTGATTGCAATGCCTTACTACGAATATCCGTACATCGACAAAGAGGTTTATCAAAACACAAGAAACAGTATGTTCAGTTTTGAAAACCCATACTATTTTGAGGGTAAGGTGTTGAAGGGAATCGGTAGCCCTCACACGCCCAAAGATAGAGTATGGCCCTTGTCTTTGATTATCCGTGCTTTGACGACGGAGGACGTAGGGGAGATTAAGGAATGCGTTCGTATGATTGTAGGTAGTACGGGCGGAACGGGATATATTCACGAAGGGGTGGATAAGGACGATGATACGGTGTATTCTCGTTCTTGGTTCGCTTGGGCAAACTCGCTGTTTGCATATATGATTTTGGAAAAAAGCCCCTTGGTAGACTTTTAAGTAGAATGCAAATGAAAAATTAATACGTTATATACGCCCAGAGTCTTTATTGGTTTTCGGGCGTATATTTTTATGTAAAAAAATAGGCAATAAAGGAAAGTTTTTGGGAAGGCTGACGAATTGGAAAAAATCTTGAAAATTTTTTCCTTCAAACTGTTTCCTTTTTCAAAAAAATATGTTATTATTGAAAGTAAGTATGTAAAAAATAGTAGGAGTACGCTTTTTATGTCCGAGAAAATTCCCTACGAAAAATTACAAATGCTAATCAATCCGCAAAAGAGCGGCGATCACGATTGGTTCTTGTCGTTGTTGGACGACGAGGCGCAACGCGTATACGAGGATGAGCATATGGCGGCGGTGATGCAAATGTTGCGTATCGCCCGTATTCGTCCACACAAAAACGCCATTCGCGAAGCGAAAAATGAAATTGCACGACTTGAAAGAGAAGAAAAAGAGAACGCGGAGACCTATCGAAAGATTAAGGGCTTACTTGCCGAAATCGAGGGCGAAAACGCCAAGGTGGAAACCTATCATCCGTTCTTTGACGAGCCGTACTTTGCCCGTATGGACCTTATTGACAATAAGGAAGGCTACAACAGTTACTATATCGGTAAAAAAGGGGATATCCGTTTGGAAATTCTCGATTGGCGTACACCCGTGGCTCGTCGCTATTATCAAAAAAGCTGTTCGAGCTTTACCTTTAACGAGTACGAGTATAAGACGGTGCTTCGTCGCGCCATTCGTACGAAAAGTGGGAAGGTGCTTGATTTTAAAAACGAGTATTTATCTTTAAAAGATTATCTTTCAGCGGAAGAAATTGCTGACCGTGACGAAGAAAACGTGTTAGATCCTTATCTTCGCGAAATTATCAAGGCAAGGAAGGAAGAAACGTCGGTTAAGGACATTATCGAAACCATTCAAGAAAAACAATACGAAATTATTACCCGTCCCGAGAAGGGGGATTTTATCTTGCAGGGTTGTGCAGGTAGTGGTAAAACGATGGTTATGTTACACCGTTTAAGCTATCTTATGTACAATAATGAAAATATAAAGCCACGCGACGTGTTGATTATTACCCCCAGCAATTCGTTCAACGCCTTCATTGACGAGCTTGCGGAAATCTTGGATTTGGATCGTGTGAAAACCTTAACCGCTTACGAATATTTCTTGCAGGTTTTGAAGAACGAGAAAATTGATTTGACGGATAAAATCGATCCCACGCAAGTAGAGGACGAAAAATACCTCGCTTACGTATATTCCCCGCAGTTTGTTGCAGATGTTAAGAAGAAACAGGATAAGGTTTTTGATAACCTCTACGGCTTGTTTACTGGGGAGGAATGTCGTGACTTTATTGAGGATATTATCGAGGATAGCAAACGTCAGTTGATGGCGTACGAGGGGATTAAAAACGCTTCTATGCGTGTCCGTCGTGCGGTGCTTGGGGAAATTAAGGAGCGGAAAGAGGGCGGTTTATATTACACCAAGCCTTTCCGTGAACTAATGAACTGTATTTTGGATATTGAAGACTTTTTCAACGGCACGTTGAAAAGTGAGCAGGCGAAATCGCCCGAATATTTTTACCGGCAAATGCTTTCCTTCTATAAGAGTGCGACTTTTGCGGCAAAAAACACGGATAGAATTGTTGCAGAAGGAGAGAGCTCCTTGTTGGAACTGCGTGGGGATATCGACCGCGAAATTTTCGATCTGATGCGTTTTAAACAGCGTATTGGCGGCGTGGATGTGTATATGTACGCCGATAGAATTGCAAGGCGGAAAGAAATTTTACAAGAAATCGATAAAACCTTGGAAAAGGTGCGTTTGATTGGGGACAGTAATACGGCGTTTGCGGAGTTTTACGGCTATCTTCGAGGAGAGAAAAATTTCCAAGAAATTGGTGCTGGTAGTGGGTTTATTGATATTATTCGGTATTTTTATCGTGAAACTGTAAAAAAATATAAGATAACCCACGGGATGACCTCTAAAACGATGTACGCCTCCGATGCGTATGCGCTTTGTGTGATTTGTGCAGGGATTTGCGATAGGCTTTCTCCCGTTTATTCTTACGTATTCGTGGATGAAGGGCAAGACGTCTCCGCTTGCGAATACGCGTTGCTCCGCAGGATTAACAGCAAAGCGTCGTTTAATGTCTTTGGCGATTTGGCACAAAACGTTACCGCTTGGCGAGGAATTAAGTCTTGGAAAGAGGAATTCCCTGATTTTGCAGTGTACGAGTTAAATCAAAACTACCGTAACACCAACCAAATTGTATCCTTTGTGGCCAACGATTTAGGGATTGATATGCAATCGATTGGCTACGACGGTCCCGAGGTTGTTACGGTAAACGCAAGGGGTATTAGCGGGTTTTTCAAGGATAAAAAGGGCTTGAAGGCAATTATTTGCTCGGAAAAAGAGAAGGAGAAATTCCTTCGTAAGAGCTATAACAACTTAAGCGTAAAGGGTAAAATATCTCGCTCAAAAATTAATATTATGACCGTTTACGAGAGTAAGGGGTTGGAATTTTCCTCCGTCGTAGTGGTGCCGAACGGTATGTCGGATAGTGAAAAATATATCGCGTATACGAGAGCCTTGAAGGATTTGGCAATCCTTGTATAAATGTATATAAGTGAAAAGTTTTCCACAAAAAAATGTGGATATGTGGAAAAAAATTCGTCGAAACATTTGAAAAAATCAAAAAAAAGTGTTATAATAAATCTAAAATGGCATATTATGGCGAAAAATAACCTTTCGTGGGTTGCTCGTCAAATAGCAAGTAGATGAGGAAGAAATGGCAGAACAGAAAAAGAAAGACGTAAAGAAAACGGATGAATACAGCGCCAAGAACCTGGAGGTATTAGAAGGGCTTGACGCTGTTCGTATGCGTCCTGGTATGTATATCGGTTCGACCGGTATTAAGGGCTTGCACCACATCCTTTGGGAAATCGTGGACAACGCGATTGACGAGGCGGCAAATGGTCACGCAAATAGGGTAAAGGTAACTTTGCACTCGGACGGCAGTGCATCCGTAGAAGATAACGGTAGAGGTATCCCCACCGACATTCACCCGAAAGAAAAGGTTTCGGGTGTGCAGCTTGTTTTCACGAAATTGCACGCAGGTGGTAAATTCGGTCAAGGCAACTACGAATATTCGGGCGGTTTGCACGGCGTAGGTGCATCTGTTACCAACGCTTTATCCGAATGGTTGACCGTTGAGGTTTGCCGTGATAAACGTGTGTATAAAATGAGTTTCCACTCTAAATATAATCCTCGTAAGAAGAAGGTGGAATCGGGGTTGCCTGACGGCCCCTTGGAGGATACGGGGATTACCACCAACCGCAAAGGTACGCTTGTACGCTTTAAGCCGGATGGGGAGGTATTCTCGGAACTGAATTTCGATTTGGATACGGTAGAAGAACGTCTTCGTCAGCTTGCTTTCTTGAATCGCGGCGTGGAGATCACCTTGATTGATGAACGCATTACGATGGCGGAGGCAAAGCGTGCGCGTATGCTTTACGCTTCTGATGATACGGAAAGTGAGGAAGGGGGAACGGTAGAAGAAGCCGTAGAAACGGAAGAAACGATTGTGGAAGGGCAACAATCCTTGTTTGGTGAGTTGGACGAGCTGACTTTGGAAAGTGAGCCTTATCGTATCACCTTTAAGTACGAAGGTGGTATTTCCGACTACGTGAAGAGCTTAAACCAAGGCAAGAGAACGCTGTATTCTCAACCTATTTATTATAAAGCGACGAAGAATGGGATTCAGGTGGAATTTTCCATTCAACACACGGGCGAATACCGTGAAAGTATGTTCTCGTTCGTAAACAACATTCCTACCCCCGAGGGTGGCTACCACGAAATGGGTTTCCGTTCTGGTTTGACGAGGGTGTTGAATGAATACGCAAGAAGCAATGGCTTTTTGAAGGAGAAGGACGCTAACTTCCAAGGCGACGATTTCAGTGAAGGCTTGGCGGTTGTTTTGTCGATTAAAATGGCAAGCGTTCAATTTGAAGGACAAACGAAAACAAAGCTTGGTAACACGGAGGCCCGTCCTGCGGTAGAAGCGACGGTTATCGAAGGCTTTAACGAGTTTAAGAATATCCGTGGCTATAAAAAGACGATGGAAGAAATCATCAAGAAGGCGCAGGGTGCGGCAAAATCCCGTATTGCGGCAAAAACCGCGAAGGATAACGCCCGTGCGAAGAATAGTATTGATGGTTTGACCTTGGTTGGTAAGCTTGCAGGCTGTTCTGGTAGAAAGCCCGAACTCAACGAAATGTTTATTGTAGAGGGTGACTCTGCAGGTGGTACGGCAAAGCAAGCACGCGTAAGACAATATCAATCGATTTTGCCTTTGCGTGGTAAACCTTTGAACGTTGAAAAGAAAAAACTCAACCAAATTTTGGAAAATGAAGAAATCCGTACGATGATCAGCGCAATCGGTGCTGGTATCGATCCCGATTTCAAACTCGATAAGATTAACTACCACAAAGTAATCATTCTTTCGGATGCTGACCAAGACGGTATGCACATCCGTTGTATTTTGCTTACTTTCTTCTTCCGTTATATGCGCCCTCTCGTAAACGCAGGGCACGTATATATCGGTATGCCTCCTTTGTATAAGGTGTATAAGGGGGATAAGGTAGAATACGCGTACGACGACAAGGAATTGGATGAAAAAATTCAAAAACTTGGCAACGGTTGTAAGCTTCAACGCTATAAAGGGCTTGGTGAAATGAACGCTGACCAGCTTTGGGAAACGACCATGAACCCTGCTACCCGTAATCTTATTCAGGTAACGGTAGAGGATGCGGCGAAGGCAGAGCGTATGATTACCACCTTGATGGGTGACAAAGTAGAAGGAAGAAAAGAATTCCTTGCAAAATACGCAAACTTTGATAAGCGTGACGGCTTCATAGAAAGACGTAAGCAAGCGGAAAAGAAGGAGGAGGAATAATATGGCGAAGAAGAAAAACGAGCCTGAAATGATTGAACCGCAAGGGCAATTATTCGTTGAGCCTCTTGAAAACGTATTGCACACCTCCATGCTTCCGTATGCGGAATTCGTTATCCTTGACCGTGCACTTCCCCGTGTAGAAGACGGCTTGAAGCCCGTTCAAAGACGTATCCTTTATACAATGAAGGAAATGGGCTTAACGCCTGATAAACCGCATAAAAAGAGTGCACGTATCGTTGGTGACTGTATGGGTAAATATCACCCTCACGGTGATAGCTCGGTTTATGATGCGATGGTGCGTATGGCGCAGGATTTCAATATGGGTAAAACCCTTATTGACGGCCACGGTAACTACGGTTCGGTAGATGGGGATCCCGCTGCTGCAATGCGTTATACCGAAGCAAGAATGCAACCCTTGGCGTTGGAACTTTTGCGTGATATTGACAAGCAAACGGTTACCTTCTCGCCGAACTTCGACGACAGCTTGGAAGAACCCGACGTATTGCCTGGGCGCTTCCCTAACTTGCTTGTAAACGGTGCTTCTGGTATCGCAGTAGGCTTGGCTACCAATATCCCTACCCATAATCTTGAAGAGGTAATCAATGGTGTTGTTGCTTACATTGACAACCCTGCAATATCCTTGGAAGAAATGATGGAACATATCCCTTCGCCCGATTTCCCTACGGGCGGTGTGATTATCGCAAACGAGTTAATTCAGGCGTATAAAACGGGACGTGGTAAAATCACGCTTCGTGCAAAAATTGCTATTGAGAAAACGGACAGCGGTAAGACGAATTTGATTATTACCGAGCTTCCTTATCAGGTAAATAAGGCGCAAATGCTTCGTAAAATCGTTGAATTGCGTGAAGAAAAGAAGGACGAATTCCTTGCGATTGACCACGTTACGGACGAATCGGATAGAACGGGTATGCGTGCAGTTATCCGTTTGAAGAAGGACGCGGACGTAGAGGCTACCTTGAAGGCGTTGTATAAATACAGTGACTTGGAGGTTACCTTCGGTATCAATATGGTTGTGATTGCAGATGGTAAACCTCAACAGCTTGGCTTGATGGAGGTTATTCGTCACTATGTGAAATATCAACAAAAGGTTATCAAGCGTAGAACGGTGTTTGAATTAGAACAAGCACAGGCGCGTTGCCATATCTTGGAAGGCTTGATTATTGCCGTTCAAAACATCGACGAAGTTATCGCTATCATTAAAAAATCGGACAGCACCGCTGACGCGAGAAGTAAGTTGATGGCTCGATTTGAGATTTCCAAAGAACAAGCACAGGCTATTCTTGATTTGAAGCTGGCTCGTTTGACGAAGTTGGAAATTTACAAGCTTGAAAACGAGTTGAAGGAATTGAAGAAACTTATCAAACACTTGACCGCAATTTCCAAGAGTGGGGATTTGCAGTTGCAGGTGGTTAAGGAAGAGATTACGGAGATCAAAAACGCATATCCTTCCCCGAGAAAATCCAAACTCGTGTTTACCCGTGAAGAAGCGGATGATTTGCTTGCCACGGCGAGTGAGAAGAAACCTGGTGTACCTTGCACCCTCGTTTATACGGCGGATGAAAACTTTAAGGTGTTGACGGGCAAGCTGGTTGATGCGCTTGATAAACCCCTTGAAGGGAAGTTCAAACCGCAGTTAATTGCTGAAAAATACCTCAAAACAATGACGGATAAGCGTATCTTTGCGTTTACCAATTACGGCAATTGTCATAAACTTGACATTTCCGATCCCGATTTAGAGTGCAAGCTAACTGAAGAGGGCGTTACCTTGAAGGATTTGTCCGAGGACGCAGAGGTCGGCGAAAAGGTTGTCGCAATGTTCGAGGTGGGCGAGCGTATGCCTTACGGGTACCTGCTTTTCTATACCAAGAAGGGTATGATTAAGAAGACCGAGTGGGCGGAATATGAGCAACGTAAGGACAGTTTCCAAGCTGTAAAACTCAACGAGGAAGACGAGGTTATCGGCGTAGAAGAGGACGGCAACGAAGACGATACCATCTTGATGGTAACGAAGATGGGTATGTGCTTGAATGCCAAAAAGGACGATATCCCTACACAGGGTAGAATTGCTACTGGTGTACGTGGTATTATGTTGCAGGATGGCGACAGCGTAATATTGATGCAACAAATCAACGACGAAGGCGAAGTAATTATCGTAACGACGGAAGGCAAATTCAAGAAGGTGCTTGTTTCCTATCTCGAACCGAGCAAACGCTATAAGAAAGGCTCTGGCATTGCAGGGTTGACTGATAAGGCGAGTGTTTTGACGGCTGCGTACGTAACCGTACCGTATATGCTTGCGATTGAGGACAAGAGCCATAACGTATCCGAATTGTCAAGTGAGGATATTTCGATTATGATGCCCAGCTCCAAGGCGAAGAAGATGAGTCGCTTTGCCGAGGATTCAATTGTAAAAGTAATCCCGATGCCTTATAAAAAAGGGGAGTAAGCGGATAAAATCAGTTATAAACCACGAAAAACCGACATATTATATTCCGTAACCATCTAACGGAGGTCGGGATTTTGTGGGAATATATTGAGGAAAGAGTGCTTAAATGTGCGGAATATATCGTGTCGACGGGGGCAACCGTTCGTGCGTGTTCCGCACATTTTTCTATTAGTAAATCAACGGTACATAAAGACGTTTCCGAGCGTTTAAGGTATATCGATCAAGACTTATACGAGCGCGTAAGACGAGTGTTGGAGTTTAATTTAAGCGAACGACATTTGCGTGGCGGTATTGCAACGCGAGAAAAATACGAGGCGGAACGGTGTAAATAAGTTTGCGGGAGTGTTACTCCCGTTTTTTTATGGAAATAATATTTTACAAAATGTAAAAATAGGGTTTACATTTTGAACAATATTTGCTATAATAGATAAAAAAGTAGAAAAATGTCGAAATATGATGAAAAAATGTAGGGTTACAATTACAACCGTCGTGGATGGGCACGAGAATGCGATTACACGCGAAGGAGAGATGGAGCTTGCGCTGACCTCGTCAACGCTTATTTACCGTGAGGAAAATGCGGCGACTCGTATTCGTTTGGATGGAGAGTGCGCGGATATTGAGCGTGTGGGGGATTATACCATGAAATTGCACCTCGTGTCAGGTGAGCTGACGGAAGGGGAGATTGGGCTTGGTGGTTCGTCGGGTCCGATACACTCGCTTACTCATCGTGTTCAATATTCGACAACGGAACAATCCTTACTCTTGTCCCTTCGATACGATTTGATTATTTCAGGTGAAGTGCAAAAAATGCAAATTCGCTTAAATGCAAGACACTTATAAGAGGTATATGATGAAGATAACCTATCTTGGGCATTCCTGCTTTTTGTTTGAAAGTGATGCAGGGGTAAAATTAATCACCGATCCGTACACGGGGGTGGGATATGAACTGCCGAAAGGCTTGGAGGCGGACATTGTTTTGACCAGCCATGGGCATTTTGATCACAATTACGTTCAGGCGATTGGCGGAACGCCTGCGGTACTTGATAAAGCAGGGAAATACAGCGTTTGCAGTATTGATGTGGAAGGAATTAACTCCTGGCACGATAACGAGAAGGGGGCTTTGCGTGGGAATAACGTAATTTTCACCTTTACGATAGACGGGATAATCTTTTGTCACTTCGGCGACTTTGGTGAGGCGGATAACGAGGTGCTTCTTCGTGGTATTTCCGCTGATGTATGGCTGATACCTGTTGGTGGTAGATATACGATTGATTCGATGCAAGCGCTTGCCTATATGAAGAAATTTTCACCCAAAATGGTGATTCCGATGCATTATTTACCTTCCGATGGGGTTTTGGATATTGCGCCGATAGACTGTTTCTTGGGAAAAGTTGCTCCCGAGCGGGTAATACATTTCCAAAATGGTATATACTTCTTGGATAAAGCCGTTTTAGAAGGAAATACGGATAAAATAATTTTTATGGAGCGTTGTAATTATGCTTGAAAATTTGATAGAGTTCAAATTTAAATGCAGAGTATTTTTAAACGATTTTGCGTTGGGTTCTTTGCGCACTTACGCTCGCTCTATTGGGGTGAGCAATCCGACGAAGGATAAAAAGAAGAACGTTTTAATTGAGGATATTATCGCCGTATTGACGGAGGAAACGTTACCACAATCCCCCTCCTCACGTGGTGCGCCTGTAAAAAGTGATTTTATCGATCCAAAAATTGTAGAAGGAATTAAAAAGATCCGCAAAGAACACATTAAATTGGGTAGCGCGGAGGATTTTCAAGAACGGTGCAAAGAATTGGAAGAAAATCCTTTGAGTTTTAAGCTTGGTGAGGATAAAGGCGCAGAAGGGCGTTATGAGAACGTTGACGGTATTTATTTTGGGCAAATGGAAACGATCAACGGTGTCTCAATTTTATTTTCCTTGTCGGATGGCGCTTCAAACTTAAAGATTGTCGTTGATAATGCGTTTATTAAAAAATACGATTTGCGTGATGGCGACGTAATTACTTGTCGTGTAAAAAGCCAGCAAAATCTTTGGATTACCAGCGAGATTTTGGATATTAATGGCGTAGCGACAGAGAAATTCACACGCGCTAATTTTGATGCGGGTAGAATTTGCTATCCATATCAGCGCATTTCTTTTTGTGAAAGAAAAGTACGCAATTCGTTAATTGCAAAGATGTTAGAGTGGTTGGTTGTGGTTGCAAAGGGACAACGCGGATTGATCGTTGCACCTCCAAAAACAGGTAAAACCCATTTATTGACGGAGATGGCGAGTGCCGCGAGGAAGGCGGATAAAAATATTACCGTAATCTCCTTGTTGATTGATCAACCGATGGAAGCGGTTTCTTTGTATAGGGAATTGTCAGGGTGTAAAGATTTGCTTTACACGACCTACGAGGATTCGCCCGAAAGACAGATGTTTGTGGCGGAGCTTGCCTTGAAACGCGCAAAACGTTACGTAGAAACGGGCAAAGACGTGCTCTTGTTGGTGGATTCGTTCAACTCTTTGTGTCGTGCGTTTAACGAAACGGATGAGTCACTTGGTGGTAAAACGCTTGCTTGTGGGTTAGAGAGTAAGACGATACAATATTTGAAACGCTATTTTGGCACGGCAAAATGCATAGATAGGGTAGGATCGCTTACAATAATCGGTACGTTATCCATTAATACGGGAAACCCTGCGGATGATTTGCTTCGCGCTGAACTTGCCCTCGTATCCAATTTGGAAATTGTTTTAAGTGAAGACCTGGCGAAACGTAGAATTTATCCAGCTATTGATTTGCTTGAGACGAAGGGCAAACGCACCTCAATGGTATCGGGGATATATGAGGAATATACAAACGATGTAATCCGTAACGAGTATTTGTCTCAACATACGATCGAGGACTTGCACGAGGTGCTTTTGGACTCGAATACCTTTAAGGAGATGGAAACGAAAATTTTCAAACAATTAGATAAGAAAAAATAGTAAAAAATATGGGGTAAAAACGGTTGTTTTTGCCTCATTTTTTTGTCGAAAAGTATAAATAAATTGAAAGTATATTATTTTTCAATAGGTAAAGTGTCAAAAAAGACTTGACCTGCTTAATTTTAAAGCCTTTTTTCAATGTGGATAAAGTGCCCAGGTATAAGTTTTTCCTATACCTCATATTGCTTTCAGTTGCTTGACTTTAACACAATATATGGTATAATAGTATGGCGTTAAATGAGTATTGTACACAATATATTGTGTTTTGTTGTGATCGTTGCACACAATTGGTTGTTGTATGTTCATATAATTACAGAAGAAGAATGGGGTGTGTGTGCTATGAAAGAAATGAAAATTATTAAAAGAAGCGGCGAAGAAGTTGTCTTTGATAAGGAGAAAATAGCAGGCGCATTGAGAAAAGCAAATAAGGAAGTGGCGGAACGTGACCGTATTTCTGAAGGTGCTTTAAATGCGATTGTAGACGTTGTTACGGAACAATGTTCAACGCTTGGCAGATCTCCACACGTAGAAGAAATTCAAGACATGGTGGAAAACCGCTTGATGGCAACGCTTTGCTTTGCGTTGGCTCGTAAATACATTACCTATCGTTATAACCGTGCGTTAATCCGTAAAGCCAACACGACCGACGCACAAATTTTGTCGTTGATTGAATGTAATAACGAAGAGGTTAAACAAGAAAATTCCAATAAAAATCCTACGGTAAACAGCGTTCAGCGTGACTATATGGCAGGTGAGGTTTCCAAAGACCTTACCCGTCGTATCTTGTTGCCTGGTGACATCGTGGCGGCGCACGAAAAGGGGTTAATTCACTTCCACGACGCTGACTATTTCGCGCAGCATATGCACAACTGCGATTTGGTAAATTTGGAAGATATGTTGCAAAATGGTACGGTTATTTCGGGTACGTTGATTGAAAGACCGCACAGTTTTTCTACGGCGTGCAACATTGCTACGCAAATCATCGCGCAGGTGGCATCCAACCAATACGGCGGTCAAAGTATTTCCTTGACGCATTTGGCTCCTTTCGTAGAGGTAAGCCGTCAAAAGATTCGCAAAGAAGTAGCGGAAGAGCTTGCTGGTTTAAATGTAACGGAAGAACGCATTGCGGAAATGGCTGAAAAGCGTTTGCGCGATGAAATAAAAAGAGGTATCCAAACCATTCAGTATCAGGTGGTAACTCTCTTGACAACGAATGGACAAGCGCCTTTCGTAACAGTATTTATGTACTTGAATGAAGCTCGTAACGAGAGCGAGAAGGCTGACCTTGCAATGATTATTGAGGAAACCCTTCGTCAGCGTATGAAAGGTGTTAAAAATGAGGCTGGTGTTTGGATTACTCCTGCTTTCCCCAAACTCATTTACGTGTTAGAACCTGACAATATTTCCGAAGAACAGCCTTACTGGTATCTTACCGAGCTCGCGGCAAAATGTACCGCAAAGCGTATGGTTCCCGACTATATTTCCGAAAAGAAAATGTTGGAATTCAAGGTGGATAAAAACGGCGAAGGCCATTGCTATACCTGCATGGGTTGCCGTAGTTTCTTGACACCTTACGTGGACGAAGAAGGCAAGCCTAAATATTACGGTAGATTCAACCAAGGCGTGGTTACCATTAACCTTGTAGATGTTGCTCTTTCTTCGGGTAAGAATGAGGAGAAATTCTGGCAAATTTTCGACGAGCGTTTGGATATTTGCTATCGCGCGTTGATGGAACGTCACAACCGTTTGAAGGGTACGTTATCCGATGCGGCGCCTATCCTTTGGCAGTATGGCGCACTTGCACGTTTGAAAAAGGGTGAAACGATTGATAAATTGCTTTTCGGCGGTTATTCTACGATTTCCCTTGGTTATGCTGGGTTATACGAATGCGTAAAATACATGACGGATAAATCGCATACGGACGATGCGGCGAAGCCTTTTGCCTTGGCGGTTATGAAGCATATGAACGACCGTTGTAAGGAATGGAAGGCGAAGCATAATATCGACTTCTCTTTGTATGGTACGCCACTTGAAAGTACGACCTACAAATTCTCGAAATGCTTACAACAACGCTTTGGTATCATCCCTGGTGTTACGGATAAGAGTTATATTACCAACAGCTACCACGTACACGTATCCGAAGAAATCGATGCGTTTACGAAGTTGAAATTTGAGAGTGAATTCCAACAGCTTTCGCCTGGTGGCGCAATCTCCTATGTGGAGGTTCCCAATATGCAGGACAATATTCCCGCAGTACTTTCCGTAATGAAATTTATTTACGAAAATATCATGTATGCGGAATTGAACACGAAGAGCGACTACTGTCAGGAATGTGGTTATGATGGTGAAATTCAGGTTATCCACGACGACTCGGGGAAACTGATTTGGGAATGTCCTCATTGCCATAACCGTGATCAAGCGAAGATGAACGTTGCAAGACGCACCTGCGGCTACATCGGTACGCAATATTGGAACCAGGGCAGAACGCAAGAAATTAAAGACCGCGTTCTTCACTTGTAATGAACTACGCAACGATTAAATGGACGGACATCGCCAACGGAGAAGGGGTGCGCATTTCCCTTTTCGTGTCGGGGTGTACGCATCGCTGTAAAAATTGCTTTAACGAGGTTGCGTGGGATTTTACTTACGGGAGTCCCTTTGATGAAACGGTAGAAAATCAAATTTTAAGCGAGCTTTCATCCGATTATATCGCAGGCATTTCCTTGCTCGGTGGCGAGCCGTTAGAACCGTTAAACCAAAAGGCATTGCTGCCGTTTTTACAAAAGGTAAAGGCGCAATATCCCCATAAGACTATTTGGTGTTATACGGGTTACGTTTTTGATGAAACCACGGGTGAACTTCGCGAAAATAACAAGAATACGGAGTGCACCAAGGAATTGATTTCCCTTTGCGACGTGCTTGTGGATGGGGCGTATATTGAGGAATTGAAGGATATTCGTTTAAAATTCCGAGGCTCTGCGAATCAGCGTGTGATTGACGTTCAAAAAACCTTGGATAAGGGCGAATGTGTCTTATATTTAGAGTAATAGTGGATAAAAACTGCCGCATACGATAAGGTATGTCGGCAGTTTTCTTTTCTAAAAGGCGTTGGTTCTATATTGCCTGTTGTCAGCTTTTGGCAGGCTTTTTTATTATTTGTACGTGTTATGCGGTGGTGATAAGGCGCGCCAGCGTTGTATGGGTTGGAAAAAGTTTTTACTTTCTTATCTCCGAGGAGGCACATATCGAAGTAGGCGCGTATGAATCGCGCCTGGATGGTGGCGCGGGGTATCTATTGGAATATGAGGGGCACGAATACATCGCTTGGTCGGTTTATCTTAAAGAAGAGGATGGGGCGACTGTGCAGGCAAATATTGGCGAGCCGACGAAACTTATTAAACGAGATGTTTCGCATTTATACTTTAAGACGTTGTCGGATAAAAAGCGAAAACGTACCATTCAAAGCGCATTAAGTACCTTGTATGGTTGTATAGACGTTCTATCGCAAACGATATCAAGGCTTGATCAAGGCTTCACGCAGGAGGATATTAGGCATATTCTTGCAACTCTACAAAAGCAGGTTTCTTATTTGGGTAAGAGTAATCAAGATTCGTATCCGCAATTTTTTAGGGTGTGTGCAGGTGTGCAAACGTCACTTGAAGAAATTATGAATAACACAATATACAGCAGGGATTTACGATATCTGTTGTGTGGGATATGTGATGCGTATATCCGCTTGGCTGCAAAATACGCATTATGAATAAGTTATTTTACAGAAATACTTGATATTTTGCGATTTTTTTTGTATAATGATTGTATAATCCACCCAAGGGACTTAAAATCCCTTGGGGAGAGAATGTAAATATTTTGGTGAAATTATACTTATGAAGAAGATTGGTCGTTTTTTTAAATATTATAAACCGCATAAAAGGTTATTTTTGTTCGATCTATTTTGCTCGTTTACGATATCGGTGTGCAATATGTTTTATCCGATGATTGCGCGGACGATTATGAACGATTACGTGCCGAATGGTAATTTACGGTTATTGATTGTTTGGGCAATCGTTATGGCGGGGATCTATGCTGTGAAAGGCGCTTTAACTTTTATCGTTGGTTATTGGGGACACGTGCTTGGCGTTCGTATTCAAGGAGATATGCGTCGGGATTTATTTCGGCATATCGAAACCTTGCCGTTTTCTTATTTTGACGAAAATAAGACGGGGAATATTATGTCTCGTATCTTGAACGATTTGTTTGAGGTGTCCGAGCTTGCGCATCACGGCCCCGAGGATATGTTTAATTCCTTTTTGTCTATCGTTGGTGCAATCGTAATGCTCTGCATTATCAATCCTTGGCTTGGGGTGATAGTGTTGTGTTACGTTCCGTTTATGGTTATTTTTGCCGCAAAATCTCGTGTAAAAATGAGTGCGGCGTTTGACGAATCGCGTAAGCAAATTGCGGAATTAAATGCGGAAATTGAATCTTCAATATCGGGTGTTCGTATTACCAAAGCATACTCGGCGGAAAAGATCGAGTGTGAAAAGTTCGAAGACGTAAATGGCAGATTTAAAAAGGCGAGAGCAAATGCCTTCCGTGCGATGGGTGGCTTTCAGTCGGGTATGACTTTGTTTAATGACTTTTTATACCTTACAGCCTTGGTGTCTGGTGGTTTGCTATTTTTCTATGGGAAAATATCAGGGGCGGATTTTACTGCGTATATTTTATACATTACGATGTTGTTATCGCCGATTCGTACGCTGATTAATTTGTTTGAACAAATTCAAGATGGCTTGACGGGTTTTAACCGCTTTTGCGGTTTGATGGATACGCCGTCAGAGTATGAGCCTGCAAACCCGATTTCTGCCGATTTAGACGGGGATATTGTTTTTGAGAAGGTTAATTTCGGTTATAAGAGTACGGACGGAAAAGGTGGCGAAGTCTTAAAGGACGTTTCGTTTACCGTAAAGAAGGGACAAACGGTTGCTCTTGTCGGCTCATCGGGTGGTGGCAAAACGACGATTTGTCACCTTTTGCCTCGTTTTTACCATTGCGAGGATGGTAAAATCACCATTGGTGGAGCTAATATTAACGAGGTAACAGCAGAAGATCTTCGACAAAAAATAGCGGTGGTATCTCAAGACGTCTTCTTGTTTGCGGGGAGTGTGCGGGATAATATCTTGTATGGTTCACCAAACAAAACGGAAGAAGAGATGATTCTTGCAGCGAAAAGGGCAAATATTCACGATTATGTGATGACTTTACCTAATGGATATGATACAGAGGTAGGGGAACGAGGCGTGAAGTTGTCGGGCGGTCAAAAACAGCGTGTTTCCATAGCTCGCGCTTTCTTAAAAAATCCACCTATCTTAATTTTGGATGAGGCGACCAGTGCTCTTGACAATATGACGGAGATGCAAATTCAAAAATCGCTTACGGAATTGTCGGAGGGGAGAACAACCTTGGTTGTGGCGCATCGGCTTTCCACGGTTAAAAATGCAGATACTATTTTGGTATTGACGGATGGCGAAATTACTGAACGTGGCTCTCACGAGCAGTTGATTGACCAAGGCGGACTTTACGCGGAATTGTATAGATATCAATTTAAAGAATAAATAAAATGGTTTTTGCTGGTGTCAGCAAAAACCATTTTACTTAATGCAAAGGAAAAAAAGAAAACCACCCGAAATTCGAGTGGTTTTCTTTTGGAGCTACTGGCCGGACTTGAACCGGCGACCTGCTGATTACGAATCAGCTGCTCTACCGACTGAGCCACAGTAGCATATTTTATTTTGCTCTCTTAACGACAGCTTAATTATTATACTTAATAAAAAGGAAAAAAGCAAGCGTTTTGCAAGCCTTTTTCAAAAAAAGTTGCGCAAATATGAAAAAAATTATAAGAGCAGATATATTATATAAAAATTGCGTGACTACTGTTGTGGGAATAGAGCAATTTATGTACACTTTCGGCAAAACAATCGATATCGTAGCATTGCTTTGCTACACCAGACAACACTTCTTCGTCGTGCGCTCTCGCAATAATAGGCAAGGAGGTGCTACTGATTGCGGATAAAACCTCTGTGGACGCCTTCTTGATGCCTAAAACACGAAGATATAAGGGCGTTTGAAGTGCCTCTCGAATAAAGTCTTCTTCGATTTTTAACAGGTTTTGCAAGGCAATTCTACGAATGCGAGAAGAGGTATATCTTGCGGAGGTTAAACTGTCAACAAGGGACTCTTCTTGTGTTACGGCTTTCTTGAAGGCGTTTTCCAACCCTTCCGTACAATCGCAAACACTTGCAATTTCGTTTGTGGAACGAGAGAGAATGGCGTACTTTTCTAAAACATCCAATTTATCGGTTAATTTTAATGGCAAATCAGCCTTAACGAATTCGGGAAGGGCATTATCAAAATTATTTTGTTGCGTAATTGCGGTACGAATGGCGCTTGCGGAAGAAAATTCCTCCTGCAAATCGCAATCATTATATCCGCCGCCTACCCTTGCGATGGGTAAAATGTCAATACTTGCGCTTCTCTCCAAAATTGCGCGGGTATATTCCACACCCAAAATGTTATTTGGGGAGGTGAGCAGATTGGTTGTGGTAACCTCTTGCCAGGCAATTGCGCGCGCCTTTGCAAAGCTGATGCCTTGCGCGGAAAGCTCTTTGATTTTTTGCGATACCTCGATGGGTTCGTCGTTTAACAATTTTGCCGTCTCTAAAAAGGCTGTTTTATCTGCGGATTCCGCGCCGAAGCAAAGGGTGGTAACGGAAGGTATAGCGCTTAAAATGGAAACTGCACCTTTTGCGAACAATTCGGCATTAGAGGTAGCAAAGACGGTAGGGAGCTCAATAACGATGTCCGCGCCGCCTAAAACGGCATGTTTTGCGCGTGTAAACTTATCAACAATGGCGGCTTCGCCACGCTGTACAAAATTCCCACTCATAATACAAAGGATTGCATCAGCCCCCGAAAGCCGTTTTGCTTCCTTTAACTGATACAAATGACCATTATGAAAGGGATTGTATTCACAAATTACCGCGCAAATTTTCATTTTATTTCTTGCTAATTCCTTTACATTGATAAAATAGTGTGCTATAATAATAAGGTACGGATGTATGTCCTTGATAATATTATACACTAAAAAGAAAAATAAATAAAGCGTTTCACGATAGAAGGAGCAAATTATGAGAAATATTCTTGATGAAATTAAAGCAAAAGCAAAAGCACTTCAAAAGACGATTGTACTTTGTGAAGGCGAAGACTCTCGTGTGGTAAAAGCAGCGGCTGATGCAACGAAAGAAGGTGTTGCGAAAATTGTTTTGCTTGGTAACGAGGAAGAAATTAAGGCGGCAAACCCTGACGTTGATTTGACGGGTGTTACGATTATCAATCCCTTGACCTCGGAAAAATTGCCCGAATACAACGCAAAGCTTTGTGAACTTCGTGCTTCCAAGGGTATGACGCCTGATCAAGCGGCAAAATTATTGACGGATGGTACATATTTTGGCGCAATGATGCTTAAAATGGGTGATGTAGACGGTCTTGTTTCGGGTGCTTGCCACTCTACGGCTAATACCTTGCGTCCTGGTTTGCAAATCATTAAGACTGCAAAGGGCGTTTCTTCGGTATCCAGCTTTAACCTTATGATTTGCCCTGAACAAGGAAATCAATATTGCCCCGATGGTATGGTATTCTTCGCGGATTGCGGTTTGAACCCTACTTATACCAGTGAAGGCCTTGCTGAATGTGCAATTGCAACGGCAAAATCAGCAATGGCAATTACGGGTATTGATCCTAAAGTGGCTATGCTTTCCTTCTCTACGATGGGCAGCGCAAAGCATGATAACGTTTCCCTTGTTGCAGAAGCGACCAAAATTGCAAAAGAAAAAGCGCCTGAATTGAAATTGGATGGCGAATTGCAGTTTGACGCAGCAATCGTACCTTCCGTAGCGGCATTGAAGGCTCCCAATTCCGAGGTTGCAGGTAAGGCAAACGTGTTTATTTTCCCTGACCTTCAGGCTGCAAATATCGGTTATAAAATTGCAGAGCGTCTTGGCGGTTTCATGGCAGTTGGTCCTATTTGTCAAGGTTTTGCAAAGCCTATGAACGACTTGTCGAGAGGCTGTAAGAGTGAGGATATCGTTGGTGCAGTTGCGATTACCGCATTGCAAACCCAACTTTAATGAGGTAAAAAATGAAAGTTCTTGTAATTAATTCGGGCAGTTCTTCTTTGAAATATCAATTGATTGATATGGCAACGGAAGACGTTATCGCAAAAGGTACGTGCGAGCGTATCGGTATTGACGGTTCCAAATTGACCCATAAAGCAAAAGGGCAGGAGTTTGTTTTTGAACAAGCAATGCCTGACCACAATGTAGCGGTTGCACTTGTTTTGAATGCATTGACGGCGGAAGATTCGGGCGTAATTGCTTCGATGGATGAAATTGAAGCGGTAGGACATCGTGCGGTTGCATCTGGTGAAGTATTCAAGAAAACGACGCTTGTAACGGACGAAACGATTGCGCAAATGGAAGAGCTTTGCGATTTGGCACCCTTGCACAATCCTGCGGCCTTAATCGGCGTAAAGGCTTGTCGTGCGTCGATGCCGAATACTCCAATGGCGTTTGTTTTTGATACCAGCTTCCATTTCACTATGCCTGACTACGCATATATGTATGCGATTGATTATACCGACTACGAAAAGTATAAAATCCGTCGTTACGGCTTCCACGGTACCAGTCACAAGTTCGTTTCGCAAGAAGCGGCGAAGTATCTTGGTAAAAAGCCTGAAGAGTTGAAGATTATCACTTGCCATTTGGGTAACGGCTCGTCTATTACGGCGGTAGACGGTGGTAAGAGTGTAGATACGTCTATGGGCTTCACGCCTTTGGCGGGCGTGCCTATGGGTACGCGTAGTGGCGATTTGGACTATGCAGCGGCTGAATATCTTGCGAAGAAAAAAGGTTGGGATATTTCGGAAACGCTTACCTACCTTAATAAGAAATGTGGTATGGCGGGCGTATCTGGTGTTTCCAGTGACTTCCGTGATTTGACGGCTGCTCGTGATAATGGGGATCCTCGCGCAAAGCTTGCACTTGATATGTTTGCCTATGCTTGCAAAAAGTACGTAGGCGCGTATGCGGCTGCAATGAATGGGGTGGACTGTATCGTATTTACGGCAGGTGTTGGTGAAAATACGCCTTGCGTTCGCGAAGCGATTTGCGATAATATGCAATATCTTGGCTTGGAAATCGATAAGGTGAAGAACCTTGAAAAGAACAATGGTGCAATTCGTGACGTATCGGGTGCAAATTCCAAAGTGAAGATTTTGATTATTCCTACCAATGAAGAGCTCGTAATTGCAAGAGAAACCGTAGAATTATTATAAAAAAATCGAAAATTTCCCTTGAAAAAAGTTGACAAAGTAAAATAAATACACTATAATTGTAAAGTCGGTTTTAAGATGATAATTGATATTAGGAAACTTAATGCGCAAAAGAAATATTCGGGGAGTATGGAGTTTGAATATTCTGCCCCCGAAACTTTGATCGAGATTCCGTTTGTAAACTTCGTCGGTGCCGTTAAAATCAAGTTTGACTATGATTTATACGAAGACGATTCCTTGGAAATCCGTGGTACGGTGGCTTATAAGATAGAGGGACAATGTTCCAGATGCTTAAAGGCAGCTTCGCAAGAGGTAGAAGGTGAGCTTGACGCGTACTTCGAGCCTCGTAAAGATTACGAAGATTACGGATATACGAACGGCGTGGTTGATTTAAAGAAAGCCGTAGAGGATGCGATTATGGCGAGTATGCCGTTCTCTATCTCTTGCGGTGAAGATTGCGAGGCGATTTCCTATAACGGATAACCGATATAAAAAAGAGAAAGAATAAAATACAGAGGTGTTAATATGGCAGTACCCAAGAACAAACAATCCAAGAGCAGAACGAACAAGAGATTTGCAAACTATAAAGCAACGGCAGCTACGCTTGTTGAATGCCCTCATTGCCACGAATTCAAAGAGGCTCACAAAGTATGCAAGAGCTGTGGTTACTATAACGGCGTAGAAGTTGTAGCACAGAAAGAAGAAAAACAAAACTAATTTCGTCTAAAGCAAAAATTTAGGCGGGTGTCTTTTAGCACCCGTCTTTTTGCGTTATAAACATTTCAAGCATAACAAAATAGGTTGCTTGCGTTTACTTGACAATTGTAAGGGTTTTATGGTATCCTAATGCGAGGAGTTTAAGATGAAAGAGAAATTTTTAATATCAGGGATGTCCTGTTCGGCTTGTTCCGCCGGTATCGAGCGTACATTGCAAAAAATAGAAGGGGTTTCGAAAGTAGAAGTCTCTTTAATGGGCGAATGTATGCAGGTGGAATACGAGGAAGGTGTGGTATCTCGCGAGAATATCATACAAGCGGTAATGGATCTTGGTTATGGTATAAAGGAGTTTGAAGAAGATGTCTTCAAAAAGGAACAACCGCAACCACAACGGTTAAAGAAACGTTTTTTCTTATCGTTATTTTTCCTTTTGCCGTTGATGTATTTTTCAATGGGCAGTATGGTTGGTTTGCCACAACCCAACGTAAAGGTAAGCCTTATCCTTCAAATGATGTTGGCGCTTGCTGTGATTGTGATCGACTTTAAGTTTTTTACAAGCGGTGCAAAAGCTTTGCTAAAAGGCGTCCCCAATATGGACTCTTTGGTGGCAATGGGTTCAGCGGTGTCGTTTATTTACAGCTTGGTGTATACTGTTTCCATTTTTATGCAAAAAGCAGGTGCTCATACACATGTCTTTTACGAGTCAGCGGCGATGATTTTGGCGTTGGTAACTCTTGGAAAGTGGTTGGAAGAGAAATCAAAGCGAAAAACGGGCGATGAAATTGAAAAGTTGATTCAATTGATGCCGAATACCGTGACAGTAGAAAGAAACGACGCGCAGGTTAAATTGCCTTTTTCGGATATTGCCGTGGGGGATATTTTACTCGTAAAACAAGGGGAATATGTCCCCGTGGACGGTAAAATCATTGAAGGGCACGCCTTTATTGACCGTGCTGCGATTACGGGGGAAAGTATGCCCGTTGAATTGCAAGAAGGTGATAAAGTAACGGGTGCGGATATTGTAAAAAGCGGATTTATCAAGGTTTTGGCGGAAAAGGTTGGCGCTGAAACAACCCTTTCGCAAATCGTAAAGATGGTCAAGACTGCAGGGGCAAGTAAAGCCCCTATACAAAAGGTGGCGGATAAAATCGCAGGTATTTTCGTGCCTGTCGTTACACTTATTGCAATGTTGACATTTATCGTTTGGTTGTGGTTGTCAAAGGATATTTCCTTGGCGGCAAATTACGCAATTAGTGTTTTGGTAATCTCTTGTCCTTGTTCGTTAGGACTGGCGACGCCCGTTGCTGTAATGGCGGCGATGGGTAGAGGTATGTCGCTTGGTATTTTGTATAAAGATGCGGAAATTTTGCAAAAAGCCAAGGATATTAACTGTGTTTTGTTGGATAAAACGGCAACTTTGACGGTGGGACGGCCAAATGTAACCGATTTTCAGCTTTTTAATGGTGATAGAACGGAGGTTTTACGTCTTGCGGCAAGCGTCGAGGCTCGCTCCAATCACCCCATCGCGGAATGCATTTTGACCTATGCTGAAAAGGAAATTGGCGAAAGCCGTGTGGATTTAACAGAATATCACTATGAAATTGGTAAAGGTGCAATTGGAAGGTTCAACGGCGTAACGTATCGTCTTGGTAATCGCCGTTTGCTTGGCAAGATTGAGGAGCAAAAGGCGTATCAGCTTAAAAAAGACTACTCTAAACAAGGCAAAACGGCTATTTTCTTGGCTGATGAGAAAGATATTTTGTGTGTATTTGCGGTTGCAGACACCTTAAAAGAGGAAAGCAAGTCTGCAATATCCGAACTAAAAACGAAAAATATCCGTTTGGGCATGTTAACGGGTGATAACGAAAACGTAGCGCAGGCGATAGCGCAAGAGGTTGGCATTGACGACTATTTTGCGGAGGCCTTGCCGAGTGATAAAGTGCAGGCAGTACAACGTATTCGTAGTGTGGGCGGTTTTGTGGCAATGGTTGGCGATGGCATCAATGACAGCCCTGCCTTAAAAGAGGCGGATATTGGTATTGCAATGGGCAATGGTACGGACATCGCCATCGATAGTGCAGATATTATACTTTCCAGGGGTGATTTGCGGTTGGTTGGCAAGGCAATTGATTTCAGCCGTGCCACGGTAAGGATTATCAAGCAAAATCTATTTTGGGCGTTTTTCTACAACTGCGTAGCAATCCCCGTGGCGGCAGGCGTATTTGCTTTTGCGGGAATCTCACTTACGCCTATGATTGGGGCGGCGTGTATGTGTGCAAGCTCGTTATTTGTGGTAACAAACGCCCTGCGGTTGATGAATTTCGATAAGACAAAGACAAAAGTTGAGGACGATAAAATGAAAAAGGTATTGAAGATTGAAGGTATGATGTGTCAGCACTGCGTTGCGCATGTAACAAAGGCGTTGCAAGGGATTGACGGCGTGGATTCCGTGGAAGTAAACTTGAAAAAGGGGACTGCTATGGTAACGTTTTCCACGGCTGTTTCGGATGAGACGCTTATTTCCATCATTACGGATGCAGGCTACGAGGTGAAGAAAATTTCCTGACAAAATAAATAAAAAAGTGACAAAATAAATCAGAAAAAACGTATGCACATATGCTATGATATCCTCGATAAACATATCAGGAGGTAGGAATATGTCGCAAATGTTATTACTCGATAAACGCACACAAGGCTTGATTGAGGATTATGTACCGCAAGGTGAAATCCTCGAGGGTGTTGTGTGCTTTTTTTCGGTCTTTGCGGATTATACGCGGGTGAAAATTTTATCTGCCTTGGCAATAAGTGAGTTGTGTGTGACCGACTTGTCAAGGATCCTTGAAATCAATCAAACGACCGTTTCACATCAGCTTCGTTTTTTGAAAAGTGCAGGCATTGTGAAGTGCTGTCGACAAGGTAAAATCGTCTTTTACAGCTTGGTGGACGATACAATTAACGACGTGATATTAAAAGGTGTCGAATTTTTAGGCTGTTAAAGGGATAAAGCCCGTTTTTTTTCTTCTATTCCCTTGCAAAAATTTGCGTTTTGGTATATAATAATGTAGTATGGGTGGCTTAAAAGAAAAATTAAGTTTGCTTCCCGATTTGCCCGGCGTATATATCATGTTGGACAAGGACGGGATAGTTATTTACGTGGGGAAAGCCCGCATCTTGAAAAATAGGGTGCGGCAATATTTTCACGCCTCCGCAAAACCCGAAAAGGTTGCTGCGATGGTGGAGAATATTGCAGACTTTTACTATATTATCACTCAAACGGAAATCGATGCGCTTGCCCTTGAAAATAACTTAATCAAGAAATATAAGCCTAAATATAACATTCTTTTAAAGGATGACAAAACCTACCCATATATCAAGGTGCATACGAAGGAAACCTTCCCGCGTGTGTCCATTACTCGCAAGATTAAGAAAGACGGAAAATATTTCGGCCCGTTTATGGGTGGTGTGCGCTGCGGGGAGCTGTTGGATGTTATCAGTGCCGTTTACAAGGTGCGAAACTGTTCGGTTGCGGTTGGAGAAAAGCCGAAAAAACCTTGCCTTGCTTATCATTTAGGGCGTTGCCTTGCTCCTTGTGCGCATTTGTGCACGCAAGAGGAATATGCGGCAAAGGTTAAAGAAACGCTTTCCTTCTTGGATGGTAATTACGAAGCGGCGGAAACGCTTTTACAAGAAAAAATGCTTCGCTTTGCAGAGAATGAAGAATTCGAGCTTGCAATGGAATATCGTGAAAAGCTTGCCATGTTGTCAAAATTAAAGCTGAAGCGTATCACCTCGTTAAATCGCGCTTTAAACGCAGACGTTATTGCTTTAAAGACGAATTTTATTTATTCTTCGGTCAATGTGTTGGTTACCCGTAGCGGTATTATGCAGGGCAGTACAAATTTTGCCTTGGAGGATAGTTCGTTTACTGAAACGGATGCATTAACCGCCTTTATTGCACAGTTCTACACTTCGCACGAATTGCCTGACGAAATTATCACGCAGGATTTTTGTGAAAAGGATTTGCTTGAAAAGTATTTTTTCGAACGCTTTGATAAGCGTGTAGAAATCGTATTACCCAAACAGGGGGTAAAGCGTCAGCTTTTGGAAATGGCCGAAAAAAATGCAAGCGAATACCTCTCAAAATCAATCGACAAAATTAAACATAAAAACGATATGACGAAAAATGCCTGTCAACGCCTTCAAGAGGTTTTGGGCTTGGAAAAATATCCAAAGAGCATGGAATGTTACGATATTTCCAACATTAGCGGCGTGGATAAGGTTGGTTCGATGGTTGTCTTTATCGATGGCGAAGCGGAAAAAAGCAGTTATCGTCGGTTTAAGATTAAGACGGTTGAAGGGGCAAACGACTATGCTTCCCATCAGGAAATGATGCGCCGCCGCCTTGCAAAGCTTGACGGTGAGGAATCGGAGCGTTTTCCAAAGCCCGACCTTATCATTATCGATGGTGGGAAAGGGCAATTGTCGGCGATTAAAGAGGTGTTTGACGAAATGGGGGTTAAGGATATCGAGTTGATATCCTTGGCTGAAAAAGAGGAGGAAATTTTTACTCTTTTTTCGGAGAAAAGCATTCGCATAGACCATCGTGATTACGCATTGAAGATGCTCCAACGCATTCGTGACGAAGTCGACCGTTTTGCAATTACCTATTACCGTAGCTTGCACTCTAAACGAAACTTGGCATCCGTTTTACAAGAAATAGACGGCATTGGCAAGAAAAAACGCATGGCGTTGTTGGAAAAATTCGGTACGATAGACAAAATTATGGATGCAACGGAAGAGATGCTGTGTGAGGCGGAAGGGATTGGCCCTGAGCTTGCGAAAAAGATTAAGGATTATTTTAAGGGAAATATATAGATGCGAAAGATAAACTATGGATTGATCGTTTCCGATTTTGACGGTACGTTGGTCAATGAGGATGGAACAATTTTAAAAGAAAATAGGCAAGCGATTTCCGATTATATTGCAAACGGCGGGACGTTTGTTATTTCCACAGGGCGTATGCCCGATGGCATTTTGTCGAGAGCGAGTGATCTTGGCTTGAAAGGATTGGTTGCTTGTTGTCAAGGTTCCATTATCGCGGATATAGAAACGAAACAATTTGTTTTCGAGGGGAGAATCCCTTATGAAACTACACTTTCCATTGTAGAGAAAATGGAACAAATGGGGTTGCATATTCACGTTTACGACGGGTGGGAATACTACTGTAATATGGATGATGTCGCGTTAAAGTGGTATGAGGATGCTGTAAAAAGCAAGGCGAATTTGGTGCTTGATAGACCATTGTCGCAATTTGTAAAGGAAAAACGCTTGGCTTCTTATAAGGTGCTTGCTATGGTAGATCCTGAAGATAATGAGAGGGTATTACAAACGTTGGACAAGTGCGATTTTGTTGATTGTACAGTTACACGAAGCAGTAAGTTCTTGGTTGAGGTAAATAACGGCAGGTACTCTAAGGGTACGGCAGTAGAATTTTTGGCAAAGCATTTTAATGTGCCACTTAAAAAAACGGTTGCGGTCGGGGATCAATTAAATGACGTCTCGATGATAGAAACGGCCGGGATAGGCGTTGCCGTACAAAATGCGGATAGTGGATTAAAGGAAAAGTCAAACGTAGTAGCCCCGTTGACCAACGAGGAAGGGGCGATTGCCTGGGTAATAGAGGAATTCGGGTTTCAAAAGAACGTAAAGGATTAATATGTTGGAAATTTTAGCTCCCGCTGGAAATATGGACAGCGCTTTGGCGGCGCTGAATAATGGCGCAAATGCGATATATTTAGGGTTAGCATCCTCTTTTTCCGCCCGTCAAGGTGCGGATAATTTTGACGTGGACTCTTTTCGCTCTATCATTTTACGTGCACACCTTTGCGGGACTAAAGTTTACGTTGCATTAAATACCGTCGTTCGTTCGGGCGAGGAGGTAGAGGCCTTTTTAAAGGATTTACTGTTTGCGTGGAATGAGGGCGTGGATGCAATTATTTTGCAGGATATTTTCTTGGGTAAAATGGTGCATAGCTTGTATCCCGATATTGTCTTGCATTTGAGCACGCAGGCTGGCGTATGTAATATTTATGGAGCAAAGCTTGCCAAGGAATATGGTTTTTCACGTGTAATTTTGGCCCGTGAAACGCCTCTTGCAGAAATAACGAAGATTGCACAATTTATGGAAACGGAAACCTTCGTCCATGGTGCACTTTGCACTTGTTTTTCAGGACAATGCTACTTTTCCTCGTTTATTGGCGGGAATAGTGGTAACCGTGGACGTTGTAAACAGCCTTGCCGCAAAAAATACGCTTACGATAGAAATGGGAATGCGGAAAAAAGCTATGCTTTGTCCTTGTCAGATTTATGCGTAGGCGAGGATATCCAAAAATTGATCGATGCAGGGGTGATTTCCTTTAAGATCGAAGGGAGAATGCGCCGCCCGGAATACGTTGCGGCTGCCACTCGCTACTATCGTTCTATTTTGGACGGACAAGCAAATCTGGAGGGGAATTTATCCGATTTAAAGCGTACCTACAACCGTGGTAACTACACGAAAGGGTTGGCGTTTGGCCAGGATAAGCGTTTCCTTTCTACGGCTATTCAAGGGCATTTAGGTGAAAAGGTAGGCGTTGTCAAGGTTGTCAACGGGCAATTCCTGGTAGAAAGCCGTTTTACCCCGCAAAAGGGCGATGCGTTTAAGATTATTCGTGATGGGGAAGAAGTCGGTGGCGCGGTGTATGTAAAGAGCCAAGGGAAATCCTTTGTAATTGATTCCAAAAATCGTTTAAAGAATGGTGACGGCGTATTCGTTACGACGGATACGGCGGTAAATCAAAGACTTTTGTCCGCTGAAAAACGAGGTAAAATCCATTTTACCCTTACCTTTACCGAGGGGGAACGTGCTATTGCGGAATGGAATGGTGTTCGTTTTGAAAGTGACAATATTTTACAATCCGCACAAAATAGGCCGTTAAGTAAAGAAGAACTGGTGTCTTGCTTCTCAAAAGCGGACGGACTCCCTGCCGATATTTATTTTGACGAAATCAATATAAACGGTAATATTTTTATCCCGAAGTCGGAATTAAATGCTTTTAGAAGAAAGGTGTACGCGGAGATTTGTGCATATATCCAGAAGGGCACTCGTTCGGTTGTTTTCATAAGCAATTTGCAAGTGGCAAATATATGTGGTAAGAATGATAAAACGGCGGTGATTTCCGATGATTTTACCGAAATCTACACGGATATAGCAATTTATAAACCGCAAAATTGGTGCGAGGATTTACCCAAGGCATTTGTTGAAGGGAAATTCGAGAAATATATTTATTATCCTGCCTTTGCAACCGATAACGAGCTTGATAAGATAAAACAATGGCTCACGGCGTATAATATTGACGGTGTGTATGCGGAAAATTACGGTGCGATAAAATTCGCCGAGGAATGCGGCGTGAAATTATTCGCAGGTACGGGCTTTAACCTGACCAACGAATATTCAGTTGCCGAGCTCTTAAAGGTAAATTGCTTGTCTTATTATGCAATTTCCAAGGAATTGAATGAAACCCAGGCGAAGGGATTGATTGGCGAGAAAGCCTTTGCGCTTTCTTCGGGGAATATCAAGCTTATGGACTTGTGTTATTGTCCGTTTGGAAAGACCTGCAATAAGTGTGACAAGCGTACCAGGTACGCATTGACGGATGAGAACGGTCGTGTATTCCCCACGCGTAGATACGTAGGCGCGGACGGTAATTGCCGTTTTGAGGTGTACAACTGTGCGGATTTAATCGGCGCGGGGATTATGGGGGCAGGTCAGCTTTTGGACGTCAGCATGCTTGATAAAAAAGTGCAGGCGGTTGACTGTAAAGATAGTGAAATGAAACAAAAGGGCTTATATAGA
Source organism: Candidatus Scatosoma sp. (assembly GCA_045643825.1). GTDB lineage: Bacteria > Bacillota > Clostridia > Christensenellales > Borkfalkiaceae > Scatosoma. Next base: position 47,609 of record JAZRFV010000084.1, read on the forward strand.
TCCTGCACGTCGGGACATTATAAACGCGGAGTGCTTTAATTAAATGAACCAAAGAGCAATTGAAAAGACTGAACTGAATAAAATTTTATCTCTTGCGGCGGAGTATGCTGTGCTGGAGGGCGGTAAGCAACGTTTAAAGACGCTTCAACCATCTGCGGATCCCAAAGAGGTTTCTCGCCGTTTGTCTGCCACGGAGGAATGCGTTACCCTGCTGTTTACTCACGGTATATCCAAGGTGGAATTGTTTCCCGCGTTTGCGGACGAGCTGGGTAGGGCAAAGAAAGGCTCTGCATTAACCTGCGGTGAGTTGTTGAAGGCGGAAAACTTATTGCGTTCCGCCCGTATCGCATATACCTCTATTCAAGGTGTAACGGACGAAAATATCCGTGAAATTCGTTTACTTGCGAACAATTTATACTACGACGCAAACTTGGAAGAGGATATTCGCACGAAGATATTAAGCGATACTGAGGTGAGCGATTATGCCAGCGATAAGCTCTATACCGTTCGTCGTGAAATTCGTTTGTTGAACGAGCGCATTCGTACCCGCTTATCGGAATATCTTGTGGGGAGCGAAGGGAAATATTTACAAGACGGCATTATTACAATGCGTGATAATCGTTACGTTTTGCCCGTTCGTGCGGAGTATAAGCGCAATATCAAGGGCTTTATACACGATCGTTCGTCGAGTGGTGCAACCTTCTTTATCGAGCCTGAAGAAATTTTGGAAATGAATAACGAACTCCGTTCCTTACAGATTGATGAGAAGGAAGAGGTAGAGCGTATTTTAGGCGAACTTTCCCGCCGTGTTGGGTTTATGAGTGACGAGCTGACCTTGGATATTGAGGTGTTGGAGGAGCTTGACAGCTACTATGCTCGTGCCGAGTATGCTTATAAATTATCCTGCGTTAAGCCTGAAATTAACGGAAAGGGTATGATTGATATTGACCAAGGCCGACACCCTTTGATTGACCGTAAAAAAGTCGTCCCCGTCAGCCTTGCGTTGGGTAAGGAGTATCGTTTCCTCTTGATAAGTGGTCCAAATACGGGCGGTAAAACGGTTACCTTAAAGATGGTAGGGCTGTTTTGTTTGATGGCAATGTGCGGTTTATTTATCCCCGCAAAACGGGCCACCCTTTCTACTTTTGAAGAGATTTATTGCGACGTTGGGGACGCGCAAAGCATTGAAGAAAGCTTGTCCACCTTCTCGTCGCATATTACCAATATTATTCATATTGTGAACAGTGCAAATGCAAACAGCTTGGTGCTTATTGACGAGCTTGGCGGTGGTACAGATCCCGATGAGGGACAAGCACTCGCAAAAGCGATCGTTTCTCACCTTTTAGACAGCGGTTGCGCAGGCGTTGTAACCACGCACTATACCTCCTTAAAGGAGTTTGCATTTGCGGCAAAGGGCATTGAAAATGCTTGTATGGAGTTTGACACAAACACCCTGCAGCCTTTGTACGTTATGCATATAGGGTTGCCTGGTTCGAGTAATGCTTTGGCAATTTCAAGGCGTTTGGGGTTAAAGGAGAGCATTTTACAAGATGCGCTTTCTAACCTTTCCGAGGATGCCCAAAAGTTTGAAAATATCGTACGAAATGCGGAAGAAAGCCGTATTCAAGCGGAAGAAGTACTTTATGAAACCAATCGTTTAAAGGCGGAGTGGCAAGAAAAGCTGGATCTTTTAGAGCAGGAGCGTGAAAAACTCAAAAAGGAAAAGGAAAAACTGTTTGTTTCGGCAAAAGCGGAATCCCGTCGTATCATAAACGACCGCGTTTCGGATGCGGAAGAGCTTTTGCATGAAATTGAAGAAATTTTTGCCAAGGAAAACCTTTCGCAAAATGATTTAATCAAGGCAAGAACCCTTAAAAATAAACTTTCCGATAAAGCGTATGAGAGCGAGTTTGAGGAAGAAAATTTACCTCAATACGTACCTGTAAAACCCGATCAATTAAAGCTTGGTCAAAAGGTATACGTAAAAACGCTTGCGCAAGAAGGCGAGGTGCAAAATATCCGCTTAAATAAAGGCGAGGCGGAGGTGCTCTGCGGAAATCTTCGTATGCGTTGTAAAATTTCCGATTTATCGCTTGTAATTCATGAAACAAAAGCGCAAACTGTTTCTAAAAAGAAATGGCAAGGTGGTAAGAATGACGAGCGGGTGCAGGTAAAGAAATCGTTAAATCCGAAACCCGCGCCTACTCTTGAAATCAATGTAATCGGTTTAACTGTACACGAAGCGTTGCCCGAGGTAGAGGCATTTATTGATTCGGCGGTGATTGCTAACCTTGAAGAAGTGCGTATCGTGCACGGTGTTGGTACGGGAAAACTCCGCGCTGGTATTCACGAATATTTGCGTACGCATAGAAACGTTGCAGAATATAGGCTTGGAAAATATGGCGAAGGGGAAACGGGTGTTACTATCGTAAAAATCCGTTGATTTTACACTCAAGGCATAACTTTATAAAAGAGAAAATATGATAGATAAAACTCTTTTATAAGGATTAATGCGATGAAAAATAGAAATTTAGGGCAGTCTATACGCTTAAAATTAGCAACGAATATCGTTTTAGGTGTGCTGATTTTGTCGATTGGGGCGTTATGCCTTTCGCCTATACAAGAAAGTGTTTCCACAAAATCCGACAATGCAAATATTTATCGTTGCGTCGAAGAAGAACCGAAAGGTGTTTCCTTAATGTTCAACGTGTATTGGGGTACGGATGAGGTGTATCGCATTTTAACGATTTTGTCGGAGTATGACGCACGTGCCACCTTTTTTATCGGTGGGTGTTGGGCGGATGATAACGTAGACTGCTTGAAGGCAATTTATGACGCAGGGCACGAAATTGGAAACCACGGTTATTTCCATAAAGACCATTCAAAATTTAATTTTGAGGAAAATCAAAAGGAAATTAATGCGTGCAATCAATTTATCCAACGTGCAATAGGGGTAAAACCTGTTCTATTTGCACCGCCATCGGGTGCATATAATGACGATATGGTGGCGGCGGCTACTTCGCTTGGATTATCCACAGTGCTTTGGTCGAAGGATACCATTGATTGGCGGGATAAAAATACGGCGCTTATTTACAGTCGAGCAACGAACAACGTGAAGAGTGGAGATTTTATTTTAATGCATCCCATGAAAGAAACGGCGGATGCCTTGCGTGATATTCTGAAATTTTATCAAAATCATGGTTTGAAATCGGTAACGGTTTCGCAAAATTTACAAAAAGAAGGTTAAAAATGATATACGAGAAAAAATATGAAAATGGCTTGCGTCTCGTGGTAAAAAAGATGGAAGGCTTGATGTCCGTATCTATGGGTATTTTGGTCGGTACGGGCGCATCGGTTGAAACGGATGCCGAGGACGGTATTTCGCATTTTATCGAGCATATGCAGTTTAAAGGTACAAAGAAGCGCAACGCGTTTGAAATTTCGGATGCGTTTGACCGCTTGGGTGCGCAGGTGAACGCTTTTACCGGTCAAGACCTTACCTGCTATTATTCGAAATGTACGGTTGATCATACGGCGGCTTGCTTTGAATTACTTGCGGATTTATTCTTAAATGCAACCTTCCCTGAAGATGAAATGGTGAGGGAAAAAGGGGTTGTATGCGAAGAAATCTCTATGAATGAGGACTCCCCTGAAGATTTGTGCTTGGATTTGTTAGGTACTGCACATTACGGTAAGGAAAACTATGGCCGTAATATTCTCGGCCCTGCAAGCAACGTAAAAGGTTTTACCGTGGAGGATATCTACCGTTATAAAAAGGCGAGATATTGCCCTGAAAATATCGTAATTTCCTTTGCAGGGAATATTGATGCGCAAACGGCACAAGCGCTTGTGGAAAGCTATTTTGGAAAGCTTGATAAAGGTGTTTTTGAGGAAAGGAAACAGACAATTGTCAATTGCCACCAAACACTTGTAAAGACGAAACCGATTGAGCAAATGCACGTTGCGATTGCATATCCGTCCGTTGCAAGAGGGGATAAAAACGAAAACCTCATAAATGCCGTAAACGCTATTTTAGGCGGTTCGATGAGTGCAAGATTATTCCAAGAGGTACGTGAAAAACGCGGGCTTGCTTATTCGGTATATTCTTACCTTTCGCTGTTCCGTGAATGCGGTGCTTTGAAAATTTACGCAGGCGTTAATCCTACTCACGTCTACGAGGCGTACGGCGCAATTTGTGACGTAATCGAAGGGATGAAGAAAAACGGTATTACGGAAGACGAGTTTTTGCGTAGCCGTGAGCAGTTGAAATCGGGTATGTTTTTTAGCAATGAAAGTACCAATTCACAAATGCTCCTTTACGGAAAATATATGTTGCACTTCAATAAGATTTTTGACTTTGAGGAAAAGCTGAAAGCATTAAACGGAATGCGTCACGAGGAAGCCCAGGCGGTGATTGTCGATATGTTTGATGAAAGCCGTAAGGCGATTGCGTTGGTTGGCAATACGGATACGCCGTTGGCATTTTAATGGTGAATATATATAGATGATATATTCCGACTTTCTTGAGATACTAAACGGCTATGCGGAAAAAGAGTTTGCTGATTTTCAGCGCCGTTTGATTTTTACAAAGTATAAAATTCTTGGGGTAAGAACTCCAATCCTGCATAGGTTGGCAAAGGAGTTTTTCTCGGATTTTGAAACAATTTTCGCTTATCCAAACGAATATTACGAGGTGGCTGCAATAAAACTGTTTCAAGCGGCTACATTGCCTTACGAGGACTTTCTTAAATATCTTTACGATTGCATTACATTGATGGATAATTGGGCTCTTTGTGACGGTTTCAAGGCAAAATGCATTAAAATGCATAAAGAGGAATTTGTTTCCGTCTTACAAGATTTGTTTGCTCATGGCGGTGAGTATGAGGAACGGTATCCGTTGGTTGTACTTTTAACGGAATATGTAGAGGGGAAATATTTACCGATTATAGAAGAATTTCTTCGTAAGGCAGATACTTCTCGTTATTACGTACATATGGCAGCGGCGTGGCTCATTGCCGAAGTTCTCGTGAAAGAGTACGACGAAGGGGTGACGTTGTTAAAACAAGGTGTTACGGATGCCAAAACACACAACAAAGCGATACAAAAGGCAATTGAAAGCCATCGCTTAACAAACGAACAAAAGGAATTTTTACGTTCCTTAAAAATAAGAAAATAATTTTTACAGGTAAACTTTATGGATATTTTACAAACGATTACACAAGAATTCAATTTAAATCCCACGCACGTGAAAAATATCGTGTCCTTGATTGATGAAGGCAATACCATCCCTTTTATTGCCCGTTATCGTAAGGAAATGACGGGGAACTGCGACGATCAGCTTTTGAGAGAGCTTTTCGATCGTCTTACGTACCTCCGCAACCTTGAAAAGAGTAAGGAAGAGAAAATTAAGGCGATTACTGAACAGGGTAAAATGACGGAGGAAATCCGCGTTGCGATGGCAAACGCCGTTACTTTGACGGAGGTGGAGGATATTTACCGCCCTTACAAACAAAAACGTAAGACACGTGCTTCCGTGGCGATTGCAAAGGGGTTGCAACCCTTTGCGGATACGATTTTGGCGCAGGATAAAGCCCTTGACGTACGAGCAGAGGCTGAAAAATATATCACGGAAGAGGTAAAAACGGTTGCGGATGCAATCGATGGTGCGCGTGATATCATTGCTGAAATTATTTCCGATGATGCGGCGACTCGTAAAAAGTTGCGTAATTTCTTCTTTAAACACGGCGAAATGGTTTCCTCTTACGCAAAGGGCAAGGAAGAAGCGGATGAAACGAAAACGTATGGTATGTATGCAGATTACTGCGAACCTGTTTCCGAGGTGAAGAGCCATCGTATTCTTGCCTTAAATCGTGGTGAAAAGGAAGAATTCTTGAAGGTATCCATCGTTGTGGATGGTGATTTTGCAAAGCGTATTACGGCGGCAAGCTTCTTAAAAGACGGTGGCGAATCCACGAAGATTGTAAAAGAAGCGGCGGAAGACGGTTATGATAGATTGATTGCGCCCTCCGTAGAAAGAGAGGTTCGTTCGCAACTTTTTGAAGATGCAAGCGAACAAGCGATTAAGATGTTCGAGCTTAATTTGAAACCCTTATTGATGCAACCGCCTGTGAAGGATAAAATCACGATGGGTTGGGACCCTGCGTATCGTACGGGGTGCAAAATTTGCGTGGTAGACGGTACGGGCAAGGTGCTTGATAAAACCGTTGTTTTCCCCACCCCTCCTCAAAATAAGACGGAAGAAGCAAAGGTTGTCTTGAAAAAGTTGATTGCAAAATACGGCGTGCAGGTTATTTCTTGCGGTAACGGTACGGCAAGCAAGGAAAGCGAAATCTTTATCGCTGAACTCGTTAAGGAGATTAAGGCGGAAACGGGTAGAGAAGTCGGCTACGTTATCGTAAATGAAGCTGGCGCATCCGTATATTCGGCGAGTGCGCTGGCGAAGGAAGAATTCCCCGATTACGATGTAACGGCACGTAGTGCGGTATCTATCGCTCGTAGATTGCAAGATCCTTTGGCGGAACTTATCAAAATCGATCCGAAATCCATTGGCGTTGGTCAATACCAACACGATATGAATGAAAAGCGTTTGGACGGCGTTCTTGTAGGCGTTTTGGAAGATTGTGTAAACAGCGTTGGCGTGGATTTGAACACGGCGAGCGTGTCTCTTTTGAAATTTGTTGCTGGTTTAAACTCTGGCGTGGCGAAAAACATCGTTGCGTACCGTGAAGAAAATGGTAGATTTAAATCCCGTAAGCAGCTTTTGAAGGTGCCGAAGCTTGGTGAAAAGGCGTATACGCAATGTGCTGGCTTCTTGCGTATTGACTGTGGTGAAAATATTTTGGATAACACCGCTGTACACCCTGAATCCTATGCAAAAGCGGAAAAACTCCTTTCCTTGTTCTCTTACACCAAAGAGGATGTGAAAGCTCGTAAAATCGACGATTTACGCCAAAAAATTAAGGCTTATGGCGAAGAGAAAGCGGCAAAAGAAACCGAACTTGATAAAGCAACGATGAACGATATTATCACCGAACTTATGAAGCCCGGTCGTGATATCCGTGATGCTTTGCCTGCTCCCATCCTTCGTAAAGATATTATGGGCATTGAAGATTTGAAGGTGGGCATGGAATTGACAGGTACGGTGCGTAACGTCGTTGACTTTGGCGCGTTTATCGATATCGGTGTGCATCAAGACGGTTTGGTGCATATTTCCGAAATTACCGAACGTTATATTCGTCATCCTTCCGAGGTATTGAAGGTTGGTCAAATCGTGCAGGTTCGTGTAAAAGAAGTGGATGTTAAGAAAAACCGTATCGGGTTGACGATGAAAAATAAGACGAAATAAGGCGTTTGCGGAAAAATACGGAAAAACACTTGACAATATAATCTATTTATATTAAAATACTTATGTCAAATACATTGACGCTAACGACACGGAGGAAAAATTTATGTTAGAAAAAATCCAGGCTATGCTTGCCGAAGCTCTTAATCTTCCCGTTGAGAAGGTTACCCCTGATGCAAAGATCGTTGATGATCTTGGTGCTGATTCGTTGGACGTTGTTGAACTTTTGAGCCAACTTGAAGACGAATATGGTATCACCATTCCCGATGACGAGGTTGAAAATCTTGTTACGGTTGCTGACGTAGCGACGGCAGTAGAAAAGCTTCAATAATTTTTTTTAAGAGTATAAAATGCCTTTGGGTTACCCGGAGGCATTTTATTATAGATATACAAAAGAGGAAATTATGAAAAATAAATTCGTCAAATATCTATTATTATTCATTCTTGTGCTTATCCCTTGTGTAATGCAATCCGCATGCAAAAAAGCAAAAGGGGGTGTAGAGGAGTTTATACCTATCTACAACGAGGCATCAAGTGGGAGCGAGTCGCTTTTGGAGGAAAGTTCCGAAAGTGAGGCTGTAGAAAGTTCTTCGCAAACCAACGAGGAGGAAAGCTCTTCTGCGAGTGAGCGTGTTGAGCCTGAAACCTCGTATGAGGAAGATGAGGTTGAGGAAGAACCTACGGGTTGTACAACGCATAGTATGGTAATATCTTCCGTGGACGCTGATTGTATCACAGACGGGTTCTACAAAAAATGGTGCGAAAACTGCGATTTTGTGGAAGAATTCTATACAATCAACGCCATTGGGCATATCGGCACGGAGGCTGCTGAGATTTCGCCTACTTGTCAGGAAGACGGGTATAGCTCCTACATATATTGTATAACATGCGAAGAGATATTGGAGGAGGGTGCTATTCTTCCGATGATAGATCACGACTATGTAACGGGTTTTGGTGCTTGTATTTGGTGTGATGCGGTTCAATTAAGTTACGAGGTTGTGGAGGGCGAGCGTTGCTACGCCGTATGTGTAGGACCTGTTCCCCGAAATCCGAAACCGTTGGCTCGTTTTGTACATATTCCCGACACCGTTACTGTTATTGCCAAGGATTCTACGGGGCAGGACAAGTTGTACGAAAATATTCCCGTTGTAAAAATTGCAACCAATGCATTTGCCAAGGCGTACGATCTAAATAAGCTCATTATTGGTAAAAACGTTGAGGAAATCGGGGTAGGCGCATTTATCCATTGCTTTAATTTGCGTGAAGTATATGATAAATCTCAATTAAAGATTGGGCTGCAAGGTAGGGAAGAAAATGGCTGCATTACTGATAACGTAAAGCAAGAGGATATCCATTATACGGATGATTTTGTTAGTAAAATCAGCGAAGATAAGGCGAGTGGGTGTTTCTTATATACGGACGAGGATATGGTAGAGCTTATCGGTATCCGTGATATTATGGAGGATGTCGTGATTCCCGAGGGCGTTACACACATGTCGAATGCCATTTTTGTGATGGCGCACCGAATTACTACATTGACGATTGCCACAACGGTAAAATATATCGCTCCGCTTGCATTTGGCCTTCCTTGTGACCAGCATAGGGCGCCTAATCATACGAAAAAGGATTGCTCTTTCTTCTTGGAAAAGATTACGTTCCTTAATCCATACGGCTGGAGTGCATACGAGGAAATCGGCGGGGCACTGATTTATAACTTTACGGCAATGGAATTGAGTGATAATCCCGAAGGTACTTGCTTGAATTTAGCTTGGGAATATATGCGTATGAACGCGCATTGGATTCGGACGGACAATTAAGCTCTAAACCATTGAAAATGATTGCTTTATTTAAAAAGTTATGCTATAATACTGTGGTTAATAATAAAGACAGAGGTGTTAAATGTTACAGGTTACAGGGGTATCCCTTCAATTTGGCAGTAAAAAGTTGTTTGAAGACGTAAATTTGAAGTTTACGAAGGGAAACTGCTATGGTATCATTGGTGCAAACGGTGCAGGCAAATCTACCTTCTTAAAGGTACTTTCCGGGGAGCTTGAACCCCAAAAGGGTTTCGTTTCTTTGGACAAGAATGAACGTATGTCCGTTTTGCAACAAAACCAAAATATGTATGACAATGAAACGGTTTTGCGTACCGTTATGCTTGGTTACAAGCGTTTGGTCGAAATCATGGATGAAAAGGATGCTTTGTACGCAAAGCCTGACTTTTCGGAAGAAGATGGCGTTCGCGCAGCGGATTTGGAAAGCGAATTTGCTGAAATGAACGGCTATGATGCGGAATTCCAAGCCGCACAGCTACTTAACGCATTGGATATTGGTGAAGAATACCACTATTCGTTGATGAGTGATTTGGATGCAAAGCAAAAGGTGCGTGTATTGCTTGCACAGGCATTGTTCGGCGATCCTGACGTATTGCTTTTGGACGAGCCTACCAACAACCTTGACATTAAAACGGTTAGATGGCTTGAAAACTATTTGATGGACTTTGAAAATACCATCATTATCGTTTCCCACAACCGTCACTTCCTTAATAAAGTATGTACCAACATTTGCGACGTTGACTTTGGTAAAATCAACATGTACGTTGGTAACTACGATTTCTGGTATCAAACCAGCCAATTGCTTGCGCGTCAACAAAAGGACCAAAACAAGAAAGCAGAGCAAAGAGCGAAGGAATTGCAAGAATTTATTGCGCGTTTCGCGGCAAACGCGTCCAAGTCTCGTCAGGCTACCTCGCGTAAGAAAGAGCTTGAAAAGCTTACGATTAACGACTTTAAGCCGTCCCTTCGTAAATATCCCTTCATTGATTTCAAGTTTGAAAAAGACATTGGCAACGATATCCTTATCGTAGAGGACTTGACCAAGGAAGGTTACTTTGAAAAGGTTTCCTTCAGTGTTCAGCGTGATGAAAAAATCGGTATCGTATCCGATAAGAGTACCACTCTTACGATGCTCTACGATATTTTGATGGGTAAAGAACAGCCCGACTCTGGTACGGTGAAGTGGGGTAAAACGATTTCCGTTTCCTATTTCCCTCAAAACAACAACGATTACTTCATGGGTTGCGACTTGAACTTGGTGGAATGGCTTTCGCAATACTCCAACGACCATTTCGAAGAATATCTTCGTGGTTGGCTGGGTAGAATGCTTTTCTCGGGCGAAGAAGCGTTGAAGAAGGCAAAGGTGCTTTCCGGTGGCGAAAAGGTACGCTGTATGCTTGCTAAAATGATGCTTGAGGGCAGCAATTTCCTTATTTTTGACGAACCGACCAACCACCTTGATCTCGAATCGATTACCGCACTTAACAATGGTTTAAGCAATTATAAGGGCTGTATGTTGTTGACCTCGCACGACCAAGAATTGATGAATACCGTTGCAAACCGTATTATCGAAATCAACGATAAGAAGACCTACGATAGACCTGTTACCTACGACGAATATATCGACGAAACACATTCTTAATAGACAAAAAAAACCGTATGAACCCATACGGTTTTTTATTTTCGACAAATTTCGGGACGGATTATCGATTATTTTACAATAATATACGATTATTTTAAAAATATTTTTGAATATTGTAAAATAATCGCTTTACAAGTTGCAAATTATGTATTATAATAGGGCTACCATATGGAAAAAACTTAACACAAGGAGAACTATTATGAGAACAAACACAGTTATTTTACTTGAATCGAATATGGCGGTATTATCGCAATTAAGGGATGCATTGAGCGAGGATCGAAACTTTAACGTTGTATATGCAGGCGACGATGGCGATGAAGGAATCAAACAAATTCTTTCCTTGAAACCTGATTTGGTGATTGTAGGCATGATATTAAAGGGTACGGACGGCTGTGGTGTAATCCGTATGGTGAAAAAGACGTGGGCGAATGCTAAAATTATCGCTATGGGTATCCCCAACGATGCATTGGTGGAACGGGCGATGTCGGAAGGCGCAGCTTATTATCTTGGAAAACCGTTTTCCGTTTCTACGGCGATGGAACGTATCCAAGAGCTGATGAAGGATAAGCCCTCTAACGGAAAGGATACGGCGGTAAAGCGTAAGCCTATCACGATAGAGGAAAAGATAAGTGAAATTTTCATTGCAATCGGTATTCCTCCGCATATTAAAGGCTATGGTTATTTAAGGGAAGGTATTAAGGCGACGATTGAGCGCCCGTATATCATAAACAGTGTTACGAAAGAATTGTATCCGTCTATCGCAAAGAAATTTAGCACAACGCCGAGTAAGGTAGAAAGGGCGATTCGGCACGCAATCGAGGTTGCGTGGAATAGAGGTCGTATCGATGCAATTAACGCTATTTTTGGGGCAAGGATTTATCTTGGCGTGGAAAAGCCGACTAATAGCGAATTTATCGCCCTTGTTGCGGATAAACTTATTCTTGAAAATATGGTATAAAAATAAAAGGACAGCTTTAAAAAGCTGTCCTTTGCCATTATTTTTCGGTTTTTATTAATACATACCGCCCATATCACCGCCAGGAGCCATAGGAGCAGGAGGGGTAGGGATATCGGTTACGATGCTTTCCGTGGTAAGCAAGGTTGCAGCAACGGAAGCCGCATTTTGCAATACGGAACGGGTAACCTTCGTAGGATCGATGATACCGCATTCTACCATATCGCAGTATTTGTTGTTCAACGCATCAAAGCCGTAGTTGGTCTTTTTGGAGGAAAGTACCTTATCAACGATAACGGAACCATCCAAGCCTGCGTTCTTTGCAATTTGTCTGATGGGTTCTTCCAAAGCCTTCAAAACAATTGCCGCACCCGTCTTTTCGTCACCGTTCAAGCTTGCAACCAACTTTTTCACGGTAGGAACTGCAGAGAGGAGGGCGCTGCCGCCGCCGGGAACGTAACCTTCTTCAACTGCTGCTCTCGTTGCCGCCAAAGCATCGTCGATACGCAATTTCTTTTCTTTCATTTCAACTTCGGTTGCTGCGCCTACGCTGATAACTGCTACGCCGCCTGCAAGTTTTGCAAGACGTTCTTGCAATTTTTCACGATCGTAATCGGATTTGGTTTCAGCAATTTGCGATTTGATGGACATAATGCGTTCTTTAATCGCCATGACGTCGCCTGCACCGCCAACGATGGTGGTGTTTTCTTTGTCAACGCGTACGCTTGCCGCTCTACCCAACATATTGATGGTAACTTCCTTGAATTCGATGCCCAAATCGGAGGAGATAACTTCACCACCCGTAAGGATTGCGATATCACGAAGCATTTCTTTTCTTCTATCACCAAAGCCAGGAGCTTTTACTGCAACGGAGTTGAATACACCCTTAAGCTTATTTACGATCAACGCCGCCAAAGCATCGCCTTCAACGTCTTCCGCGATAATAAGGAGTTTAGCGCCTTGTTGTGCAAGGGGTTCGATTACGGGAAGAATTTCCTGCAAGCTGGAAATTTTCTTATCGGTGATCAAAATGTAGGGGTTTTCCATAACCGCTTCCATTTTATCGGTATTCGTTACCATGTATGCGGATGCGTAGCCACGGTCAAACTGCATACCTTCTACGGTAGAAAGCTCGGTGTTCATAGACTTGCCTTCTTCTACGGTAATAACGCCGTCTTTACCTACGATTTCCATTGCTTTTGCAATCAAGCTACCGATTTCAGGGCTACCAGCCGAGATGGAAGCCGTTTGTTCAATGGCTTTGTTGCTTTCAACGGCTTTAGAGATGCCTTTGAGGTGTTCAACCGTCGTATCAACAGCCTTTTTGATTCCTTCCTTCAAGATGATGGGATTAGCGCCTGCCGCAAGGTTTTTCAAACCTTCGCGAACGATTGCTTGCGCCAAAACAACAGCCGTCGTCGTACCGTCGCCAGCAACGTCGTTAGTTTTAGTGGAAACTTCCTTTACAAGCTGTGCACCCATATTTTCAAAAGGATCGTTGAGTTCGATTTACTTTGCGATCGTTACACCGTCGTTGGTGATGAGGGGGGCACCGAATTTTTTATCAAGTACAACGTTTCTACCTTTGGGCCCGAGGGTAATTTTTACCGTATCTGCCAAAACGTTAACGCCTGATTCCAATGCTTTTCTTGCGTCTTCGCCGTATTTAATCTGTTTTGCCATGTCTATTCTCCTTTTATAATCAGTCTTCTACGATTGCGAGGATATCGCTTTGTTTAATAATCGTAAATTCTTTACCGTCAACTTTGAAATTAGAGCCAGCGTAGTTGGAACAAAGCACCTTGTCACCAACTTTAACCTGCATTTTTACTTCCTTACCATCGATGATACCGCCAGGGCCAACCGCTACAACCTGACAGGTTTGGGGCTTTTCTTGTGCGGAAGAGGGAAGGTAAAAACCGCTTTTCGTTTTTTCTTCTACCGTTACGCTTTCGATAACAACTTTGTCGAATAAAGGTTTAATATTCATAAATTCCTCCGAAATTGCGCCGAGTAATGCTCGGCTTTTATTTACCTTATTATTATAAACATTTTTTTAGGATAATCAAACAAAAAAAGTGGAAAAAAGAGGAAAAATTTTTATACGGGACAAAAAATGCGACGAAAGGGACGAAAAAGCCTTTGAAAGTATTGCATTTTAATAAAAATTGTGTTATAATTTATCCAGTATGTATAGCCGTAAAAGGAGGAGTGTTTTTATGGGAATGAATAAATGGGATAAACGTTTTATGGCTTTGACGGAAACGGTGGCTACGTGGTCGAGCTGTTATCAGGAAAACCGTCACGTTGGTGCGATTATTGTAAAAGATAAGCGCGTATTGACTACGGGGTATAATGGCGCACCTGCAGGTATCAAAAGTTGCGAAGAAAAAGGGGAATGCTTACGCCGTAAGCTGAATATTGCAAGCGGGACGAAGCACGAGCTTTGTTTTGCTGTTCACGCGGAACAAAATGCTATTATTCAGGCGGCTCGTTCTGGTATTAATATCAGCGGTGCAACCCTTTATTGTACGCATCAGCCTTGCGTTATATGCGCAAAAATCATTATCAACGCAGGCATTACGCGCGTTGTATATAAAAATGGTTATCCTGACGAATTCTCTTTGCAATTGTTTGAAGAAGCAAAGGTACTCGTTGAGAAATATGAAGAAGAATAAGAGGTATATATTATGAGCAATCCTATCGTTACTTTTGAAATGGAAAACGGTAAAACCTTTAAGGCGGAGCTTTACCCTGAAAAAGCGCCTAATACGGTAAACAACTTTTTGTCGTTGGTAAACAAGGGTTTCTATAATGGCGTAATCTTTCACCGCGTTATCGCAGGTTTTATGATTCAAGGTGGTGATCCCGACGGTATGGGTACGGGTGGTCCTGGTTATCGTATCAAGGGAGAATTCTCGGGTAACGGCTTTACGCAAAACGACATCGCGCACGAAAGAGGTGTTTTGTCGATGGCTCGTGCACAACATCCCGACTCTGCTGGTTCGCAATTCTTCGTTATGCATGATGATGCGGAATATTTGGATGGACAATATGCTGCATTCGGCCGTGTAATTGAAGGCATGGAAACGGTGGACGAAATCGCAAATATTAAGACGGATTGGTATGATAAACCTTACGAAGAACAAAAGATGAAATCCGTTACGGCGGAAACCTTTGGCGTAGAGTACGCGGAACCTATCAAAGCGTAAGAGGTATACGATGGTTGATTACAGCGTTTATACAAATCCCTTAATGACTCGTTATGCTAGCAAGGAAATGCAGCACGCTTTTTCCGACGAAAAACGTTTTAAGCTTTGGAGAAAACTGTGGGTGGCGCTTGCCGAAGCAGAAATGGAGCTTGGCCTAAACGTCACGCAGGAGCAGGTGGACGAATTGAAACAATACGCGGACGATATCGATTACGAATTGGCTGCTAAATTTGAAAGAGAAGTTCGTCACGACGTTATGGCGCACGTACACGCTTATGGCGAATATGCGAAAAAAGCAATGCCCATTATTCACTTGGGTGCAACGAGCTGTTTTGTAAATTGCAACGCCGAAGCGATTATGTTGGACGAAGCATTGGATATTATCTTGAAAAAGCTCGTCAACGTAATGGATAAGCTGAAGAAATTTGCATTGCAATATAAAGACTTGCCTACGCTTGGCTTTACCCATTTACAGCCTGCACAATTGACCACTGTTGGCAAAAGAGCAACGCTTTGGTTACAGGATTTGGAGATGGATTATATCAACCTTATCCACGCCAAAGAAACGATTAAGTTGCGTGGTGTAAAGGGTACAACGGGTACGCAAGCAAGCTTTTTAGAGCTTTTCAACGGTGACGAGGAAAAGGTTAAGGAATTGCAAAAGCGTGTTGTTGCAAAAATGGGTTACGACAAGGTATATGGCGTTACGGGGCAAACATACCCTCGTAAGCTTGATTACAATATTTTGTGCGTATTGTCGCAAATCGCCCAAAGTGCTTATAAATTCTCTAATGATATTCGTATTTTACAAAATATGAAAGAGATTGAGGAGCCGTTTGCAAAGAAACAAATCGGTTCGTCGGCGATGGCATATAAACGCAATCCTATGCGTTCTGAACGAATCGGTGCATTGGCAAGATACGTAATTTCTTTGCCTATGAACAGCGCTTTGACGGCTTCTACGCAATGGTTTGAAAGAACCTTGGATGATTCGGCAAACCGCCGTATTGTAAACGCGCAGGCCTTCTTGGGGGTAGATGCCATTTTGAACGTATATATGGACGTTGCGGATAACCTTGTGGTTTATGAAAAGGTAATCGAAAAGCATATCCGTGCAGAGCTTCCATTTATGGCAACGGAAAATATTATGATGGAATGCGTGAAGGCTGGCGGTAACCGTCAAGAATTGCACGAACGTATCCGCGTTTTATCCATGGAGGCAGGTAAAACCGTAAAGGTAGAAGGTGAAGATAATAACCTTATAGACCTTATCAAGCAAGATGAAATGTTCCGACCTGTTTGGGATCATTTGGGTGATATTCTTGACGGGAAAAACTTTATCGGTAGGGCTCCTTCGCAAACGGTTGAATTTATCGAGGAAGAAATCGATCCCATTTTAAATAAGCATGCGGATTTGCTTGGTGAAAAGGGTGACGTTCGTTTATAAGAGGAAATTATGAAGAAAAATACATTACAATACATTGCCATTGGGTTGTTGACTTTAGGTATTGCAATTTTGTTGGGTGTTGGCATTTGGCTTGGCGTATCGGGTTCGAAGGACGTGCCTACTCCTCCTACCAGCTCCGAATACGACGATGGCGAATGGACAAATAATTATTGATTTATGATATACGAAATTGCAGGGCTTCGCGTTAAAATTGAAAATCAGTACGATTTCACCACGAAGTTTTGCCACGAATATCTTTCAGAGGATCAAACCTCGCCCGTGGATATCGTTGCAAAGGTTACGGCGGAGGAATTTGCGGCCGAAAGAGCCACCTCTGAAGCGTTTTCGGATGGATATATTGAAAATATATGCCTGTATCGTAGCTTGTGTAATCAAATCCCCGTGTTGGGGCGGATGTTGTTACATTGCGCCGTGTTAGAATATGATGGAAAGGGTTACGCCTTTTTAGGCCGTAGTGGGACAGGGAAATCCACACATACCCGCCTTTGGAAAAAGTATTTGGGCACCCCGAGGATGATTAACGGTGATAAGCCGATTTTACAATTCATCGGGGAAGGCTTTCTTGCCCATGGAACTCCTTGGCGAGGTAAAGAGTCGTGGGGGATTCGTTCGTTTGCACCCCTTTGTGGACTTTGCTTTTTAGAACAGGCGAAGGAAAACTCTATACGAAGGTTAACGTCTTCCGAGGTTTCTGCTCGTTTGTTTGGGCAAATTCTTTTACCGGAAGAGGAAGAAAACGTTGTTTCCACGTTAGAGCTTGCGGATAAATTGATTGCAACAACTCCTGCATATTTATTGAAGTGCGACATTTCAAAAGAAGCTGTAAAGCTGTCGTTCGAGCAATTGACAGGCTTGTCGTTTGAAGAAAGGGAACAATCCCTTGAAGAGGTATAGATATGAAGATTAAAAAAGGCTTTGTTCTCCGTGTGGTTGGTGGCGAAAACGTCGTTGTGCCCGTTGGCGCAATGAGTAAAACCTTCCATGGTATGATTAATCTCAATGAAACGGGGGCTTTTATGTGGAAGTTTTTCTCCGAGGAGCATACCTTGGAAGAAGGTGTTGCCGCATTGCTGTCGGAATATGAGGTGGAAGAGGATCGTGCTCGCGCTGACGTTCAAAAATTCATGGATGCAATCATGGGGAACGGTTTTGCTGAATAATGGAACAAATTGAAAAGCAAACAATTGAAGAGGTATTGTTATCACACGGAAAATATGTCGGACCTACGGTTGGTGTCAGTATGCTACCGATGTTGAAAAATCGTCGCGATACCATTGTTGTGTTGGCAAAAACGGAGCGATTGAAGCGCCTGGATGTAGCATTATATCGCCGTGGAGATGCCTATATTTTACACCGTGTATTGCAACCGATTGAAGGTGGATATATCATTCGAGGTGATAATTGCTACTCCGACGAGAAGGTGCCTGAAAACGCCGTTATCGGCGTTTTATCAGAATTTTTCCGCAAGGGAAAGCATTTCTACTGTACGGATAAAAAGTACCTTAAATACGCGGAAAAACGCTTAAAAACCTATAAAGTAAGACGTTTTTTTGTCTTGTTAAAGGCGAGATGTAGGAACGGTGCAAAGCGTGTCCTTTACGCGTTTGGTTTAAGAAAGAAGAGAAAATAACGATGAAAACAAAAGCAAATAACAAAGGAAAAATTTGGTTAAAAAAAGAGACGAGACCTTACCGCTCGTCTATCCTTTTTTTGACGAGTCTTGCCGTCTTTACGACGGTATTTTCCATTTTATTTGCGTACATGGTGCGTTATCTCATTAATAGCGCATCGAATAAAGAAACGGAAAAACTGTGGCTTTTTGCTGGTTTACTTTTAGGATTTTTGCTTTTAAAAATTGTCTTGAAGGTAATGCGTGGCTATTTCTCGGAAAAGGCAAATGCAAAGATGACTGCAGGGCTTCGTACTCGTTTATATGGTAAAATATTGCGCTCTGATTACGCGGCAGTACAGCAATATCACAGCGGAGACTTAATCACTCGTTTAACCACCGACATTAATGAGGTTTCTGCGTATTCTGTTTCCTTATTACCTGCGGTTGTGGCTATGGCAATGCAATGCGTTGGATCTATTGTGGCTCTTTTGACGATTGATCCGTTATTTACCGCTATTTATGTGTTCGCAGGGGTAATATTTGCCGCTATCACGATGTTTTTTAGAAAGCAATTGAAAAAGCATCATAAAGAGGTGATGTCGGCGGATGCGGAATCCCGTTCGTATATGCAGGAAAGTATTTCCTCACTTTTGACCGTAAAGGCTTATGGGGTTGAGGGGAAGAGCACGGATAAAGCGGAGGACTTCGCACAAAGCTATTATCAAAAGCGTATGAAACGCAACGGCTTGCGCGCAGGGATGAATGCAATTTTCTCGCTTTTGAGTAATTTTGGCTTAATTTTTGCCGTTGTATGGTGCAGTGTAAGTATATTGTACGGTAGAACGACTGACTACGGTTCGATTTTGTCGGCAATTCTACTATTGATGCAGTTGCAATCGCCTCTTTCTTCATTCTCGACGATACCACCTGCGTACTATGCTCGCATAGCGAGTGGCGAGCGTTTGGCTGAAATTGAAGATATCACCGTAGAAATAACGGAAGAAGAAGGTGACGGACAGACAATTTACGAAAACCTTGCGAATATTTCCTTTAAAAACCTTGCGTTTACGTATGGTCGAGAGGAAATTTTAAGCGATATGTCGGCGCAAATTAATAAAGGTGAAATCGTTTGCTTAACGGGGCCGTCGGGCGCAGGGAAAAGCACAATATTCAAACTTTTACTGCAAGTGTATCAACCGACGTCGGGGAGTATGGTTTTGCAGATGCAAGAAGGTGAAAGCCCTTTAACAGCAAAAGAAAGAGATTTGTTTGCTTATGTCCCGCAGGGGAATTTCCTTTTCTCGGGTACAATTTATGAAAATCTTGCATTTTTCTCAAAAGAGACAAATTTGGAAGTATTAAAGGAAAAAATGCTCTCTTGCATAAAGACGGCTTGTGCAGAATTTGTTTTTGAGCTCCCTCAAGGTCTTGACACTGTTTTATCGGAAGGTGGCGCAGGTTTGTCGGAAGGGCAATTACAACGCTTGGCTGTGGCAAGGGCATTGCTTTCGGAACGTCCTATTTTGTTGTTAGACGAAGCGACCAGCGCGTTGGACGCAGATACGGAAAAACGTTTGATTGAAAATATTGCAAATCTCAACAATAAAACCTGCATATTGGTTACCCATCGACCTAAAGCGTTGGAGGTTGCCGATAAGGTTTTGCATATTGAAAACGGAAAAGTAACACAAAAATAAGAAGGACCGAAAGGTCCTTCTTTCATAGGGATAAAATTAAATATATATTATTTATCATTTTATTTTGGAGTAATAAAAATGAAAACCTATCTATTCGATTTTGATGGTACGCTCGTTGATTCGATGCCATCTTTTATCGCCGGAGTCCTTAAAGAATTAGATAAAAATAATTGTCGATATAATGACGATATAATAAAAATAATAACGCCTTTGGGTTTTGCGGGTACGGCTGATTATTTTATTAAAACTTTCGGTTTGGATATGAGTATTGAAGACCTCGTTTCGGCTTTT
The DNA here is from genome assembly GCA_045643825.1 of Candidatus Scatosoma sp. Lineage (GTDB taxonomy): Bacteria > Bacillota > Clostridia > Christensenellales > Borkfalkiaceae > Scatosoma. The sequence goes on from JAZRFV010000084.1 coordinate 67,684, forward strand.
AAAAATAATATTGCCAATGATTATTTTTACAATATACCGGCAAAAAGCAATGTTGTGAGGGTTTTAAAGCAATTGAAAGATGAGGGGGCAAGTCTAAATGTTTTAACTGCAAGTCCTCACGTTACCCTTGACGCGTGCTTAAAAAGATTAAAAATATTTGATTTATTTGATAACGTATGGTCGTGTGACGACTTTGCAACGACAAAAGCAAATCCTGAAATTTATAAATGGGTGGCACAAAAGCTTAACGTAAACGTGAAAGACGTGTTGTTTTTAGACGACAATATCAATGCTAATTTGACGGCAAAGACAGCAGGAATGATGGTGTGTGGTGTTTTTGATGAATCTTCTGCCGATTATATAGAACAAATGAAAGCCGCATGCGATTTCTATATTTATGACTTTGAGGAATTATTAAACATAAAATAGATAGTTGACATAAAGAAAGACTAACGAGCATTTCGTTAGTCTTTTAAACTGCTTTAAATATAATTTGAAGGGCTTTTAGACGCCTTTTTTATTTTATGCTGTTTCTATATTCGCTCGGGCTCATACCAACGTGTTTTTTGAAGGCGTAGGCAAAGGTGGAGATGGAGTCGAAACATAATAGATCAACGATTTCTACGAAAGATCGTTTTTTTCGTATCAGCTTTTTTGCTTCGTCAATTTTTAATTTTAAATAGGTTTGATAGATGGTTTTTCCTGTTTTTTCACGGAAAAAGGTGCAAAGCCTCGTCGTGCCATAGTGCAATTCCGCACTTAAATCGCTCAATTGAAAACGTCCATATATTTTTGAGGTTAAAATGCGGACGATTTCGTCCTGAAGCTCGGTAGAATCGGCGATTTTTGATACGAAAAACTCTTGTGAGGAGGAACGCTTTTCTGCTGTTCGGAGTAGGTAAATCAGCAAGGTTTCTAAATTGTTTTTGATAATTTGCTCGCCACCGAGATTAGGGTTATCCTTTAATTTTAATACGTTCAGGTTGGGATCAAAATCGGGCAACTCAAAGGTGTCCGCTGCCTCCGACATAATATTTTGTAGAAGGTATCGATAATTTTCAGGCACAGGTATTTTCTTGTCTGCAAAGAAATTCATCGATTCTGAACGGCAGGAAAAGGAAATAATAAAGAGGTTAGGCTCTTTATTTCCGCTCTCCGTAAAATGCGGCTGATTGGGTTTTATGAAAAGCATTTCACCTTGTTTCAACTCAATCTTTTTTCCGTCGATACCAATAAAAACGTTTTCTTTATCTGCATAGTTAATTTCCCAAAAGTCGTGCACTTCCTCGGGGAATACGTAGTTTTTCTCCAACGCCTGGTAATGGATTGTCGCAATCTTTTGCACGTTTAAAAGATTGGAGATTTTATGCATATAAAATTTTTTCTTTTGCGTTTTTTGTTCCATATCATCATTATAGCAAACAAAAATTAAAAAGTAAACTGTTTTGAAATATTTTAATAATATTATCCGTGAAAGAATTCCAAAGTTTTAGGAAACAATTTCTATTGAAATTTTTCAATGGATAGGTTATAATAGAAGAAAAAATAGAGGAGTATATACATATGAACGAATATATGGAACAATATAAAGGCGTTGCAGAGCTGTTTTGTTTGGTTGGTGACGTGACGAATATCGAGCCTTATGGAGAAGGCCACATCAACCTTACCTTGCTTGTAACGACCACGGAAAAGCGTTATATTATGCAAAAAATGAACACTCGCGTGTTTACCAATCCCGATGGCCTTATGGGGAATATTTGCGGCGTAACCGAGCATTTGACTGCTCGTGGTATTGAAACCTTGAACGTAATTCCTACCAAAGCAGGGGAATGCTATTTGAAGGGTGAAGAATGCTACCGTGTGTACGATTTCATTGAAAATACCGTCACCTATCAAAAGGTTACCGATAAGGAAATCTTCAAAAATTCTGGTAAAGCGTTTGGTGAATTCCAAAATTACCTTGCTGAATTTGATGCTTCTAAATTAACGGAAACGATTAAGCGCTTCCATGATACGCCGAAACGTTTTGCGGACTTTAATGCTTCGCTTGCGGAAAACGTATGTGATAGAGCAAAGACCTGTCAACCTGAAATCGATTTTATTCTTGCTCACGAGGATACGTATGGCAAGGCGATGGAAGGGCTTGCGGATGGCAGTCTTCCTTTGCGTGTTACCCACAACGATACGAAGCTCAACAATATCTTGATGGATGCGGAAACGGGTTTGGCACGTGCAGTAATCGACTTGGATACGATTATGCCTGGGTCGATGTTGTTTGACTTTGGCGATTCCATTCGTTTTGGTGCCTCTACGGCGGCTGAAGACGAGAAGGACTTGGATAAAGTGCATTTTGACATCGAATTGTTCCGTGCGTACGCAGAGGGTTATTGTGCGGCTGTAAAAGATAGCATTACCCCTCGTGAAGCGGAATTGTTGCCTTATGGTGCATATTTGATGACGATTGAATGCGGTATGCGTTTCTTGGGCGACTATCTTGCAGGGGATATCTATTTCGGTACGAAATATCCCGAACATAACTTGGTGCGTGCTCGTACCCAAATCCGTCTTGCGAGCGAAATGGAAGCAAGCTTTGAAGTAATGGGTAAAATTGTTGCGGATATTTTGAAATAATTGCATTAAAAAAACAGCGTGGTTTAGTTAACTACGCTGTTTTTATATTTATGCGTGATGTTCGCCAATACAATCTTTGATTATTTTTACGATATCCTCTATTGGGGTATCGCAATCATTGTCAATCCATTTATACACGATGGCAATTGTCCCTTGTGTATAGAATTCTAATAAGTAAGTCTTCTTTTCTTCGGGGACATTATAATGCGAAATAGCAGGATAGAGGATGCTTGAATAGATTTTTTGATATGTTTTATTTGCTTGAAAAAGCTGTGGCTTTTGATGGACGAGCTTTAATATGTGTTTATTCCTTTTTACAAAATTGAGATAGGGGATTAAATGCTTTGAAGTGATAAGGAAGGGCTCTTTGCCTATATCTACTTGCTCAATGCCATTTTGTTTAAAGGATTTAGAAAACTCTTCATTTAACATTTCAAGGCATTCTTCCAACAATTCATAGATATTATCGTAATGCAAATAAAAGGTAGAACGGCTTACGCCTGCTTTTTGTACAATGTCTTTTACCGTAATAAACTCCAGATCCTTCTTTTCAAGCAAGAGTAGTAGGGCTTGGTCCATAATTCTTGCCGTTGTATAATATTTGCCTTCAGTCTTTTGCATTGTTTACCTCCTTTGCGTTGTGTTTTGCCGTTTTTATTATATAAAACGAAAGAAAAATAATCAATAGTGAAATTGCACAGCCTAAACCACAAAGCACGATATACCGTAAAAGAAGGTTATCCTTGCCCCAGGTTGCCATCATTGTGTTTGCGAGGGTAAGCATGGATACGCTTGCGGTAATAAGACTGATAATTCGCAATGTTTTATACAGCAAATGCGGATGTTTTATGTATTTTATAAAATTTATGATACCAACGGCCATCGTGGAAAAGGTATAGGTCGCCAAGGCGATTACTACAATTTCATGATATACGGTTGGGTGATGCTTGAAAATCATAGGAAAAATCAATGCGGATATCCATAAATTTAAGAATAACAACAACCATCCATACGCCATATATGCGTTGTTTTCTTGCCTTTTTGTTAGAGCTGGCCTATAAACGATAAAGTAAAATATGGTCAAGCGGAATATTGCCAAGGCAAAGAAATATACGCCCATCACGAAAAACCAATTAGAATGGTAGATTGCCCCAAGACAAAAGAGAAAAAGTGAGTAAAATATATTAAAGAGGAAAGATGCGCATAAAAAACATCTTATGCGCATATCTACATTTTCCTTCAATGTCCGTAATATGGAGGGGCGTTTGCGCTCTTTATTGTTCTTGTGCAATTTCATTCGCAAGACGTAAAATATCCGTTGCATACTTATTTTTCGACTTTGTCAGCATCCGTTTGTAGATAGGGTAGTTGATGGCTGTACCTAAAATACCGATGCAGCCGATGAGGATGCCAAGGGCAACCGAAAGGTTGTTTCCTGCACCAATTACTTTCATTGCAAGGCTCATGCCCGTTCCCAAAATAAGGCTGGATACAATACCAAAGGTAAAGGAAAAGATTTTTGCGGGGCTTTTAGCGCGTGCATCTAATTTTTTCAAGGCTTTTACCTTTGAGGTTTGCTTCGGAGCATATTCGTTTGCGATTTGCTCCGCGTAGATTTTGTCAGTATTCATTTTGTTCTCCTTAAATATGTTTTTTGTACTCGAGTAAAGCCATTATAACAAACTCAAGGAGAAAATGGAATAACAAAATATAGCCTTTTTGTCCATTTTTATAATAACACAAAAATACTAATTAGTAAATAGTTGCTTATATGGGTATGAGATAAAAAAATAAGAGACACCCATCAGGTATCTCTTATTTTTGGTGCCGAAGGTGGGACTTGAACCCACACGGTATCACTACCAACGGATTTTGAGTCCGTCGCGTCTGCCATTCCACCACTTCGGCGGCTCACTCACAAAGCTTATTTATTATAATTCAATTTTTCAAAAAAAGGAAGCATTTTACAGGTATTTTTTCATATTTTTTTAATCTTTTTTTATATTCTCTTGCGATTTTTTTTATTTCGTGGTAAAATAGATGTATAAAAGGGCA
>JAZRFV010000085.1:0-2277 GCA_045643825.1 Candidatus Scatosoma sp.
CGTAAGGACGGAATGCCGTGGTCTGCGCCGCACTGCCCTTATCCTCTGCCTTAATGATAACGTCCACGCCATTTGCCGTTGCCGTGACAACGCTTGCCGCATTCTTCTTGTACGATTGCATATTCGCCGCACCGCTTTGCCCAAGCGTATAGGTGTACGTCTTGCTTGCGCTTTCCACCGTCAACGTCTTTTCGCCCGTGCCCGTCGCCAAGGAAACGGTATATTGATACCCCTTTCCGCTTTGTACGCCCTGCGTGGTTTCTCCGTTGATTTTCAAGGTTTTTGCCGTCGAATACAGCTTACTTTCCGTCGTTTGACCGTCTGCGGATATTTCCGATTTAATAAGCAAACCGTCGCTGTTTTGCAATTCCAAAATGCGTTTTGCCAGCTCTGCTCTTGCTTCGTACACCAACGCATCATCTTGATAATAAATCGCCTCATTGAAAATCGACTCATACAAATCGTTGACGTAATCGTCGAAGTTCACACTCGTTCCATAAGCCGCCGCCCGTTCGTTCAACAGCTTTTCATATACGCAAAGCATATCATAATCGTCCATCGAATCGCGATAGTTCACAAGGCGCAAGCTTGCAAACGGGCTGTCACTGCCGTAATATTTCCCAGGGTAGAGCAAAAATCCGTCGCCGGGACAATTGGAAGCTCTCTCGGGAGTATCATAAGGATAGATAAAATCTTCTGCGTCGTGAATACCCGACGGCTCGTAAAGGTTGACTGCCCAGTACAAATATCCGTTTATTTTATATTTCTTTTCCATCCAACCCGACACGCGCGTACCGAGGTTGAAATCGTCCAAATGGAAGGTGGGATACGGGTTGGTAGGGCCAACGCAAGTGTACCCCCACAAATCTCCGTTCGTCTTTTCCTCTGCGGATGCTTGGTATTTCTGTGCCAAAATATCGTCACCAAACAAGTTGAGATAGGGACAGAACACTGAGTTTAATTCCCCTACGTATTCCTCTACGAAGTTCACGTTTGTGAAAATGGCAGGGATATTCAAAATCGATTGTTCTACCTGCCGTCTAAACGCCTTTCCGTATTCCGCTTGCAAAGCGTCCAACGCTTCGTCACATTCTCTAACCGCACGCTCTAACATCAGCTGATAATCGCCACCATCCCTAAAAACACGGATTGCATCGTCTTTTTTTCTTGTATTTATATCCGCTTCGTCATAACCGCTTGGGTAAATGTACGCATAATCCATATAATTCGTTTCAGGCGTACAAATCTTCACTAACTCGTTGATATATTGTATCGAAGCGTTTGCATCCGAATTGTTATGCTCAAACGGGAAATTGATATGTACAGGAATAACAATAGAGTTGAAATTATCATCCTCGAAATATTCCTCAATATAATTGGTAAAATTTTCTATATTGTTATAACCAAGGTCTTTTCTTTGCACGTAATCGGGATTGATTTTATATTTGAGCAACGTCCGCACGTAAGCGTCCATCATTTCGTCCGTCGCCCCATATTCCCCTTGCGCGAGGCGACCACGGTAGATAAGGAAACACGATTGGAAAGTCCTTCTCCCTTCGTATTCAATATCCCAAACCTCTACAGTTGCGGGGATTTTTTTCGTTTTACCGTCCATTTTCAACGTGAATACACCGCTGTAAACACCAGGAACGGTATCACTATTCGTCGTAATTTCTACAGTGATGCCTTGGTTTTCCCCCTTTTTTATAGTGTTTTCTTGATATTCCACCGCCGTTTCCATAGGAAGAAGCATATCGGGCAAACGATCACCTGCTTGATAGGTCATATTGTTAATATTGTACATCTCGTCGATTTGAACGTATTTTTGATGATACACGTCCATTTGGTCGGTGGAAATCGTATTCCCCTTTCCGTCCGAAAGCTCCGCTTCTACCAGCTCGTAAGAGGAAATATCCTGCCCAGCCGTAATCACAAGCTGCGTCCCCTCCGTTTCGTCTTTCATCATGGAAAGATAAATTTCCGCATCCTGCTTTTCATACACGCTCAAATTTCTATTTTGCGGCACTTTTACCGTGGAATAGGTGCTCCATACTTCCGTTGCAGTAATCTTATCACCCTTTTCGGACGATTCACCTGCGCTGTTACCGCTTTGCGAAGTATTGCTATCCCCACAGCCCGCAAGCCCTACTGCTGTCAGCAGGGCAAGCAATGCAGCTGTCGTTTTTTTCAAGGTTCCCTTCATTGTTTTCTCCTTTCAGGACTATTAGATATTGTTTTTAATCGTCGACCATTTTGCTGCGATATCGTTTTGGTTCG
>JAZRFV010000086.1:0-169959 GCA_045643825.1 Candidatus Scatosoma sp.
GTGGAAAAATTTCTCCGTTTTTTCACAAAAGAATGTTTATCCTTTCACAAATTTATGCTAAAATGTGAAAAATAGACGAAAAAATGGTCAAATTCCTTAACAATTATTGACAAAATTTCGAAAATATATTATAATGTAGTAAAATTACCCATAGGAGAAAAACAATGGCGAGCAGAACGAAGGATATCACGATCAACACCCAAGCAATGGGAGAAGACAAATACCTCAACGACGTTTTTACAATGATGAAGTATATGGACAACGTGACGATTTCGGACAGGGCAACCCGTTTTAGCAACACGGAAATTCGTTTGATTGGTCAAATTTTGGCGTTCCGCTACGTTGGAAAGCGTTTAATTTCTACCCAGCTTGCGAAATTGCTCGGGGTTACTCGTTCGGCTGTGTCGCAAATGGTAAACCATTTGGAGGCGGAGGGGATTCTTCGTCGTGTCCCTGATGAGGTGGATAGAAAAATCGCCTATATCGAGGTCACGGACGAAATGTTGGAAACGTACAGCGAGGATCTTGCGGTATGCAAAGCCTTCATTGGTAGGGTGGTTAATAAATACGGCGTAGAAAAATTCAACCTCATGGTAGGATACTATATCGAGTTCTTCGAACTCCTCAACGAAGAGAAAGAGGGCTTTGTGGCGAAAAGAAAATATAAAAAGTAACAAACGGGAGGGGGGTATATTCTCCCTGCTTTTTGCGAAATGTTAATTTAGGAAACAAAAACAAGCAATAGAGGGTTAAGTATGTTGCAGTTAAAGGAAATAAAAAAGGATTATAAGACGGCAGGGCTGACTGTCCAGGCGTTGAAGGGTGTAGATTTACGTTTCCGCAAGAATGAATTTGTCTCCATTCTCGGCCCGTCGGGGTGTGGTAAAACGACCTTGCTGAACATTATCGGCGGTTTGGATCAATATACTTCGGGCGATTTGGTGATTTGTGGAAAATCCACCAAGGATTACAAGGACCACGATTGGGACGTGTACCGTAACCATCGTATCGGTTTCGTATTCCAATCGTACAACCTCATTCCCCATCAATCGGTGCTTGGTAACGTAGAAATTGCCTTGACCATCGCAGGTGTGAGCAAGGAAGAAAGAAGAAAACGCGCGCAGGAGGCATTGAAGAAGGTCGGGTTAGAAGGCGAAATGCACAAGAAACCCAACCAGCTTTCGGGCGGTCAAATGCAACGTGTTGCCATTGCGCGTGCGTTGGTAAATAACCCCGAAATCCTACTCGCAGACGAGCCTACGGGTGCGTTGGATACGGTAACGAGTGTCCAAATCATGGATTTGATCCGTGAAATCGCAGGCGAGCGTTTGGTTATCATGGTTACACACAACCCAGAACTCGCGGAGGAATACTCCACCCGTATCGTGCGTTTGCAGGACGGCTTGGTGATTTCCGACAGCAACCCTTACAGCGGTGAGGACGGAGAGGTGGCGGATACCTTGCCCGAACCCGTAGCCGATATGGTGGAAATGGACGTGGTAGAGGTAGAAACGCCCACGGTTTTGGATAAGAAAGCCTTACGCAGGGAAAGAAGGGAAAAGAGAAAAGCCCGTGAAAAGTCCTCGATGAATTTTGGTGCTTCGCTTGGTTTGAGTGCAAAAAACCTTTTAATGAAAAAGGGCAGGACGGCGGTAACGAGCGTAGCAGGTAGTATCGGTATCATCAGCGTATGCTTGGTGCTTGCACTTTCCAACGGCTTTAACAACTACATAATGAAAACGGAAGAGGATATGCTTTCCTATTACCCTTTGGAAATCACCGAAACGACCATTGATATAATGAGTATTATGGAAGGTATGAATTCCGCAAGCGATATGCCCGACTTGAGCGAGCTTGACAACAAGGCGTACGTAAACTCCTTCTTGACGAACATTGCGCAGGGTATGACGGTGACAAACAACCTTTCGGACGAATACTTGGCGTACTTGGAGGCAACGGACGAGGCTTGGTATACGGCAATGATGTACGACACGGGGCTCAACCTTTCCGACAACCTCTTTACCGAGGTGGAAATGAAAGATAACGCCAAGGTGACGTATTCCCTTTCCTCGTTGAAGGCGTATTACACCGAGCTGTTGGGAAACCAAAAGGAAGAGTATGCGCAGCTTGCAGGGATGGTAAAATATTTGGGCAGCGTATATGGAAAGCTGCCCGGTACGGCGGATATGAGTAAGGATAATTTGGGCGAGTACGTGTTGTCACAATACGAAGCGGCAAGCGCGGACAGTCGATTCCCCTCGAAATCCAACGAGGCAATCCTCGTTCTTGGTGCGAACAACGACATTACCGACTTAACCCTTGCACAGCTTGGTATTATGGGAGAAAAGCAGTTCTTGGATTTGTTCCCTGAAACCAGCGATGGGACGGAAGCTTCGTCGGACGGCTCCTACGAAACCATTCCCTTTGAACAAATTATCGGGAAGAAATATAAGCTTCTTTATAACGATTCGGTATATACGGAAAACGCATTGACGGACGAATATATGTATTCGTACGTAGGGCAAAACCCCGAAAAGACGGACGGTATTGAGGTGGAAATCGTCGGCGTATACCGTTTGAAGGAGGGACGCAACTATGGCTGCTTGAACAGCGGTTTGAACTTGACCGAGCAGTTGTACAGCGAATATCTTGCGGTGAATATGAACTCGAAAATTTCTGCGGCGATTCGTCAGCAAACGGCGGTAAATACGCAGCTTATAAAGATTTCGCAGGAAATGCAGGAGCTTGCACCCACGCAAGAGAATCCTGTTCCGTCTGCTGAATATCAAGCAAAAATGCAAGAGATGATGACCTTTATATCCAACCCCGATAATGCAAAATATTTCAAGCGTGCTGCAAAAACCTTGGACAATTACTACATAGAAAGCGATGCAATCGGCACGTCGAGATATATCCTCTACGGGGACAGCGCGTTGCGCGCGGTTGGCGGCAAGGATACGGTCAACGGCATTAAGATTTACACGGACAATTTTGAATATAAAGAATTGCTGTTAGACCGTTTGGATGCCTGGAACGATACTCACGAAAAAGAGGATCAGGTGCGTTACACGGATACGGTCGGGCTTATGATGTCGATGGTGCAAACGATTTTGAACGCAATCACCTACGTTTTGGTGGCGTTTACCTCGATTTCCCTCGTGGTATCTTCGGTTATGATCGGCATTATCACCTACGTGTCGGTTGTGGAACGCGTGAAGGAAATCGGTGTATTGCGTTCGCTCGGTGCGAGAAAACGTGATATCAAAAATCTTTTCAATGCGGAAACCTTCATTATCGGTCTTGCCTCGGGTTTAATCGGTGTCGGCGTCAGCTACGCAATTTGCATCGGGGTAAATGCGTTGCTTGGTTGGTTGACGGGCATTTCTACCTTGGCATCCTTGCCTATCGGCTCGGCAATTACCATGATTTTGATTAGTATCGGCTTGACCTTAATCAGCGGTTTGATTCCTGCAAACGCGGCGGCGAAGAAGGACCCCGTGGTTGCTTTGAGAACGGAGTAATTCTTGCCTAAAACCTCATTCAACGCATACCTGGTATGTGTTGATGTGAAAAATTGAATAGATACTGTATAATTCCCTCCTGCTTACGCATACTGCTTGCAGGAGGGAAAAATTTTATGCGTATTGCAAATATTATTGCCTATATTTTGGTTATTGTCGGTGCAATCAATTGGGGTTTGTTTGGGTTATTCGACTTCAATTTGGTTTCCACAGTCTTTTCGGGTGCGCGTACGGCAGGCTCGGTAATCGTTTACACGGTGATTGCCATCGCGGCGCTTTGGTTGATTCTTTCGCCCTTTATCACGGGTGGTGTGCTTTGGTTGAAGAATAGGCGCGCAGAATAACAAAAAAACGGACTTCTTCCGAGGGGAGAAGTCCGTTTTTGTTTGCCTATAAATTAGTTGTCTTTTGCGTTGATAAGTACGGGGGAAACAGCCGCAAAGCGTTTTACCGATTCCACAGCGTTTTGGCAAAGGCGCTTGGTCTTGTAATGTTCGCCAAGGCAAAGTAATTGACCGTTGCTGTTCAAAAGCTTGTAGATGTAATCGCCACGCTTCGTCAATACGATACGGAAATTGCCCTTTGCAATGTTGTTCTTGTGCGTTTCGATACCGTTTACCGCACCGATGTGGGTGGTGTATTCTTCACTGCAAAGCAAACGTTCGTTGTTGTTTGCGAAGAGTTCAAAGTTGTAAACCTTTTCGCCGTCCGAAATTTCGGTGCAGTTGATTACCCACTTACCGGTGGTGCCGTTTTTAGGCAGTTCCACAGGGGTGTCCTTTTCTTCTTCCATAGGTACCTTAACCACTTGGTCTTGGATGTTTTCGTCGATAATCGCCGTTTCCGCAAAACGCTTCGCGGATGCAATTGCCGATTCGCAACGTGCCTTGGTGGGGTAGCCTTCGCCCATGCAAAGCAACATATTTTTACCGTTCAACAGCTTGAAGATGAATTCCCCACGCTTGGAAATCGTGATACGGAAATTGCCTTTTGCGATGTTGTTCTTGTGCGTTTGGATACCACGGATAGCGCCGTTATAGGTGGTGTATTCTTCACTCGTGAGCAATCTTTCGCCGTTGGAAGCGTGGAGCTCGAAGAAAAACATTTCTTCTTCCGCATTGTCTTCCGTGATCAAACGGCAAATCACCCACTTGCCCTTATATCTTGCTTCTTGGTCAACACCGTCTTCTTCGTAGAAATTAAGGTCGGTGTTCGCATCCTTAAATTCGTCGTGTAAGGATACAGGCTTCGTTTCCGTCGTAGCCATTTCTTCCACGATAGGGGTAGGTTCAGCTACGGGTTCTATAACGGGTGCAGGGGTAGGCTCTTCCTTCGCCTTAACCTCAACCTTTGCCTTCTTGGGTGCTGCGGATTTTTCTTCCTTAACAGCAGGGGCTTCCACAACGGGGGCTTCTTTCTTCACGATAGGGGTTTCTACGGTTGCAGGTTTTTCTTCTACCTTCTTTTCTACGGGGGCAACTACGGGTGCGGGCGCAGGTTTTTCTTCAACCTTTTTCGCTGCCGCGGGTTGTGCCACAGGCGTAGCCTTCGTTTCCACAGGTTTTACCTCAACCGTTTCTTCCGTTGCTACGGTTTTTGCTTTCTTTGCTTTCTTCGCTGCCTTTTTAGCAAGCTTCTTTGCCTTCTTCGCCGCTTTCTTTGCCTTTCTCTTCTTACGACCTGCTATTGCAAGGATAATAATGAGCAGAAGCAACGCACCTGCAACGCCGCCTGCGATGTAGAGGTGGGTAGGATTTGCCGTGAAATACTCAACGGCTTTGTCATAATACTCTTTGCAAAAATCCATTGCAATGGTGAAATATTCTTTGCAAAAAGCGAGTGCGGTATTCATGATTTCTTGCACTTTTCCCATTTTTTCATAACTCCTTTTTGGTTTTCTTTCGAAAATTTTATATATAAATATATAAAAAACTTTTGTATGGGACTATTTTAATATAAAAAAGTAAAAATGTCAACAATGCAAGGAAAATTTTTTCACCAATTTTCTAAAAAAATTGACTTTCTTTGAAAAATACAGTAAAATAGAGGTATGGAACGTATAAAAGTGGCCATTATAGGCGGCGGGGCATCGGGTTTATTTCTCGCGACCGCATTACAAAACAATAAAAAGACCGTCCTGCTTGAACGAGGCGATCGTGTGGGAAGAAAACTTTCCGCAACGGGCAACGGGCAGGGCAACATCACCAACCTCGCTGCGGAAAACAGCGAGTATTTTGCCGTGTCGGGCAAGAGCGAGTGCGCGGAGGCGTTGATAAAGACGGCAGGCGTGGAGGATTTGTACGGTTATTTTCAATCCCTCGGCGTGGTGCTTTCGGCGGATGAAAGGGGTAGAGTGTACCCCGCGAGTAAGCAAGCCTCTGCATTGACGGATGCCTTGCGTTTCCACGCGGCGCAAAAAGGGTTGGATATCCGCCTTTCTATGCGCGTTTACGATATAGAAAAAACGAAAGGCGGCTTTATAGTATATGCGGAGAGCGGTACGGAGGGTGACAAAATCTCCTTCTTTGCGGAAAAGGTGGTGCTTTGCGTAGGCGGTAAAGCGGCGAAGAATTTCGGTACGGACGGCAACGGTTATACCTTGGCGAAAAAGCTCGGGCATACGGTGACGGCATTGTATCCTTCGTTGGTGCAATTAAAGACGGACGTTACCCATACGAAGACCTTGAAGGGGATTCGTATCAATGACGGGGGCTTGACGGCGGTTGCTTCCGATGGCGCTAAACATACCCTGCAAGGGGATATCATTTTCACCGATTACGGCGTATCGGGGGATGCGGTGTTCCGCATATCGGCGTTTATTGCGGACAAAATCGACGGCGGCGTTACGCTGTCTATCGACCTCTTGCCCGAGATTACCGAGGAGGAAATTTTCAAAGCTTTGCAGGTAAAACGTGGAGCCTTCCCCGACCTAAACGAAACGGAGCTTTTGTTCGGGATTGTCAACAATCAGGTAGGCAGGGCTGTGATGAAACGTGCGAAAGGGAATTTACGCGCGGCGGCAAAGCTGGTAAAATTCTTTGATTTGACTGTCACGGGGAGCCTTGGTTTCGATTATGCCCAGGTGACGAAAGGGGGGATCCCTCTTGCCGAAGTGACGGAAGATTTAGAGAGTCGTTTTGCAAAGGGTTTGTATTTTGCAGGTGAAATTTTGGACGTAGACGGACAATGCGGTGGCTTTAACCTGCAATGGGCGTACTCGTCGGCGATGCGTGTTGCAAACGCCTTGGAGGAAGTATGAACGTCCAAACTTTATCGGATATCAAGCTCGCCATCGGGAAGGACGAGAAGGAGCTTGTGAAACTTGCGGAAAAGAAATGCGGCGGCAAGGTGGGGTATTTTGCGATCAAGAAAAAATCTCTCGATGCGCGAGACAAAGGGAATATCCGCTACGTTTATACCATTGAATTTTCCAAACAGCCTCAACCCAAGCCCCGGCGCGTGTTTGAAAAGGTGAAAATGCAACCCGACAAGCCCGTTTTGGTGGTGGGTAGCGGTCCCGCAGGGCTTTTTTGTGCCATTCGTTTACTCGATCACGGCATTTTGCCTATCGTCGTGGAGCGTGGCGGTACGGTTGAGGAGCGTGAAAAACGCATCAATGCCTTTGTGGAATATAAGACCTTGGATACCAACACCAACGTGCAATTTGGCGAGGGTGGGGCAGGTACCTTCTCGGACGGGAAACTGAATACCCAAACCCACAGTTCCTTAAACCGTGAGGTGTTAGAGCTGTTCGTTCGCTTTGGTGCACCCGAAGAAATTTTGTGGTTGGCAAAGCCGCATATCGGTAGCGACCGTTTGAAAACGGTGGTGAAGAATATGCGCCAATACATTCTTGCCCAAGGCGGTAAAGTGTTGTTCAATACCCGTCTGGAAGAGATTTATATTAAGAACGGCAGGGTGGACGAGGTGTCCATTCGCACCCTCAACAAAGACATGGTATGCGCAAATACAGGTGAAGGGGTGGAAAAACTACCTGTTTCGGCGGTGGTTTTGGCAATCGGCCACAGCGCACGCGATACTTTTGAAATGCTGTATAAAAAGCGCGTACCCATGAGACAAAAGGATTTCGCGGTAGGGGTGCGTATCGAACATTTGCAATCGAGCGTAGGGTTCGCGCAATACGGCAAAGCCTACGCCTCGTTGCCTGCGGCGGATTATAAACTCGTGTCCCACGCCTCTGATCGCGCGGTATTCACCTTCTGTATGTGTCCGGGTGGGTTCGTTATGCCCGCGGCGAGTGAGGAATGCGGCGTGGTTGTCAACGGTATGAGTAACTATGCCCGTAATGAAAGAAACGCCAACAGCGCCTTGATTGCGCAGGTAACCCGTGCGGACTTTGGCGATGATTCCCCCTTGGCGGGTGTAGAGTTCCAAAGAAAATTAGAAAGGGCAGCTTTTCAAGCAGGGGGTGGCTCTTATGCCGCGCCCGTACAGCTCGTGGGGGACTTCTTACAGGATAAGGTAAGCAATCGTTTCGGCGAGGTAACCCCTACCTACAGCGCAGGCACGGAGTTTGCGGATTTGCGTTCGGTGTTGCCTCCCCCCGTGATTGGCGCATTGAAATCTGCCATCGTGGATATGGATAGAAAATTGAAGGGCTTTGCTTGTCCCGATGCGGTGTTGACGGCGGTGGAAAGCCGTACCAGCTCCCCCTTGCGTATCGAACGGGACGAGAGCATGCAATCCATCGGCGTTTTGGGTTTGTACCCTTGCGGTGAAGGGGCCGGCTATGCGGGTGGTATCACCTCTTCGGCGGCGGACGGTTTGCGCGTGGCAACGGCGCTCTTTCAAAATTTGTCCGAAAATGCGTAACTTTTTGCAAAGTAAATGCGCTTGTCAAAAAATTGATAGTGAGTATATAACAAATTTAAATACATTTCGTGTTGATAAAGCACAAAAAATGATAATTAGTATAATATTTCACCAAATTATCACAAAACTATCACATAGTTTTCACAATTGAGGAATAGAATGAAGTGCGTAGAGGGTAAGGCCCTCGTTTGATTGCGCGGTGAAGTTTGTCGGACGAAGAAGATCGGAAAAGGTCTGACGCCGCGTCTTGTAGAGAGTTACAGGGAAAATGATGAACCGACTATACTAAAAACTTTTTTCATATTCTCTCACTAAAGGTATACGGCACGCGAAAGCGTGCCGTATATCTTTTATTTATTGTGTTTTAACCGATTTTATTTTTTAATCCAAATGGTTTTCTTGGTCAAAATACGGGTTTTCTTTACAGGTACGCAGATTGCCTTGATTGCGTTGTAATACACGTCGCACATCAGTTCGATACGGTCAAAGGTAACGTATTCGTTTGCTTGGTGAATGGTAGATTCTTCCAAATTGAGTTCAGGACCAAAGCCGCAACCATTTTTCAACGCCCTTGCATAGGTACCGCCACCGATGGCAATGGGCTTTTCATTTTTACCCGTAATACGGTTGTACACCCCTACCAGGGTTGAGATTAACTTACCGTTGGGATCGTTGTAGATAGGGGGTTGGTAATTGTTGACGGTGTATTCTACACCGAATTCGTCTAATTTAGCGGTGACCGTTTCAAGAGGTAAAGTTGCAGGGAAACGGATATCCGTCGTGATCTTCAAAACGCCGTTTTCAAAGCTTGCAACGTCGGGGGACATCGTCAATTTACCCGTTTCGTCCTCCAAGGTTTTCAAGCCCGTCACGTCCGCAAACAATAAGTCGTACGCCTTCTTGCAATCCTCGTTAAAGGTGGAAAGGAAGCAAAGGAGGGCTTCCAAGGCGTTCGCACCGAATTGAGGGGTAGAGCCGTGTGCGGATTTACCATCCACACGCAAAATGTTCGTCGTATTGTCGTACGAGAAACGTGTGCCACATACGGGATTTTCATAATGTACAAGCTTTCCGCCTGCCTTTCTCGTAAGGATAGCGGTTGCATTGTCGCATACCATATTTACTCTTTCACCTGCGTTCAACGCGGACATGGGTGCGTCGTTGATGGGGAAAGAAGCGGTAAAATGCAAAATACCCTTTTCTGCATAGATCACGGGGAAGTTTGCATCGGGAGTAAACCCTTCTTCGGGCATCGTTGCCACCTTGTTGTAGTGGTCGATACACTTCCAACCAGCTTCCTCGTTGCAACCAACGATCAATTTAATGGTACGGTTGGGGGTGATCCCTTCATCCTTCAACGCCTTCAAAGCGTAAAGACAAACCACAGCAGGGGTTTTGTCGTCCATTGCCCCGCGCCCCCAAATTTTCTTGCCTGTAACACCACCGTCGGAGATGTCGTCGTTGATTACCGCACCGAAGGGAGGGTATTTCCAACCGCTGCCTGCAGGTACGACGTCGAGGTGTGCGAGGATGGCAAAAGCCTCTCCTTCACCGAACACAACCTCACCGACGTAGTTGTCGTAGTTGTGCGTTTCAAAGCCCATGCTTTCCGCAAGGGTTAAAAAGTATTGAAGACAGTCCGCCGCTTCCTTACCGAAGGGGCAACCCTCTTCTGCAGGCTTCAACGAGGAATCAAACTTCAAAATTTCCACCGTGGAGTTCACGATTTCGTCAAAATATTTTTGCATTACGTTTTCCATTTCATTTTCCGTCCTTTTAGGATAGTACAATACTATTATACACATTTTTCCTCGCTAGGTAAACAAAATAGAGGGGGAATATGAAAAAAAATATTTTTTTCATTTTCACCTTTGACATTTTAGGAAAACTGTGGTACAATATAAAGGATAGGTTGTGGCAGATTACACAATTTATAGTATAGAAGGAATAGGAAGTAGAAATGGGCTTACACGGAGGACATCGTCAGCGTATGTATAATAAATTAAAGAAAAATGCGATGGAAGAACACGAGTGGTTAGAGATGTTACTGTATAGGAGCACCCCTCGTTGCAACACCAACGATTTGGCGCACCGTCTTGTCCTGCGTTTTGGCTCTACGCTGGACGTTTTGAAGGCGCCGCTGGAAGAATTGTTGACGGTGGAAGGGGTAGGGATTCAAATCGCCGCCCATTTGAAATGTATCGAACATTTTTACAAGGATTACACGAGGGATACCTCGAAGGAGTTCGGGGAGAAATATACGGTGGAAGGCTTTGCCGCGTACCTGAAACGCTACTACGAAGAGGAATCCTATGAAATCATGGACATCTACTTGTTCGATAAGGGCGGTTATCTTTTGAAAAGAGAGAGTTTTACCACGGAAGAGGTGTCCAGGGTAGAGGTTCGTCCAGAAATCGTTTCTCGGATACTTCTTGCAGAGGGTGCGAACGCGATTGTGGTGGTGCACAACCACCCTGGTGGAACGAAAGCCCCGTCCGACGTGGACGACGAAATGACGAAAATGATGCAAATTTTGTGTAGCACGCACAATCTTACCTTTTGCGACCACATGATTTATACCAAGGAAGGGGTGTACAGCTATTACGCAAGCGGGCGTATGGCGAAGCTGTCGTATGATTATTCGGTGAATACGCTGGTGCGCAAAGAAGACTAAACGATATCGAGGATAAGGCTTTGGAAAAGAAGGATATACAGGCGGAAATGGGGAAAGAAAAAAACTTTACACCGCCGATTCGACAACAAAATCTTGGAGGGACAACGGAGGACGAAGACAAACTCCGCGCCTTTTTCCGCCGTTTATTCGGTACGGAAGAGGAAATCCAGGAAGATAGAATGCTTTTTATTGGGAAGTGGATTATTTTCGGTCTTTTGCTTCTCGTAGAGTTGTTGATTTTGTTACAGCACGCAGAACGGTTGGTTGTAACGAAAAACTGGTGGGGGTTCTCTACCTTGTTTACCGCTACCCTCATTTTGACGGGAGCGGAAGCCTTAAAGCTATTCATCTTGAAAAAGGCGAAATACAACTTTGTATTTTACGGTATAGAAATCTTTGCGGCGTGCGGTTTCGTTGCGGCATCCGCGGGTACCTATTCCTTACTGCTGTATATCTTGATTTTGATGCAGTTCTATTTCCGTACCTCAAAATTACGCCGTGCGTTGTGGATGTATATCATTTCGCTACCCCTTTATGCATTGAGTTATGCTTTACAGCTGGCCATTCTTCGTGAGGCGGCATCGGGGATTGAGATTTTGCGCGAAAGTTTCAGTGCTTTTGCCGCATTGAGCTTGCATTTTGTTGCGGTGGAGCTGTTGATTATTTTTTATAAGCAGTATTTACGCTTGAACAATGCCTTGATTGCGTTGGATAAGAGTAAGAGTGAACTGGAAAAAGCTTACGCCGTGGTTGCAGAGGTAACCGCCTTGGAGGAACGTCAGCGTATCGCCAAGGAAATCCACGATACGGCAGGGCATTCGTTGACGACGGTGATTATGCAAACGGAGGCGGCGAAGCGTATCATTGATACCAACCCTGCGGAGGCGAAAATGAAACTAATTTCCGCGAACTTGCAGGCAAAAAATACTTTGGATAGACTCCGTGAAAGTGTGCACATCTTATCGGGTGAGATGGGGAGTGCGACCTTGAAAACGGCGTTGGAAACGATTATACACGAATCGACAGACGGTACGGGTATCAAAATCCGTGCCAAGATAGAGGACGTCTACGTTTTCCCTGCAAAGCACCGTTTCCTTTGCAATACCTTGAAGGAAGGGATATCCAATGGCTTACGCCACGGTGGGGCAACGGCGTTTTGGTTCGAGTTAAAAACACAGGATGGTAAAATCCGTTTCCACCTTTCGGATAATGGTACGGGTTTAAAAACGGAAGATTTTAAAAGTGGTTTTGGCTTGACGACGATGCGTGACCGCGTGCGGAACCTCGGCGGGGAAATGTACATTATATCCGAGCCCGAGGAAGGCTTTGAATTGCATGTTGAATTGCCTATGGATAGGTAAAAAAGGGGGAAACCTGTATGGAAGAAAATAAGGTAAAAGTATTGGTCGTAGACGACCAAACGGAGCTTGCCAACGAAATTTCCGCGGTCTTGTCCACGGATTCTTCTTTGGAGGTGGTGGGGACGGCGTGCGACGGCTTTGACGCGCTGGAAAAAATTCCTACAACCAACCCTGACGTGGTGCTTATGGATATCCGTATGCCGAATATGAATGGTGTGGTGGCAACCAGCCGTATCAAAACGCAGTACCCCGATATCAAGGTGCTTGTTTTGACGACCTTTGACGACAGCGAATATATCTTAAACGCCATCAATAACGGTGCCAGCGGATATTTGTTGAAGGATATGGGTGGCGATACGCTGATTAGAGCCATTAAAAATGCCCACGAAGGGGATACCATTCTACCTTCCAAAATCGCAAGAAGAATTACGGACGCCGCAAAGCACGTGGCGGCGGATAGAGAAATAAAACTGATGCGCGCGTACGGACTGTCGGAGCGTGAAATTGAGGTGGCGCTCATGATGTACGAAGGGTTTACAAACCGTCAAATTTCTTCGGCATTATGTTTGTCGGAAGGTACGACAAGAAACTACGTTTCCGCCATCTACGTAAAGACGGGTTGTGAAAACCGTGCAGCGGCAATCGATGCCTTGAAGGCGGTGTTGCAATGAGAAACGGGCATACCAGGTACGAGACCATTATCTTTGATCTTGACGGCACCCTCCTTGATACCTTGGACGATTTAACGGATGCGGTCAACGCCGCGTTGGATAAATGCGGTTTAAAACGCCGTACAAGGGAAGAGGTGCGCGCGTTCGTTGGCAACGGTATTGTGAAACTGATGGAACGGGCAGTCGGTGAGGACGGAAGGGCGTATCACGAGGAAGCCTTGGCGGAGTTTAAACGCTACTACGCAATCCATTGCGCGGACAAAACCGCGCCCTATGAAGGGATTTTAGATTTGCTGAAAACCTTACAAGATAAGGGGTTGAAAACGGCGGTGGTGTCGAATAAGGTGGACTTTGCGGTGAAGAGCCTGGCAAAGAGTTATTTCGACGGCTTACTGCTTGCGGCGGTGGGTGAAAACGAGGCGGCGGGTATCCGTAAAAAGCCCGCACCCGATTCCGTTTTTAGTGTAATGGAAGAATTGTCGGCGACCGCGGAAACGACGGTGTATATCGGCGACTCTGAGGTGGATATTTACACGGCGAAAAATGCAGGGGTAGACTGCATTTGCGTTACTTGGGGTTTTAGAGATAAGGGATATTTAAAACAAGAAGGCGGTGAGATATTTGTGGATACCGCCGAGGAGCTTTTGGCATATATCGAAGGGGCAGGTACGAGATGAAAACGATTGGAAACACGCCGTTGGTACGGCTTGAAAAGATGGATGAAGGCTTGCCTGCACGTATTTACGCCAAGGTAGAAGGGGAAAACCCTGCCGGTTCTATCAAGGATAGGGTGGCGCTTGCCATCGTAGAGGATGCGGAAAAAAGCGGGCGTTTGACAAAGGGCGGCACGGTGATTGAGGCGACCTCGGGCAATACGGGTATCGGGCTTGCCTACGTTTGTAAACAGCGTGGCTACCGCGCGGTAATCGTGATGCCGGACAGTATGTCGGTGGAGCGTAGAGCATTGATTGCCAGCTACGGTGCAGAGGTGGTTTTGACGGACGGGAAACTCGGTATGTCGGGCGCAGTAGAAAAGGCGATGGAGCTTTTGCAAAATACACCTAACAGCATTCTTGCCGACCAATTTAATAACCCCGTATGCGTAAAGGCGCATTATGAAACGACGGGGGTGGAGATTTGGGAACAAACCCAAGGCAAGGTGGATATTTTCGTGGCGTGCGTGGGTACGGGCGGTACTTTGACGGGCGCAGGAAGATACTTGAAGGAGCAAAATCCCAATATTAAGGTGGTGGCGGTAGAGCCTGCCGCTTCGCCCTTGCTGTCGCAGGGTAAGGCAGGTGCGCACGGTATCCAAGGCATCGGGGCGAACTTTATCCCCAAGGTGTTGGATAGAACGGTGTACGACGAGGTGGTGACGGTCACGGACGAGGAATCGATTGCCACGGCAAAGGCGTTAAACGAAGAGGGATTTTTCGTAGGGATTTCTTCGGGCGCGGCGGTTGCGGCGGCGAGAAAAATTGCCGAAAGACCTGACAATGCAGGAAAAACCGTGGTGACCATTTTGCCCGACGAGGGGGGCAGGTATGCATCCATCCTCGGAAATATGAAAAAATAACAAAAAAAGGATTTGGAAATATTCCAAATCCTTTTTATTTTATTCGTATTTACGGTAAGAGGAAAGACAAGGCGCAAAGGAGTAATACTGACACCGTATCTACGATGGTTGTGATGAAAGGGTTTGCGACAACCGCGGGATCGAGGTGGCATACCTTTGCGATGATGGGCAATATTGCGCCTACCAGCTTTGCCGCGATTACTGCACAAAGCAGGGCGAGGGAGATAACCAGGCTCACTTGCCAGGTGTAACCGTTGACGCCAAGGATCATGCCGTCCAACACAATCAGCTTGACAAAGCAAGCGGCTGCGAGGGTTAACCCAAGGAAAAACGAGGTGCGAAGCTCCTTCCAAATAACCCGTCCAACGTCACGAGATTCCACTTCCCCAATGGAAAGGGCACGGATAACCGTAACGGACGCTTGCGCACCGGAGTTACCGCCCGTACCCATGATCATAGGTACGCAGGCAACGAGGCAGGTCGTCAGCATGGATTCGTAGCTGTTTAAGATAATCGAGGTGAAGGTGGAGCCAAGCATAAGGATAATCAGCCACAGTACACGGGTTTTCCACAGGGTGAATACACTCGTTTTCAGGTACGGGCGATCGGTCGGCGTGATAGCCGCCATCTTCGCAATATCCTCGGTGTTTTCTTCTTCAATGACGTCCATTGCGTCGTCGACGGTAACGATACCGACGAGGCGCATTTCTCTATCTACGATAGGGAGCGCAAGGAAACCGTAATCGGAGATGGTACGGGCAACGTTTTCCTTGTCCTCTTCGGTGTAGGCGTAGATTACGTTGTCGTTCATGATATCTTCGATGAGTGCGTTTTTAGGCGCAAGCATTAAATCTTTCGCGGTTACCAAGCCCAACAATTTGTTGGTGGGATCGATTACGTAGCAGGTGTAGATGGTTTCCTTGTCGATTGCCGTACGGCGGATACGCTCGAAGGCTTCTTCCACCGTCATGATCGGACGCAAGGCAACAAACTCGATGGTCATGATACTGCCTGCGCTATCTTTGGGATATTTCAGCAGTTCGTTGATGCTCGCTCTCGTTTCGCTGTCGCTTTGTGCGAGTACACGCTTTACGACGTTGGCGGGCATTTCCTCAATGATATCGACGGTATCGTCCAAGAACAGCTCGTCCATGACGGCACGAAGCTCTCGATCGCTCAACTTATTGATAAGGCGTTCGGTGACGTCCGCGTCCATTTCAACGAAGGTTTCCGCCGCAAGGTCCTTGGGGAGAATGCGGAAGAGAATCAAGAGTTCGTTGTCGTTTTCCGTTTCTTCAAATACCTCGGCAAGGTCGATGGCGTTCATCGAGGCAAGCAGGGGCTTTAAGACGGCGTAGTTGCGGTCTTTAAGCAGGAGCATGATATCGTCTAGTTCTGCAATACGGCGTACGAGTTCCTCGGGCATTTCCTCGATGATTTCCATCGTGTCGTCCGCGGATACCTCGTCCATGACCGCTTCCAGCTCGTCGTCGTGCAAGCCACTTAAGATTTTTTCTTGTACGTCCGCCTCTAAGGTGACCAAAACGTCGGCAAGCAAATCGCTTTCCAACACACGGCAAAACGCCGTCAGCAGGCCTTCGTCAAAGGCGGCAAGGTTGTTTAATAGGGCGGCGAGGGTTTCGGGGCTTTCCTTTACCACCAAGTCCGCCGCTTCTTCAAATTGATGTGCGAGCAGTAGCTCGCGAAGCTTTTGTTCCATACTCTACCTCCAAAAAAATGAAATGAAAAATGGGGTAGCGTATCCTCGTAGATGCTTACAAGCGCGCGAAACAATCCGCGGCTTTTTGGCGTAGCGGGGGTACGCTTGGGTTATAGTCCGACATGGATTGTTCCTCCTTGTATTTTTTCGTGTGTAAGCTTTCCCGTTTTGGGATTAGTCTTCGTCTGTGTCTTTGGGCTTTCTTAAAAGTAAAACGTCGATTAGGATACCGATGGCGCCAAAGCCCAACAAAAGGTATGCCATCCTAAACACCGCATCCATATCGTCCTCCGTTTCCCCGTAGGTTTCCGTTTGAACGATGGGGGCGGAGCCGTCGAAAAGATTGATATACGCCTTGGGTACAAAGCCTGTTACGGTTTCCCCTTGGTCGTTTGTATAGCTAATTTCGTAATATGCTCTATCCAGGTGTTTCACCTTGCCAAGCAAGGTTACCTTTGCCCCTCGCGGCAACTTGGCAACCGTCAAAATCTCATTGAGGTAGGGGAATTTGTACAAGGATACGTCGCTTGTAAGATATCCCGTTTCTTTTTCGGCAGACGCGCGGTAGCTTTCCTCGGGAAGGATAACGCAGTTTGCCGTTTCCACCAAGTAGGTCTTGTATGCGGTTTCACCGCTCGTTGCCACGATGATGGAGTATTTCCCTGCTTCCGTTTCACCGATTTTTAAGGCGGTGAAGGGGGCCTCACTACGCTCGAAGGCGAGGTAAGGGAAGGCGGTGGCGCCTTGCAGGGCGTTGATGTCAAATTCGGTCAACACGCTGTCTGCCACAACCTCGACCATTGCAAAGCTTCGTTGGTCGGGAAGGAAGATGTTTTGCGCCTCCTCGCTGACCGCAATGGTGTTGACGGTGGCGATGGGCAGTTCGTTCGATTTTACGAGATAATTGCCTTCATAAAGAAGGTACATATCGGACGTTGCTACGCCAAAGGCGAAGGATTTGAGTACGGGGTTGTCGTCCTTTACCAAACCGTAGTTGGGGGTAAAGGTTGCGTTCATCTCGTACCTGCCCTCGGTGTTTTGCGTATATTTATATACGCTACCGTCTGAAAGGGCGTAAAGATTACCACTGAAATCCACCGCGATTTTTTGAACGGCGGTTAAGGATAATTGCAAATTCTCACCAGCGGTGCCGGAAAGAAATTCTTGCTCGGTATAGCGGTAAAGGTTGCCGTCGTCGTAGGCGACGTAAAGGCTGCCGTAGACGTCCGAGGTGAACGCCGTCGCGTTGGATTGGCTAATGGGCAGGTTTTGTGCCTTGGTATAATTCCACATACTGCCATTCATCGTAAATGCGTAGCAGTAGCTCTTGTTGGTCAAAAGATAGTAGGTATCGTACACGCAAGCCGCACCGACAATTTGTCCGTCCGATTCGTCCACCGAAAGGGTGTAAACCGCCTCGCCGTAGTTATCCAAAGAAAGGCTGTAGATCGCCGCATCCTGCTCGGATGCCGCAAACAACGTGTCCTTATACGAGGTGATAAACGGATTTTGTAAGGTGGTGGATACCGCCGTTTCAAAGGTGTCGGTTTCCGTGTTGTATACGGAGATGCGGTCGTTGCCGTTGTCCGAAATGAACAATTTTTCGTCCGCAAGGTATACCTCGTTGGCACCATCTAAACGGTTGATGGAGGAGGATGCGGAGGTGATTTCAAACGGCTCGAACGCCGCATTAGAAGAGGAATAGCGTTTTACCGCATTGCCTTGGATGGCGAAGAAGTCGCCTGCGTAGGTGGTAACCGCCGTATAGCCGTCCGATTCCGTTTGCGTTACGGGGGGAACGCCTTCGGTGGATTTCCCCTGCAAGTCGCTGTAATTGTAGGTGTAGAAGGCACCGCTTTCCATAACCGCACCAAAGAGGTGGTTTGCCACCGAGAAGGATTTTAACGGTTGCGTAAAGGTCGCAATTTCTTCATTTTTGCCATTGCTTATGGCACAAACGGTGTAGCCGTTGCCGTTTTTACCCACGTAGTGCAATTTACCCCCGATAAAAATCAAGGGGGAGTTGTCCTGCAAGGGGTAGGGCAACGAGATGTCGTCCATTGCTTGATTATTCGTCAAGGAATAGCGTTTGATGGCGGTTTTGGACATCGCATAGTAGTACAAGGTGTCGCCGTTTAAGGCAAAGTGACTGCATACGACATTCAAAGGTTCGGCAGTAGCCGAGGTTTGTAAATCCGCCGTGGATAACCTATACAGCATAAACTCCGACAAGAAATAGAGGTTGCCTTGTCCGTCAAAGGCGAGCTGTTCAATCGGGTTTTTGTGGGTATAGGTACGGTATACACCTACGGTGGTGTCCGTGATATCCCCCTCGTACAAATAGAGGGTGTTACCGTCCGCAATCGCCGTGAATTCCTTCGTTACCGCAACGTCCGTGGGGGCGATGAGGGGAAGGTATTGACGATAATCGGAAGGGGAAATCAGTTGAAGCGAATATTCGTCCGCGTTTGCCGAAACGGGGGCGTTTTTTTGCATGCAAAAACCTGCCGCTCCTACACAAGAAAGGGCGGTTAAGGTTGCCAAAAATAAAGTTTTACGCTTCAAGATACCCATACAAAATCATTATACCACAGGAAAACGCTAAAAGTCAATAATTTGAGAAAATTTTTCTATCATTTCAAACAAGTAAACTATATGATATATATCTTTTTTTAGATAGTGGTATCTTGGGTAAAATAGGCATATATGTGTCAAGTTTAATTTTAAAAGGCGGTGTAAAGCGAACAAATGTTCGTGTTTTTCATCAAAAAAATGGCAGTAGGGACTTGCAAAATTTGGAAACGGTGACATAATAAGCCCACTTGTTCGACCGCCGAGCAAAAAAATGCAGTGCGGTTTTGAACAGGGAGGTGAAGCTGACTGTTTTGAAAAAATGGCGGCGTAGCGTAAATAACAGGGACGTTTTTACCGTTGAGAAACGGGAAGGCGTGAAACAAAGAGAGGTGATATTTTTTGGAGAATTACTTGAAGGCGGTTTTGCATGCGTACCCATTGCTAAAAACCGTGGGGGAGGATTATGCGGAGCACATCCGCAACAAGGCGGTGCTGTCTTACCACAGCCCAAGGACGACGGAGGAGCTGGCGGAATATCTTGCCGAGGAAATTCTCCGAAAAAATGATTTGCTTATGTTAAGGGGTGTGATTGAGAAGACGGTGGAAAGGCTGGACGAGACGGAACGGGCTTTGGTGGGTGCGAGGTATTTTGGGAAAAAGAAAATCCCCTTGCACAAAGCAGGGGAGGAGCCGTGGAGTGAGAGGAAGTATTTTCGTCGGTTAGAAAAGGTGGAAAATAAGCTGGGCGGAATGCTGATTGTGGCAGGGATCACGAAGGAGTTTTTCGAGACGAGGCTGATGGGCGTGGAGCTGATAAGAAAGGTGTATAGGCATGTGCAAAAGCGGGAAAGGGGGATTTAAGGTGAAGTTGTGGCGTAGCCACAGTGAAGTTGACTAAAGTCAGTGAGCAAAAAATCACTACGCCTAGTCAGGCGTATTGGGTGTTCGGGGTGGTTTTAAAATTAGCGCCGCGAGGATTGGTACAAGTAAACATATCGCAATAAGCAACGCAATTTGCATAGGATTGCTACCCGTTGCTGTTGGTGTTTCTACCTCGGGGGGTGGCTCTGGGAGGGGCTGTAAAGAGGCAACGTAATCCGCGTATTCCTCGTTTGGCTCGTATGAGAGGGTGGAGGGCTTTGGGACATACCCAAGCTCCTCCCCACGCAGGACGTAGCAATACAGCTCCGAGCCGATAAGGTAATCCCCATAATACACACAAGACACCGTAAGCTCTGTCAAGAAGTCGGAGCCGAGGCTTTCAGTATCACCGATGGTGTAGTGAAGGTCGAAGGTATAATGCAAATAAGGTCGACTGGGGGTATAGTCAACGAATGTTAGCTTGTCCGTGGCGACGAAACCAAGCAGGCGTTTTGCGGACTCGTCCGAGTGATATTCTACCCTGCAATAATCCTCGCGGTATTCCACAAGCCGTACATAGTAGCTTTTGGGGAGGATGAATAGACCGTTTTTGCCGTCGGTGGCATAGAAAAACACGTCGTCCGTTAGGATACAGGCATAGGTGCCTGGGGTGGGTGTTTGGGTTTGAGCCGTCGCTTGGACGGTGGGCATTTTTACAAGCAAAAAAGAGGCGTTTACCTTTGGGTGGGGCAAAAACGCCGAAAGGGTGGTTATCCATAGCATAAGAAGGGGCATCAGCCACCGAAGAAGGAATTTTTTCATAGGCAAATCTATTTTTGTGGTTTTGCCGTACATTATAAAGGGGTGAGAAGGGAGGTTTTTGACGGTTTGGCGGAAAATTTAAGAGAAATTGTAGAAAAGCTGTGCCGTATCGAGGCGGAGCTGGAAAAAAGGAGGGGCCAGGACAACCTTGCAGGGTATAACTCGGGGGAGAAAAAGCACGAAAAACAGCTCGCCTTTCATAAGAGTAAGCAACGTAACCGTTGGGTGTTCGGTGGCAACCGATCGGGAAAAACGGAGTGCGGGGCGGTGGAGTGTGTGTACATGGCAAGGGGGATTCATCCCTACCGACAAAATCGAGCGGACGTGTGCGGTTGGGTGGTTTCA
Organism: Candidatus Scatosoma sp.; assembly: GCA_045643825.1. Classification (GTDB taxonomy): domain Bacteria; phylum Bacillota; class Clostridia; order Christensenellales; family Borkfalkiaceae; genus Scatosoma. The sequence goes on from JAZRFV010000086.1 coordinate 20,959, forward strand.
CTCTCACAGCAGGTGCAACGCGACGTGGCGCAAAAGAAGATTTTACATTACCTGCGCAGGGATTGGATTGAGGATATCGTGATGTTGAGTGGGCGAAAGGATGCCCCTGAACACGGTATCATTGATTTTATCCGTGTAAAAAACGTGATGGGTGGGTATTCTACCATAGGCTTTAAGAGCTGTGACCAAGGGCGGGAAAAGTTTCAAGGTGCGTCGCTTGATTTTGTGTGGTTTGACGAGGAACCCTCGGAGGAGATTTATGCCGAATGCCGTATGCGTGTTTTGGACCGCAAGGGGGATATTTTCGGCACGATGACGCCTTTGAAGGGACTGACCTTTGTGTATAACGAGATTTTTCTCAACCGCAGAAAGGATCCTGAAGTATGGTACGAGTTTATGGAGTGGGGGGACAACCCTTACCTTGATGAGGAAGAGGTGCGTGCCTTGACGGTGAGTATGGACGAGCATACTCTACAATCAAGACGGTACGGGCGGTTTGCGAGCGCCTCGGCGGGGCTCGTATACCCTGAATTTGACGAGCAGGTGCACGTGATTGAGCCTTTTCCCATCCCGAAGGAGTGGCAGGACAATATATCCATCGATCCCGGATTGAATAATCCCTTGTCGGCGCATTGGTACGCGGTGGATTTTGATGATAACGTCTATGTGGTGTACGAGCATTACGAGGCGGGGCGGGATATTGATTATCATGCGCAAACAATCAAGGAAATTTGCGGACGGTTGGGGTGGCATTCGGACAGCCGAGGGCGAATCTGCGCCCTTATTGACAGCGCCGCAAAGCAAAGGACTTTGGGATCGGTTAAGAGTGTCGTGGAACTGTTTTACGAACGGGGGATTTTGGTAAACCCTGACGTGGAGAAGGATTTGTTTACGGGGATTGCGCGGGTAAAGAGCTACTTAAAGCGTGGCAACGGCACGCCGAATTTGTACATTTTTAACAATTGCGTAAACCTTATCAATGAGCTGAAGGGGTATTATTGGGGGAACGGTGACGTGCCGAGGAAGGGGAATGATCATAGCCTGGATGAGATGCGTTACTACCTCATGACGAGGCCGAAAAATATGCCGCCTGAAACGGAAAAAACGGCGATACAAAAGGATAAGGAGAGGTTGGCAAGGAACTTGGCAAGGAATCGGAAAAGGTTCTCGTAAATGTGTTTGGTGGGGGCAGGTATGCGTTGAATGTGTAAAAAAGGAGAGGTATGGAAGAAAAAAAGAAGGAAGATAAGATAGGGGAGGCGTTATTGAAGGTGGCACTTGGGTATCAAGTCGCCGAGGTGACGGAAGAATATGCCGAGGTGGACGGAAAACTGAAATTGACGAAGCGGAAAAAGACGAAAAAGGACGTGCCACCCGATTTGAAGGCGGTGCAATTACTACTTTCGGGCGATGGGGAGAGTGGATTGCAGGGGTTGTCAGACGAGGCTTTGGAGGAAGAACGGTTGCGTTTGATGGCTTTACTGCAAACGGAAAGTGTGACCACCGAGGAGTCGCCGAAAAAGAAAACCGCCGTGAAGAAAACGGAGGCGAAGAAAACGGCCGCAAAGAGGACGGCGGTTAAGAAAACGACAACGAAGAAAAAGTAAAAGTGGGAGAAAAAGAAGATGATTTTTGAGGAAGAAGGATTGGATAAAGCGGAAATGGAACGCCAAAAGCGTAGGGAACGAGAGGCGATCGCGACGGACGTTACCAGCGATTTTAACGCACGCAGGGAGGCACGACGTTCTATCGAAAACGGATGGCTGCTCAACCTGAATTTTTACAGCGGTAACCAATATTGCGACGTGACACCCGAGGGGGTGGAAAATGAAGATGCACAGTTTTACTGGCAGGCGCGAAGGGTGTTTAACCACATTGCGCCTACGGTGGATGCGCGTATTGCGAAGCTGGAAAACATGAAGCCCGAACTGACGGTGCGTGCTTTTTCCGACGAGGAAGGGGACCTGAAAGCGGCGAAGCTGGCGACGGGGATTTTACGATACGTGCAGGACAGGGTTGCGTTGAATGCGATTTCTTCCCGTGTAACGACCTGGGCGGAGATGTGCGGAAGCGCCTTCTTTAAGGTGGATTGGAACAGCGCAGGCGGTAAGCAAGTGGCGGTGAGCGAGGACGGTACCCCTATCTATGAAGGGGAGGTGCAGATCAGCGCAGTTGCGCCGTTTGAAATCTTCCCTGATCGTTTGGATAGCGAGGATTTTGACGGTGTCCACAGCGTTATTCACGCAAGGGTGGTGCCCGTGACTTATATTGCGGAACGCTTTGGCGTGGCAATCGGTGGTAGGACGATTTCGGGGCAATACGGATACAGTGAGCCCTCTACACACCGCCAGGCAAATGCAGGGTTTGGACTTAATTTTACCGAGGTGAAGGATGCGGAAATCTTAATCGAGCGATACACGAAGCCAAGCCCTGACGCGCCCAACGGTAAACTTGAAATTGTGGCGGGCGGACAACTGCTCTATGCGGGGGATTTACCCTTTGTCAACGGTGAGAGAAACGAGAGGGGCTTCCCCTTCGTGAAACAGGATTGTTTGCGTATGCCGGGCGCCTTTTTCGGCGGGAGCGTGATTGATAGAATGATCCCTGTACAGCGAGCGTATAACGCGGTCCGTAACCGTAAGCACGAGTTTTTAAACCGTCTATCGATGGGGGTGCTGATGGTAGAGGACGGCTCGGTGGATGCCGATGAGCTGGCGGAGGATGGGCTCTTGCCTGGGAAGGTGATCCTTTACCGCCAGGGGAGTAAAACGCCCGAAATGTTGGACTGCGGGACCATTCCACCCGAATTTAAGGACGAGGAGGAGTGGTTGGAAAAAGAGTTTTCCTTGGTTTCGGGGGTGAGTGATTTGTTTCAAAATTCTACCCCTGCCCGCGTGACGAGTGCGAGTGGGTTACAGCTTCTACTCTCACAAGACGAGTCTCGTTTGAGTGCGACGACCTCGAGTATTGATCGAGCGTTGAAAGAGGTCGGTAGACAGATTTTACGATTGTATCGTCAGTTTGCAGGGACGGCACGTCTTATGACTTTGACGGGGGAGGATAAGAAAACGCAGCTGTATTATTTCAACGCATCGAACCTTGAGGTGAACGATTTACAGTTTGAGCCGAAGGAGGTTAGCTCGCCCACGGAGAAGAAAGAAGCTTTGCTCCGCCTATACCAAGCGGGCTTGTTGACGGACGAGAACGGCGTTTTAACCCCTGAAAACAAGCACCGTATTTTGGATGCGTTTGGGTTTGGCAGTTATGAGAACGCGAGGGACATTTCCTCCTTGCATATCGAAAAAGCGGGGGAGGAGAACGTGGATATGAAGGGTGTGGAGCTTGCGCCTGACGAGTATGACAATCATACCCTGCACATGGAAGAGCATACGAGATTTTTGCTCGGCGCGGAATTTAAGCGTGGGAAAAATAAGGCGGAATGGAAGGCGCGTATACTTGCACATATCAAGGCGCACCGAAAAATGGAAAAGACGGAATCGGTAGGCGTTGGGGAGAACGCTGCTGCTGAAAAATAAAGGAGGAAAATATGGAAAAAGAGGAGAACGTTTACGTGGAAACGGAAGGGACGGAGAAAGAAGTTGTGGTAGAGAACGCGATGAAAAATATCGGCGTGGAAAAGGTCTCGGCGGTGCCTTCCAAGTTTAAGGACGTGGACGCCCTTGCGAGGGCGTACAGCGCACTTCAATCGGAATTCACAAGAAGAAGCCAACGATTGAAGGAGCTGGAAAAAAGGATGGAAAATTTGGAGGGGGAAGGTCTTGCCAAGGCTTCGGGGGTGGAAAAGCTCCGTAAGAATGCCGAGGCGAGAAAGGCGGAGGCGCAGCTTTTTGATCGCTTTATCGCTGAAACGGAGCGATTGGGCGTAGAAGATAGCGAGGAGTCGTCTAACCCTGAAAAACCCATGGAAAAACAACCCTTGACGGAAAGGGCGGAGGCGGAAAATATCGAAAATGGGGATACCATGGTTGAGGTGAAGCCTTTGTCTAATGCGCCTGCGCAGGTGGAAAGCGGTGTGGGCGACGAGGCGAAAACGGGCACTATATATAGCGGTGCCCATAGGCAAGCGCAAGGAGGGGAAGGGCAGGCGTCCGTCGTAGGAAATGAGCCGAGCGCTACTCCGTCGGAAACGCTTTACGCGCAGGTGTGCCGTGATGAAGGGGTACGCTTGAAAATCATAGGGGAGTATCTTTCTTCCCTTGGAAAAACGAGTGCGCCCTTGATGACGGGCGGGGCGGGGGCTTTTACGTCGCCACCCTTCCGTGCGGCGAATATTACGGAGGCGGGGAATATGGCGTTGCTGTATTTTAAAAAACCGCTAAACAAATGATTTACCCTTTTGAGGGGAGCAGGTATGCGTTGAATACAAAAAATGGACCGCAAAATACGGTAAAAAAACAGAAAATTAGGAGATAAATTAAAAGTTATATGGTAACACTTCAAAGCGCGGATAGCGCATTAAAATCTTTTTACTTAAACGCAATTACGGATGCGTTGAACATGAAAACTAACCCTTTGATGGCGAAAATTCAGCAAACCACGGCAAACGTTGTGGGGAAAGAAGTTAAGAAAACCGTGAAACTCGGTGTGAGTGGCGGTATTAGTGCGGGTACGGAAACGGGCGCGCTCCCTACCGCATCGGCGAATGATTACGCGCAGTTTACGGCGCCCTTGAAAAACTTGTACGGTACGATTGAGATTTCCGATAAGGCAATCCGCGCATCGGCAAACAACGAAGGTGCTTTCGTTAACTTGCTCAATGATGAAATGGAAACGCTTGTAAAAAGCGCGTCCTTTAACTTTGGTCGTATGCTCTTTGGCGATGGTACGGGTAAAATTGCGGTGATTGAGGAAACGATGGGTAAGTCTTTGACCGTGGAAAATACCGCAGGGATTGTGGAAGGTATGATTATCAGCGTGTGCGACGAGTTTGGCGAGGTTGCCCCCCTTGTTGGCACGCGTAAGGTGATTGGCGTGGATAGAGTTTTGAACGTAATTTACTTGGACGGCGCAAACATTACCTCGGATATGCTTCCCGTACATCCTTACCTGTGTGTGCAGGGTTCGGCAAAGAACGAGTTGACGGGCTTGGGTGCGATTTTCTCGGAACAAAACCTTTACGGTTTGGATAGAAGTGCATCCGTGATGAGACCTTATATTGAAGAAGGTGTTGGCGATATTTCGGAGACCATCATCCAAAGAGCGATGGATAAAATTGAAGAGGTTTCGGGGGAAAGGGTGGACTTTATCGTTTGCTCCTGGGGTGTAAGACGTGCCCTTTGCGAGTATTACAAGAAAAACCAAATTGCCCTTCCTACCATGGAAATTGAAGGCGGGTTTAAGGCGATTAGTTTCAACGGTATCCCCGTGATTGCCGATCGTTTCTGTCCGAAGGAAACGATGTATTTGTTAAATACCAAGCATTTTAAAATTCATCAGCTCTGCGATTGGCAGTGGTTGGAAGGTGAAGACGGTAAGATCTTGAAACAGGTACCCGGTAAACCCGTTTACACCGCAACTTTGGTAAAATATGCCGAGTTGATGTGTGAAAACCCCAGTGCACAGGGTATGCTTACGGAGATTGTCGAAGCGTAAGGTTTGGGGAAAATTCATGCGTGCGCTGGGTGCGAAAATAATGCAAGGAAGCACCCAGGTATGCGATGAATGTGCAAGCGATTGCCCTGCTATAGCGGTGACGGTATGGCAGGGCTTACTTTTAAGGAGGAGAATATGACGGTAAAGGAGATTGTGCTGCTCGCGGCAAAAATCATAGGAATAGGCGAGGGGGTAGAGGCGTATTTTGACGGTGAATCAAATGAAATGAAGAGGCAGGCGGAAAGGTTGGTGGCAAGCTTTCACCTGGCGGAATGTAGCTTGGCGCTCGATTACGTGCCCTTACACGCGGAGGACGAGGTGTACGCTATGTCGGGGCGAGTGGAGTTTTCCATGCTAACAAATGCGCCCGTGCGTATCCTCGGTGTGGCGGATACCTACGGGAATCCGTTGGCTTATACACTCTATTCCACCTACGTAAAAACGGAGGCGGGGCTTGTGAAGGTGCATTACACCTATACCCCGAAGGAGAAGGACATCGACGAGGAGAGTGATTTTCAGTTTGGCAGTACGGATAGTATTTTGGCGTACGGGACCTTGGCGGAGTATTGCTTGGGTGAAGGCATGACGGTGGAAGCCGCGGAATGGGACCGAAAATGGAAGGATTTGATTGCGACCATGTATCATACGGCGCAATGTAAACGATTAAGCTCGAGGCGGTGGGTATGATTAGAATGAAGAGGAGTAAGCCCGTGACGGGAAAAGGGTTGCGCTGGCGTAGGGTGACGATGCGTTTTACAAACGATAACAATGCGGTGGGGATGCTTTTAAAACCTGTGGAGGCGGTGGATTGCGATTGCAGTAGCGGAGCTTTACAGACCGTGCCTGAATGGGAGTGTGTTAAAAACGACGTAGGGGACGTGATTGCCTGCTACGTGGAAAAGCCCTTACAGGTTGGTGGGGTAAAGGCGGAACGCGGTGACGGGTGGTATGGGTATATTTACCACTTGATCAACGAACAAGGGGGATACTTTTACTACAACCAAGAGGAGGAAAGCTTTAATACTGCCGTCGTCGAGAAAGGAAAAGTCGAATGTTTTTTCGTGCTGGTGGGTGGTTTGCCCAGGATGGCGATGTGTACGCAAAAGGGGTTTCTTTTGGTGGGTATGCGCGGGAATAGTGAGTTGATTATCAGTGAGGATACTCTCCCTGTGGGGGCTCTGTTTAGGCACCGTATTTTCGTCGGCATGAAAGGGGGCGTTTTGAAATATTCTGCACCCGAAGATTTTACAAATTTTAATCTATCGGCAGATGAGGGCGGGGAGATGGCCTTCCCGCATTGCGGTGGGGAAATCATTGCAATAAAACCGTACGAGGATAACCTACTCGTTTTCTTTAAGAACGGGATTGTGAGGTTGAAGGTTGGCGGGGAGCCGAGTTTATTCCGCGCGGAGCAGTTGGAGTATGCCGGTGGGGATATTTTACCAAGAACGATTTGTGTATGCCAACACGCCGTGTATTTTCTTGCGAAAAGCGGGTTTTACCGTTTGAGAAAAAAGACGGTGGAGAGGTTGGACCTGGACGTGGAGGTGCCCGTGGCGGAAACGGAGCGTGAGGGTTGTGCCGTGTGGAAAGATATGCCGATGATCCGTTATCAAAAGTCGGATGGGGAGTTTGTGACGGTCGTTATCGCCAAGGATGGCAAAAGGGCGTTTTTTATGAGCGGCCTAAATTGTTTGGGACGTGGCGAGGATGGTGCGGTGCTGTTTATGGATGATGAGAATCGGTTTTGTCGGTTGGCGGACAAAGGGGAGACTTGGCTTGATGGACGATTTGTATCGGAAACGACGGATTTTGGCTGGGTTGGGAAGAAACGCCTGGAACGTCTTCGCTTTTACGGGGAGGGGAACTTTACCTTAACGTTGATTTGGGAAGGTAAGACCATGACGAAGCACCTGCAATTTACAAACGGCATTGCCGAGTGGGAACTCTATCGCCCCGAGTTTGGGGAACGGTATCAAATGTGTTTTGAGCTGGGTAGACAAACGAAAATTGCCAGCGTGCAAGTGGAGTATAAAACCTTTAAGTAGGTACCAGGTATGCGTTGAATGGTGAAATTGGGCGGCGCAGGTATGCGTCGCCCGTACATTTATACAAGAATAAAAAAGGAGAGAATATGGATACGATTGATATCATTGAGTTTACGAATACACAATTTTCTTTGCTCACAATGGGGCAGTTGCAAACGGTGAAAACGGCACAACAGCAAAAGGATCGTTTGTATAAGAAATTGCAACAAAAGTTGCGTAAGGAAAAACATAAGATGGTGAAAAACGGGGTGTACCGTTCGGAAATTTATCGGCTCTTGGAAGAGCGTTTGATGGCGGAGTATGAAAAGGACGTGGCTGTTATTAAGGATTGCTTATTGTTCTATTTACGATACTCGATGAAGACTGCCGCGGCCTCGGAAATGGCACCGTATCGTGTTGATTATTCGTTGACGGATGAGCAACGAATGTTGATTGTAAAGGAGTTTTACACGAATAACTATCCTAATGCGGTTGAACGATTTGAGCTGTTTCTTCAGGATAAGGTTGCGCCGCAGTATTTGGGGCAATTGTATCCGCCGTTGTTTAGTTATTTTTCCGCGGAAGCGGATAGAGCGGGCGCGGAGGAGTAGTGACCAAGCGGTTTGCTTGGTCAATGAAATTTATACCTTTGGTATAAATGAAATACCAGCGTTCCGCTGGACCTTGTAGTGTGTCTTTTGCGGATACTTGGTAGCAGCTCTCGCGCATTCACAAAGATAAGTTGGCGTGATAGCATTTTTTAATATTTTTCAAGATATTATCTATTTAAGAAGAGGGAAAAGTCTTCGGGGAGGGAGTTTTTTATTGCAAACTATTGACAATTTTGACGATTTTTGTTACAATAATAAAGTTGAAAGAATTTACAACAAAACGGAGGTCGTTATGCCCAAAATTGCTGTTAAAAAATTAGACGAACGTGCTGTGTTGCCTACCTATGGCTCGGTTTTTTCCGCTGGTGCGGATTTGTACGCGGTTGCGGATGAGGATATCGTGATTGCACCTAATGAAACCAAGCTTATTCATACGGGGCTTGCAATGGAAATCCCCGAAGGGTTTGCAGGTTTGATTTACGCACGTAGTGGCTTGGCGACCAAACGCGGCCTTGCACCTGCAAACAAAGTGGGGGTGGTGGATGCCGATTACCGTGGGGAAGTGATGGTGGCTTTGCATAACCATTCTGCCATCGAGCAACGCGTTGCTCCTATGGAACGCATTGCGCAATTGGTGGTGGCTCCTTTCTTGAAAGCGGAATTCGTGGAAGAAGAGGAATTGTCTGACACCGTAAGAGGTGCAGGCGGGTTTGGGAGCACGGGGAGGAAGTAAGCCTGCGGCTCGGTGAAGTTTTTACCTAAAAGGTAAAAGTGAAGTTTTGCGTTCCGCAAAGTGAAGTAACGGCGGTGCCGTAGTGAAGTTTTTACCTTGAAAGGTAAAAGTTGTTGATTGGATTATTGAATAGAGGTTTTTACGATTATGTCGATGAGAATGAGAAAAAAGAGAAATTTTGAAGCTCGTATGGAGGCTTGTGGGGATTTGCTCCTCGTGCAAGGTGCAAACGGTATTTTGAACATGAAAGAGGCGGCGGAGAATTTCCGTGCTTTGATTGATTTCCCCACTGTATTTGGGAACGATAACCCCGTTGCGTTGGAAATTGGTTGCGGGAAAGGGGGCTTTGTGATCGCACTCGCAAAGCAAAACCCGAACGTGAATTACCTCGCTCTTGAAAAGATGAGCAACGTAATTTTAACCCCCATGGAAGAGGTGAAAAACGTGGGTGTGGAAAACGTGCGTTTCCTCAATATTCGTGCGGAATGTTTGCCATGCTATATCCCCGAGGGGAGCTTGGATTGTATTTACCTCAATTTCTCTACGCCCTTGCCGAAACTTGGTTATGCAACCCAGCGTTTGACACACCGCAATTTCTTACAGGTATATAAAAAGCTCTTGAAAAAGGGTGGACGTATTTTGCAAAAGACGGATGATCGCGATTTCTTTGATTTCTCGTTGGAGGAATACAAGGCGTGTGGGTTTGACCTTGAAAACGTGACCTATAACCTGCATGAAAATGGAAATCCTGAGTGGAACATTGTGACCGAGTACGAACAAAAATGGGTGGATCGTGGTTTGCCTATTCATCGTGTGGAAGCAATCAATAATTGATGTTATTTTACCCGTCGGATACTCCCCCGACGGGTACATTTTTACCATATAGTATCTACTAACGCTTCTTTTGGGGCGTTCTTTTTTTAGAGTTGTATGCCCGTTTTTGCATACGACGGAAAAATGAAAAAAAGTTTAAAAAACGAGCATTTTTTTTGCGTTTGGGTATTGAAAAAAGGAGGGGTTTATGATATAATATGTAAAAAATAAGTGGCTATCCCTCCTGGTGCGTGTGCGTGCGGGGAGTTTTGGGAAAAGGAGGAAGAATATGAGTGAAAATATTGTAGAATTTATGTGTGAGAGCGAGGATTTGGAAAAGGCCTGCCTGCTGTTTTCGGCAAGTAAAAAGAGAACGTTTGTAGTGGTGCAAATTTCCCCTGCGGTGCGTGTATCTATCGGGGAATACTTTGGTTTCTACCGTGGTGAGGATGCCGTTGGAAAGCTCGTTTCTGCGTTGACATTACTTGGTGCGGATGCAGTTGTGGACAGCGCCATTGCGTTTGATGCGGTGACTTTGATGCGTGCGAAGGCATTAAAACAAGCAAAGGAAAACGGAAAAGGCGCACCCATGTATTCGTCGGAGTGTGCAAAGTGGGTAGAATTTGCAAAAGCGCAGTACCCTGACGTGGCGGCGGGATTTTTACCCTCTGCAACCAGCATGTGTGCGAAGCTTGTAAAGAAATATTACGGCAAGCAGGTTGGTGACAAGAAGGTGCGTGTGGTTGCCCTGGAGATGGGGGACGCAAAGAAGACGGAAGCTGGCGTGGACGTTGTGTTGACCTTGCAGGAGTTGGCGGAGTTGCTTGATGCGACGGCGATTAACGTACGTATGATGCCCAAGACGGCGTTGGATATGCCGTTTGGCGTAGGCTCTGGTGCGGGGTATCTTGCGGCGGTGAGCGGTGGCGATGCGGAGGCGTTGGCGCGTTGCTTTACAGCGGATAAAACGCAAAAGGCTTTCCGTAAATTTGGGTACAGCGGCTTGTACGACAACAAGGCGCGTCGTGAGGTTTGTTTGAATTTAGACGGTATGGATTGGAATTTTGCCGTTGTGGATAGTCTTGAAGAAGCGGCGGCGGTGATTGCGGACGTGGATTCGGGGGAAAAATCTTACGATTACGTAGAGGTGACTGCTTGCGCAGGCGGTCAAGTCGGTGTTGGTTGTGATTTGGACAGCGAAGACGGGATGATGACGAAGAGATTGCGTAAGCTCGGCTTGCAGTATTTGGATATGGCGCGTGCGGCTCGCTCGGCAGACGTTAGCTCCGCGGCGGAACTTGTCGTGAAGGAATGGACGGCAATGTGTAGAAGCGGCGAGGCAGCGGCGTACGACGTGATTGACGAAATCGTAGAAGATTACGATGAGGAAGAGATTATCGAACCTGTTGTGGAAGAAGTGAGCGGCCCCGTTGTGGAAATGTCTGCGGTGGAAGAGATTATTGAAGAAACTCCTGCGGAAGAAGTGATTGAGGAAATTGTCGAAGAAACACCCGTTGAAGAAACGGTTGTTGAAGAGGAAACCGAAGAAATCGTGGAAGAAACGCTGGAAGAGGTTATCGAAGAAACCCCTGTGGAAGAAGTGATTGAGGAAATCGTGGAACCCGTTGTGGAAGAAGTTCCTGCGGAAGAAGTGATTGAGGAGCCTGCGGTGACGGTTAGCAAGGAAGAAGTTGAGGCGGAAATGAGCCACGTGGAAGAATTGCTGATGATTGCCGTGGAAGATTTAACTCCTGCACAAAAGGCGGCGCGTAATATTTATTACCGTCGTTTGTCCACGAAGGACCGCCGTAAATTGAAGAGAGCAAAAAACAAACAAAGAAAAAATTAAGCAGTTGAATGGTTGGCGCGCGGTAACGCTGCGCGCCACACTAACACAATGATTTTGAGCCGAAAGAAATTCTAACGGTGAAAAGAGATAGACAAGCTGCCCGAAGGGATGGTAACGCTGTCCTGACGCGTGGATATTTACCCTATGGGAAGATTGTACTCTTTTGCCGTTGCAAAGGGGTATTTTTTTACGGTAAAATATAAAAAGGAGTGGGCAGGTACGAGATGAATGAGAATTTTGACAAGCAAAATAACCGCATTGCGGTGGTGAGTGTGTTGATTTCGGATAGGTCGGTGAGCGAAAAGGTGAACGGATTTTTATCGGAATATGGCGAGTGGATTTTGGGACGAATGGGGATTCCCTACAAAGAAAAAGGGATTTCCGTTTTGTCTGTGGTGATGGACGCGCCTGTGGAAATCACGAATGCCTTGACAGGGAAACTCGGCAGGTTGTCGGGGGTGTCGGTAAAGGCATTGTTTGGGAAAATATAAAAAAGTGTATATATAAATATGAGGAGAATAAAGAAGATGAAAAAGGCATTGAAGAAGTGGGCGGCAATTTTGTGCGCAACAGCGTTTGCGGTGGGTTGTACTGCCGGGCTGACGGCTTGTGACAACGGCTCTGATAAAGACAGTACAAGTATGAGCGGTGATACATTTGACAGGGAAGTGACGGTGTATATGCCCGACGGTGCGCCTGCGTTGGCGTTGGCGGGGATGATGGCGAATGATACCGAGGACGATGGTATCAGCTACTACGTGACGAAGGCAGATGCAATTGCCTCCAAGGTGACCTATAAGGAAGAAACGGAGAATGCGGATTTTTGCGTGATGCCCTTAAATGCGGCGGCGAAGGTGCTTGGGGATGGGAGTCGTTACGTGATGTTGGCGGCGGTTACCCACGGCAATCTGTATATCGTTTCCAAGTCGGAAACCGTTTATACGAGTGAGAATTTGTCCTCGTTAAAGGGTAAGAAAGTAGGCGTTTTACAAATCAACAACGTGCCTGGGTTGACCTTTAAATCGATATTGAATAAGAATGGTATTGTTTGGTCGGAAATGACAAACGAAGGTACCGTGTACGAGGATAAGGTGAATTTGGTGCCGATTACCGATGCGACGGCGGTGGGTACCATTGAGGCGGACTGCTTTGTGATTGCCGAGCCTGCGGCGACCGCGCAGGCAAAGAAGGGATTCCACATTGTAGGGGATTTGCAAAACCTTTACGGCGGTGAAAACGGATATCCCCAAGCGGTTTTGGTTGGTAAGCGAGACATCGTGGAAACGCAAACGGCGTGGATGAGTGAATTTATTTCGGGTGTTCAAACCTCGATGGAATGGTTGAAAACGGCGACGGGTGAACAAATCGTGAGCGTTATCAACGGACACCTTGACAGCAATTTACAAGAGAGCAGTTTGAAGGCGCCTTTGTTGTCGACGGAGGTGATTGGGCGCTGCGGCGTGAGATATATGGCGGCGAAGGATTGCAAAACGGCGGCGATTGGACTCCTGCAAGATTTCATCAGCACAAATCCACAATCGACAAAAATTGCGAGTGATAATTTCTTTTGGATGAAGGATTTTAACGTTAAATATTAATGATGAAAAAACTTATTTTGAAAAACTTAATACAGACGGGGGTGGCAATACTGTTCTTGCTTGCTGTATGGTGGATTGCGTATCATTCCGTGGGGAATGATCTACTGATACCGCCCTTGTCAAAAAGTCTCAAAGAGGTGGGGAGACTGCTTGTGAAGGCTGTCTTTTGGCGTGCCCTTGCAGGGACGCTTTTGCGTGCCTTGATTGCCTTCGTTATTTCCTTCCTTTTGGCGGTGATTTTTGCCGTCGTTGCGTACCTGCTACCTTGGTTTGAGCGATTTTTTGCGCCCTTGGTGTCCGTTTTACGGTCGATGCCTATCCTGGCGGTGCTGCTCATTTTACTTGCCTTTTTGGATGCAGGGAGGGCACCGATTGCGGTGGCGTTTTTATCCTTGTTCCCGATGTTGTACGCGGGCGTTTTGGCGGCTTTGTCGGGGGTGGATTCTCACCTGATTGAGGTGAGCCGTGTGTGTGGTACACCCCTGTGGCGCAGGGTGACGGCAATCTATTTGCCCCTGTCCTCCCCTTATATATTAAAGGAAGGGGCGGCGGCTTTGTCCTTCTCGCTGAAACTCGTCGTTTCGGCGGAGGTGTTGAGCTTTACCGCAAAAAGCCTTGGCGGAATGATGCAGGATGCGAAGGTGTATGCGGAAATTCCACAATTATTTGCCTTGGTTGGCGTGACCTTTGTGGTGGGGTTGATTTTGGAAACGGCACTCGGCTTGGTGGCGACAATCATGGAAAGAAAAGTGAAATAATGAAAAAGCGGTTGAGGAAAATTTTCTCAATCGCTTGTTTTTATCGATAAAAGGTGGTATAATAGGGATAAGAAAGCGTTTTTCGGAGGGTGTTATGGAAGAAAAGGAAATTTCCAAGGCGACAATCGCCCGCATGCCGTTGTATTTACATTTTTTGCAGGAAGAAGCTTCCAAGGGGGCCAAATACATTTCTTCGACGGTAATTGCACAAAATATTTCCGTATCCTCGGTGCTTGTGCGTAAAGATTTGGCGCTCGTATCCTCGGAGGCGGGGAGACCTCGCATGGGGTTTGCCATTAACCGCTTAATCGTAGATATTGAAAAGTTTTTAGGCTACGACAACCTTTCCGATGCCATTATCGTAGGGGCAGGCGGGTTAGGCCGTGCGATGCTCGGGTATGAAGGATTCCGCAGTAACGGTTTAAACATTGTGGCGGCATTTGACGTCAATGAGGCGGTAATCGGAAAAATGATTGCCGGGAAGAGCATTATGCCCTTGGAGGAGATGAAGGGCTTTGTGAAGGAGCATACAATCCGTATCGGTATCATCACCGTGCCGAAGGAGGCCGCGCAGGAGGTTTTGAACCAAATGGTGGAGGCAGGTATCAAAGCAATTTGGAATTTCGCCCCTGCACCCTTGCGTGCGCCCAAGGACGTGGTGCTGAAAACGGAGGATTTGGCGGCGTCTCTCGCGATGCTGGCAGGGAAAATTTACCACACCGAAAGGTAACGATTTTCCCCTCGTACATACAGCGAAAATTTTCGCTTGAGGAGGGGCTATGTCGAATGAAAGCATAAAAATAAAGGAAGCGTCGCAGGCGGAGGATTCGCTTACGGCGCTTTTATCACGCGTGCGCGCGGCGCAAAGGGAGTACGCTACCTTTTCACAAGAACGGGTGGATGAAATTTTTAAGGCGGCGGCGACGGCGGCGAATGGGGCGAGGCTGACCTTGGCAAGGATGGCGGTTGAAGAAACGGGAATGGGCATTTTTGAGGATAAGGTGCTGAAAAATCACTACGCCGCGGAGTATATCTACAACCGATACAAAACAGACAAGACCTGCGGCGTGGTGGAGCGTGACGAGTCGAATGGCTACACAAGGGTAGCGGAGCCGATTGGGGTTGCGGCGGCGGTTATCCCTACCACCAACCCGACCTCTACCGCGATCTTTAAGGCGTTGCTTTGTTTAAAAACACGCAATGGGTTGATTATGTCCCCACATCCACGGGCGAAAAATTGCACGGTGGAGGCGGCAAGGATCGTTTTAGAGGCGGCGGTGCAGGCAGGGGCGCCCAGGGATATTATCGGGTGGATTGATACCCCTTCCGTGGAGCTGTCGGCAAGGTTAATGCGGGAGGCGGATATCATTTTGGCGACGGGCGGCCCGCAAATGGTGAAGGCGGCGTATTCCTCGGGGAAGCCTGCCATTGGCGTGGGGGCAGGGAATACGCCTGCGCTATTTGACGAAACCTGTGATATCCGTCTTGCGGTATCGTCGGTGATACACTCGAAAACCTTTGACAACGGTGTGATTTGCGCCTCGGAGCAGGCGGTAGTGGTTGTCAAGGAAATCTATGAGAAGGTAAAGGCGGAGTTCTTGGCGCAAGGGGGCTATATTTTAACGGACGCGGAAACGGAAAAGGTGCGCGCCTTTGCCTTCCAAAATGGGAAACTTAATGCCCAGGTAGTTGGGCAACCTGCAAAGCGGATTGCGGAGCTTTGCGGTATCCAGGTACGAGATGAAATGAAAATTTTGATTGCAGAGGTGATCTCTACGGGCAAGGACGAGCCGTTGGCGGAGGAAAAGCTTTCTCCGATTTTGGCAATGTATAAAGCGGAGAATTTTACGGATGCGGTGGAAAAGGCGGATGATTTGGTGCAGCTCGGCGGATTGGGACATACGGCGGCGATTTACCTTGATGAGGAAAGGGGGAAGGATCGCTTGGCGGAGTTTTACGGGCGGATGAAGGCGTGCCGTATCCTTGTCAATACCCCTGCGGCACAAGGTGGGATAGGGGATCTATACAATTTCCGTCTGCCCCCTTCGTTAACGCTTGGTTGCGGTAGCTGGGGTGGGAACAGCGTTTGCGAAAACGTGGGGATTTCACACCTTATCAATATCAAAACGGTGGCGGAGCGCAGGGAAAATATGTTGTGGTTTCGCGCCCCTGAAAAGGTATATTTCAAGCGCGGGTGTCTATCGCTTGCGCTAAAAGAACTGTCCGAGGAATATCACCGTAAGCGTGCCTTTATCGTAACCGACAGATTTTTGTATGAAAGCGGTATTGTGGGCAAGGTAATCAAGGTGTTGGACGATATCGGGATAGCCCATACGGAGTTTTTTGAGGTAACCCCCGATCCAACTTTGGCATGCGTACAGGAAGGGGCAAGGCGGATGCAGGCGTTTACACCCGATATTATCGTGGCAGTTGGGGGTGGCTCACCGATGGATGCGGCGAAAATTATGTGGGTGTTGTACGAGCACCCCGAGACGAGGTTTGAGGATCTTGCGATGCGGTTTATGGATATCCGTAAGCGTGTGCAGGGCTTTCCGAAGATGGGGAAGCGGGCGATTTTTGTCGCTATCCCCACCACGGCAGGCACGGGGAGTGAGGTCACCCCCTTCGCGGTAATCACGGACGAGAGGACGGGGGAAAAGTATCCGCTTGCCGATTACGAACTGATGCCGACGATGGCGATTTGTGACGTGGATTTGATGCTGGATATTCCGAAAAAATTGACGGCGTATGCAGGCTTTGACGCGCTTTCGCACTCGATGGAGGCGGTGGCGAGCGTGCTTGCCTCCGATTATACAAACGGGCTGGCTTTGGAGTCGATTTATTTACTCAACGCATACCTGCCCAGGGCGTACGAGGGCGGAAGAGGGGATATTCTTGCCCGTGAGAAGGTGGCAAATGCGGCAACCATGGCAGGGATGGCGTTTGCGAATGCCTTTCTTGGGGTATGCCACTCGATGGCGCATAAGCTGGGCGCAAGGTGGCATTTACCACACGGTTTATCTAACGCCTTACTCCTTGGGGAAGTGATGCGGTTTAACGCTTCCCCGCGTCCTGAAAAGATGGGGACCTTTCCACAATACGCCTATCCCGACTGCTTGACGAGGTATGCAAGGGTGGGAAAATATATCGGCTGTAAGGGGGATACGGAGGAGAAAATTTTTGAGAACCTGCTTTTGAGGTTGGAGGAAATAAAGCGCTCCATCGATATTCCAAAGACAATCAAAGAGGCGTTGGGGGATACCGTCAGCGAGCGTGAATTTTTAGACAGTGTGGACGGGTTGAGCTGTGATGCGTTCGACGATCAATGCACGGGGGCGAACCCCAGGTATCCTTTGGTGGAGGAAATTAAAGAAATGTATTTGCGTGCCTATTACGGGCGGTGATGTGTTTCACGAGGAGTGTTTTTCGGGTTGGTTTTACTCCTTCCACCGCAAGCGGTCCCCCTCCCTCGGAGAGGGAGACAAGGAAGATGGGGGCGGTCCCACTTCCCTCATAGAGGGGCTTATAGAGGTTGAAGTGGGCATTTTTACAAGTGAATATATGCGCAAGGGGGGCAAATTGGCTCCCTTTTTCCTTATTTTAATAAGGAAAGTGGTGGCACAGCTGACTTTTTTTTGCTCAAAGTCTTGATTTATAGAAAAAAGAGTGGTATAATATAATAAGTAATATAATGAAAGTTATATGCAAGTGGGTTATTATGGCGAAAAATAAGAAGAAAAAACAGAAATGGATTAAGTTCCGCCACCGCATTATTTGGGGGTTGGCGTACTGCGTGCTTTACCCTTACACCCGTATCAAATACCGTGTAAAGATTAAAAAGTACAAGGAAAAGAAGAAACGCCCGATGGTGGTGTTGTTTAACCACCAAACCGCACTTGACCAATTTATTGTTGGTTCTGGTGTGCAGGGGCCGGTATATTTCGTGGCGAGTGAGGACTTATTCTCGAATGGTAAGGTGTCGAGATTATTAGAATGGGCAATCGCACCTATCCCCATTAAAAAGCAAGCCACCGACGCACGCGCGGTGTTGAATTGTATGCGCGTAATGAAGGAAGGCGGCACGTTGGCGATTGCGCCTGAAGGCAACCGTACCTTCAGCGGTAAGACGGAGTACATAAAGCCTGCCATTGTTGGGTTGGTAAAAAGCTTGAAAGCACCTTTGATGCTCTACCGTATCGAAGGCGGTTACGGTGTGCACCCTCGTTGGAGTGATAAAATCCGTAGAGGGAAAATCCGTGCCTATGCCTATAAGGTAATCGAGCCTGAAGAGTATAAGGCGATGACGGATGACGAGCTGTACAAGGAAATCGTGGAAAGCCTCTACATCAATGAAGGGTGCCAGGATACCCTTTATAAGAAAAAGGGTTTGGCGGAGTATTTGGAACGCGCTTACTACGTTTGTCCCGATTGCGGGTTAACCGAATTTGTCAGCGACGGGGACGTTTTTACCTGTAAAAAGTGTGGAAAGGTGGTGCGCTACTGCGAGGATAAGACCTTGCAGGGGGTAAATTGCGAATGGCCCTTCCGCTTTACGACGGAGTGGTACGATTATCAGAGCGAGTTTATCAATAAGCTGGATTTGACCGCTCGCCCCGACGAGCTTTTGTACACGGATAAGGCGAAATTCTCCGAGGTTAAGCTCTACGATCGTAAATATCCGATTTGCGATGAAGCGGAGATCCGCTTATACACCGATAAAATCATCGTCAATACGGGGGAGGAAACCTATAATTTCTCTTTCGAAACCCTTTCCGCTGTGTCGGTGCTTGGTAAAAACAAGGTGAATATTTACAACGACGGGAAATTGTATCAATTGAAAGGCGACGAGCGTTTTAACGGCGTGAAATTTGTACAGCTTTCCCACAGATATAAGAATATTTTGAAGGGCGAAGGCGAGGAATATCTCGGTCTTTAACCCGTGCGACAAAAGATAAAAGAGGTGAATGGATGAGTTTTAATGACTTTCAGGTATGGGGTGGTTTAAACCTTATTGCAGTCCTTTTAGCGACTTTGTTGATTTCCAACGGCTTGAAACGGTCGATTGGCGTTTTACGGAAATCGTTGATACCGACCTCCGTTTTGGGTGGCTTGATGTTGCTCCTTATTTCCGTAATCTATAAGGCGATTACGGGTAGAGTGATGTTTAACGAGCCCTTCTTCGGCGGGGATGGTATGTCGGCGATGGAAATCGTTACCTACCACGCTTTGGCGCTTGGGTTTATCGCAAGTACCTTGAAATCTTCCGAAAAGAAGATGACGAAAAAGCGTAGCGTTGAGGTTTTCAACACGGGTGTAACGACTGTCGCAAGCTACCTCCTTCAGGCGGTGCTTGGGCTTGGGATTACGATTTTCGTGGCAAGCTTCATTATGAAGAGTTTCTTCCCTGCGGCGGGCGTTTTGTTGCCGTTTGGCTTTGGTCAAGGACCTGGGCAGGCGCTTAACTTCGGGTATATGTACGAAGGGCAGGGCTTCTACGGTGGTAGAGCCTTTGGCTTGACGGTGGCAGGCCTTGGGTTCTTGAGTGCAAGCTTCGGCGGTGTATTCCACCTGATGCTTTTAAAGAAGCATGGTAAGGTGCGTACAGTAGAAGAGAAGGATGAAATTCTTTCGGGTGACGAGGTGCAGCCTCGCGGAGAAATTCCCATGAACGGCGGGTTAGATAAATTGACCGTACAACTTGGGTTTATCATCGGTACCTACGTGTTGGCGTTCTTGGTGATGTACGGCATTAGCCTTTTCTTCGATCCCGAAAGCAATATGATCGATACGATCTTTGGGTTTAACTTCCTGATCGGCGTATTGATGGCGACCTTGGTAAAAGCGGTATTGAATTATTGCCGTAAGGTGAAAATTATCAAACGGCAGTATTTGAATAACTTCCTTTTGGAGCGTACGAGTAATTTCTTCTTTGATATCATGGTAATTGCAAGTATCGCGGCGATCCAGCTCGACCTTATGAAGAGCTATTGGGGCGTGATGGCTGTCCTTGCGGTGGTAGGGCTTGTTAGCACCTATTTGTACAATCATTTCGTGGCGAAAAAGCTGTTTGCGGAATACAAGGACGAGCAATTTTTGGCAATGTATGGTATGTTGACGGGTACGGCTTCGACGGGTATGATTTTGCTTCGTGAGGTGGATCCCGAGTTCAAATCCCCCGTGGCGGATAACCTTGTATACCAAAATTTCCCTGCGATTGTCTTTGGCTTCCCGTTGATGTTGCTGGCAAATATGGCACCTACGCAGCCGCTTGTAACCTTGGGTATTTTGGTCGGCTTCTTCCTTGTGATGAACGTGATTTTGTTCCGTGCACAAATCTTTAAAAGAAAGAAAAATGCGGCGGAAGAAAGTGTAGAAGCTGAAACAATTGAAGAATAAAAATAAAAAATCATATCCGTTTTGGATATGATTTTTTTGTGCTATTTTTTATAAAGGAAGGTACCGTGTACGGGTTGAAATTAATTTTGAGGGGTTTCTTCAATCGTTTCAACGGTGTTTTCCGTTTCCACCGCAACGGCCTTTTTGCTGGGCTTGATGTGGTGATGCCAACCGCGTTTCTTTGCGTGTTCGTGACGGGCACTGGTTGCACCTTCGGGGTTGATGTCGCCTGCTTTCGTCAATGCAATCTTCGTGAGCATAGGACCAACCAATTCGTAAATAAGTACTGCGAAGAGGGTGATGCTGGAAATCAATTGACCGAGTTCACCGCCAAGCTCCTGCGATTTCATTGCCATGCCGAGGGCTACACCAGCCTGGGGCAACAAGGTGATACCGAGATATTTTACGATGTTATCGTCGCATTTCGAGATTTTTGCACTTGCGTATGCACCGCTGTATTTACCGATCGAACGGCTGATGATGTAAACAACACCGATAAGTACGACCATTACGTCGGTGAAGACCGAAAGCTCTAACTCCGCGCCGCTCAATACAAAGAACAATACGAAAAGAGGCGCCGTCCATCTATCCACACGTTCCATTAACTCTTCCGAGAAATCACACACGTTGCAGAACACCGTACCGAGCATCATGCATACGAGCAAGGAGGAGAAGCCAACGTGTACGCCGCCCACGTTGAATTTCAACATGGAAAGGGCGATGGTCATAAGGACGAAGGCGATGGATACCGACAAACGCTTTGAACGGGAATGGAAGAAACGTTCGCAGAAGTGGAACAAGAAACCCATTATTGCACCTAAAATGAGGGAGCCGACTACCTCGATCAAGGGCTCTGCCAAAACGGAGGTGAGGTCTACGTTGCCTGCACCAATTGCTTTTGCCACACCGAAGGAAATTGCGAAAAGCACCAAACCAACTGCGTCGTCCAAGGCTACTACGGGCAACAACATGTCCGTTACGGGGCCTTTTGCCTTATATTGCTTTACAACCATCAAGGTTGCTGCGGGTGCGGTCGCCGAAGCGATTGCACCGAGTACGATTGCCGCCTCCAAGGGGAGTTTGGTGGGCATTGCAAGGTGGAGCAAGAGCAACGCCGCGTCTACGAGCAGGGTGGTAACGACCGCCTGGAAGATGCCGACGATGGTGGCTTGCTTACCGATTTTTTTAAGTTGGGATACACGGAATTCGTTACCGATCGAGAATGCGATGAAGCCGAGTGCTACGTCGCAAAGGATGGAATATCTCTCTAAATCGTGCATCGAGATGAAACCAAGGCCTTTTACCCCAAACGCACCAAGGCAGTAGGGACCGACCAAGATACCTGCCACAAGGTAGGCGGTAACCGCAGGAAGCTTTGCGAGCTTTGCCAAACGGGACAGCATCAAACCTGCAAGCAGGGATATGGAAAGACTTAATAAGATTTCCATAAATATATACTCCTTTTTTGTATCATTTTTTCCTTTTTATAAGGCTCTTTCGTTAAGCCGAAAAACATTATACTACTTTAAAATGGGAAAAGCAATCGAAAGAAGGGGCAAAAGTGAAAGTTTTGTGAAAAAAATATATGGGCGAGGGGCGGGGTTTTGCCTATAATATATATAATGTATGGGCGGTTGCGCATAGGTACAAGGTTGGCTGTGTGGGGAATTTTACCTTAAAATCTGTGTAAAAAGGGGGTAAAAACGGAAAAATGCGCCGATTTTTCTTGTAAAAGATTGACTTTGCAAGGGAAAAATGGTAAGATAGAGCTATGGAAAATGTTCAAGAGGGTACGCCCGAAACAACAAGAAAAAATATCCAAGGTTTTTGGAAAAGAATAGGCGCGTTTTTCGATCGATATTACGCGCTGTTTTTTGCGCCCGTTTTGGTGGGGTGCCTTTACGTCAGTGTGTTGGCGATGATGGGGGTTGCACCGTTTGGGGATACTTACACGGCGGCAAGCTACGATTTGTCCGCGCAAATTTGTCCGTTTGTGGAGCACCTTTTTGACGTGTTCCAAGGCAAATCAACCTTGACCTATTCCTACGCCATCGTGGGTGGGGCGGACGTTACGGGGACGTTTTTGTATTTCTTCATCAGTCCGTTCAGTTTCCTTTTCCTGATCTTTGGGGACGGTAAGGTGGCGTACGCAAGCAGTATTGTGATGTTGTGCAAGCTGATGGCGATTGCTTTTTCCGGGGCTTGGTTTGCAAAAACACAGTTTAAGGATATCCCCGATTATCTTTGCATGGCGGTTGGGTGTGTGTATGCTTACTGCGGATATATGTTCGTAGCCAATACCTATATCAACTGGATGGATTTTATTATCTATATGCCGTTTTGTGTGGCTGCCTTCCGACATTTTGTAAAAACGGACAAGTTTTTACCCTTCTCTATCTTGGTAGGGTGCTGTATTTATACCTGCTTTTCCATCGCTTGTTTTTCCTTATTCACGGTGTATCCGACCTTGATTGCATACGCCTTATTGTGTGTGGGAAAGGAGCGTAGAAAGCATTTCATCGCATACCTGTCCCTGTCCTTTGCGGTTGCAATCCTTATTGCATTGCCTGTATTGGCACCTGCACTCGGTGCGTATATGCGTGGGGCAAGAGGGGGAGATTTGTTTGAAAACGTATGGAAGGGTTTTGCCGTTTCCTCCGATGGGGTGATTGGCGGGTTAGAATCCTCGTCGGACTTTATAGAATCGTATACGGAGTCCTTATATCGGAAATGGTCGTATATCATTTGCGATTCGATTTTTGTTGCCTTGACCTTCTTCTGGTTTATCCGCACGGGGTTGAAGGATAAGTTTGCGAAGTTCATGTTGGTGGCGGCGGTGTTTACCTTGTTGCCCTTGCTCGTGGACGAAGCAATGAACCTAATGAATATGGGCTCGTATATGTCTTACGCCCTGCGTTTTGGGTTCTTGAATGCCTTGTACTTCCTTGGTGGGGCGTGCTTGGCGCTTGAAGGCTGGCACTACAATTGGGGCGATTCCTACGATGGCGAGCTGTTGTATGAAGAGTGCGTTGAAGAGACGGAAAACAGCCCTGAAAACGAAAATGAAGGGGGCAGGTACGAGGTTATTAACGAACCTGTACCGATAAGCGTTGGGAAACGGATAGCTCAATGGGGCGCGCGCATGTTCCCGAAACGGAAGATTTCCACCTATATATGTATGGTGTTGTTGTGCGTGATGGCGGCATTTGCAATGCTGATTATTGCTTCCCTTTGCTTTGACGGGGGCTTGGAATGGTTTTGGGGATTGTTTATCGACGATCCGGAGATGATTAGCTCCTTGGGCGGGTTCCCGGCAAGGCTTGCCCATTCGTTGGGCGGTGCGGAAGGTTTAATCATTCCGTTTGTGTTTGTTATTATTATTACGGCGGTCGGCCTATTTATGGCGGCGCTTCGCAGAATTAGTCCTCGCTTCCTTTCCTATATATTGATTGGTGTTGTGGGGATGCAGGTGGTATTTTTGAACTGCCACTTGGTTGCGGGCAACGCTTCTACCCAGCACGTGAACGTGGGGTATTATCAGGAAATTTCTGCGATTTTAAACGAGCGTGACGAGGAATATTTCCGTGTGAAGGATTGTAACGATAAATTGACGGCGTGCGTGCCCTTCTCGGGCGATGCAAACTCGTTCAGCGTTTTCTCCTCGGTAATTGACGAGGATAACTTTGCAACCTATCAAATTTTTGCCTACCTTGGCAACGGAAAAAACAGCTTTAAGAGTGGACATAGCAGTACGAAATACAACCGCGGTGAGGATTTTGGCGATTCGTTTATGGGGTATAAGTACTTCCTTTACTACGTCAACCCCAACGATAAGGATAGGACGGTAGAGGAGCAGTTGAACTCGATTGAAAAAACCAAACCGTATCTTGAAAAGGTGATCGAAGAAAACGCGCAAGGCGAGAAGGTACATCTCAAGCGTGGGAACTTCTACGTGTATGAAAATACCATCGTCTTCCCGCTTGGATATCGTGTGAGTGGCGAGCAGTATCATTTTGTCAGCGAAAATATCAGCAATAGTACCAACCGTAAGCAAAATCAGGCGGCGTTGTACGAATATTTGCGTGGTGAGGACTTGTTTAAGTTTACGAAAAATGAGGTTGTCACCGCAAAATCTGCAACCGAGCTGTCGGATTATCTTTGGGATAAGGCGGCGGACGTGGAGGTAGGTGCAGGGAAAATCACCGCCCGCGTTACGGCGGAGGAAGGGGAGCATTTGCTCTTAAACTTCGTTGCGTCCAAGGGCTATACCGTGACGGTAAATGGCAAACCTGCACAGCTCCTTGATAATGATCTGAAACTCCTTTCCGTGGCATTGGAGGAAGGGGAAAACGAGGTGGTGTTCACCTATTCTTCCCCGTACGTGAAGTATGCGGCGGTAGGGTTTGGCGGCGGAGCCTTGGCGCTCGTTTTGCTGTGGTTAGTTATGAAAAAGACGAAAATTGTACAATATATGGAAGGTGTAATCGCCTGGGCAGGGATTGTCTTGGCGGTTGGGTTGGTGGCATTTTTCATGCTGTATCCCACCTGCGTGTTTACCGTGAAACTTGTTTTGCTACTATTAGGATAGCCTGAAAATTGCAAAAACGTACAAAAAAACGCCGTAAAAACGGCGTTTTTTCATTTTTACAAGATTACTTAATCGAAGTTACGTTTGTACATTTTACGATAGGTGGAGGGGGAGATACCGTATTCCTTTTTGAAGGTCTTGGTGAGGTAGGAAACGGTTTCTATGCCACACTCATCGGCGATGTCGATGATTTTGAGGTCAGAGTTGAGAAGAAGGTGCGCTGCGTAGTGCAATTTCATCTGCAAATGGATGCGGTTGGGGGTGTTTAGCCCTGCACGTTGGAAGAGCCTTGTGATATGCTCTTGCGTGTAAAAGGTCCTTTCGCACAGCTCCTTTATGGTGAGATGAAAATTGTCCTTATCTTCCAACATAGCGAGGATGGTAGAAACGATGCTATCCTCTTTTTTTTGTAAAACAAGGGGGGCAGGGTTGAGAATAAAGTGCATCAGAAGCTTCGCGATGATGATTTTTAGAGACGCATCCTTGACGTCCGTGCGCATCAAATTCGTCCTTGTTGCAGGGATGGTGATTACCTTGATATACTCCATCGAATCGGTGGGGGAGCATTGGCTGTAAGCGCATGCGTGGGGGAAAATATCTTCGATTTCGTTGAAGCCGAGTGCCTGGCAAAGGGTATGAAGGTAGTCGATATTCACCTCAAAATTGTAAAACACCACCGAGGAATCTTCGCAGGGGCTTATGGTGTGTACCGCCTCGGGACGAAGCACGCAAACGTCGTTTTCGGATAAAATACGTTCCTCCCCATTGATGGTTTGGCGCAATTTTCCACGGGTAATCAACATAAACTCGAAAAAGTTATGCGAGTGGGTTTTTGTATATAAGGTTTTTTCGTCGATAATGTAAAGATGGATGTCCCTTAAAGCACTTTTATTGGGTAACATACTCAATTTTTTCGCCGTTTTTTCCATAGGTTGTCCCTCTCAAATTTGTGTGAGTTTAGTATAGCATAGAAAAGGGCGTTTTGCAAGGCTTTTTATGAAAAAATTCACAACAAAAAAATCAAGTTTGTACTATTTTTTAATCAATTTTGGCGATAGACATTTTTACCGTGATATAGTACAATATTTTTGCTAAAATGATAAAAAGCGGTTATTATACGCAAAAATAGGCAAAAAGAGCAATATTTCGGTTTTTAAGAGCAATATTTCTATTGAAAATATCCAAATTGCGTTGTATAATTGTGAAAAGAATATCTTGTATATAAATATTGTTACGCGTGCGTGTTCAAAAGGTGTATTTGGACAAAAAACGGCGTGTGAAAAAGCCCCACGAGAGGCGTTCTTGTGCGGCGACACAAGAAAAAACGATGATAGGAGATTATTTAACAGTACGGAGCGTAATATGGAAACAGTAAAACGCAGAAAATTTAAAGAAAGGGTGATCCGTTCTACCAAGGAAAAGATTATACACGAGGTAGTGTTTGTTTTCTTCCTTGCGTATACCTTCACCTTGATTTACCCCTTCCTCTTTTTGCTGATGAACTCCTTTAAGGATTACGAGGCGATTGCGGATTTCCCGATGCAGTTGCCCAAGGCGGATACGATTGTATGGGATTCGTACCTTCGCGCTTGGTTCTCGATGGATATCGCAAGGATGTTCTTCAACACGGTAACCTTGTCGGTGGGGCAGACCTTCGTTTCGATGGCGCTTACCTGTATGGCGGCGTACACCTTGGCGAAATATCCCTTCAAGGCAAACACCATCATCTACACCATCATCCTGGTGGCATCCGTCGTGCCGACTTTCGGCGCCGAGGCTTCTACCTTCCAGCTGATGGATAAATTAAACCTTAGAAACAAGTACATAGGTATGTTGGTGATGTGCGGTGCCTTTGGTTCGGCTTTCCTGTATTTGCACAGCTTCTTCAAGGGTATCCCTTGGTCGTTTGCGGAAAGTGCGATGCTGGACGGGGCTTCGGAGTTTAGAATTTTCTTACAAATCATGCTCCCCCTTGCAAAGAACGGTATCATGGTTTTCACCATCATGAAATTTATCGGATATTGGAACGAATATTGGTCGGTAATGCTGTACTACTGTAATATCGGCGACGGGTTCCAACACCATTGGACGTTGTCGGTTGGTTTGACGAAGCTTTCGCAAAACCGAAACATCAAGAAAAACGTCTTCTACGCAGGTACGGTTATTTGTATTATCCCCGCTTTGATTTTCTATGCGGTGTTCTCGAATAAGCTGATGGGTAACTTAAATGCAGGAGGTATCAAGGGATGATGAACAACTTCTTGCAAAAATTAAAGACGAGAAAGGTACAACGTATTGTCTTCATCGTTGGTATGCTTACCTTACCCTTACTTCAATGGCTGGTGTTCTTCGTGTTCGTAAACATCAACACCATCCGTATGAGCTTCCAGGATTTACGTCCCAACGCACCCAAGGGCTTCTCGTTGGTAAACTACCGCAACTTCTTCATGGACCTTCGTTCGACCAATCGTTTCTATTATGCCATCCGCAACTCGTTGTTGTTTGGCTTGAACGATTTGTTCTTACTCTTCATTTCGTTGGTATTGGCGTATTTCTTCTATAAGAAAATCCGTTGGTCGGCGTTCTTTAGGGTTATCTTCTTCCTTCCTTCGATCATTTCGATCGTAATCTTCATCACGGCATATCAAAATATGTTCAACATGGGGGTTATCAACTCGCTTTTGGAAGGCTTTGGTATGAAGAATTTCCCCGACTGGTTTGCAAACACCTCGCCTTGGCTGGTACCCTTGATTATGCTTTACTGCTTATGGGTAGGTACGGGCTACAACGTATTGATTATGGGCGGTGCAATGGGGAACTTACCCGAGGACGTAATGGAATACTCCCGTTTGGAGGGTGTGAATTACGTCAACGAATTCTTCCGCGTAGTTATCCCGATGATTTGGCCGACGGTTATGGTTGGCGTATTGGGAAGCATCACCATTATGTTTACCCTCTTCTTGCAGGTTGACCTAATGACGGTAAACGGCGGTACGAAAGGGCAGGCGGCGACGGTTGCCTATATGATTAACGGGTTCGTAAAATCGAGAGACCTCGGCAGAGCCTCTACCTACGGCGTAATCTTTACCGTGATTGCAATGCCTATCATTATCTTCATTAGAAAGGCGTTGGATAAGGTAAGCGAACATTTCGGCTACTAAAACAGAAAAAAG
Organism: Candidatus Scatosoma sp.; assembly: GCA_045643825.1. Classification (GTDB taxonomy): domain Bacteria; phylum Bacillota; class Clostridia; order Christensenellales; family Borkfalkiaceae; genus Scatosoma. The sequence continues at coordinate 49,118 of JAZRFV010000086.1, forward strand.
AAAAAAATATAATATAAAAGGAGAAAAAGATGAAAAAAATTATCACTTCCCTCTTGGTAGGCGCAACCGTATGCGCGGCAGTCGTTCCCTTCAGCGGAATGATCAGCGCAAAGGCTGGCGAAAAGCAAACGGTGTTCTTGGATGAACAATTCGGTCAAGACGCTTTAGATCAGGCAAAATGGACGGTCAACGGTGACTCGGTAGAATTGTTTGCTGATAAGGAAACCGGTTATTTGAATATGCCCCGTAACCTCGAAGCTGGTCACGTAGGGATCAAGAACGAAATCAAGAACCTTGATTATATGCAGTTCGACCTCAAATTCCTTTCCAAGAAATGGATGGCACTTTACTTCAAACCCGAAGAAAAGACGACCTTGGGCGACTACGCACCCGAAATGTTCATGAACATGGCAGGCAATGCAGAATTCTCCTCTGATAATTTGAAATTCAGCTACAGCTCGGCCACCATCAACGCAACGATGGGTGAGTGGATGACGATGAAGTTCAAGAGAACGAGCGCCACGACGATGGACCTTTACGTGTGCGAACGCGGAGGCGACATCGACAGCGTAACCCCCGTAACCATCACCATCAAGAATGCAAAAGCAAACTTTGACAGCTTCTACTTCGCAATCGCAGGGGAAGGCGGTCAGGATTTCAGCATCGATAACCTCATCATTAGATCGGATACGGTAAACTTTGAAGAAAGATTTTACAGCGGTAGCGTAAACGATAACCTTAAACCCTACGGTGCGGCTTATGACATTATCAACCCCGACAGCTCGTTGACTTTCAACGCGTCGAAGACGGGCGAAGGTGTAACCCACGTAAACCCTGTAAAAGAGGAAACGAGCATCATCGAAGACCTCGATATCATGAAGACGAAGTTCATGGTTTCCTTCGCAAATGCACAGGCGGGCGACTCCGTTGTTTATGCATTCGGTATCGATGAAGGAAAGACGTTCGAAGACGATTCCTATGCGGTGGTAATGGAAAAGGACGGCGTTTCCCTTATCTGCAACGAGGAAAATGCGCAGATTTACCTTATCGATAAGGTGGAAATGAGCCTTGTGAATCCAACGGAAGTACAGGTCGTTGCGAACAAGAGCGGTGAAATTTCCCTTTATATCAACAATGAAATGGTAGGCAGCAGCGACGCGATGGCTGACGGTGCTTACTATGCAGGTAACTTTGGTTTCTATGCGGCAAGCGACAACGCGGGCTCGATTTCCGTGGACACGGTAAGAACGGTAACCAAGTTCTACAAGGTGCCCGTAACCAAGTCGGTATCCCACAACTTCTCTAATAATTTCTTCGGCAACGAAGGGTATGAGGATTTCGTTGTAAACGCACACAGCGGTGACAAGGGTATCTACGTAAAAGACGGTAAGCTCGTATTTGATAACGTTGCGGACGATGCATATTTCGGCGCTGCTTACGAATATGACAACTTCATTTTGGACTACAAGCTTTGCAGCGTAAAGGTTGGTGAAAATGCAACCGCCGAAAACAAGTGGTTAGGCCTTGACATCGGTAGAAGCGTTGCTGGTAAAACCTTGTACGGTACCCACTTTATGTTGGCGTACACCATCGTTCCTACGGAAGCATCGGTTGGTGTTTGGGCGTATGCGCACGACACCTCTGAATTGAACGGGAACGAACTCAATAAGAGCATCGTACACAACAAGAAAATCCCTGCGGAATACTTTGAAGCTATTCAATACGACGACGTAACCAAGATGGAATCCGAGGTAAGTGAAAAGGATGCGCTTTGTGTACGCTACGTTGCGGAAAACGGCACGGTAAGAATGTACCTCAAGAGAGCATGCGATCCCGAATACGAACTTTACGCAACGATTTCCGGTGTGGATACGACGGGTTACGTAACCCTCAACGTTACGGGTTGGACGACCTTGAAGATTGACGATTTCACGATGTCGAATATTTCGGGCGTATACGTAAACGCAGATACCTACGCACCTGAAACGGTTATTAAGGATAACAAGATTGTTGTTTACGAAAACAACGTAACCGATCCCCTTGCGTTTGAAGAAGTACAGGCGAATACGGAAAGCGGTTGTAAGTCGGTTGCTCCTGCAACCTTGTGCGCACTTCCTTTGCTTGCAGGGGTTGCGTTTGTAAAGAAAAATAGAAAGGACGAGGACCAATAATGAAAAGAAAAATTGCAATAGCATTATCGTCGTTTTTGCTGGCAACCTCGCTTTGTGGGTGCAAGGGCAAGAAGGAGGTTGAAATCCCCGTATTTGCCGACAGCGAAGGCGTAATCTTTACTGCGTATTCGGGCCCTACCGTTGAAAACTGGAGTGGTGGTTCGAAGAACGTAAGCACCCTTACCGATGAGCATTTCCAAAAATTCGTTGATGCAGGTTTTAGTCGTTTGATCGCTATCCACGAAGGCGCGCGCGTTCGTGGTACGACCAAGGAATACACGGATGCAAGTGGTAACCTCGTTTACGACACCGAGGAGTTGATCGCGGACAACATCCGCCGTGCGGAAGAAGACGCCTTGAGGGTGTTGGAGTTGGCGGAAAAATACAACGTAAAATACTACGTACGAGATTGGGCGTTCTACGATATGGCAAACACGACAACGTGGAAATTGTGGCAGGCGTACGACACCCGTGAAAAGTATGAAGAATTGCTTCGTCAATTGTTCAGCGAAGACAACAAGTATATCCATTCTTCCGCATACTGCGGTAACTTCGGCCGTGACGAGCCTGGTGTTGACCAGTTTGAACGCTTGAAATGGCAAATCGAAATTTACGACGAAATTATGGCGGAACGTGGTGTAGATGGGGAATTCCTTTTGAACTTGTTGCCCAGCTACGGTGGTATGACCAGCTACGGCGGCGTTACCTACAATCAATACATCGACAGATACTTTGAAGAGCTTGCTCCTTTGCTTGGCTATGCTTGCTACGACTTCTACCCCTTCAAGGGTACGGCAGACGGTTCCAGCCAAATGAAGAGCAGCTACGCATCCAACCTTGCGGTTATGGCAAATAAGTGCAAGGAAGGGGATTACGAGCTTCGTACCTTCGTACAAACGGGCGGCGACTTCACGGGCTTGCGTGATTTGACCAGTATCGGCGATTTCCGTTTGCAGGTATATATGAACTTGGCATTTGGCTCCCGTCAAATGACCTATTACGAGTATGGTACCTTTAAGTCTCAATCCGAAGGGGAATTCGGTTTGATTAACCTTCAGGACGGTACCTACAACTATACCTACGATATGGCGAAGACGGTTAACAACGAGGTGCACGCATTTGAAGACGCGTACATGAGCTTCAAGTGGGACAACGTAATGTGCTTCTCGGCATTGCCCGCAGGTAAGATTAACCCGAAATTTAAGGAAGTTCCTTACAGCTTAAAAGAACATCCTCGTATCGCAAACGTAGATTACCAAGAAGATACTTTGATCGGTACCTTCAAGGATGCGGAAGGCAGAGATGCATTCATGCTTGTAAACTACAACGATCCTTTCTTCAACCAAAACAACGAAGTAACGATCCAGTTCAAGGATGCAAGGGCGCTTTTGATGTATCGTTTCGGTCAGGAAGAAGTGGTGTACTTGCCCAAGAGTGGTAAATATACCTTCAAGCTTTATCCCGGCGAAGGTAGATTCATCATTCCTTTGGCGTAAGACGAAATCTTAAAAAATTAAACCTTTAGGAGGGTAAATTATGATAAAAATGAAACAAGTAGTGGCGGCGTCCTTGGCTGCTGTCAGCGCTCTTTCTATCGCTTCCTGCGGTAAGGGTATGAAGGACAAATACGGCAACGAAGGCAGTGCAAACGCTACGTTGGAACTGCTTATCAACGAAAATGCAACCACGACGATTGAATTCGGTTACTTGGCTGCAGGTTTCGGTGAAGATCCCTATATCGCGGTTGCAAATGCATACATGAAAAAGCACCCCGAAGTACAAATCATGACCTATTCCAACCCCGAAATCAACGGTGCGTTGAACACGATTATGATCCCCAACTCCTCGGAAGGCTTATCGGATATCTATTCCATCCGTGACGAGGGCTCGATCAAGACCTGGGCAAAGCAGGGCTTGGTAGAATCCTTGGACGGCATTATGGCAAGCCAAACGCAGGACGGCAGAACGATGGCGGAAAGCATGACGGAAGCGGCTGCATCGGCTATCAAATTCGGCGACAGCGTTTACGCTGTACCCGAATACAGCAACGTAACGGGCTTTGTTTACAACGCAAGCTTGTTCAAGCAATACGGTTGGCAAATCCCCAACACCACGAAGGAATTGAAAGACCTTTGCGAAAAGATCGTTGCGGACACCAACGGTTCGGTATCGCCTATTATCTGGTGTAAGGATGCGGACGGTTACCTCTACTTCGGCGCTGAAAACTGGATTTCCCAGCACGCAGGTCTTCAAAACATGGAAAACTTCTACGCGATGGGCGACGTAAGCGTATACGGTCAAGGTGAAAACTCCTTGTACAGCTCTAAAAAGCTCGCGCTTGAAAACACGCAGGCGTTCTTCACCCCTGGCAATGGTTGGTGCTATCAGGGTTCCCGTACGGAATACTTCATGGACGCACAAAGAAAGATCATGAAGGGCGAATGCGCGATGATGCTCAACGGTTCTTGGTTTGAAAACGAAATGCACCTTGAGTTCAGCGATGAAAAGTATAAGGACGTAGAAATCGGTATGTTCCCCGTACCCGAAATGTCGGATGCGGCAGGCAACGTATTGAGAGCACCTGGTTACACGACGGTAGATAATAAGCGCGTGCTTACCTCTTCCTTCGGTGCATACTACTTCATCCCTGCAAACGCTCCTAACAAGGAAGCGGCAAAGGATTTCCTTTTGTTCCTTTCCTCGGAGGAAGGCTGTAAGGAATATACGAAATACTCCAACGCAGTAAGACCTTTTATCTACGATTACTCGGTTGATTCTGAAGTATACGGTGCAGTAAGCACCTTCGGTAAATCGGTATTGAAGGTAGCATCCGAAAACTACTTGTACGCGCCCGTATTCAACAGCGTATTGGGTGTAATCGGTAAAGGCCGTCTTTGGGCTTTGGATTACAGACCGGAATCGATGCTCGTTGCACAAAACCCTGAAACGGTAGATGCATTGATGAAAGCGGAAGATGCACAGGCAAAGGCAAAGTGGAACGACTGGATGACCGAAGCAACGAAATAATTTAAGGTATTTATCCCAACGGAGTGGATAACCGCTCCGTTGGGTGAAAATGATAAGGATAATATTTAAGGAGGAAATTATGAAAATTTGGAAAAAGACAATGATGTTGGCGATGTGTATTGCTTTGTCGGCAGGTATTACTGCTTGTGGTACTAATGGCAACGACAGCACCTCTCAAACGAGCAGTGTAACCGCGCCTACGAGTGAGAGCACGCCTGAAAGCACGGCTCCTGAAAGCACGGGCAGTGAAGAGGGCGGTAAAGAGGAAGAAAAGACCGTTTATTACAGCATTACCTTTAAACAGGACGGCGAAAAAGACGTTGTTAAGAAAGTGGAAGAAGGAAAGGCTTTGACCAGCATCCCTAACCCCAAAGCAAAAACGGGTTACACCGTTGCTTGGGACGTGACGGATTTCTCGAACCTTACCGCAGATATGACGGTAAACGCAGTTGCTACGCCTAACGCATACACCGTAACCTACGATGCAAACGGCGGTACGGTTGCAAGCGCAACGGCAGAATTTACCTTTGACGCAGCTTACACCTTGGCGGAACCCACCAAAGATGGCTACACCTTCGCGGGTTGGATGAATGGTGAAACCCCCGTAGCTGCAACGGGTACCTGGACGACGGCAAGCAACGTAACGTTGGTTGCTACCTGGACGGCAAACACCTATACGGTTACCTATGATGCAAACGGCGGTACGGTTGCAGACGCAACCGCTGACGTTGTTTACGGCTCCGCTTACACCTTGGCAGAACCTACGAAAGCAGGCTACACCTTCGCAGGCTGGATGAATGGTGAAACTCCTGTGGCTGCAACGGGTAACTGGGCAATCGCTGAAAACGTGACCTTGGTTGCTGCCTGGACGGCAAACACCTATACGGTTACTTATGATGCAAACGGCGGTACGGTTGCAAGCGCGACGGCAGAGGTTACCTTCGGCGACGACTATACCTTGGCTGAACCCACCAAAGCAGGCTACACCTTCGCTGGTTGGATGAACGGTGAAACCCCCATTACGGCTACTGGTAAGTGGGCAATCGCTGAAAACGTAACGTTGGTTGCTACTTGGACGGCAAACACCTATAAGGTAACCTTTGACGCTGACGGCGGTAAGGTAGATATGGAAGGTGCTTCCTACACCTATGGCTCTGAATACAGCTTGCCTACCCCTAAGAAGGACGATTACAACTTCGTTGCTTGGACCTACAAGGGCAATGCAGTAGATATGAACGGCAAATGGGCCATCGCTGAAGACGTAACCTTGGTTGCTACGTGGGCTGAAAAGGATAAATGCGTTATCATTTTCCAACAGGAAGGCTACGACGATATCAAGAAAGAAGTTATCATTGGTAACGAATTGAAAGATATTCCTGCACCCGCTGAGAAAGAAGGTTACACCATCGTTTGGGATACCACCGATTTCTCGAAGATTGAAGGCAATATGACGGTTAAAGCGGTTGCTACGGCAAACAAATACACCGTTAAATACGATGCAAACGGCGGTGCAGCTGGAAAAGAATCTGACACCTTCGTATTCGATGCAGAATATATGCTTGCAGAAGCGAAGTGTATTGGCTACAAGTTCTTGGGTTGGGAAATCAACGGTGAGCTCGTAGATATGAAGGGCGATGCTTGGAAGATCGCAAAAGACGTAACCGCAGTTGCAAAATGGCAAAAGATTCACACCGTAACCTTCGTACAAGAAGGCTGTGAAAACATCGTGAAGGAAGTTCTTGACGGCGAAGCTTTGAAGGATATTCCTCAGGTAACGGAAAAGACGGGTTACACCATCGTTTGGGAAGATGCTGATTTCTCGAAGATTGGCAATGATATGACGATTAAGGCAATTGCTACGGCAAACGGCTACGTAATTACTTACAACGCAAACGGCGGTACGGCTACGAAAGAAACGCAGGACGTAACGTTTGATGCAGAATACACGGTTGCAGAAGCTACCCGTGAAGGCTACACCTTCGGTGGTTGGTATATCGAAGGCACCGATACGAAGGTAGAAGGCGGCGTTTGGACGATGGCTAGCGACGTAACGTTGGTTGCGAAGTGGAACATCGTAGAAGGCGAATATTCGATGAAGTATAACTTCAACGTAACGGACGAAAAGGTTACGCAAATCACGAAGAAAGCATACGCAGGCGGCAGCAAGGTAACCTTCAAGTACTACATCCCCGCAGGTACGACCACGGGTTGGTGGGGTATTGCATGGCATACCGATCCTACGAAGGCAGACAATTACCACACGGCTGGTATTAAGGATGCGATCGGCTATATCTCTTTGAGCACGGCAACGGGCGAATGGTTGGTTGCTGAATTCACCCTTCCTGAAGGCGGCGAATATTACCTCTATTTCGGTAGTGAATTTGACGGCGCGAAGTGGCAGCTTGACGGTGCAAATTCCTATGCACTTATCGACGATTTCAAGATTGGCGATACGGTTGAAAACTTCAACAAGGGCATTGACGAATCTATCTTCGCTGAAAACGTACCTGGCGGTATCTCGGTTGGCGACGGTTATGTGAAACCTGTTATTTCTGGCGAATATTCGATGAAGTACAACTTCAATATGTCGGATAGTGCAGTTACGCAAATCACGAAGCAGGCTTATGCAGGCGGCAGCAAGGTATCCTTCAAGTATTACATCCCTGAAGGTACGGTAACCAGCTGGTGGGGTATTGCATGGCATACCGATCCTTCGATGGCAAATAACTACCACGCAGGTGGCGCTGAAAATCCCATCGGTCGCATTGACTTGAGCAAGATTGTAGGTGCTTGGACGGACATTGAATTTACGCTTCCCGAAGGTGGCCCTTACTACCTCTATTTCGGTAGTGAAAAGGGTGATAGCCACGGTCGTTGGCAGTTGGATGGTGAAAACTCCTACGTACTCATCGACGACTTCAAGGTTGGCGACGTAACCGAAACCTTCAACAGCGGTATCGAAGAAAGTATCTTTGAAGAAAAGATTCCTGGCGGTATCACCCTCGGCGATGGTTATGTGAAACCTTCTATCTCGGGTGAATATGCTGCGAAGATCGTTGTGGATCAAATTAAGAGCGATGCTGGTACCGCAACCTTTGTTACGAAAGAAAAATACAGTGCAGGTAGCACCGTTTCCTTCAAATACTTCGTACCCACCGATGCAACCAGTGCTTGGTTTGCAGTTTGTGCAGTAGACGATCCTAACGATACGAATATTTATCATAACTGGGCTTGGCATTTTGATGAAGCAACCAAGGGCGATTGGGTTACGGTAACCTTTACCATCGATAAGGATGCATATCTCCACTTTGCAGGCTCCGTAGGCGATTGGGGCAAAAAAGACGATCCTCAAACCGAAGGTTATATCTTGATCGACGAATTCACCATCACGAACGGTGACGTAGTGGTTAAGGAAGACTTTAATAAGGGCCTTGAAGACAGCATCTTCAACGTAAACGGCGGCGGTATTTCCCTTGAAGCAGGTTGGGAAAAGCTCAACGGCGAATTTGGTGCAAAGATTTACGGCGATAAGATTTCTTCGACCGCAACGACGCCTACCTTCATCACGAAGGAAGCGTACACCTTCACCGAAACTACGACGGTTACCTTCGACTACTACATGTCGGGCAACACGAATAGCAAGTGGTGGATTTTGGGTTGGACGAACGATCAAAAGACCGCAGATATCTACGCACACGTTGAAAACAACAAAGAAAACAACGATGGTAGAGATTTGCCTACCGGCGTTCAAGATCAATGGGCAACCGCAACGGTAGAAATCCCTGCAGGTACCTGGTACTTCTACATTGCTATGGCGAAGGGCGAATGGTCTGGCGGTCACGTTATCGTAGATAACTTCCAGATTGGTGACATTTACACGGAAACCTTCAACAGCGGTATCGAAGAAAGTATCTTCACGGTAAGTCCTTTCAGTAGCCACCACGCAGCAATTGAACTTGCTGATGGTTACACCGAAAACGTAACCCCTGACGTTCCTGATACTCCCGTTGTTCCCGATGCACCTGAAATTGGCGAATATGCGGCGAAAGTATACGTTGACAAAATCGGCGGTTCGGATGGCAAAGCGGCATTCATCACGAAGGAAAAATATGCAGCAGGTAGCGAAGTAAGCATTAGATACTACGTACCCGCTGACGTAACCTCGAACTGGCTTGCAATTTGCGGTCCTACGGATGCAGGTAACACCAGCGTTTATGACAACTGGTTGTGGCAAAGCTCCGACTACGTGAAGGGGGCTTGGGCAAGCGTTACCTTCACCTTGAAGGAAGATTGCTACATTCAAATCGGTGGTGCAGTAGGCGATTGGGGTAACAAAGACGAACCCAAGACTAAAGGCTACGTATTGTTTGACGACCTTACCGTAAATGGTGAAGTGGTTGAAAACTTCAACAAGGGCTTGGAAAACAGCGTATTTAACGTAAATACCGCAAACGCAGTTGAACTTGCTGACGGTTACGTTGAAGCAGTTGTCGAAGAAGGCGAATATGCAATGAAGTATATCTTCGGTGCAAGTGGCGACGTTTCGCAGATTACGAAGAATGCATATCCTGGCGGTAGCAAGGTTTCCTTTAGATATTACATCCCCGAAGGGACAACGGTTGGCAACTGGTGGGGTATTGCATATAAGAACACCAAAGAGGGGATTAGCATTTATGATGCGGCTGGTTCCAGTAAGTACAATCTTGGCAAGACCATTGGTGAATGGGTATATGTAGAATTTACCTTACCTGAAGGTGATAATTACTACCTCTATTTTGGTGGCCCTATGGGAGAATGGAAGGATGCAAATGGTGGCAACGCTTACGTCCTTATCGATGACTTTACCGTAGGTAGCGAAACGGAAAACTTTAACAAAGGTTTAAAAGAAAGCATCTTCGAAGTATTGGTTGATGGTGCTGTTACGGAAGGCGAAGGCTTTGTACCCGCTCCTCAAGGTGCGAAAATTATGTTGACCAGTATCAGCGGTACGGCTACTACTCCTTCCTTCATCACGGCTAACTCGCACAGCGGCGTTGCAACCGTTACCTTCGATTGCTACATCACGGGTAACCCCGATGGTAAGTGGTGGGCATTCTCTTGGACGAACGATAAGGCAAATGCAAACATCTATGCATTTAACAACAACGATAAATGTACGGAAAATAACAACGGTAAAGGCTTGACGACGGACGGTCAGGATGCTTGGCAGACCATCACCGTTGAAATCCCTGAAGGCGAATGGTATTTCTTCATCGCAGGTGAAAAGGGTCAATGGGGTGAAGGCTACGTTATCCTTGACAACATCGTGTTCAAAGATGCAGAAGGTAACGTAATCGCAACCGAAAACTTTGACGAAGGCTTCGTTGTTTTTGAAAACAACAGAGCAAGCTCGATTTCCCTTGTAGAAGGTAAAACCGAAGCGTAAGCTTTTGGCAAAGTAGCAAAACTATAAAATAGTTAGTATGACGCCCCGTGCGTTTTCACACGGGGCGTCAAATACTATTTTACAAGGACAATTTTACTCTATAAAATCAAAATGATAGGGGCAGGTATGCGTTGAAACGCATTTGAGAGTGAGAAAAATAGCATGGAAAGATTTGATTTAAACGGAAAATGGAGAATTCAGAGCGGTAAATACGACCTGATGGGTGACGTACCAGGCTCGGTTTATGAAAATTTGTTAAAAAATGGGTTGATTGAGGATCCCTTTTATCGGGATAACGAGCCGAAGGCTCTTGAGGTGATGGACGAGGAGTTCGTGTTCTCGAGAGAGTTTGACTATACGGCAACCTCGAAGAAAACCCTCTTGGTTTGCGAGGGCTTGGATACCCTTTGCGACGTTTACTTAAATGGAAAATTCGTTGCACACACGGATAATATGCACCGTAGCTATTATTTTGACGTGTCGCAATTCTTGGTAGAAGGGAAAAACGAAATCAAGGCGGTGTTCCCTCCCTTCGATGCCTATATAAAGAAAAAATTGGCGGAGGATAAGCTCACCAGCGGTAGCGATTGCACCTTGTGGGGGTTCTCGCACGTGCGTAAAGCAAATTATATGAGCGGTTGGGATTGGGGCCCTCGTCTTCCCGATGCAGGCATTTGGAAGGATATCTATCTCATCGATGGCACCCTTCCTCGCATCACCGAGGTGCGCATTTTACAACACCACGAAGAGGGTGAGGTATCCTTGAAGGTAACCGCAACCACCAGCCTGCCCGCAGACGTAAGGGTGACGGTGATTGCGCCCAACGGCGATACCATGTACGCAACGAACGGCGATAATATCGTGATTAGTAACCCCGAATTGTGGTGGCCGAACGGCTACGGCAAGCAACCCTTGTACGTGGTAAAGACGGAGAGCCTTTTGGACGGCAAAATCGTGGATACCAACGTGAAAAAGGTGGGGCTTCGTACCCTTTATATAAGCCGTGAGCTGGATGAATGGGGGGAAGAGTTCTGCTACAAGGTAAACGGTGTGAAAATCTTCGGTATGGGTGCCGACTATATCCCCGAAGACAATATTTTGGGGCGTTTGAGCCGTGAAAGAACGGAAAAGCTGTTGAAGGATTGTATCTTTGCAAACTTTAACTCCTTGCGCGTTTGGGGCGGTGGTTTCTACCCTCACGATTATTTCTTCGAGCTTTGTGACGAGCTTGGTATCATCGTGTTTATGGATTTGATGTTCGCTTGCTCGGCGTATCCTTGGCATGAGGAATTCCTCGACAACGTAACAGAGGAAATTACGGAAAACTTAAGAAGAATCCGCCACCACGCTTGTCTTGGTATCATTTCGGGTAACAACGAAATCGAGGAAGAGGCAGGGGTTGAAGGTTGGTGGAGAAAGGAAGAACAGGCAGGTTATTTGCTCTTGTTTGAGGATGTTATCCCCAAAATTGTGGCGAAAGAGTGCCCTGAAATTTCCTTCGTACCCTCTTCGCCTTCGGCGCGCGGTGGTTTTGTCAACCCTACCGACGAAAACGTTGGGGACAGCCATTATTGGCAGGTATGGCACGGCAATTTGCCTTTTACCGAATATAGAAAGCATTTCTTTAGATTTTTGAGTGAGTTTGGCTTTCAATCCTTCCCCTCGATGAAGACGTTGGAAGAAATTACCCTTCCTGAAGATAGAAACCCGTTCAGCGCTGTGATGGAGCTTCACCAAAGAAACCCTGCGGCGAACGGCAAAATCCTCAACTACTTATCTCAAACCTATCTTTACCCGACAAGCTTTGACGTGTTGGTATACGCATCCCAGCTTTTGCAGGCGGAGGCAATCAAATACGGCGTAGAGCATTTGAGAAGAAACCGCGGTAGATGTATGGGTACCTTGTATTGGCAGTTGAACGATTGCTGGCCCGTGGCAAGCTGGTCGAGTGTGGACAGCAACGGCCGTTTTAAGGCACTCCACTACGAAGCGAAACGCTTCTACGAGCCCGTGCATATTTCCTGCGTGGAAACGGGGGAATATACCAAGAGAAAGGACATCACGGACGAAAGATGCTTTGGGTATGAAACGAAGGGGCAAATTTTCGTCAACAACGACACCTTGCAGGACGTGGAAGGTGTGGTAGAATGGCAGCTTTGCTCGAAGACGGGCGAGGTATTGCAATCGGGCAGCGAGCCTTTGGCGGTAAAAGCGCTTTCCTATGCAAGCCTTGAAGAGATGGACTTCCACAAGACGGCGATGCGGGATAATTACCTCGCGTTCTCGTACATGGTAGGGGGTAACGTGGTTTCGTCGGGCACGGTATTGTTCACGAAGCCGAAACATTTCCACTTCGTCGATCCGAAAATTACCCTTACGGTTGGGGACGGATATATCGACGTTACGTCGGATGCGTTTGCAAAATACGTGTATATCAGCAACGACAACGACGACCTCGTATTGTCGGACAACTTCTTCGATATGGGCAAGGGCACGAAGCGTGTGCAAATCGTTTCGGGCGAAGCAACCAACTTGAAGGTGAAGACGGTATTCGATATCAAATAAGCATAAAAAAATATCCGCCGAGCTTGGCTGATATTTTTAATAGAACACCCCGAAGGCAATCGCCCTCGGGGTGTAAGCATTTATACCATTATTCGTTGTCTTTCTTTTCTTGGGGAATATTCGACCAAGTACGGAAGAGGGACAAGATGGGAAGGATTACGCCGCCGACGATGTTACCTAAAATACACATCATGAGGTAGCCAACCGCTTGCCACGAGAAACCGAGGAAGTAAACGTACAAGGTATTTGCAACCGAGTGGTCAAAACCGCAGAAGGCAAATACGATGATGGGGAACATTACGCCAACGGTGGTGGACAAGCCCTTGCGAGGTGCGTATTTTACGGCGCCGATGGAAAGGGTAATCAAGAAACCGCAAAGGATCGCGGAGCAGAACGCCTTGATGGGCCACATTTCGGCGAAAATTTTAACGCTAATCACTTCCGCACCCTTGGGTACAACGATATCCGCCAAGGGGGAGAACTGTACAAGAACTGCCGTGAAAATAACACCGAGCATATTCCCTACAAAGCAAACGGGCAATTTCCAAAAATTCTTTACGCCCATTTCGGGGATGTCGGAGATTAAACCAGTGAACAGCTTCATTTCAAACATAACGATTGCCAAAATGCCAAGGGAGAAGAGGGTTGCACCGATCAGCTTCCCTGCGTTGCCGAAGATGTGGGAGGCAAGCAAGGATGCCGTACCGCCTATACCAATCGTAAGCCCCGAACAAAACGCCATCAGGCAAAAGGATATAAATTGTGCTTTTGTTAATTTTTCCATAGGTTTCATTGTGATACCACCTAAAATCAATTCATTTTTTCTCAACGGTTATGATTATACCGCAATAAAAGGGAAAAAGCAAGCCAAAAAGCCAAGGATTTTCATTTTTTCGGGTAAGAATTCCGCTTGCAGCTTGATTTTGTCTGAAATATTCGTTTAAAATATAGGTAAATCTTAAAAAATGATATAAAATCGGTAACTTTTGACTTAACAAAAAATAGAATGTGTGTTATAATGTTAAATGTGAAACTATGTGTGTTCGCAAAATGGCGGTTCTTAAGGAGTAATTCATGAGGAAAGAATACGAATCAATATTACTATGCGTTCTTCAATTTGGGGAGGACGTAGTACGCTGCTCTGGTGATTTTAACTATGGAGTGGGTGACGACGTAGCGTCGGATATCTTTGATTAAGGAGAAAGCAGTATGGCGAAGAATTTTAGAAAAATTACAACGTGGTTGCTTGGTGTATTGACGTGTGCGGCGCTTGCTTTGGGTTTTATTTCTACCCGTCCTGAAGTGAAAGCAAGTGCGGAAACGACCGTTACCTTCAGTAGTGTTGTGAACGATGAAATGCACGATACCTATGGCTTGCCCATCCGTTTCAATACGTCCGTTTTGGCGTGGGATACCTATCATAACTGGGTAAATACAGAGGCTTGGAAGAGTATTTCCGATTATACCGCCATCAACGGCAAAACGGTGACGGAAATCAACGCGGAGACGAATAGTACGCAAAAAATCACCTTAATGATGCAACCTGCTGGGGGTTTTAGCTTCTTGCGTTTGTACGTTCCTACAACGGTGATTGCCCAGGAAGATATCCGCTCTGTTAAGATTTTGGAGGGCTGGTCGTTTAACAACGGCAAAGATACCTTTACCGCGCCCAGTGTAGAATATCACTGTTTTTCTAATGAATGGGTTGAGCAAGTCAAGGGCGTTGAATTGTCGACGGAGGTTACCAACATCATTACGTACGCAAACCGTACGGACGGTGGTAGTAATGAAAACTTTGTGTTGTTCCAGCTTTCCAAAAACGACTATGCAGGGTTAAATACGAAGGCGATTAAAAGCGTAAGTAGTTTGTATGGCTATATCGATATTGACGGTAACGTATTGGAAGCGAAACCGAACGAGCCATATTTTAACGTGTGGGGTGTAAACAATACCCTTGCATTCCGTGCTCCTGGTTTAACTGCTGCCCAACTTTCCGAGGTGGAATATATCACGATTAAAGCAGGTGCCAAGTTCCCTTCGTACGCAACGCAAAACGGCGGTGAAGTGACCTATTACGTAACGCAAAAGGACGTTACCTTTATCCACGACGTGCCCAAAGATACGTGGACGAGGGTGGTGAATCCTACCGAAACACATACCGTAACCTTTATGGTGGACGGTGCAACCTATACAACGCAAACGGTAAACGACGGGGGAAAGGCGACTGCACCTACCGCGCCTACGAAGGCGGCGGACGAGAATTATACCTATACCTTCAAGCAATGGACGTTAAACGGCGCTGCGTATAATTTCTCTACTGCTGTGACGAGTGATATTACTTTGGTTGCGGAATTTACGGCTACTGAAAAGACGACGGATGTTGATATTTCCAATGAAATTTCGTTTGCACATCAGAACCGAGTATATGAAGGTACGGAAACGTACATATTGAAGACTAAAAATAATTATTGGACGAAAAACCCGAAAGGTGGTTGCTTGAATGAGCACGATCCTCAAAATGCAGGCGGCGGCCAAGAGCAAATGAAGTATATCTACTTGAATGGCGTATCCTTGTACGATATCAACAAGAACGACAACGGTAGCTATGGTTCGAAGCAGGCTAACATTGTAAGCGGTGGTATTTATGCCCCGATTTTGGTTACGATGGGTTCGGACCAAGGTAAATACAGCTACGTTCAGATGCACGTACCTACGGGGTATCCCAACGAAGGGGCAACTGCCAATGAAAACCATCAGTCTGTTGAATTGAAGGCAGGCTTCTCCGTTACGGAAAATGGTATCACCTATATCGTAACCAAGGATTTTAAATGGGTGAATATCAACGGTACGTGGGTAGACGAGGAAAAGACCTTCTCCGCTGATGAGATAGAGTTTAGCAATCCTCGTATCGAAGGAAACGCGAGGGAATTGTACAGGGTTGATATTACTTCCGATAAGTTTAATATTACCTGTAACGATTATGACTTTATGTACGATGCATATACCGAATATCGCAAATACATCTTTATTAATGGCGTATCGGTGTATGATATCAATATGGATATAGACGATAGCGACTATGTCTATAGCACGTATCCAATGATCGACACGGACGAAGAGTTATTTTCGCATCCCGTATTTATTGAAACGCACAAGGGAAGCGGTGATACGAAAAAGATTACCCTTTGGATGCACAAGGACTATCTTGAATCGTTGAAAGGCAATGTTACGATCTGCATCGGGGCAGGATATTCTGGCTTCACCACCGATAAAATGGTGTTGACTGAAGATGCCGAATATTCGATGACGGCTACGGTTTACGTGGATAATGGCACGAATGTTGTGGAAAAGACGGTGCTTAAAGGCTCGAAAATCACTCTTGATACGCCCAAAAAGGCCGCAACGGAAACGGAAACGTATGTGTTTGAGGCTTGGTACATTAAGGGTACGAATACCGTCTTTACAAAGGATACTGTAATTACCGCAGATATCGAGGTTGTAGCAAAATATACGGTATTGACGATGCGCTTAATCGAAACGAGTATCGATAGCGCTACCTATTATATTAACGCAGATCCAACGAAAAATACTGACAGATGGTTGTATTTTACCCTGACGGAACACGATTATCCCGACACGATTAAGGAATATAACTTTAAGGTTGATACAATCAAAGAATTAGGCCTTTTCGATAAAATCACCTTGAAGGGTAAAATTAGCTTGGGCAGTAAAATCGTAGAAGAGGCAACACTCGCGGAAATTGGCGCGAAAAATGGCTACGGTGAAGCTGTATTTATGAACCTTTGGGGGAATGTCGGCTCGATTGCATTCCGTGCGATTGGGGTTTCCTCGATTACGTCGGTTGTGGTGGAAGAAGGGGCAAGATTCCCTTCCTATCAGTACCACAAGGGTGAAAGCACGGAAGAAACGTATTATATGTTGCATAGAACGACGGAGCTGTTGAATAACAGTAAAGAAGGGTTGACCGGTACCTTGCTTGAGAGTGAGAGCTCTTACATTGACATTCGTATGGCAACAGGTGCGGCGGTTCGTATTTCTTCGAAGGATGAAACCAGCGGTATTCGTTTCGAGGCGAAGATTGCGATGAATAATATTCCTATGTTGAAGGAATTGATTGACATGGGAAGATACGAAGATATTAAGCTTGGTGTAGTAATCGTACCTACCGACTACTTGATGGGCGGTCAATTCACCATGGAATGGTTGGAAAAGAATGGCTATGACTATATCAACCTCGTTTACTCTTTGTCGGAGTTTTATGACGCACAAGGCAACCTTTGTTTCCCGAAAGACGATGGGCAGTATTACAGTTTCTTCGGTACAATCGGTGCATTGAAGAAGTCGAATTACGATAGAGATTTCTCGGGTATCGCATACGTACTTTTTGACAAAGAAATTGACAATGACGCCGATGATGAATACATTTATGCAAAATACGATTCGGCGAATAAGCGTTCGGCGTCGTATGTAGCAAATGCGGCTCTTAATGACCGTGAAACTACGAAAGTAGGGGAATATAAGTATTATATTTCCGAAAACAACAATTACTCTCGCTATAAAGAAAGTGAAAACGAATTTGTCAAGAGATACATTGTGTGGACGGAAGAGTCTGCGGTGAAGGTTGAAGCCTTCTCGGGTATTGAGAAGGGAAACTCGGTAACGATTACACCGCTTACGCAAAAACTCGCTGGGCCTTACGTAGAGTTGGTATATTCGACCGATATTAACGTTTGGGGCGAATTTACCTACACGGATGGCAGTAAAACGGTGAAGGAAGATTTCTATTTGCAGGCAGGTACGACCAACCATAAGCAATTCTTGGACGTTTTCCGTGTGAATGGCGTTGGCTATGGAATGAATACCTCCAATCTTTCTATGACTTCGATCAAGTTTACCAATGCGGAATTGGAAGAGAAAGCGGGTATGATAAAGATCTTGGGCTTGTATTCGAAAGATAGGACGATTGATACGAAAAATCAAGAAATCTACCTGACCGTATCGCAGAAAAATGGTGGTGAAATCACCGTAGGCGCGCACCTCGGTTTAGGTGGCGCCCTTACCTACCTTGCAAAATCGGGTATCTATGAAGGTGTTGTAGACCAGGAGGAAACTGGCTTCTTCGATCAACTTGGCGGCTACAAAACGAAATATAAGTATAATACTGGTAGAGTAGTATTGAAGACGGATAAATCCTTTGATGATAACCACGCGATATCGAAGACGGCTACGGAGGATGCATATTATGGGGCAACCAGCAGTAAGGCGGCGGACGGTGCGGTAAACCTTATCAATAACTACGACGCAGGTCGTCAAATTCAGCAATCGTGGTATGCGGCGGTCGGCGGTGATACGGCGGGCAATGGAAACGGTAGTAACGGTTACACGCGTGCATTCTGTAAGACGGAATCCCCTGAAGGGAAATACTGGCCGTACAACCCTGTACAGGCAGGTGACGTTGTCAGCAACCCTGGTCAAATTATCGACTACGATATCAACTTGGATAGTGGGTATATCTATGTAAAAGCCCGTGCAATGGACTGGGCAAAGGGTAGAAACAAGAATGACGTTCTTGCTGGTACGTTTGATGGCGGTGTTACCACCAAATCGTATATGGAAAACTACTACCGTTTGAGCGATGATGGCACTTTGACTGTAAACAATGCCTTTATCGATTGGAACGGCTTCACCGATATGGAGCTTTGCGGATGGGCGTCGACGGAGCTTCCTGCTGTTTATCCCGTACAAACCTTGAACTACTACGTAACGAATACGGATGGTGATGGTACGTGGACGGATGGTTTGGAGTACAACAACGGCCTTGCTGGCTGGACGGGGGATAATGCTTTTCATCAGTTTGCAAATCCTAAAAACGGTCCTACGATGGTAGAACATTGGTTTGCTTGGGCAAATGGCGGTGATGGCAATGCCTTTGGTATGGGTGTTTACATTCCTAACATTGATAGACTTACCTCTGGCCGTTCGGTGACTTCGACGGCGTTGAGTGAAGATGGTAATAGAAATGCAAAAAGTACCAATATTTTGAGCCAAAAAGGCTTAATGTCTAACATGCAAGATATTAACTACACCTATCAAAGTGCGTACGTTGGTAATACCAGCTATACGGCACCTGGTATCGATTTCCGTATGGAAGCGTATAAACCTATCGAGTATAGTTACGTAATTTGTCTTGGTACGGTGAACGATATTCGTGCTACGTTTAAGGAAATCGAAGACAATGGTACGGTAACCAACGCAGGCGGTAAATATCAAAAGGTTGGTCTTGACGCATGGGCTCGTGCGGATAAGATTTGGACCTGGTAATTGAATAATAAAAAAGTCGTTACGGAATCCCCGTAACGGCTTTTTTGATGGATAAAAGCATATATAAGCGTAAAACGTTAGCAAAAATGTTATTTCTTATCAAAAAAAGTCACAAAAACTATAAAAAAGTAGGATATATTATTTTTTGGGAAAATAGTTGTAAAAATTGACAACGATATGATATAATACATTATGTATAGTTGTACCATTTAGGTGGTCGATTGTTAATACATTAAAAAACACAGCCCATGGGCTTTCTTGCACCCCTACGGGCGTGCAAGAAATAAACATTTAACAGGAAAGAACTTTGTCAAAAAGGAGTCTATATATGAAAAAGGCAGAAATGGAACAGGTACGTTTGGTTTACGAAACGCCTGCATTGCAATTGGTGGTATTTAACGTGGAAGACGTTATTGCTACTTCCCAAGATGCAGATGGTGGCGAATACGGTGATTGGGCGTAATCGGTAAGGAGGAACAGTATGAAAGGTTTTAACATGAAAAAGATAAAAACTTGCTTACTCACAGGTGTAATGTCGATTGTTGCGGCGATTGCGGTTTCTTTGGGTATTTCGATTTCGTCCGTGGAAACCAAGGCTGAAACGTTGGCTCCCACCGTGTATCAGACGGATGGCGCGTCCGTTCGTGTATTTAGAGCGGAAAAGGATGAGGCTGGCAACGTTACCTACTATGACACGGACAAACAAGGTATTCGTTTCCACGTGGAAATGGGGGCAGGCTACGAAATCAATGGTACGCCTCTTTTCGACGTAACGCAAACCAATGAAAAGAATGGTTCGTTCAAAATCGCTGACGGTTACAAGACCTATACGTTGGTAATCCCTACCCGTTTGATGGGTGGCAGCAACGATTTGACCATGGAATTGGAACAGGTGAGAAAGATTGACACCACCGAATATTGGTTTACGGATACGGATGGCAACTGGGAATCCGTTGCGTATATCCACTCCTTCCCTGTAGATCGTTTCACGGATGAACTCGCATTCAGAGGTGTTGTTTGTGACAGCGAAGGTACGATTGTTGCGTATACGCCAATTGCAAAGAGAAGCCTTACGTGGGTAGCAAAGCGTTCGTATCAAGATACGATTAACCCTGACACCAACGTTTGGGGGAGTGCAGAGCTGGATGAAACGGCGGCGACGTTGATTAAGTCGTTCATCCCTACCTACAGGGTAGAATATGCTACGGGTGAAACGGAAGATGTTTTGTGGGGCGATATGCTCACGAAGGTGGATCCTGACCAAACCTATTACAACGAAACGCATAACGAAACGGTGGATTTGACCAAACCCTTGACCTATGCGACGAGTGAAACCATTAAATTGCAAAGCACGCAGGAAAGAACCTTTGTGTTTACTGGTGTTGAATATACGGAAAGTGGTTTTAACATTTGGGCAACGTTGCCTGTAGATGTATTTGCACATGGTACCCAGCTTGAACCTTCGGTTGTATCCATGGTTACCGGCGATGGTGAGACGGTTGCAGCGAAATCGGTTATGGTAGAAATCTCCCCCGAAGGGACGGTTGCAAGACTTGCCATCGGTTTCGATTATGCAACGATTACAAACGGGACGCATTTGACGATGTTAAAATCGTCTTACTTCTACTATAGCGGTGTCTTGTACAGATTGGAAAGCGATTACGAGTTTGTTTACAACAACCAAACTTGGGAAATGCCTCTTGGTACAATTTCGCTCGGTGATATTGAAAAGATTGAAAACTTCACGGAAACGGTCAACGGCAAGGTTGAAGAAAATATCCGTGTCATATTTAAGAGAGATATCCTTGTTAACGGTAGTGTAGCATTTGAAAATGGATCTGCGAATATCACTCGTACGGATGGTACGGTAGATACGATCAACGATGGTTACTACTATTGGAACCAAGGTGAACATATGATCCTTGAAATCCCCGGGCCTGGTTCTGGGAATGTTTGGGGTGAAGTTGACGGCGACGTATTGACGATTCCTGAAGGTACGCGTATCCGTCAAAACGGTGGTTTCTACGAATTTGAGGACACCATCAGCGCAACCTTCAATGGTAAAGATGCTTGGATCTTTAACGTAGAAACGCGTACGATTACCGCTGCTGACTTTGTAAAAGCAACGACTAAAACGGAAAGCGGCAAGATTTTTGTGGATATCGAAACCGCAGAGGTATGGACGGACAGCGTCACGACGATTGTTCCTAACAACGGGATTGCTACTTACCATTTCGCAGATAAGGTAACGACGAAAGAATTGAGCGCTATTCAGTATCATGGTCAAAACGGCCATAAGGTTTTGCGTATTTTCCTCGATCAATGGAGTGAAACGGGTGAAAAGATGGTGCTTCCCCAGGGCCTTGAACTTTGGGCTGGCAATCTTATTTACAAGTTGGAAACTGGCGTAGAGTTCCATTTCGTAAATACGGGCAACGACAACGGTATGACGTGGGCAATCAACCCCGAAATCAAAGATATTACGAATGCGAACATCACCAAGATTTATTGGGAAGGCGGTAACATTCGTTATCAAACGGACAGCATTTGGTCTTCGGTTGCAAACAACCGCGTTGTGGTAGATACCACGAATATTGATGGTGAAGGCGTTGTTGTAACGGGTTCTAACTTTGATGGTTTCTACTACTACGGTGGTACGAATAAACTTCTTGAATTGCAGGGCGTTAACTTCTCTTCGCAGGGTGGTTCGGCAACGATTAAAGCAGGTACAATCTTGTGGTTGGCAAGCAACGCCGACTTCAGCTATACGGGTGCGTATAGAATTGCGGAAGATTTGGTGATTGAGGTAAGTGGTGCGGCAGGTTCGCCCATGTATAAGGATATTGAGGTTGCAACCTTTGGTAAGGTAGATATAGCATCGATTGCAAACTTTGATTCGCACAGCGGTGAAATCCGTTTCACCTTGAATAGCAAGCTTGTTAGCAATATGTATGGTCAGGCACAGGTAGAAGGCAGTGCAACTTTGCAGGGCGTTGCTACGACCAGTGCGTTTGTGTATGCAGAACATCCCACCATCGGTGGTTATACGGGCAACACCATTATCGCCTTCACGGGTGAAGCGTTCGGCAAGGCATTCCAGGCGAGTGCGGTTCGTGACGTGATATCGATTGAGGCTGGCACGAAGATTTGGATGTCCAACTGTGAAGGCTATATCACGGTTACGGAAACCTTGACCTATATGTGGAGTGGTTCGGCGTACGTGGATGCGGATGCACAACATACGGTTAAATTCAGCCGTACGAACGCAACGGTTAAGATTGACGGCGTGGCGCAAACGAGCTCGATGACGGTTTCTACGGGTACGGCAATAAACTTCACGGTAGAGATCCCTGACGGTTACGAACTTATCAGCGTAACCAATGCGGTGAAGAAATCGGATGGTTCGTACACGGTAGACGTATTCAAAACGGTAACGGTAACGGTTAAGGCAACGGCTCCTATCCATATCGGTCAAGAGGATGTTGTAAAGGTACTTAATCATGAGGATGGTGAATTCCGTATTTACCTTGATTATGAGGCTATTCCTGAACTTCAATCGATTGCAAGCGAATACCACAGCTCGAACAACGCACTTACCTTCAATGGTACGGTAGATGCAAAGGTTGGCGGTAAGTCTTATCAGGTAACGGGCTATAGCTACTACGGTTTGCTTGACGGCAAACACTATCAAATGATTGGTATCTCTTGTGACGTAGCAAGCATGCACGCAGGCGACTATATGACGATTAAGGCTGGCTCCAGCTTCTTGTTCGGTAACACGAAATTGTACGTGGATTCGGATATTACGGTGAGATTTGTTGGTATTACGGCAGACTTTGATGACAGCTTGGCAACCTTGTCGGTGGATGGTACAGGTATTACAAACGGCGAAACCATTAGTAAGCTTGCATTTGGTACCAGCACGATTGTATTCGGTTGGAAGGATGAAACAACCTCTGCAATTTACGATATCGACGTATCAATCAATGGCGAATCTCAAGGCTCTTCGGGTACCTACACGGTAGACTTGACTGGCGACGTTACGATTAAGGTTGTATACACGAAGCGTCCTACGGTTACTGTTAATAGAGACGATAGCAAGTATTCGATTGTCGGTATTGATACGGGTGTGGTTGCACCTGGTCAGGAAATTACCTTCACGGTAACTCCTACGACGGCTTATAAAGTAACGGCGGTTAAGGTTGGCAACACAACGCTTACGGCGACGGATGGCGTTTACAAGTATACGGTTACGGAAGACATTACCATTTCCGTAACGGTAACCGAAAAGAGTTCGACTGAAAAGAAGAACGAGATTTTGGATATCATTGCCAATAACGCAGGTACATATATTAGCGGTACAAATTGGAAGGTAGAGAATGGCAACTTGAAATCTACGTCCAATGTTAGCACCATTGAATTTAACGAAGCATTCTTCGCATTGTTGAAAGAATATGGTTACTCGAAGGTGACTGTTACCCTTTCGTCGAGCAATTCAAGTGCAAGTATCGTTAAGGGGACGGATGTTGGTAATTGGCGGACTGACACAGTTGAAGGAGAACAACAAACTATTAGCGGTGCACAAGCTTATACGGCAAGAACATCGGGCTGGGGCTATAGCAAAGCAAATGTAACTTGGACTTTGAGCAACCTCTCGTTTAGTTAAAGTGATAAAAATGAAGTAAAATCATTTTCCCCTTGTGGAGTAATCCACAAGGGGTTTTCTTTGTGTTTTAGATGGGGGGAAGAGGACAATGTAAGGAGAAAAAGACCTACTTTTTTTGAAAACCCTATTGCAATTTTTAGGAAGGTGTGCTATACTAAATGCAATCATTTGCGAGGTGAAAAACATGATGAACGAACGGGAAAAAATGTTTGCGGGTAAAATCTACGATCCCTTCACGGAAGGGATGCCAGAGGAGCGCACGCGTGCACATAAATTGTGCCGTTTATACAATAAAACGGACGAAACGCACGCCAAAAAGCGTGAAAAAATCCTAAATAAACTCCTACCCAATCGTGGTGAAGGTGTGTACCTGCAAGGCCCGATCTATTTCGACTTTGGGACGAACACTACCTTCGGAAAAGGCAGCTATGCAAACTTTAACCTCACCGTCTTGGACGAAGGAAAGGTGACGATTGGCGACTCCGTTTTCATCGGGCCGAACGTGTCCTTTTTAACACCCATCCACCCCTTACGCTACGAGGATAGAAATGCCTTTTTCAATGAAAAAACGGGCAATGTAACCAACCTTGAAAGGGCAGGGGCAATCACCATTGGGGACAATTGTTGGATTGGCGGCGGCGTAGTCTTTTGTGGCGGTGTAACGGTTGGTGCTGGCACGGTGATTGGTGCAGGCTCGGTGGTGACGAGGGATATCCCTCCCAACTGTATCGCCGTGGGGAACCCGTGCCGTGTTTTGCGTGAACTTACGGACGAGGATAAGCTCTCCGCCCACCCCGAATACTTTGTAGAAGAATAAAAAATATATCATAAAGAGGTAAAAACTATGGAAAACATTATCATTTGTAACTGTAAACAGGTAAGCTATTCTGATATCGAAAAAGCGCTCGCTAACCACAACAAAATGGAAGACGTAATGGAGGTTTTTGCGGACGTACAACGCGTCACCCATTGTTCGACGGGTTGCGGCGGCTGTCACGATAAGGTACTTGATATTATTTCCCAAATTATGATGGGTTAAGCTAAAAAAACCGAAAGGGTGTTTTTTATTCATTACGACCGAGAGAGAAGGATTATGAGAAAGAATATCAACATCGGCAATTGGCAGTTGTCGTGGGTAGAAAACGCTACGCTCCGTCAAAACGCGCTCGATTTTAAAACGGCAGGGGATATTACGGCATACGGCTGTAAAATCATCCCTGCGACCGTACCTGGTAACTTTGAAATCGATTTTATGCGTGAGGGGTTGCTTGGCGATATCTATATGGGTGCGGACACCTTGGAAACGCAAAAGCTTGAAAACCTGCACCTTTATTACTTCACCGAATTTACCTATGAAGAAGTGAAGGGCTGTGATGCAAATCTTTGCTTTGAAGGTGTGGATACGGCGGCGGAAATTTACCTCGACGGCGAGAAAATTGGCTTTGTGGAGAATATGCTCCACGCACACCGCTTTCCCTTGAAGGGGGTAAAGGCAGGGAAGCATCAGCTTCTTGTACATATTTTACCCTCCGCAATTTACGCCCGTCAATTTGACATCCCTGCAATGTGCTTTGGGTTAAAATATAACACGGATGGCATTATGCTCCGTAAACCAGGTTCGATGTTTGGGTGGGATATTATGCCCCGTATTGTGTCGGGCGGTTTATGGAAACCGGTGTTCATCGAATACCTGCCTGCCGCTCGTCTTGTAAATCCCTACACCTACACCTTCAAATTCTGCGGTAAGGAGGGGAAGGATGCGTGGCTGATTACCACCTTCAAAATTGAAACGGAGGCAGATTTTATCACCGATTATCTCGTGACGATTAAGGGTAAGTGCGGGGATAGTGAATTCTACAAGGAATACCGTCCCTTCACCGCCTCGGCTCGGTTAGAATTTTTGTTGGAAAACCCCAAACTTTGGTGGCCGAAGAACTATGGCGAGCCGAACTTGTACGATATCGAATTGACCTTGCTGTATAAAGGCGTCGTTTGTGACAAGGTGAATTATAAGCTGGGTATCCGCACCGTGTGGTTAAAACGCACATCACAGTCGGGGGATAACGGCGAATTTTGCTTTATTGTCAACGGTAAAAAGATTTTTGCTTTGGGTACTAACTGGGTGCCTTGCGACGCGCTTCCGTCCCGCAATGACGAATATACATTGCGCAACGTCGAGATGGTGAATGACTTAAACTGCAATATGCTTCGTTGTTGGGGCGGTAACGTGTACCCCAGCGACGTCTTGTACGATTACTGTGACGAGCACGGTATCATGATTTGGCAGGATTTTGCACTCGCGTGCGGACATTACACGGATGACGAGCGTATGTGCAGGCTGATGCGTGAGGAAGTGAAACAAATTGCCTTGGAAAAACGGCAACACCCCTCGTTGGTGGTATGGGCAGGGGACAACGAATGCGACGTGACGGTTACCGCTTGCGGTACGGACGCGCATACGGACAACGATAAACCTGCTTGGATTAACCCTAACCTTAATATGCTCACCCGTGAGGTGATTTTGCGAGAACTTCGCAACCACGATGCGGTACGTCCATATATCCCCAGCTCCCCTTATTTGGATGAGGTGGCTTGGCGGTATGGCTTGCCGTCGGAGGACCATATTTGGGGCCCTCGTGACTTCTTCAAAGGGGAATATTACGGCAACGTACAGTGCCATTTCGCTTCGGAAATCGGCTACCACGGTTGTCCTTCCCCAGAATCTATTAAGAAATTTATCCCTGCTGAAAGCCTTCCCAAGGAGTCGATTAGCGAGATTTATGACAACCCTGATTGGTTGGTGCACGCCGCAGGTATGGAGGCGTGTGTGGAGGGAAATCCCTATTCTTACCGCCTGCCCTTGATGGTGAGCCAGGTAGAGCGTATCTTTGGTACGGCAAGCGGTGATTTGGGTGAATATGCCCGCCAAAGCCAAATTTCGCAGGCGGAGGCGAAGAAATACTTTATCGAGAGTTTCCGTGTGGCAAAATGGCGTAAAACGGGGCTTTTGTGGTGGAACGTTGCGGACGGTTGGCCTCAGGTTTCGGATGCAATTGTCGATTGGTACGGCTGTAAAAAACTTCCGTACCACTACATCAAACGCTCGCAACAGCCCTTCTGTATGATTTGTGGCGAGCCGAAAAACGGTGTCATTTGCTTGTACGCAACCAACGACAATCAGGTAGAATTGACGGCGGAATATACGGTGGAAAACCTTGCCACGGGCGAAAAAATCGCCGAAGGTAAATGCGCGGTAGGGGCAAACGGTATCGTGAAGGCGGCGGATTTGCCTGAACAAAAATGTGGGTTCTACCTCATTCGTTGGAAGACGGAACAAGGGGAAGGGGTAAACCACTTCGTTTGCAATATCGGGGAAGGCTGGACGTACGATATGTACAAGGCTTGTATGCAAAAGGCAGGCTTCTACGACGAATTTGAAGGATTTTAAGCGGTATGGACGGATTTACACAAGAATTTTTTCCCGACGGTACGCTGATTGACGGGTGGTTTTACCAAACGAAAACGCCGACCTTGGCGGATTTAGGCAAAGCCTACGTTATCACCGATTACGGCGTAAAATCGGACGGTAAAATATATACCCAAGCCCTGCAAGGGTTGATTGATACCATCGCAAAAACGGGCGGTGGGGTGATGGTCGTACCTGAAGGGGTGTATCATACGGGCGCGCTGTTTTTTAAGCAGGGCGTACACCTTTACGTGTCGGAAAACGGCACTTTGAAAGGTAGTGACGATATTGCCGATTATCCCGTTTGCGAAACCCGTATCGAGGGGGAAAGCTGTATGTATTTTCCCGCGCTCATCAATGCGGATGGCGTGGATGGGTTTGCGATGTGCGGAAAGGGAACGATTGACGGCAACGGCGAACGGGCTTGGAAAGCGTTTTGGTTACGTAGAAGGTGGAACCCTGCCTGCACGAATAAGGACGAGCAACGCCCTCGCTTGGTGTATTTATCGAACTGTAAAAACGTTGTGGTTGCAGATTTGCACCTGCACAATTCACCCTTTTGGACGTCACATATCTATAAGTGTAACCATGTGAAGTTCCTCGGTTGTCACATTTTTGCACCGAGAGCGCCCATCCCTGCACCCAGCTCGGATGCGATTGACATCGACGTATGCACAGATGTGCTGGTGAAAAATTGTTACATGGAGGTCAACGACGACTCGGTCGTGTTAAAGGGCGGTAAAGGCCCTTGGGCGGACGAGCAAGCGGAAAATGGTGCCAACGAGCGCATTCTTATCGAGGATTGCGTGTATGGTTTTTGCCATAGTGGGTTGACCTGCGGTTCGGAATCGGTACACAACCGCAATATCTTGGTGCGTCGTATCAAGCTGAATAACATTATGCAGTTGTTGCATTTGAAACTGCGCCCCGACACGCCACAGCATTACGAATATATCACGATAGAGGACGTCGAGGGAAGTATTGAGGGGAGTTTTATCAACGTCAACCCTTGGACACAGTTTTTCGATTTGAAGGGGCGTACGGATAAGCCGATATCCAAGGTGGAAATGGTAACGATAAAGAATTGTAAATGCGAATGCGATACCTTCTTCAACGTGTACAAAGACGAAAAACAGTATACCATGTCCGCGTTTACTTTGAAAAATTTGCAAATAAAGACAAAAAATGAAGGTAATTCCTTCGATGTAGTCGACGATATCACCGTAGAAAACATCGTTATTGAAAAGGTATAATAATAAAACACGGTTGCGTTGTTGCAACCGTGTTTTTGTATAAGAAAACCGCGACTTTTTCAAGCCGCGGTTTATCATTTGTTTAGTTAAACTTTTCTTTTGCAGTGTAGTGCGTATGCAACAATTCGTGTGCCTTGTGGGAGTTGGGTTCACCCAAGAATTCCTCATACAATGCAATGATTTGAGGGTTCTTGTGGGACATACGAAGTTCCTTCGATTCGTCTTCCTGATACAACGCCGCTGCACGCTTTGCCTTATAGGTCGTAAGGATATCTGCATCTTCGTTGGGCAAGAAGCAAGGTCTTACATAGGGTTGACCACCGCCTGCAATACAGCCACCAGGACAGCCCATGATTTCGATGAAGTGATACTCGCTCTTACCTGCGCGAATGTCGTCAAGCAACACTTTCGCGTTCTTCATACCGTGCGCAACGGCAACCTTCACCGTGATACCGCCGAGGTCATAAGCCGCTTCCTTGATACCGTCGAAACCACGAACAGCCGTCAATTCTGCCTTTTCAAGGTCTTTACCCGTCAATTTCCACGCCGCCGTACGAAGTGCCGCTTCCATAACGCCACCCGTCGTACCGAAGATAACGCCTGCACCCGTGTATTCGCCTACGATATCGTTGTCGAATTCCGCATCGGGCAATTTCACGAAATTGATACCCGAACGCTTGATGAGTTTTGCAAGCTCTCTCGTCGTCAATACAGCGTCTACGTCAGCAAGGCCGTTTACGGACAATTCGGGACGGGCCTTTTCCGATTTCTTTGCCGTACAAGGCATAATCGAAACCACGAACATATCCTTGGGATCGATGCCGTTCTTTGCAGCATAGTAGTTCTTCAAAATCGCACCGAACATTTCGTGGGGGGATTTACAGGAGGAAAGGTGGGGAAGAAGGTCGCCGTAGTTGTATTCGGCATAGTTTACCCAACCAGGGGAGCAGGAGGTAATCATAGGCAATTTACCGCCGTTTGCTACTCTGTCCAAAAGCTCGGTTGCTTCTTCCATAATGGTAAGGTCCGCGGCGAAGTTGGTGTCGAACACCTTCTTAAAGCCAAGGCGTTTAAGAGCCGAAACCATTTTACCCGTAACAAGGGTACCGATGGGCATATCAAATTCTTCGCCAAGCGCCGCACGCACTGCGGGAGCGGTTTGTACAACCACGTACTTGCCTGCCTTCATTGCCGCGTCTACTTTGTCGATTTCGGATACTTCCATCAACGCACCCGTAGGGCAAACGCTTACGCATTGACCGCACAAGATACAAGGGGAGTTTGCAAAGCTTCTATTTTCAGCGGGAGCAACGATGGTGTTGAAACCACGCTTTTCAAAGCCCAAGATACCCATGCCGTGTGCATTTTTACATCTTTCTACACATCTACCGCAAAGGATACATTTCGAGGTATCTCTTACGATGGAGGGGGTTACTTTATCCAAAGTGGTAGGGGTTTGCGCGCCTTGATACATATCATCGCGTGCACCCGTTACCTTTGCTACGTGCAAAAGCTCGCACTTGCCGTTCTTTTCACATTGCTGACAGTTTTTATTGTGGTTGGAAAGAAGAAGTTCCACCGAGGAACGTCTTGCCGCCGTTGCTTTGGGGGAGGAAATGGTGATTTCCATGCCTTCCGCTACGGGATATACGCACGATGCAACCAAGCCTCTCGCACCCGTTGCTTCAACCAAACATACTCGGCAGGAGCCTTTGGAACATTCGCCATTATTGAATGCGCAAAGGGAGGGGATTTCAAAGCCGCAGCTCTTTGCTGCGTCGAGGATGGTCATGCCTGCTTCTACTTCAAAAGGGAAACCTTCGATTTTAATATTTACTTTTGCCATAATCACACCTCTTCTTACTTCTTCACGATTGCTTTAAACTTACAGCTTGCAATGCACATACCGCACTTCACACACTTCGATTGATCGATGGTGTATGCAGGCAATCTCTTACCAGGTGCGATATAATCGGTCTTAACGAATGCACCGGTAGGACAAGCCTTCGCGCAAACACCGCAACCAAAGCACTTGTCTTGCTCGATACGGTATTCCATAAGGTTCTTACATACGTGTGCAGGACATTTCTTGTCTACGATGTGTGCAACGTATTCGTCGCGGAAGTGCTTCAAGGTAGAAAGGACGGGGTTGGGTGCCGTTTGGCCCAAACCGCAAAGAGAGTTGCTCTTGATGTTTTCCGCCAATTCTTCGAGTTGTTGAAGGTCGGTCATCGTTGCCTTACCATCCGTGATTTTGGTCAGGATTTCAAGCATACGCTTCGTACCGATACGGCAGGGGGTACATTTACCGCAGGATTCGTCACAAATGAATTCCATGTAGAATTTTGCAACGTCAACCATACAGTTGTCTTCGTCCATAACGATAGCACCGCCCGAACCCATCATCGAGCCTTTCGCTACGAGGTTGTCAAAGTCGATGGCTACGTCCAAATCCGCTTCCGTCAAGCAACCGCCCGAAGGACCACCCGTTTGGATTGCCTTAAATTTCTTGCCATCAGGGATACCGCCACCGATGTCGTAGATCAACTCACGCAAGGTCGTACCCATAGGGATTTCTACAAGACCTACGTTGTTGATTTTACCGCCGAGTGCGAATACCTTCGTACCCTTCGAACGTTCGGTACCGTAAGCAGCGAATGCTGCTTTGCCTTCACGCAAAATGTAGGGGATGCAAGCCAACGTTTCTACGTTGTTTACGATGGTAGGCTTTTCCCACAAACCCTTTACTGCAGGGAAGGGGGGACGGGTACGAGGCATACCGCGTTGACCTTCAATCGAGTTCAAGAGCGCCGTTTCTTCACCGCAAACGAATGCACCTGCGCCAAGACGGATATGCACACGGAAAGAGAAATCCGTACCCAAGATATTGTCACCGAGAAGACCGAGTGCTTCCGCCTGCTCGATTGCCATTTTCAATCTATTTACAGCGATGGGGTATTCCGCACGAACGTAGAAATAACCGTTTTGTGCACCGATTGCATAACCTGCAATCATCATACCTTCGATTACTGCAAGGGGGTTACCTTCCAAGATGGAACGGTCCATGAACGCACCGGGATCCCCTTCGTCGCCGTTACATACAACGTACTTTTCACCTTCGGGTTGCGCGTAAGCAAATTGCCACTTTCTACCCGTAGGGAAGCCACCGCCACCACGGCCACGGAGCCCGGAGCCGAGTACTTCTTCGATAACGGCTGCTCTATCCATTTGCAAAGCCTTTGCAAGGCCTTGGAAAGCACCCGAACCGAGGCTTTCTTCGATGTTTTCGGGGTTGATGCTGCCGCAACCGTGTAAGGAAATACGCACCTGCTTTTTATAGAAGTTGATATCTTCCTGTTTCGTGATTTTTTCCGCCGTAGCAGGATCCACGTAGAGGAGACGATCGATAACTTCACCGCCGATCAAATCCTTTTCCACGATTTCTTCCACGTCTTCTACCTTTACAAGACGGTAGAGGGTATCTTCGGGATAAATTTTTACGAAGGGACCTTGGGAGCAGAAACCGAAACAGCCTGCTTGGTTTACGGTCACTTTATCCGTCAAGCCCTTTGCTTCGATAAGGCGTTTGAATTCCGCCGTGATTTCGTCCGAACGGGAGGAAAGACAACCCGTACCGCCGCAAAGCACCACGTGTCTTTGGTTGTCCTTACCCGTGAATTTTGCGCTAAGGCAAGACGCGCATTTGTCGCGCATTTGATTGAGTTCGTCAAAAGTCTTAATCATTAGTTGTTTGCCTCCATAGCTTTGTATTCTTCCACGATTTTAGGCACAGCGTCCACCGTCAATTTAGGGTAAACCTTACCATTGATGGTTACTGCAGGGGCAATACCGCACGCACCAATACAACGGAGCGCGTCCAAGGTGAACAAACCGTCCGCGGAGGTTTCACCTGCTTTAATGCCGATGATTTCCGAGAATTTGTCAACGATTTGTTGTGCACCCTTTACGTAACAAGCCGTACCAAGACATACGCCGATTACGTATTTTCCCTTCGGGGTGAGGGAGAAGAAGGAGTAGAAGGTAACAACGCCGTAGATTTCCGCAACGGAAATACCCGTCTTTTCGGAAACCAATTCCTGCACTTCGAGGGGGATGTACCCGTATTCCTTTTGAATATCGCTTAAAATCATCATCAGCGGCGTTTTATCGTTTGCGTAGCGATCGCAAATTTCGATAATTTTCTTTACCGCCGCTTCTTGTAAATGAGCCATAGAGTCCTCCTATAACAATGATTTAATGGTTCGTAAATATTTCGGTACCATATCGTACTAATTCTATTATATCACAAATATTCGCGCGCGCAAAGCGTTTGAAAGAGATTATTTCATTTTTTACTGTATTTTTTTATCTTTTTACGAATATCTTCACGGCTCTTGACAAAAACTGCAAAGAATGATATGATATTGTGGCGAGGTGAAAGAATATGGAAGTATTTGTAAAGAGCTTTCAAGAGCTGACGGTGGAGGAGCTGTACGAGATTTTGCAGGCTCGCTCCGAGATATTCGTGGTGGAGCAAAACTGCGTATATCAAGACCTGGACGACGTAGACAAAGAAGCGTATCACGTGTATTTGAGGGACGAGGGAAAGCTGGTTGCGTACCTTCGTGTAATCGACAGGGGGAAACGGCTTGACGAGGTATCCTTGGGACGTGTGATTTCCACAAAACGTCGCCACGGTTACGGTACGAAGGTGATGGAGCTTGGTATCCAAATTGCACAGGAAAAATTTGGTGCAACGAGGATAAAAATCGGTGCGCAGGCCTGGGCAAAGCCCTTCTACGAGCAGGTCGGGTTCAAACAAATTTCAGGAGAATACATGGAGGACGGTATACCGCATATTTACATGATTTTAGAGTGTAAATAAGGGGCAGGTATGCGTTGAAATGCATTTTTAGATAAAAAATAGTGAGGTAAAATATGTTTTTTGATGAAATTATTCACGGTACACAATACTATCGTTCGCCCACCCCTTTACCCGAGGAATGGGAGGGGGATTTGGCACGCATGGGGGATTTTAACCTCGACACGATTCAGATCCGTATCAATTGGCGGAACAACGAATTGCGTGAAGACGAATACACCTTTGACGACGTTGACCGCTTGATGGAGCTTGCGGAAACATACAACAAAAAAGTGGTGATTAAATTCCTTTTGGAATGTGCCCCCAATTACGTATTCCACAAATACGGCGGTACCCGTATTGGATCGAAGGGGGAACAAATTCGAGGTGGTTACCACGGTGCTTTTTACGGCGGTTGGAGACCTTGCTTTACCAACCCTTACGTGCAGGAACGTGCGGTAAAATTTGTAGAAAAGGTGGCTTCTCGTTATGCAGGTCGTAAGAATATTATCTTGTGGAATGCGTGGAACGAGATTAGAAACCGTCCCGTGGAGGATTGCTTTTGTCCTCATTGTCAGAAGGCGTTTGGGAAATATTTAGAAAAGAAATTCGAAACGGTGGAAAAACTCAATGCCTTCTACGGTGCAACGGAGGATAGCTTCGAAACGGTGGCGCTTCCTTCGATGCCGCACGGCTATTGGGACATGTTCGAATTTAAAAAGTTTAAAGGCGGTGACGAGCTGTACAACTGGTTGCGTTTTGTTTATGAAGGAATTCGTAAATACGACAAAACCACGCCGATTATGTCGCACGTGGGCTACACTTCTGCTTTCCAGTCGGCGATTTCGGACGTTTGTGACGATTATACGGTGTCGAAGGCTGTGGATTTTTGGGGTACGTCCGTACCTTGCGACAGCGCAATGAATACCCACGAAAAACGCCTTGAATATTTTATGTTGCAGGATTTCATGCGTTCGGTTGACGAAAATTATTTTGTGCACGAGATTTATCCCGGGCTTGGTATGTTCCGACCTAATTGGTACGACACGCCGTTCGATTTACGGTTTAAATTGTACGGCGCTCTTTCGTCGGGGGCGAAGGGGATGATGTACTGGCAATACCGTGCGGAACGTCTTGGTCACGAAAACGATTGCGCAGGGCTGATGCGTATGGACGGTAGCCCCCGTCCCGTGGTTTACGAGGTGGAAAAGTTCGGCGAAAACCTCAAAAAGGATATGGGGTATTTCGTGGGCGCAAAGCCCGTGAACGCGGACATGGGTATCGTGTTTGACTTTAATTCGATGTTAATGTCAGAGATTGAGGATGCCTGTGGGGCCGATTATGATATGAACTTTTCGACCTGGCGTTGTTACTACCGCCACGCACATGCAGGTGCGTACCAAATGGGTAGAAATGCCGATTATGCGGTGGACTACGTAGGGGTAACGCAACCTGAAAGGTTCAAAAATTACAAGGTATTGTACTTCCCGTACTATACGATGCTCGACAATAAAATCATACCCTATTTGCAGGAATTTTTAGAAAATGGCGGTGTCGTTATTGCCGACGAGGGCTTTGGTATGCGCGCTCCCAACACTTGGATGCAGTTGGGGGATATCGATTGCAAATCCATTATGCAGGCAAGACTTTTAGAACGCCGTATGTGTGATGGCGAGGCGGTTGATTTCAACGGCGAAACGGTGCGGATGCGTCCGTATAAGTCGGAATATCAGGTGGAAAATGCCGAGGTGTTGGTTCGTTTTGCGGATGGTACGCCTGCGGTACAAAAGGTGAACGTGGGCAAGGGGAAATTGTACCTTTGCGGTTTCTCAATCGGGTACAGTTATGCGATGGAAAAATCGGGCGCCCTTCTTACCTTTATGGACGGCATACTGCAAGAGGCAGGGGCAAAGAAGTACGAATATGCGGCTTACACCGAAGGTGTATATGAAAAGCGCCTGCAAAAAGAGGATAAAGAAATCGTTTTCCTTTTCAACAATGGCGAGAAGGAAAAAACATTTAGTATGCAGGGTGAAATCCTTTCCTTCGGCGGTGACGGTTCGTTGGATGGTAATACCTTGTATGTGACGGCAAGCGGTATGGCGTACGTGGTGATAAAAAAGTAAAAACAAGCGATAATCAATTGACTTATCCTTGTGAAAGTGTTACTATATTGTGCGTAAATACATAATGTAAGGAGTTTACAAATGAAAAAACTTACGAAAATTAGCTTGGTTTTCTCGTTGTTGGCGGCGGCGGTTATGCCCGCGTTTGCAAAGACCAACGTAGAAACTGCATCGGCCGCAACCGAGTGGGTAGGTACGAGAACCGGCTACACGAAGGCCTCCGACGTAAAATACTCTACGAGTGGTAAGTACGTGTTGAACTGGGGCGCTCGTGACGAAACGTGTACCTTCTTGACGAGTTATGCAACTAACTTCTATACGGGTAGCTACAGTTACGAACAAATGTCCTTGAAGGCAGGCAGCACCTCTACCTCGTCCGTCCCGAACAGTGCCTTGTACAAGGCACTCAACAGCATGGTGAAGAGTAAGCAAACCTATGAAACCTCTTATGGTGCAACGAGAGATTTGTTCTGTTATACTGACTGTGTAAACAGCAACTCCACCTACATTTCCTCCTTCTATTCGGGGGATAGAATTTCCGGTACGTGGGATAGTGGCGCGACCTGGAACCGTGAACACACCTGGCCCAACAGTAAGGGTGACGCAAACGGCAACGGCGAAAACGACATTATGATGCTTCGTCCCACTGCAACCAGCGAAAACGGTAGCCGTGGCAACACGGCTTATGGCGAAAGTGGTAGCTACTACGATCCCAACTGCGAAGGTCAAAACGTTCGTGGCGACTGTGCGCGTATTATCCTTTATGTATATACCCGTTGGGGTACCGCAAATATGTGGGGCACGAGTGGTGTTATGCAAAGCAAGGATATTCTTTTGAAATGGATGGAAGAAGATCCCGTAGATACCTGGGAAATGGGTAGAAACGACGCAACGGAATCGATTACGGGTACGAGAAACGTATACGTAGACTATCCCGAATACGCTTGGTTATTGTTTGGTGAAACGGCGCCTACCGATATGGTAACGCCTTCGGGTAAAGCAAGTGGTGGTATGGCTACGCCCAGCGATCCCGATACCCCTGACACTCCCGATACTCCCGACACGCCTGACACGCCTGACGTGCCCACCAATCCTACCACGCCAGCGGAAATCGTAACGGCGGCATACGCTTTGGCGAGCGGTGAAACGTTGGGTAGCTATACCTTGACGGGTAAAATCACCAACGTTAAGGAGTATGATGATTCTACGACGAATATTTGCTTGACGATTGAGGTGGAAGGGAAGGCCTTCTACTGCTATTGGATGCGTGACAACGCAAACGGCGACAACAAAAACCTTGCCGTAGGCGATACCATCACCGTTACGGGTACGATTAAGAACTACAACGGCACGATTGAGTTTGATAAACCCAACTTGGGCACGGTGGTAAAGGCTGGCTCAACAACGCCCGATACCCCCGATACTCCTGACGTTCCTGATACCCCCGACACTCCCGATACCCCCGACATTCCCGATACGCCTGATACTCCCAGCACTCCTGTAATCTCGGGCTTGGAAGAAGGGGTGGCTTACATTGTTACGGCGAATAATGTGAATGGTGTTGTATACCTTACTTCGGGTATTACCACGGGTCGTTTTAATGGTTCTGCGAATAAATCGGAGGCGATTTCCGTATACGTAGAGAATGTAGGCGGCGGTCAGCTTCTTTACACCTTGAACGGTTCGACAAAAACCTATTTTGTGGTTCATGACGAATCGAAGGGTGCGGCTACAATGACGAATGCAAGCTCTGCAACTGTATTTGAATGGAATGCAACCTTGAATACTTTGGTGGTTGCGGATGATGCGAATAACCGTGCATTGGCTATAGATTCCACGAAAGATTTCACGACTTTTAGCACGTATGATGCAAACAATAAGTATAGTTGGGCGCAATTTACGGCTGTTGGTGGCGCACCTGTAGATCCCGATACTCCCGTAGATCCTGACACGCCTGATACCCCCGTGGATCCCGACACCCCGGATACGCCTGGTGGTGGAGAAATTTACTGTCCCCAACACAAGTTTAAGGATTGGGTAGTAGTGGTTCCTGCAACGGCGGAAAGCGAAGGTTTGGAACAACGCACCTGTAAATATTGCGGTGCAACGGAAGAACGTACGATCCCTGTATTGACGGATGGGGACAATTCTTCTACTGATTCGACAGATAGCGAAATCACCCCTCCCAGCGGTGAAACGGAAAGTGCTACGGAAAGCGCGACGGATAGTGTAGTAGATAGCGAAAGCACCGTTACGACGGGTGAAAAGAAGGACGGTTGTAAGTCGTCCATCGGCTTGTCCGTGGTAGGCATGGCTTTGTTGACGGCTGGTTTGGTATGCTTTAAGCGTAAAGAAGACAACGAATAATATGAGGATAAACGGCGGTCATAGGTCTGCCGTTTATGTTTTAAAAAAGGGAAAAGATTTGTTGCACTACGGTATGTTTTTAAGGGTAAAAACCCGTTCAACGCATACCTGCCCCTGTCATTTTATAATTTATTGAGGAAAAAGTAGTATGATTTTTTACTTAATTCGCCACGGCGATCCCATTTACGATCCTGACAGTCTTACCCCCTTAGGGCATCAACAAGCGGCGGCGCTTTCCAAACGTTTGTCCTTGTATGGCTTGGATGAAATTTATGCATCTTCGTCCATTCGTGCACAAATGACTGCCGAACCGACCTGCAAAGCACTTGGTAAAGAAATGAAAATTTGCGATTGGGCAAATGAAGGGTATGCTTTCCAGGACGTAGGCGTACGTCGTGAGGACGGCTCGTGGGCGTGGTGCTTCCACGTGCCGAAATTTGTGGAAAAATTCAACGATCCAAAGCTGCTTGCAATGGGGCAGGATTGGTACAAGGATCCTTTTTTCAAGGATACAACCTTGGAACAGGGTATCAAGCGTATAAATACCGCCACGGACGAGTTTTTCCGTAGTCTTGGCTACGAACACGATAGAGAAAAGGGTAGTTATAAGGTGCTGTTTGAAAACAAAAAGAGAGTGGCGTTGTTTGCTCACCAAGGCTTTGGTTTGTTGTTTTTAAGCAGCGTTTTGGATATTCCTTATCCGCTCACTTGCACCCGTTTTGATTTGGGGCTTAGCTCGGTGACGGTAATTGTGTTTGGGGATGAGGGTGAGGTTTATCCGAAGATGTTGCAGATGTCTAACGACTCCCATCTCTACAAGGAAGAAATTCTAACAGGCTACAATCGTGGCATCGATATTTAAACCTTTTATAAAAGACCGCCTTTGGGCGGTTTTTTTCTTGTTTTCCGAGGAAAATTTTTGCATAAGGGAAATAAAACGCTTTACATTCTCTATGCTTTTTTGTATAATAGTAAGGTATAATTGTATTATTATGTCATATTGCGCGTGCATACGCGAAAGGTGTCTTATGAAAATTTCCGAAAATTGGAAGGATTATTCCATCATCGCTACCGGCGATGGGTACAAATTGGAAAGGTGGAAGGACGTGTATCTTCTCCGTCCCGATCCGCAGGTAATTTGGGCGGCACAAACGGATTTGTTTGCTTACCCCAAACTCAACGCCTACTACAAGCGTAGTGAAAAGGGCGGCGGCGGTTGGAAGATGTTAAAACCCTTCCCTGACGAGTGGAATATTTCCTACGATGAACTTGGTGTTCAATTTAAAATCAAGCCTATGGGCTTTAAGCATACTGGTTTATTCCCTGAACAAGCGGTAAACTGGGAGTACATGACGAAGCTCATTAAAAACGCAGGCAGACCGATTAAGGTATTGAATTTGTTCGCTTATACGGGCGGCGCGACGGTGGCTTGTGCCAAGGCAGGCGCGCAGGTAACCCACGTAGACGCCGCAAAGGGCATGGTAGAACGTGCAGGTGAAAACGCAAGGCTGTCGGGGATTGATACGGGCATCCGTTACATCGTAGACGACTGCTTAAAATTTGTGCAAAGGGAAATCCGCCGTGGCAATAAATACGACGCGATTATCATGGATCCCCCTTCGTACGGCAGAGGTCCCAACGGGGAAATGTGGAAGATTGAAAACGACCTTTACAAGTTTGTAGAGCTGTGTGCAAACGTTCTTTCCGACAATCCCTTGTTCGTGCTGATCAACAGCTACACGACGGGTTTACAACCTATGGTATTGAAAAACATTTTACAGCTTACCCTCAAGGGTTTCAACGGTAAGGTAGAGGCGTACGAGGTAGGCATTAAAACGGAAGAGGGGATTTCTCTTCCTTGCGGTGCAGGAGGTATCTTTGTCAATGAATCCTGAAGAAACGAAAGAAATGAATAAGGTAGAGGTGGAAACGGAGTTCAACATCCTTTACGAGGACAACCACATTATCGTGGTGCAAAAGCCCCAGATGGTGGCTTGCTGTCCCGACGAAAGCAAGGATGATAACCTTCTTGACCAAATCAAACGCTACATCAAAGCGGCATACAACAAGCCCGGCAACGTATACGTTGGCTTGGTGCATAGACTTGACCGTCCTACGGGTGGTGTCATGGTATATGCGAAGACGAGTAAGGCTGCGGCGCGCTTGACCGAAGGCTTGCAAACGGGCGATTTCGAAAAGAAATATCTTGCGGTGCTTTGCGGTACGCCCGACACCGAACGCGGTACCCTTTGCAACTACCTTCGTAAAAACACGGTCAACAATTTGGTGTACATTTGTACCCCCAGTGAAGAGGGCGCAAAGTATGCAGAGCTTGACTACCGTGTGGTAGAGGATAAGGCGAAATACTCGCTTGTAGAGGTGCGTTTGCATACGGGTAGAACGCATCAAATCCGCGTGCAAATGGCAGGTATTTCCCATCCCATTTACGGCGATATGCGTTATGGTGGACCGCTGGCGCAAAAGGGTAAACTGGCGCTTTGGGCATACTCGTTATCCTTCTTACATCCCATCACGAAGGAACGCTTAAAATTCATTGCGTATCCCCCCGAAACGGACACCCCTTGGAAGGCGTTCGATTTGACGAAAGCGGTAGAAATTAAGTAATTTTTCCGCAAAAAAGAAAAAACAAACGAAATAGACCTGAAATGCGTTTGACAAAAGGGTGCATTTCGGTGTAAAATAATGAAGTACGATATTGTATTTCAATGCAAAATATGCAAAAAGTTTACAAATCTAAGAGGCAAATTTTCATGAAAAGAAAGAACAACACATTGTTAACATTGATGCTTGCAGGCATGCTTTGCGCTGCAACGGCTGGTACGGTAGCGGCGGCTCGTTCTGTAAATGCATCGGCGGATACGACGGCAAAGTCGTACGAATTGACGAAGGTATTCAATTCCAACGGTACGACGGCAACCATTACGGGTAAAAAGGTAAACGAAACGGACGAAACTCGCGTTGCAGCGTTGACCATGAACAACAACAACTCTGTAGAGTTCAACCGTAACCTTGCAATCAAATGGTTCACGGCAAAGGATCAGGCATCCTACACGACCATGAAATTCACGTTCGGTGACTTGAATTTCACGGAAATGGAATTCGTGTTCGAATCCGTTGCATTGAACGCTGCAAAGGATAACAGCGCAGTTAACAAAATTAAATTTACGAAAGGTGCAGACAATAAAGTTTCCGTAAAAGTGCTTAACGGCGACGACGACGGTGCAAACGTAGCGGCTGAACCTACGACGATTGCAGAAAAATCGACCATTACCATTTCGCTTACGGACGCTGGTTGCGACCTTGGCGAATATACGGTAAACCTTAAGGTTGGCGATGAAGCAGCTGCTCCCATCGGTACCTTCACCAACGTTGGTGCGAAGTATTTCTTGAACGGTACCAACGACGGCAACGATCTTCAGGCGATGGTTGTAAATGCAAAGACCAACGGTACGGCTACGGTGCTTTTCGTTGAAGAAATCAACGGCCA
Organism: Candidatus Scatosoma sp.; assembly: GCA_045643825.1. Taxonomy (GTDB): domain Bacteria; phylum Bacillota; class Clostridia; order Christensenellales; family Borkfalkiaceae; genus Scatosoma. The sequence continues at coordinate 90,895 of JAZRFV010000086.1, forward strand.
AAGCTTCCGTGGTATCACCGACGATAACAAGGTGAAAGATACCGCTGCCCCCGTTCTCGTTGTAAACGACGACGTTCGTGGTTTCTTGCTTGGTACGCAGTTCGAGTTGGATTTCAAAGAAATCGACGTTTTGGACGATTCCTTGACCAGCAAGAAGAGCTTCTATCAATGGAACCCCACCGATACGGCTGTTGCAATGGCGGATAACTCGGTAGATTTCAAAAATAGCCTTGTTCCCAACAGCACGACGGGTACCTACTTCATGGATACCATCGTGTACGCAAATGCGGACAACACGGCATTCTCGAAAGAAGCGCAAGACGGTTACACGAAGACGACCGTATATAGAGTGTTCGATGAAGAATACGTAGCAATCCGCTTTACCTTGGAAGACGACACTTTCACGGGTACGGGCGAAGATACGCATAAGAAGGCTTCTTACGATTTGTCTTGGTACGCTGACGCAAGCGCAGTAGCAACGAAGGATCTTGGCGAAGTTGAAACCCATTACGTTGTTTTGAATCGTAATGCACAAGGTCCCGAGTACAATCTTGACTATACGGATGAGCAGATTAATTTTTACAATGATCAATTAAAGGCAAAAGCGGATAAGGCTTCTGCAGGTAGTAACGAATACGTGAACCTTCCTTCTTTGGCTTGGTTGATTAGCGATATTGATAACGGTTACCAAACCTTGCAATTTACCATCAGCTACAAAACGCCTGGTTCTTCTTCTGCAAAAACGACCTCGAACGTTGACCCGAAGGGCTTGAAGATTTCCGTAGACCAAGCAGGTATGTACGAGTTTAAGGTATTCGCAAGCGATGCTGCTGGTAACGCGACCTTTGTGGATAAACTCGATAAAGAAGGCAGAGTTGAGTATATGAAGGATGAACACGGCGCGCAAATCCTTGATGAAAATGGCCAGCCTATCCCTCTTAAAGTAAAGGTAACCACCGCAAACATTTGGGATTTGAAAGAAATTCCTTCCTTCTCCTTCTCGGTAAAAGGCCAAGGTATGAAGGCGGACGATGGTGAAGACAGCGATCCCATCACCACGAAGATTATCGGTGAGACCTACTCGATGACGGACGTAACCATCGTCGGTGCTGAAAAGGAAACCTCTCTCGCAAGTTTGTATAAGTTAGACCTTGGTAAATACACCGGTAGCGGTACGTTGGCAATTGAAAAATTGTCTGGTATCAAGTATAATGCATTGCAAGAAAAAGCAAACGAGTTGATGGCAGATGCAATTAAGGGTGGTGCAACCGCAAGCACGGTTGACCGTCAAGCAATCGCGAAACAAGCATACATCAACCTCATCGCGGAAGCAATCGGCGGTGAAGTGGAAAAGGTTGCTGAAATCTTCGTTGCAATTGACGAATTTGACAGCCGTATCTCCGAAGAAGAAAATGCAGAAGCTTGGGCAAACAGCGACAACAAGTATAACTGGAACGCTGACAGTAAGAGCTTTACCACCGCAGAAAGCGGCTTGTATATCATCGTTGTAAGCTATTGGGATGCAGCGGTGCCTGGCAGCGTAAACACCGTACCTGCATATCAGCTTATCGAAGTTGAATCGGAAGCGGACGTAATCAAGGGCGAAACGGAATGGTTGAAGAAAAACCTTGTATCCGTAATCCTCTTCTCGGTTGCAGCGGTAATGCTTATCCTCATCATCATTCTCTTGCTTGTGAAACCTTCCGATGAAACGTTGGAAGACGTAGATAAGAAGATTATTTCCAAGAGAAAAGAAGCAACGGATAAACACAAGAAAAACTAAAATAAACGTGAAAGAGTGACGCTTGCTCGTCACTCTTTTATTTTTTGCGATGCAGGAAATTTCTGCAAAATTTACATAGAAAAATTAAAAAGCCTATTGACATTTTTGTGCATTGTATTATAATGTAAGTATCCTTAAAAAAGGGGGGTTTTATGTTTACCACGTTTGATAAAGACAGGTATTATATCGAAAGAAAATATCATATCCCCGAGGAGCCGTTCAACAGTTACGCGCGTTGGAATTATCACGGCTATCCTTACGATGAAAGCACGGGGCTCAGCGACGAGGAAATGCAGGACGGCTTGAAAAAATTGCGTGAGGAAATCAAGGGGGATACCCATCCTTTGCAAAAGGCAAAGCTGTTTGCCTACGTCCTTGATCATACCCGCATTGACGTCAGCGAGCACGATTATTTTATCGGTATGTGGTCGTGGGGAAGGCCCATTTCTCCCCATTGCGTTTACCCTTGGAGCGAGGAAAATAAACGCTTATACCCGACCTCCTTGGAAAAGATAGGGGCGTTTGATCGTTCGGGGGCGGCGTTCGGCTTTTTAGATTTTGACCATACCGTACCCGATTGGGATGCGCTCTTATCCCTTGGCTTTGCAGGGATTTTACAACGCTTACACGATTCGTACAATTGTTTAACCAAGAAAGGTGGTGTCAGCCCTACGCAAAGGGCCTTTTACGAGGCTTGCGTGATGGAATATGAGGCGATTTTGCGGTTTATCGACCGTTTGTACCAATACGCCTTGACGAAAACCCACGATAAGGCGACTGCGTATGCAAACTGCCTTCGTTCCTTGCGTGATGGTGCCCCCACGGACAGCTACGAGGCGATGCAGCTTATCTATATCTACTTCATGATTAGTGAGAGCGTCGAGCATTTCCAGGTGCGTTCGCTTGGGTATGGGTTGGATGCCTCCTTGTATCCCTTTTTCAAGAAGGATATCGAGAGTGGTAGGTATACCAAGGCGCAAATTGGCGAATTTTTGGCGTATTTTCTGATGCAATGGTCGGCAATCGGCAATTATTGGGGACAACCCATGTATTTGGGCGGTCGGGATAGTAAGGGCAACTGCAAGGTGAACGAGCTGTCCTATTATATCCTCGAAATTTACGATAAATTGGGCCTTTACAACCCCAAAATACAGATAAAGGTATCGAAAAATACACCCAAGGACTTTATTTGTCAAGCCTTGAAGATGGTGCAGGGTGGCAACACCAGCCTCGTCTTTTGCCACGACGAAATGATTGTGAAATGCCTTATGTCGCGTGGCTTTACCTATGAGGAGGCACTCGACTCCGTGATTAGTGGCTGTTACGAGTATAAGAGTAAAAAAGGCGGGGTAGGTATCAGTGGTTTCTACGTGAACGCCGTGAAACCTATTTCCTATGTTTTTGACGACGGCTTTGACCGTTTGACCAACCTCCAAATCGGTGTAAGAACGGGCGAAATCACCGCTTTTACGAGCTTTGAGGCGTTCTACAGAGCCTATTTAACCCAATTAAGACATATCGCCAGCTCCTACATAAAGGCGTTGTATTCCTTTGAACGGACGATGCATTACACCAATCCCTCCATGATGTTTTCTTCCACGATGAAACCGTGCGTGGAAGGGCTGACGGACGCCTATGAAAACGCCATTTCCAACACCTCAACCTTGCTCTTGTCTGGGCTTGCTACGGCGGTGGACGGCTTGATGGCTGTGTACGAGCTGGTTTTTGAAAAGAAAGTAACTACCCTTACGGAGCTGAAAACAGCGTTGGAAAACGATTGGGTAGGGTACGAATTGTTGCAACGCAAAGCGTTGAACTGCCGTCATAAATATGGGCGTGGGGACGAGGTTGCGGATAGCTATGCGGCGGCAATCATTCGGTGCCTTTCGGACGTGATTGCAGGGCTGAAAAACGGACACGAGCAGCCATGGTTGATGGAGCTTCACTCTGCCCGTGCGTTTATTGTACAGGGCGAAAAAACGCTCGCTACCCCCGATGGTAGAAAGGGCGGTGAAGAGCTCTCGAAAAACGCTTCCCCCCACCCAGGTATGGATCGAAATGGCGTAACCGCCTTAATTCACTCGGCAACGGCTATCGATACGGTGCTTGCAAACGTCGGTTTTTGCTTGGACGTAATGCTCCACCCGACCACCGTGCAGGGCGAGGAAGGGGTAGAGGTGTTGTATCAAGTGATGCGTACCTATATGGACAAGGGCGGTCAAAGTATTCACTTTAATATTTTTAACGCGGATATGCTCCGTGATGCACAGGTCCACCCTGAAAAATACGAAAACCTGCAGGTGCGTGTTTGCGGTTGGAACGTGCTGTGGAATAATATGTCAAAGACGGAACAGGACGCATATATTTTGCGCGCGGAGAGCATTGCGGAGTAAGAGGGAAAAACGGTGAAGGTTTTAACGGAAAAACGCTGTATCATCGGCGAAGGGCCGATTTGGAACGAGAAAGAGGGGCGGCTGTATCTTACCAACGGCTTTCAGAAGGAAATTTGTTGGTATGATTTTGCCTCGGACGAGCTTTGTGTTCGGACCCTGCCGTTTGGCGTTTCCGCAATGGCGTTTGACAAGGAAAATCGACTGATTGTTTCTCATGCCGCAGGCGTAAGCATCTTAAACGACGACGATACCCTTACCCCCTTGTATGATACGAAAAAATACAAAATTAGGCACGCAGGGGATATGAAGGTTGGCCCCGACGGAGCCATTTACGTCGGTACGGTCAGCGAAAAGTTTTGGGGGATTTCCGAGAAGGTGGATGGAAAATTCTACCGCATTTCAACGGACGGCGAGGTGACGGTTTTACTAAACGAGCTTTGCCTTTCCAACGGTTTCGATTGGTCAATCGATGAAAAAATGCTCTATCACGCCGATACCGGCTCCCATATAATCAAGGAATATTTCTTTGATAAAAACACGGGTAAAATCGAGTTTAGTGGCAGGCAGGTATGCGTTGAAGGTGTGGATGGGCTTGCCATCGGGCAGGATAATTGCCTTTACGTCAGCTGTTCTTGGCGGAAATGTGTGGCGGTTGTCGATTGTGCAACGATGGGCATTCAGTCCGTTATTCCCTTCAAGGATACCTTTCCGATGAGCTGTTGTTTTTGTGGGAAGGATATGGATATTTTGGCGGTAACCACGGCGAGTGATACTGCCGATTTGGAACGAGATAAAAATGCAGGCTTTACTCTGTTAAAGAAAATGGATATCATGGGGCGAAAGCCGTATATTTACGATAGGAAGTAACGATGAAGGCAAGGATTTTTGAAATCAAACGGTTTGCCGTCCACGACGGCGATGGCATTCGTACCACCGTATTTTTTAAGGGGTGTCCCCTGCGGTGCGTGTGGTGTCACAACCCCGAGGGGCTCTCGGGGGAGGCGGAGCTTGCCTATTTTACCCATAAGTGTATCCATTGTGGGGAGTGCGTGGCGATTTGTCCAACAAAGGCGCACACGCTGACGGACGGTATCCACCGCTTTGATCGTGAAAAATGTATCGCCTGCGGAAGGTGTGCGGATGCTTGCCTTGGCAATGCCTTGACCTTGTACGGAAAGGAATACACGGTGGAGGAACTACTGCCCATTTTATTGAAGGATAAGGAGTTTTACGACAACTCGGGCGGGGGTGTTACCCTTTCGGGTGGGGAATGTCTATTGCAAGCGGATTTTTGCGTGGACCTCTTGAAGAGATTGAAGGAAAACGGCGTGCATACCGCCGTAGATACCTGCGGATGGGTAGCGCAAGGGGCTCTTGATAAGGTCTTGCCGTATACCGATGTGTTCCTTTACGATGTGAAAGCCATTGACGAGGGCGTGCATACCGCCTGTACGGGGCAGGGCAATCGTATGGTTTTGGATAACCTTTCTTATCTAAATGAGAAGGGGGCGGCTGTGGAAATTCGCATTCCCTTCGTACCCGACTTCAATGATAAAGAAGTGGAAAAGATGGGGGCGTTTTTAAGTCGTTTTGGAAACATAAAAAAGGTGCGTGTGCTTGCCTATCACAACCTGGCGGGCTCGAAATATGCCGCACTAAACATCACAAATACTTTGCCGAAACGCCTACCTACAGAGGTGGAAATTGCGACCGTCAAGGAACGCTTAAAAGAGTACAATTTACCCATCGTTTGATACATGGTATGGGCAAAATTATAAATGAGGGAGAAAATTATGATTAACGGAGATGCATTACACGAATCGTTGTGGAAGAAAATGACACCTGCCTTAAGCGATAGAACAGGCAAGGATTTTGGCGTTTGGAAGGAAGAAATCCGCCAAAAGTTTATCGAGCTGACGGGGCTTGACGAAATTGCAAAAAACACCTGCCCCTTAAACGTGCAGGTGGAATGGGAAAAGGAGGAAGAAACCTATCGTTTGATTCGTTTCACCTTTGATAGCGAGCTGGGGGAAACGGTGCCCTGCTACTTGGTTATCCCCAAAACGGGCAAGGAAAAATATCCCGTGGCAATCACCCTGCAGGGGCATTCTACGGGCGCGCATAACTCCATCGGCGTGGTGAAATTTGACGAGGATAAGGGGTATCAGCCCCGTGGTGCATTCGCTTTGCAGGCTGCGGAGAACGGCTTTGCCGCACTCGTTATCGAACAGCGTGGCATGGGGGAACGAAAGCCTACGAAGGACAACCGTGCGAAGAATATCAACTGCTGGTATGCGGTTGGTGTGGCGTTGTTGCTCGGTAGAACCATCCTTGGGGAGCGTATTTGGGACGTGCATAAAGCCATCGATGCCCTTGCGTTTTTTAAGGAGTGCGATTTGGACAAGATATTGATTACGGGCTCCTCGGGTGGTGGTACGGCTTCGTACTATGCGGCGTGCTACGACGAACGTATCAAGCTTGCCGCACCCAACTGTGCATTTTGCCCTTATCCCGAATCGATTTTGGACATTTGGCATTGCTCCTGCAACTATATCCCCTCGGCGTTTAAGTGGTTTGACATGCAGGATTTGTCTTGTATGATTGCTCCTCGTCCCTTGCTTGTGATGTCGGGGAAGGAGGATGATATTTTCCCGATTGAAGGTGTGGAAAGAGGGTTTAAGACGGTGCAAGAGATTTACGCATCGGCAGGTGCGAAGGATAATTGCCGTTTGGTGACGACACCCAAGGGGCATTGGTGGTGCGTGGACATCGTTTGGCCTTCCATTTTGGAGGAAACGAAAAAACTCGGCTGGTAAATAGTATTACAAATAAGGTGAAAGGGTTGACCGTTTTGGTTGGCCCTTTTTTGTTGAAATAAACGGAAAATATTTTTCGCAAAGGGCTTGAAAAGTGTGAAAATATATGGTAAAATGAATGTATGGGCAAATAAAAAAGAACCGCCCGATAAAAAGGATAAAAGTGAGGGAATAATTGTGAAAGTTTTAGCAATCGGCAACAGCTTTTCGGATGATTCGATGGAGTATTTGTACCCCGTTTTAGAGGCGCTCGGTGTAGAAGATATCTCGCTCGGTAATTTGTTTATTGGTGGCTGTGAAGTGCAACGCCACGTGAATAATATCGAAACGCTTGCCCCCTTGTACGAATATCGTACGAATACGAACAACGAATGGAAGAGCCGTGTAGAATGTAAAATTACGGACGGCGTTTGCGAGCAGGCGTGGGAGGTTGTTTCCATGCAACAGGGTAGCCACGACAGCGGTTTAAAGGAAACCTATCAAAACTTGCCTAAATTGATTGCATTTGTTCGTGAAAAGCTTGGTCAGGGCGTAAAACTCGCTTGGAATATGACCTGGGCATACCAAAAAGACTCCACGCACGAGCGTTTCTGCAATTATCAACACGATCAAGAGAAGATGTACAACGCCATTTTGGATGCGGTACAATCGTGTGTAATGTCTACGGGTGATTTTGCGATGCTTTTCCCCGTTGGTACGGCCGTACAAAACGCACGCACCTCGTATTTGGGGGACACTTTGACTCGTGACGGCTTCCACCTTTCTATTCCTTTCGGTAGATACATGGCCGCTTTGACGTGGGGCAGGGTGCTTACAGGCAAACCCTTGGCAGGCATTTCCTACGCGCCAGAAGGTGTTGACGAAAAATTGAAGGCACTTGCGATTGAGTCGGTGGAAAACGCAGTAAAGGCGCCCTTCCAAGTAACGCAATCTTCCTTTGTGAAATAAGTAGAGGTTTACTATGAAGAAAGTAACGTTGTTAGGGGATTCTATCCGCTTAATCGGTTATGGTACGAAGGTACCCGAATTGCTCGGTGAGGGCTACGAGGTGTTCCAACCCGAGGACAATTGCCGTTTTGTGAAATACACCCTGCGTATGCTGTTTGATTTCAAGGATCAAATCACGGGTAGCGACGTAATCCATTGGAATTGCGGGCTTTGGGACGTAACCTCGGGCTTGTTTGGCGATGGCGAACCCTTCACCTGCGAAGAAGAATACGTAGAAAATATGTTGCGTGTGGCAACGTTGCTCAAAAAAATGGGCAAACGTATCATTTTTGCCACGACTACGCCCGTGCATAACGAATATCCCTACAATAAAAACGAGGTAATCAAGCGTTACAACGAGGTAATCGTACCCAAGCTGATGGAAATGGGTATTGAAATCAACGATTTGTACACGACGGTTATGCAGGATTTGTATAAATACGTCGGTGCGGATCAAATCCACCTTTCCGAGGCAGGTATCGAGGTTTGCTCGAAGCAGGTTGCGGATATTATTAAAGGTTAAGAGGAAAATAGAATGGAGATACGTCGTTTTAAGCAGCTCGATTACGTCGTAAGGATGCCCAAAGCCTACGAGGAGGGGAAGGAATACCCTTTGGTGATTTACCTTCACGGTGCAGGCGGACGAGGTCGGGATACCGAGTTGATTTTCACGCACCCCTTCTTCACGGATACGGCTCCTTGGTTGGAAGGTGCGGTGTCGATTGCTCCGCAATGCTATGCCGATTCTTGGTTTGATATCTTTGAACAGCTGCAGGAATTTATCGACTACGCACGCGGTTGGTCGTGCGTGGATATCACAAGGGTGTACGTTGTCGGTGCGAGTATGGGCGGTTATGCGACTTGGCAAATTGCGATGACTCGTCCAGAATGGTTTGCGGCGATTATCCCCATTTGCGGTGGGGGAATGTATTGGAATTGCCACCGCTTAAAGTATATGGGTGTATGGGCATTCCACGGCTCGGCAGATCCGGCGGTGTTTCTTGAGGAAAGTAAAAAGATGGTGGATTCCGTCAACGCCAACGGCGGTACGGCGAAACTGACGATTTACGAGGGCGGCGGGCATAATGCTTGGTCAGAAACCTTCCAAACGGAGGCGGTGTGGAAATGGCTCCTCACACATACAGCACATTACCAAACCACAAAAAGTGCTTATGACAACGTGGAGAATTTCGGTTGAGGTGAAAAGATGTTTCAATCGGCGAAATGGATTTGGGTGGAAAAGGGCTGTCAGCCTGACACCTATGGCGAATTTTATGATGAATTTTTATGGGAAGAAGGCGAGGTAAATTGCCTTCTTTCTTGCGATGGGGACTATACGCTGTATATCAACGGTCAGTATGTTTCCAGCAATCAATATGGCGATTTCGAGTGGTATAAATCCTACGATACCATCGATATCACCCCCTATTTAAGGAAGGGTAAAAACGCCTTTGCCGTGTTGGTTTGGCATTTTGGTGTGGATACTCAACGCAGTATAAAGGCGCAGGCAGGCTTGATTTTTGAGGTAAAATCCAGGGCGGAAACCTTGCTTGCAAGCGGTGAAAATACCCTTGCAAGATACAGCAGGGCATATCAACATGGCGTGCAACGGCTTGTGACAAGACAGCTTGGCTTTACCTTTTCCTACGATGCCACGAAAGAGGACGATTGGTGTTTGACGGGGCGAGGCTGTGAAAAGGCGGTTATTGTTGAGAAAAATTGCTCTTTTATTCCACGTCCGATAAAGCGCTTGGAGGTAAATAAACTCGTACCTGGTATGCTCGTAGAGGCAAAAAACAACCGTTACCTGCTCGATTTAGGGCAGGAGGTCGTTGGTTATCCAAGGCTTGTATTCACCTCACCCGTTGCACAAAAAATCGTTGTGGCATGGGGCGAGGATGTACAAAACGGACGGGTACGCAAGGAAATTGAAGGACGTGACTTCAGCTTTGATTATACGGCGAAGGAAGGGGAGAACGATTTTACCCATTATATGTTGCGCCTTGGTTGTCGGTATTTAGAAATCCAAACGGAGTCACCGATTGAAATCGGGGTAGTGGGGGTGCTTCCACAGGTATATACCGTGAAAGAAAAAATGGTCAAGCTTGCGGATGCGCTTGACCAAAAAATCTACGATGCGTGCGTCAACACTTTAAAGCTTTGCATGATGGAGCATTACGTGGACACGCCGTGGAGAGAGCAATGCTTGTACGTGTACGATTCTCGCAATCAGGCGTTATGTGGGTACCATGTCTTTGACAAAGGCAATGCAGAGTACGTAAGGGCGAACTTGAAACTTATCGCAAAGGACCGCCGTGAGGATGGTTTGTTGGCGATATGTTACCCCTGCGGTATCGATTTGACCATACCGTCCTTTTCGCTCTATTATTTTATGCAGGTGAAGGAGTACTTGCAATATACAGGGGACGTTTCCTTTGTGGAGGAAGTGTACGATAAACTGATTTCCGTATTGAACGTCTTTATCAGAAACCGTAAGGATAGTTTGGTGTTGCGGTTTGAGGGTGCAAACCATTGGAACTTTTACGATTGGTCGCCAAATTTGGACGGTGCAATCTATGTTTCGCAGGGGGCCGTGCCCGATTTGATGATCAATTTGCTCTTTATCCTTGCGCTTGACAATTTAAAGTGGATTGACGAAAAACTTGGCAAGGCGTTCTTGTATGAAGGCTTGCTGGAGGAGTGTAAACAAGCGGTGCGAAACACCTTCTTTCAGGAAAAGGACGGTTTGTTTGCAATGTCGGTGGACGGAACGGATTATACCGTTTTAGGCAATGCCTTGGCGGTGCTTTCTGGTGTCGCAACTCCATTGGAAAGCGCATATATTTGCAAAAAAATCGTCGAGGGCGCTTTAAGTGATTGCTCGTTGAGTATGAAGATTTTTAAATACGAAGCGTTGCTAAAAACGGATAAAGAGGCATACCAGGTATGGGTTCACGAGGAAATCCGTCGGGAATATGGTAAAATGGTGGAAACAGGAAACACCGTTTGGGAAACGATCGACGGGGCGAGTGCGTTTGGTAACGCGGGCAGCCTTTGTCATGGTTGGAGCGCCATCCCCATTTACTTCTATACAAAATACGATATGTGATAAAACAACGGACAGCCGTGTGGCTGTCCGTTTTTTCTTATTTTTCTTCTTTCTTTTGGAAATTGGAGGGGGACTCGTTAAAGTAATTTTTGTATGCACGTGAAAAGGCGTGGATGGAGGAATATTGCAATTTATCGCTGACCTCGGTGACGCTTTCGCCTGCCTGTAACATCTTTAACGCCGTTTCCATCTTTTTGCTAATAAAATAGGTGTTTAAGGTAATCCCCATTTGTGCATGGAAATTCTTTGAAAGGTTGTTTACGTTGTAGAAAAATACGTCTTCCAAATCGCTGATTTTCTTTATCTTTAAGATATTTTTATCGATATAGGTAATGATATCGTGGGTTAAAATTGCGGCGTCCGTCGGGGCGGTTTGCGGCGCGCTTTTTGTCTTTTTCGAGATCTTGCGAGAACATTCAATCAAGATTTGTTCCAGTAATAGCGCAATCGAGCGTTCGGAATAGACGTCCTCGTCGCGAAGCTCCTGCAAGATACTTAAACAAAGTGGGTGCAGGTTCTCAATGTGATAATTTCGATTTCCCGACGCTTGGCAGGTTTGCGTGATGTAATTAATCAGCGTATTGCCTTGCGTTTTTTGTTTGGCATAAAATGCCAAAAAGATAAAACGGAGTGGATCTTGTTCATCGGAAATAATCTTATGCGTTTCGTTGGGAAAAGAGAAAAAACAATCGTTTTTGCCGATTTCGGTAGGGCTATCGTTGGTATAGGAAATACCCTTTCCGCTAACCACGTAGGTGATTTCAAAATAGTTTTGTTGGTGAAGCGGGATGATGGTATCCTTTGCGCAAAGAGATTCGCCTGCTTGAATTAAAAAATAATTTCTACAACGCTTCGGGTTTAAGACGAAAAGATTGTTGTAGGAAATTCGATATCTGTTTTTAATCATAATAAGCTCCGTATCGTTTCGTTGCGAGAAAATTATAGCATAAAAGATCGGGTTTGACAATTATTTTCTTACAGAAAGCAGAAAATGTTAAATTATTTATTGTCTTATAATAAATACACGGGGTATATGCTATGGTATAATAAAATCGAGAAAAAATGAGGATGGTGGCGTAGTATGCTCATTAGAAACGCATCGGTAATCTTAAAGGACGAAATTGTCAAGACGGACGTCCTTGTAAAAGATGGTAGAATTTTGGAAATCGGGGATGGTTTAACCGACGACGAGGTGTTGGATTTAGAGGGGAAATATCTTGCCCCCGGCTTTGTAGATATTCACAACCACGGCGGTTATGCATACGATTATATGGACAACACCGTTGAGGCGTTTGAACAGATCTTGCGTTTTCACAGCGACAACGGCATTACCTCGGCGGTAGCCTCTACGGTAACTGCACCGGTAGAAACGATCCAAAAGACTTTGGAGGTTGCCCGTGTGGTTGCAGGGAAGAAGGGAGACCGTGCAAAGCTTTTGGGTGTGCATTTGGAAGGCCCGTATTTATCCTTTCAAAATAAGGGCGCGCACGCGCCTGCATTTTTACGCGTTCCTGCGGAAGACGATTACGGGTATATCCTCGAAAATGCGGATATCATTCGTCAAATTACCATTTCGCCCGAGCTTGACGGCTGTGTAGAGCTGACGAAAAAGCTTGTGGAAAAGGGTATCGTGGTATCGATGGGGCACGACAATGCAATCCTGCCGGAATTTTTACCCGTTGTAGAAGCGGGGGCAACCAATCTTACCCATCTTTTTTGTGCGATGAGTATGGTCGTTATGCGCAACAACAAACGCTACGTGGGGCTTCGCGAATACGGTTTGATTGACGACAATTTAACCGCCGAAATCATTGCTGACAACCACCACATTACGCCCGAGCTTTTTAAGATGATTTATAGATGTAAGGGCGCGGACGGGATTTGTTTGATTTCCGATTGCCTGCGCGCGGGCGGTATGAAGGCCGATGGAACGTTGTACAGCTTGGGCAAGAAAGACGATCCCACCTCACAACAGTTTAAGGTTGCGGACGGCGTAGCTGTTTTGGCGGACGGAAAAACCTATGCAGGCAGTATCCAACCCATTTCGCAAATGTTGAGAAACGTGGTGTTCGACGCAGGCGTTCCTCTTGTGGAGGCGGTGAAGATGGTCAGCTCCACCCCTGCAAAAATTGTAAAAGCGGACAAAGATATCGGTTCGATTGAGGTTGGAAAATATGCCGACTTCTGCGTGCTGAACGAAGATTTAACGGTGGCACAAACCATCATTGAAGGAAAAATAATCAAATAATCGAGGTGAAATTATGAACAATACCTATTACTGCTCTTCCGAAGAATTTATTAAAAATAGTAAAATCCCTGTAAGAGTGATGAAAACGGAGCCTGAAATGTACGAAGAAATTGCAGAGTTGATGGCGTCCGCAATTGAAGAAAATAACGCAAAAGGGGAAAAGACGGTGATTATTTGTCCCGTAGGTCCTATTGCGCAATATCCCATCCTTGCAAACAAGGTCAACGAAAGAAATATCAGCCTGAAAAACAGCTGGTTTATCAATATGGACGAATATTTGGTAGGGGACGACGAAACCATTCCTTACGAAAATCCGTTGAGTTTCAAGGCAACGATGGATAGAGTGTTCTATTCGCAGGTAAAGGAAGAACTTTTGATGCCCGAAACGCAGCGCTTGTTCCCCGAACCTAAAAAGGAAGCGGAAATCGACGGGCTGTTTGAAAAGCTCGGCAAGGTGGATTTGTGCTTGACGGGGGTTGGTATCAACGGTCATATTGCGTTTAACGAGCCTGCGAAGGAAACGGATGCAATTACCGATGAAGAATATAAAAACTGTGGTACGAGATGCGCGGATATCGCCACGGAAACGGTGGTAAACAACGGCGCAAACAAGCTTCGCGGCGCGCTCGACATTTTCCCCAGACGCTGCATTACCCTCGGCATGAAGCAGCTTTTGAAGGCGAAGGTATTGAAGGTATATTTGTACTGCAACTGGCAATGGGGGATTATGCGTAAGATGGCGCTTGAAGAAGAATCCCGCTTTATGCCCGTATCCTTCTTGCAATCGCATCCCAACGCCGAAATGGTCGTAACGGAAAGCTTGTACGAATTTAATTTATAAGGAGTAAAGTATGAAGTTTGGAACGCTGGTGCGCTTGAAGCACGCAGACGGCGCGGTTGCCGCTTTTGAAAAGGTAAAAGCGATGCAGCTGGAAAGCTGTCAGCTTGTTTACAAGCCGGAAACTTATACTGTGGAAAGTGCAAAACAAATTAAGGAAGCCGCTGAAAAGTGTGGGATTGAAATTTCCGCGTTTTTCGCAGGATTTTACGATGATTATACGGGCTGGGAGCTTAAATACGATTTCCGTAACGCAGGCTTGAACAGCGTCGCTTTTGGTGCGGAGCGCTTAAAATATCTCTTGGGGGCATTGCCTTTCTTGCAAGAGCTTGGCGTATCGGATATGATTATTCATGCGGGCTTTGTTCCCAACGATCCGTTCGCGCCCGAATATGCCGAGATGCTTTGCAGGGTGAAATTGCTTGCGGATCGCGCAAAAAAATACGGGGTAAATATTCTGTTTGAAACGGGTGGCGAAAGCCCGATCACCTTGCTCCGCTTAATTCAAGAGGTAAACACGGGCAACTTGTTCGTAAACCTTGACACGGGCAACTTGATTATGTACGGCTACGGCAATCCGTGCGAGGCGGTGATGACGCTGGGGCAATACGTGCGCAACGTACATGCAAAGGACGGCGTACCGCCTACGGATCCTTATAAAATCGGTGCGGAAAAAGCACTTGGCGAAGGCGTGGTAGATTTTAAGAAGGTATTCACCTTATTGAAAGGCTGCGGATATGATCGTTTTATTACGATTGAACGTGAAATTGAGGGCGAAGAACAAAAACGCGATATCGAGCGCGGCTTTGCCTACTTAAAAGAAATCTTAAAAAATATATAATTGAAGGAGTTAAATCATGAAAAGAAAAGTTGGTATTATCGGTTACGGTTGGGTAGCAGGCGCAAATCATAAAAATTCCTATGCACAGGCAAAGGATGTAGAAATCGTTGCAGTTTGTGACGTTAATAAAGCGGCGTTGGAACGCGCAAAGAGAGATTACAATCTTCCCGACGAATGCTTGTTTGATGATTACAAGAAATTGATCGACAGCGGGCTTTGCGACATGGTTGACATTTGTACGCCCAACAGCTTCCACTGTGAACAAGCAAAATATGCGTTGAACGCAGGTCTTCCTGTAAGTATTGAAAAGCCCGTTGGCGTAAACAGCCAAGAAGTAGAAGAGGTACGTGCGTTGGCGGAAGAAAAAGGCTTGCCCGTATTCATTTGCTTCACTTGGAGACATATGCCCACGACGAGATTCTTGAAAGACGTAATCGACAGCGGTGCGGTAGGTAAGGTATACCATTGCTACATCAAGTGTATCAAGGAAAGCGGTCTTTGGGAAGGCAGACGTTTGGAATGGCGTTTCCAAAAGGAACTTGGCGGTACGGGTGTTCTTTGTGACCTTGGTTCGCACATGATTGACTTCTTGAACTGGATGAACGAAGACATCGTTGGTTTGACGGCAAACACCGGTATCTTCATCAAGGAAAGACAAAAATTGGATTCTGACGAATGGGCTCCCGTTACGACGGACGACTATGCAAACATTCTTGCAGATTTGAAGAGCGGTGCTACGGCAAATATCGAACTTTCCCGTTGTGCAAAGACGGAAGAACAGCTTGTTGAATTCATCATCTATGGTGAAAAGGGTTATATCCGTTTCTGCAACTACGTAGGCGAAGGCTTGGAAATCTGCTATGGCAGCAAGGAAGAAATTGCAAAGGGTAAGCAGCGTGTTGCTACGCCTGAAAAATACGGTGCAACCTGGTCGCTTTACCAATCGCAATCCTTCATCGATTATGCAAATGGCAAGAAGGATAACTTCACCTCCACGATCGACGATGGCTTGCGTGCGCAAATGGTAATCGATGCGGTTATTAAATCGAGTGAAGAAAAACGTTACGTTACGATTGACGAAATTAAAAAGGGGTTGAAATAAATGAAACATAAGCTTGGTATTATCGGGTACGGCACGATGGGTTCTTGGCACGCGGCAAACGTGCGTGATCGAATTAGGGATTTAGACGTTGCGCTCGTGTACGATATTAACCCGGAAAAACGCGAAAAAGCGCGTACGGAAGGGTTTGCTACTTGCGAGACGGCGGAAGAACTGCTTGCAAGCGAGGTGGATTTGGTGGTGGTTGCAACCCCCAACAATTTCCACAAGGACTACTGCGTGCGTGCGTTAAACAGCGGTAAAAACGTTGTTTGCGAAAAGCCCGTTTGTATGAACATGGAGGAACTGGATGAAATTTTTGCGGCTCAAAAGGCAAGCGGAAAATTGTTCACCGTTCATTTCAATCGCCGTTGGGACGTGGATTACAACATTGTAAAAGACGTTTTGGCGCAGAATCTCGTAGGGAAACCTCATCAGGTATATTCTCGTTTGTTTAGTAACCGAAATATCCCTGGGGATTGGCGTACCGTGAAAAAATCGGGCGGCGGTTTCTTGTACGATTGGGGCGTACACATGATAGACCAAGTGTTGCAATTATTCGGCAATCCCATTTCCGTATATGCGGATTTGAAGAAGATTTATCAGCCCGAGGTGGACGATGCAATTCGTTTGGATTTGAAATACCCCGGGAATTTGAGTGTGCATATCGTTGCCGATTCTTGGACGTTTATCAACGAAGCCCGTTGGCACGTTTCCGGTGACGACGGTACGGCAATTGTGTACGATTGGTTTGGCAGAACGGGTAAAATCGTTCGTGCAAACGTAAAATCTGTAGATTGGACGCAAGGCTGTGTTTATACCGAAAATGGGCTTTCTCGTTCGATGTGGCCCCGCCCTCAACATGAAATTACGGAAATGGAGCTTCCCGTTCGTAAGGACTTGCCTTGGTGGGAACAATTCTACGAAAACGTAATGGACAGCATTGAGGGGAAGGCAACGCAGTACGTTACTCTCGAACAAATCCGTGCTTCGCTTGCTGTTGTGATGGCATCCTTCGAATCTGCGGAAAAACAATGTGTGGTGGAGCTTAGCAAATATCTTTGAGGTGATAAGATGAAGAAAATTGGTATTATTGATTACTTTATCGACGAATGGCACTCTAACACCTATTTAGGGCTTTTTGAAAAAGCAAGCCAAGCCCTTGGCGTGGATTATAAGGTTACCTATGCGTATGCAGAGGTGGAACAGCCTGGTAAAATGCTTACCGACGATTGGTGTGCGAAAAACAACGTAACCCGTTGCAATACGATTGAAGAGCTTTGCGAAAAGTCCGACAATATTTTGATCCTTGCGCCAGCGAATCCGGAAACGCATTTAAAATATGCGGAGGCGGCGTTAAAGTACGGCAAAACCACGTATATTGATAAAACGTTTGCGCCCGATTTAGAAACGGCGAAGGCGATTTTTGCGGTAGCGGAAAAATACAATACGAAAATTTTCACCTCTTCTGCGTTGAGATATGCGGAAGAAATTGAAGGCTACGACAACGTGAAAAACGTGATGATTAAAGGTGGTGGACGTAGCTTGGAGGAATATATTATTCACCAAATCGAGATGGCTGTAAAGCTGACGAAGGGCGAACAAGCAAAGCTTGTGCACGTGTTCAGCGGTGATAAGCAAGCGACTATGGTGGTGGAATATGAGAATAGAGCGGTAACGTTGAGCTTTTCCAACAGCGGTTGGGGATTCTCCGTGGACGTGGAAACGGACAAGGCGAATTGTGAGTTCAAGAACGTGGAAAAGGGCACGGAATTTTACCGTTTGGTGGAAAGCATCGTAAAATTCTTTGAAACGAATGAAGAACCTTTCGACAAGAAAGAAACCTTGGCGGTTCTTGCCATTCGCGATGCAATTATGAAGGGCGTAAGCGGGGCTTATGGAAAATCGATCCCCGTGGAAGCTTATTGATGAGAAAATACACTGAAATTAGCAAGAGATAATCATGGAGGAACGGCTGTGAACGAGTTTTTATTTACGCAAATTATGACCGAGCTGGAAGATGCGGTAGGCAGAGAAAATTGCTCGGTAAAAGAGATTGATAAAGTTACGCATAGCGCAGACTTTTTCTGGCTTTCGAGAATGTGGGTGGACCGCGGTAGAAGGATGCCTGAGGCAGACTTCATCGTTGCGCCTAAGGACGCGCAGGAAACGTCGAAGGTGTTGAAAATTGCCAATTATTATAAAATCCCCGTAACGACGTGGGGCGGCGGTGCAGGCTCGCAAGGTGGTGCGCTTCCCGTGTGCGGCGGTATCATTTTGGATACCAAGCGCATGAATAAGATTTACGAAGTAAATACGGAAAGTATGTACATCGAATGCGGTACGGGTGCGATTTATAAGCATATCGAGTGGGCTGCAAACGAAAAGGGCTTTGCAACGATGCATTATCCCTCGTCCTTGACCTGTTCGACGGTAGGCGGTTTCTTGGCGCATCGCGGTATCGGTGTTGTTTCCAATAAATATGGTAAAATCGACGACATGGTACTCCAAATGGAGGTGGTATTGCCAAACGGTGATATCATCAATAACTCCGCAACCCCCAAGCATGCTGCTGATCCTGATCACAAGCAAATTTTTATCGGTTCGGAAGGTACGCTCGGCGTTATTACGAAGGCGCAAATCCGTATTTACGAACAACCTGAGGTGAGAAAATTCAGAGGGTTCCTCTTCAAGGATATGACCTCGGCGTTTAAGGCGAGCAAAGAAGTTTTGCAAAAGTTCAAGCCCTCCGTTATGCGTTTATACGACGAAGCGGAAACGGCAAGCTTGATTAAGAAAATCGTTGGCGTAGCCAAGAAAGGCGCGTTTATGAATATCGCCTACGAAGGCGTAAAGGAGCTTGTAGAGGTGGAGGAAAAGATCCTTCTTGATATCTTTGCAAAGTACGGCGCGGAAGACCTCGGCAGCGAATACGGTGAAAAGTGGTGGAAGGAAAAGATTACCTTCTTCTATCCTGGCCACATGATGGATATCCCGCAGATGTTCGGTACGATGGATACGATTGCACCCTACGATAAGATTGAAAAAATCTACTGGGCAATGAAAAATGCCATCGAAACGAAATATCCGTATGCGAAGTTCATCGCACACTTCTCGCATTGGTACGAATGGGGTTGTATGATGTACGATCGTTTCATTATCGACGGCGAATACGTACCTCAGGATCCCGTAGAGGCAATGCGTTTGCACAATGAAATTTGGACGCTCGGCATTCGCACGGCGCTTGAAAACGGTGGTGTTGTTAACGATCACCACGGTGTTGGTATCAAGCTTGGCCGCATGATGAAGGAGCAGTACGGTCCCGCCATGCAGGTGTTTGAAGGGATTAAAAAATCGCTTGATCCCAACGGCATTATGAATCCTTTCAAGCTTGGCTTATAAGAGGAGGGTGACACCATGAATATTACGGAAAAAGCAAAAAATATTATTGACAATTGCAGATTTTGTTGGATGTGTCGTCACGTATGTCCAATCGGCAACGCAACGGGTTTAGAAAGAAATACCGCGCGTTCTCGTGCGATGGGTGCAAGCGTGGTTGTACGCGGTGCAACGGAGCTGAAAGAAATTTCGGAAAACATTTACGAATGTACCCTTTGCGGTGCTTGCACGAACAACTGTATGACGGGTTTTGATCCCAAGGTATTCATTCAGGAATTGAAGACGGAAATCGTCTTGAACGGCGTTGCGCCCGCATATATTATGGCGATGCTTGAAAAATATGCGGCAACGGGCAACGTATATGGTGCAACCGCTTGCGAGTGCTTGAACGGCTTGTACAACACGGATGGTGAAACAGCGTTATTCGTAGGGCAGGATGCATTGTATAAATCCCCTGAAAGCGTGAAAAATGCGGTTTCTCTCTTGAATAAGGCGGGTGTGTGCGTGGCTTTGGATAAGAATCAAGACAGCGGTGCGGCGCTTTGGTTCTTGACGGGCAAAACGCAGGAAACGCAAAACGCGGCAAAGGCTTGTGCGGAAATGCTCAACGCATATAAGACGGTGATCGTTTACGATCCTGTGGATTTGAAATTGATGCTTCACGAATATAAGGAATGGGGCATTGAAATCACCGCAAACGTGGTAAGCTTTAACGAATACGTGCTTGGGTTAATTGAAAGCGGTAAGCTTACCGTAAGCAAAACGGCAAACGAATATACCTTGCAGGATAACTATGCGTATGCAAGAGAGCTTGATGATACCGAAACGGGCAGAAAGCTCATTGACAAGGTGGGTATCAACAAAGAAATGTTGCTTATCGGTAAGGAAGCAAACCTTGCAGGTCAGCTTATTATGGCGGAATATATGCCCGACGTAATCATGCAGGTTGCAAAGGATAGATGGCAAAATGCAATCAATATGGATTGTAAGACGGTGGTTACCGAAAACCCTGCGGAATACGTAGCGATGAGAGCAACTGCTCCCAATGGTTATCGTGTAATTTCGATGGAAGAAATGATTTTGGAGAATATGTAATATGAACTTGAAGAAATCTTACGTTGAAAAATACGGTTATGAAAGAGTGGTAACGGACAGAAACTCCCCGTTGGTGTATGCGGAAGCGGATATGTTAAAGCTTGCGGACGGGCAAAGCTATACGATTGACGAATGCGGAAAGGAATTCGTTTTGGTCGTTTTGTATGGTAAATGCGAGGTAAAAGGTGAAGACTTTACCTTCATCGTTGGCAAACGTGCAAACGTATTTGAAGGTGCAGCGGAAACGGCGTACGTTGGTAAAGATACGCCCTTTACCGTTACGGCAATGGGTGGCGATGTGAAAATCGCCGTATGCAAAGCACCTGCGGAAAAATATTATAAGCCTTATCAAATCAAGGCAGACGACGTTGTGATGAAGACGTTTGGCAAGGGGGCCTTTGTTCGTGAAGTGGGCTTTACCTTCCCTGAAACGGGCGATGCAAATCATTTGTATATCGGTGAGTTTTGGGTAGAAGACGGCAAGTGGGGTAGCTATCCCCCGCACAAGCACGACGTAGACAATATGCCTACGGAGGGTGCGCTTGACGAAATTTACTACTATGAGTTTGATAAGCCCCAAGGTTTCGGTTTCCAGGCGGTTTACACCTCGGAAAACGATATCAACGAAGTGTATAAGGTGCAAAACGGCGATATGGTCGTAATCCCGAAAGGCTATCACCCTTTCACCGTTGCACCCGGTTATAAAAATTACTGTTTGTGGATTATGGCAGGAAAGAAACGCGGGCTTTTGAGTTCCTCGGAAGAATGCCATAAATGGGTAGTAAGCAAGTAAAAGGAGCATACCATGTACGTGCTTGGTGTAGATTTCGGTGGTGGAGCAAGCAAAGCGACGCTCTTGGATAAAAACGGAACGGTGGTTGCCACGGCAACTGCCGAATACCCCACGCATTTTGGCGAAGGCGGTAAAGCGGAGCAAACGCCGATGGATTGGTACAACGCCGCTTGTAAAAATATTCGCTCGGTTTTGACTGGTATTGATGCAAGTGAGGTCAAATGTCTTTGCTTTGATGCAGCGACGCATACAGCGGTTTTGATGGATGAAGACGGCAACCCCGTTTGCGATTCCGTTTACTGGACGGACACCAGAAGTATCAAGGAAAAGGCGTACCTTGCGGAAAATTTCGGGGAAGAGCTTTTTGAAAAATGTAAACACAACGTGGATACCATTTGGACGTTGCCCGAAATTATGTATGTAAAAAACAACTTTCCTGACGTGTATGCCAAGGTGAAAAAGGTTACCTTTGCCAAGGATTTCGTCCGTGGGAAATTTACGGGTGATTTTGTTACCGATTATATCGAGGCACAGGGCAGTATGCTGTTCGACTTTGATAAAAAGGTATGGGACGAGCATTTATTGTCCCTTGTGGGCTTGACGGAAAAGAATATGCCAAAAATCGTAAATCCGCTTGAACAAGTGGGGCAGGTATGCGATGAAGCTGCTTTATCTACTGGTTTGGCGGCAGGTACGCCCGTTATTTGCGGGGCAACGGACACCGTAATGGAGGTGTTTGCCGCAGGTGGGGTAAAGGAAGGTGATATGACCTTGAAGCTGGCGACGGCTGGGCGTATTTGCGTTGTTTCCGATATGTACTACGCAGATAAGAATATCATCAACTATTCTCACTTAAAAGAAGATATGTACTATCCTGGCAGTGCAACAAAATCCTGCGCGGCGTCCTTGCGTTGGTTTAGGGATACCTTTGGCGGTAGCTTTGAGGAATTTAGCAAAATGGCGGAAGACGTTCCCGTCGGTTGCGACGGATTGATATTCCACCCTTACTTAATGGGGGAATTAACGCCCCACGCAAATCCTTTGCTCCGCGGTAGCTTTATTGGGGTTTCGGCAGGCCACACGAAGGCGCATTTTGCCCGTGCGGTGATGGAAGGGGTTGCGATGAGCTTGCTCGACGGTAAGACGTACTTGGAAAGCAAGGGGATTCGCACCGGCTCGTCGGCGTACGTAATCGGCGGCGGAGCTAAGAGTAAGGTTTGGAGACAAATTGTTGCCGATACATTAGGGTTGACGCTTGTACAAACAGAAAATAACGATTCTTCGTTTGGCTCGGCAATGTGCGCAGGGATTGAGGCAGGCTTCTTTGAGGATTTTGACGAGGCAAGCTTGGCTTGTCAAAAGGTAATCGGGGAAACGAAACCGATCCTTGAAAATACAGAAAAATATGCAAAGGTTTTTGCGAAATATAAAAAAATTAGCAAATTTTTAACGGAATTATCCGATGAAAAGTAAAAGAATTGTCGTATTATTAAAATATTTTAAAGGGGAGCTAAACCCGTTTGATGGTGCCGCGCTCGAATGTGCCTTGGAAACAGGTGCAAAGGAGGTAATTGCGGTATCCATGGCACCCATGTCCGTGTTGAATGCCTTTCAAGGCTTGACACGGTTGGGGGTAAAGGGCGTATTTATCAGCGATCCGATATACGCAGGCAGTGATACGCAGGCGACAAGCTTTATCCTTGCGGAGGTGTTACGGCGCTTAAATCCCGACCTGATCTATTGCGGTAGGCAAAGTGTGGATGGGGATACGGCACAGGTCCCGCCGATGTTGGCACAAAGGCTGGGCTTTGCAATCAAGCCGAAGGTAATTGCCTTTGATAAGGAAACGGTTACTTTGCGAAATGGGGAGTGCTTCACACCGCAAAACCGAACGGTGCTTACCTTTGAAAAGATACGCACCTTGCGTTTTCCGTCCATTTTTTCCAAGGTGGGCGAGGTGGAGGTTTGGGACAACGGTGTCTTGAATTTAACGCAAGAAAAATGCGGGTTAAAGGGCTCGCCTACACGCGTAAAAAGAAGCTATGAAAGTAGTGTCGGACGTAGAAGCTGTCAATTTGTTACGATGGATTCGCTTCCTGCCTTGATACAGGCAGGCTTACAAAAGCAACGTATAGAGCAACCGCTTGACACGGCGGAAAAGCTGGATGAGGTCTATTTTGTAGGGAACGTGCAAACGATTGCTGAAAGCGTCGCAAGTAAAGCGCATCCTCTATTCGTAGAAGGAAAATCCGCAGAAGAAATAGCGGACGAATTGTACGCCCAAAAGGTCAAAACGGTGCTTTGGGAGGATAGTGAAGCCTATAAGCTTTTGGCGTCCCAAGTAGCGGTTTTGACGGGGGCAGGTATTTGTGCAGACTGTATTTCCTTTCGTGTTGAGGAAGGGAAACTGATTATGACGCGCCCTGCTTTGGGCGGAAACGTTACGGCGGATATCCTTTGTGACAGCGAGATGGCATTCGCCACCGTTCGCACGGTGAAAAAGGAAGGCGCGGACGTAATTTTCTCGATTGGGAAAGGTGCGGTAAATGAGATAGAACGGATAAAAGCTCTTGCGGAAAAGTACGGCGCGGAGGTATGCTGTTCGCGTATTGTTGCGGATAGTGGAAAATTGCCGTATGAAAAGCAGGTAGGCTTGACAGGGCGGACGGTATGTCCTAAGGTGTACGTGGCGTTTGGACTTTCCGGTGCGGTGCAACACACCTGCGCGATTGCAGGGGCAGGTACGGTAATTGCGGTAAACCTTGATAAAGAAGCAAGAATATTCGATTATGCTGATTACGGTATAATCGACGACGTAAAAAATACAACGATAGGAGAATAAACGATGTTAGTAAATTTTCAAACGATTTTGAAGGATGCAGATGAAAAAGGGTATGCAGTACCCGCATTCAACGTGTACAATATGGAAACGGTCATGGGTGTTATTCAGGCGGCAGAAGAACAACGTGCACCTGTAATTATTCAGTTCTATTCCCGTTTGGCAACGACGGGCTTTGTGGATTATCTTGCGCCCATCATTTTAAAGGCAGCGGAAAAGGCAACCGTTCCCGTATGTATCCATTTGGATCACGGCGCAGGCTTTGAACCTGCGGCTATTGCACTTAAAAACGGTGCAACGGGTATTATGGTAGATTTCTCAAAGCTTGACATGGATGAAAATATTGCAAACACGAAAAAGGCGGTGGATATTTTATCCGTAATGAATATCGGTGTGGAAGGGGAAATCGGCCACATCGGTGCGGCTGCGGATGGCGTTCCCACCGATTACACCACGGTAGAAGAAGCGAAAAAATACGTGGAAGGTACGGGCGTAGCGGCTTTGGCGGTTGCTGTTGGTACGGCACATGGCAGATATAAGCAAGCACCCGTTTTGCAAATTGAACGCATCAAGGAAATTAAGGACGAGGTAAAAATTCCCCTCGTTTTACACGGTGGTAGCGGTGTGCCTGACGATCAAATTCAGTTGGCGGTTAAGGCAGGTATCCGTAAAATCAACTTTGGTACCGATCTTTGCTATTCCTTCTTAGACAGCGTGTTTGCTGTGGATAGAAAAATTTATGCGATTGACTTGTTCATGAAAGAACCTATTGAAGCGGTAAAGAATTTTGCCATTTCGAAAATTCAGCTTCTTGGAGCGAATGATAGAGTATGAAAAAGGTCGTAGGGCTTGGTGCGTGCGTGCTGGATACGTTGATTTGCTGTGAAACGTACCCCACGGAGGATAAAAAACAAAAGGCGGAAAGCATTTTTCTTTCGGGGGGTGGCCCCGTTGGAAACGCCCTCGTGGTAATCCGTAAGCTTGGCGTGGACGCAGAGGTCGTTGGCGGCTTTGGCTCGGATAATGCTGGTAAATACCTTTTGGACGATTTCAAAAAGTACGGTGTAGGGGTGGAAAATGCAACGGTTTTGGAAGGTGCGACGTCCTTTACCTCGTATATCGTTTTGGCGAAGGATAAAGCCAGCCGTACCTGTGTGTTCGATCGTGGCGGTGTTACGGATAACCCTGACAACGTGCAGCTGTCTGCCATTGATACAGCGGATGTTTTGCACCTTGACGGTAATTATTTAGAATGTGCGATTACCGCGGCAAAATATGCCAAGTCGAAAGGGGTAAAGGTAAGTTTAGACGCAGGCGGTTTGTATGCGGGTATTGAACGTCTTTTGCCTTACGTGGATATTTTGATCCCTTCGGCAGAATTTGCCCTTGGTTTGACAGGAAAAACCTCAATAGAGGCAGCCATGTACGAGTTGAATGAGAAATATACGCCTGAAATTTTGGTGGTTACGGATGGTAGCAACGGCGGATATTACTGGGAAAACGGCAATGCGGTGCATTATGACAGCATCAAGGTAAAAGCCGTGGATACCAACGGTGCAGGGGATACCTTCCACGGTGCGTTTATCGCGGCGTATTGCGAGGGGAAATCCACACAGGATTGTTGTGTGTTTGCAAGTAAGGTTGCCGCTTATAAATGTATGCATACGGGCGCAAGAACGTACGCATTGAGTAAAGAAATTGCGGAAAAATTATGAGGTTGCAGAGACGCTTTTGGCGGTAAGATAGCGCTGCGGAAAGGAAAGGGCAAAAAGAATGATTAGTTTTTTGGACGTTTTGATAACGGTTATATTTTTATTGCTTTTGGCTGTGCCGGGCTTTATCTTTGCGAAGACCAAAATGTTTCCCAAAACAGCCAGCGAAACCTTGTCGGTTATCGTGTTGTATGGCTGTCAACCGATTTTGATTTTTACAAGTTTCCAAGGCTGCGCATTCAGTTTCGATATTGCGGTAAATATGTTGCTCGTTGCAGGGATTGCGGTGGCGGCGCATTTGATGATGTTTTTGCTTGTCAAGGTGCTTTTCGCAAAATGGCAGGACGACGATAAGGTCAAGCTCGTCAAATATTTAAGCGTATTTTCCAACTGCGGCTTTATGGGCTTACCCTTCTTGCAGTCTTTGTTTACGAACAGCGCATTGCAAGCGGAGTTGGTTGTGTATTGCGCGGTGGTGCTTGCCGTATTCAACATTTTAAACTGGACGTTCGGCGTATATATAATCACGAAAGACAAAACCCAAATTACGACGAAGAAGGTTCTTTTAAACCCCGTTATTCTTGCGGTAATCGTCAGCCTTGCTTTATTCCTTGCTTTGCAAAAGCCGCTTGTGGATTTTACAACCGCAGGGACGGTAGGGTATAAGCTTGTTACAAAGCTGATGTCCTCGTTGCAATTTTTATCGAATATGGTTACCCCGCTTTCGATGTTTGTGATCGGCATTCGCTTGGCGAATATCGAGTGGAAACAGCTGTTAACGGACAAGTGGGCATACATCGCTACGTCGGTAAAGCTGGTAGCCATGTCCTTGTTGACGATGTTTTTGGTGGCGTTTTTACCGATTGACAGCACGATAAAATACACGGTATTTTTCTTGCTTTCCATGCCTTGCGCAACGAGTGGGGCAATGATGGCTGTACAGTTTGGCAAGGATAGTGATTTCGCATCGATCGGTGTGGTATTATCTACGATATGTTCGGTGGTAACGTTGCCCTTGATGTACTTGTTTATGAACACAGTTTTGGGCGTTGCAATTTAATGTATATGAGGTGAGAAAATGGCGAAAAAATCAATCACGTTTAGCTTTGACGATGGGGTGAGAGAGGATCGCCCTTTGGTGGAGCTGTTTAATAAATACGGGATGAAATGCACCTTCAACCTGAACACGGGCCTGGCAAATGAAAAATGCCGTTGGGTGTATAAGGGTGTGGACGTTATCCACATGAATAAGGCGGATATGCTCGATTTGTACAAGGGGCACGAGGTGGCGGTACATACCTTGACGCATCCGTTTTTGGAAAAATTAGACGAAGAAAGAATTTATAAAGAGGTTTTCGAGGATAAACGCAATCTTGAAGATTGGTACGGGGAAGAAGTGGTCGGTATGGCGTATCCCTACGGAACGTACGATGATAGAGTGTTGGAAATTTTAAAGCGTTGCGGTATTCAATATGCGCGTACGACGAAAACGACGCCCGAGTTTACCCCGCAGAGCGATTTACTGCAATTCAAGACTTCGTGCTGTTTCACTAGCCCTGATTTGTATTCGATCATCGACCGTTTTGCGGAAAGTGAGAGTGATGAAAAGCAGGTGCTTTACATTTGGGGGCACAGCTATCAGCTTGGCGTGGATATGTCGTGGGAAGCCTTTGAAGAGGTTTGTAAAAAGCTGACGGCAATCGAAGGCGTAGTGTTTGAAACCAACAAGGATGCGCTGTTAAAAAATTGACGATAGACGGAGTAAAAAAGTATGGACGTTATCTTACATGCCGTAGGTGAAAATTGTACGGCGACAATTCAAAAAGCGATTGACGATTGTTATTTGAGCGGCGGCGGTAAAATTGTTTTGGAAAAGGGTTTGTACGAAATCGGCAGTATTCGTTTGCGTTCAAACTGTACCCTTTATTTGAAAGAGGGGGTAACCTTGAAAGGCGTGCGTGAAACGTCGGCTTACAATATCTTGGACAACGACATGGTAGAGCCAGTCGCAGAGGAATACAAAACGGACGTTCTTTGGACGCCTCCGCACGTTAGAAAAACCTTTGACCACATGGCCAAGGCGGCAAGCTCTTGGAATAATGCTTTAATCCGTATTTTATGTGCACGTAACGTGGCGATTGTGGCAGAAAAAGGAGCGGTGATTGACGGCTCTGATCCGTATGATCCCGTAGGGGAGGAATATTACCGCGGCCCGCACGGAATTGCTTACCACCATTCTGAAAATATCCGTTTTGAGGGGTATTTAATTCGCAATACGGGCAATTGGGCACATATCGGGTATAAATCCCAAAACATTCGCTATAAAAACATCGTGGTGCAGGGTGGACATGATGGTATCCACAATTCCTCTTGCGATGATTACGTTATTGAGGATTGCGAGTTTTATACGGGCGACGATTGCGTTGCGGGGTTTGACAACTACAACGTAGTTGTAAGAAATTGTATATTAAATTCGGCGTGCAGCGGTATGCGTTTTGGCGGCGCGGACGTTTTGGTGGAAAATTGCCGTTTTTACGGCCCTGCACAGTATGTATTCCGCGGAGCAATGCCCTTGGCGGATAAAATTGCAGGGAAACCTTCCCCTCGGGTGAACGGCGGTAAGATGTTGGCACTTTTCACCTATTATTCCGACTTTTCTTTGAACGTACGCCGATTGCCGAAAAATATCGTAATCCGCAATTGTACGGCGGAAAATTGCGCAAGATTTTTACATTTTGACTTCACGGGTACACATACTTGGCAAAAGAATAAGCCCTTGACGGAGATTACCTTTGATAACATTCAGGCAAAAGGTATTTCCTTGCCGTTCAACGCATACGGCAGCGCGGAAAATCCCTTGACGCTTCGTGTAAAAAATTGTGATATTCAGTATTCAGCGGCAACCGATTGTGCCATCCGTTCGGGCAACTTTGCCTTGATCGACGTGGAAAATACTCGTTTTGAAAACGTGACGGATGCTCTTGTAAAAGGGTATGGTGGCGAAGGGGAAATCCGTGCGGAAGGGGTAAACGGTGTAACTCGTTTGCTCCATAAGGTGGATGAAAAATTCGTCAGCGATAACATTTAATCGGTCTATTTTCGTAACAGATTTTTAGAGATAAGAGGTGTACTATGGTACAAAAACAAGACTTGTTTCCTCCCGTAAATATGTTTGGGAATTTATACTTCGTAGGGACAAAGCCTGCATCGACGCACGTGGTGGATACGGGCGATGGTTTGATGGTGTTTGATACGGGCTATCAACATTCCTTGTACGTAGTCATTGACAACATCTACCGTATGGGGTTAAAAGTAGCGGACATAAAGTACATTTTTTTGACTCACGGGCATATCGACCATCTTGGCGGGGCAAGGGCCTTGCGCGATTTGACAGGGGCAAAAATTGCCCTTGGGGAGGCGGATAGACAGTATGCCAACGGGGATTTGGATTTGACCTATGCCAAAGAGCTGGGGATGACCTATAAGGAAACATTCGAGCCGGATATTTTATTGCACGACGGGGATGAAATCACCCTTGGCAACACGACGGTGCGTGCGGTGGCAACACCTGGGCATACCCCTGGTGCGATGTCCTTTTTCTTCGATGTAACGGACGGGAAGGATACTTTCCGTGCGGGGTTGCACGGCGGTATGGGGATTAATACCATGGCGAAAGCCTTTTTGGATAAGTACGGTCTGCCTTATTCGGTGCGGGAGGATTTCGTTAAAGCCATGCACCGCTTGAACGAGGAAAAGGTGGATATTTTCCTTGGTAATCACATGCAGCATAATAAGACGGAAAGCAAGGCAAAGCTGTTGCAGGAGGGCAATAAATACGCCTACGTTGACGAGAGCGAGTGGAAGCCCTATAACTTATGGTGTATTGATAACTTAAACGCGATGATTGCGCGTGAAAATACGGAAAACAAGTAAACGATGATGAAGATAAACAAGTGTATAACGTTCAGCTTCGACGATGGGGTAAGGCAAGATAAACGTCTTGTCGAGCTTTTCAATAAGTACGGATTAAAGGGGACGTTTAACCTCAATTCTTCCTTTCTTGGTTTAAAAGGGGGCAGAGAGGTAAACGGGAAATTCCTGGATAATTCTAAGGTTTATCCCAGCGAAGTAAAAGAGATATATGTCGGGCACGAAGTGGCGGTGCATACCTTGACACACCCCAATTTGACGTGCGAGGACGAAGAAACGGTGATTTATCAGGTGGAAGAAGATAGAAAGCAGCTTTCCCGCTTGGTCGGTTACGAAGTAAAAGGCATGGCGTACCCCTGCGGTGGCGTAAATAACGACGATAGAACCGCGGCGATTTTGCAAAAAAGTACGGGGGTGGAATATGCCCGTACCATCAATTCGACGTTGTCCTTTCAGTTGCCGAAAAATCCTTATCGCTGGCATCCTACGGTGTATGCACGCGATTATAAAAACACGTTTGCGTTGGCGGAACAGTTTCTCGCCTTGGAAACGGAGGAGCCGCAAATCTTTTTCGTGTGGGGACATGCGCACGAGTTTGATATTTTGGACGATATGACGTGGGAAAACGTGGAAAAGCTGTGCCAAATGATTAGCGGTCGAAAGGACGTGCTTTACGCAACTAATCAAGAGGCTTTGGCTTGGATAAGAGGTACAAAAACTCTTTAAAAAAGCTGGAATTTTGTCCAAGTGCAACATTTTTTATAATAATTGTATCGACTTTCACCGTTAAAATTATCCAAAATTGGGTTACTTTTTCAATATAACATGTTCATAATTCGTATTGTCTTGAAAGAAGTAATTATGTTATAATTATATTGCTAAAATTGTGGGGCTATCTCTTGGGGGATAGCAATAGGTGATTTATGGTACATCAAAAAGAGTATGCAACGTTAAAAAGAATTGGGGTGGAAAGGCCGAGAAGTTACTACGTGCCCTTTGCACAAAACCAAAAATTTGCATATAAGCATAAAATTGTAGACAGAAAAGCAAGCGAACGGTTTATTTCCTTGGACGGCAAATGGCTGATTAAGGAGCATAAGGATATCGATTCCGTTTATTTGGATGAAAAGCTGACGAAGAAAATCAACGTACCCTCGTGTGTACAGCTGATGGGGTATGATCAAATTCAATACATAAACGCAAGATATCCTTTCCCGTTTAGACCGCCGTTTGTACCGAGTGAAAATCCTACATACCATTACCGTAAGAGCTTTGACATAAAGCCTGGCGAGTGGAAGTATTACTTAAATTTCGAAGGGGTTGACAGTGCGTTTTATGTGTACGTAAACGGCACCTTTGTAGGGTACAGCCAAATTTCTCATTCGACCAGCGAGTTTGACGTAACACCGCACGTGAAAGAAGGCAAAAACACCTTGGACGTCGTTGTGTTAAAATGGTGTGCATCCTCCTATCTCGAATGTCAGGATAAATTCCGCTACACGGGTATTTTCCGTAGCGTATATTTGTTAAAACGCCCCAAGGAGCATATTTCCGATTTCAAAATTGAAACGGCAATAGAGGGGACGGACGGTGTGATTTCCGTTCGGAACGACAGCATGGTAGATATCGTCGTTTCCTACAAAAAGGAAATGCAAACGGCAATGCCTGGGGAAACCGTTCGTTTCGTGATAAAAAATGCAACGCTTTGGACGGCGGAAAATCCCCACCTGTATGACGTCGTACTGTCAGCGAATGGGGAAAAGATTTTGCAACGTGTCGGCATCCGTACCTCTGCAATCGTGGATGGGGTTTACCAAATCAACGGCCAGCATATCAAACTGAAGGGTGTAAATTATCACGAAAGCAATCCCAAAACGGGTGCAACGGTAACGGTGGAAGATACGCTTCGCGACTTAAAACTGATGAAATGGGCAAACGTGAACGCAATCCGTACCTCCCATTATCCCGACATGCCAGAATTTTATGACTTGTGTGACGTGTATGGCTTCTACGTAATGGACGAAGCGGACGTGGAAACGCATGGGGTAACGGCGTGTCAGGGCGGTTACAAATTCGACATTTGGCAGGATTTTGCAAACAACGGCATCTTTGATAAAGGGGTGACGGATAGAGAAATTACCTTGTACGAACGGGATAAAAACCGCACCTGCGTTATGATTTGGTCGTTGGGAAATGAAAGCAGTTACGGTAAAATGTTTTACGAGGGTGCGGATTATTTGAAGGCCCATGACAGCCGTCCGATTCATTACGAAAATCTTTGCTCGATGGCAGATAAAAAAGACTATTACACGAAACGCATTGATATTGCCAGCCGTATGTATGCACCGCTTACCTTCTTCGAGGAATTCCTTGCGGATAAAAAGGAAAAGCGTCCTTATCTCTTGTGCGAATATTCCCATTCGATGGGGAATAGCTGCGGTGATTTGCAGGATTACTGGGATATCATTCACACGAACGAGCGCTTTATGGGTGCCTTCGTTTGGGAGTGGTGCGACCATGCGATAGAGACGAAAAAAGGCTTTTTGTATGGCGGTGATTTTGGGGAAACGGAACACGACGGCAATTTCTGCGTGGATGGTTTGGTTTCACCGGATAGAAAGATTAAGAGCAATCTGTACGAGGTGAAGGCGGTTTATGAAGACAAGCCTCGCCAGGATGCGGTTGAACCGCCGAAGGCATTGCCTCACGTACCCACGGACAAGCCGATTTCGTTCGAGCTGGACGATGCGGGACGACTTACCTCGCTGGGGCGTGTTCGTTTCAACTCTGCCATGGGTATCAACGTAGAGCGTGCCTATATCGACAACGATCGTTTTTTAAATGCATGGCGCGGATACGAAAAATTAAAACAAACGACCTATGAAAAGGAAGTAAAGGGCAACACCGTAAGGTTTGTTGGCGGGATGTTGAAAAACTGCCAAGCGCCGATTATGGAATACGAATTGACGTACACCTTCTTCAATAATGGTGTAGACGTGGCGCTTTCGTATAAGGTGGCGGATTTTGTTTCATATCTTCCCCGTATCGGTTTTGAATTTGCGATGCCCACATCGGCACAGGAGTTTGAATATACAGGGTACGGGCCGTATGAAAGCTATGTGGATAAACATCGTGCAAGCGATTACGGAACGTATAAATCCACGGCGAAGAAAGAATATTTCCCTTGGATTAAACCGCAGGAAACGGGTAGCCATTACGGCACGACGAAATTAAGCCTTGCAAACGGTATCACCGTAACGGCGGATAAAGCGCTTTCGTTTAGCGTATTGCCCTATTCGACGAGCCAAATCAAATCGGCTGCACACGACTTCGAGCTGCCGAAAATCGATGGCACCTACGTCAATATCGACCTTGCAATGAGCGGGATCGGTACGGCGTCTTGCGGGCCGGAATTAAAAGAGGAATACCGCGCACCAAAAGAAGGGAAGATAACCTTCCGTTTGCAGATGGGTGCGAAGAAATAAACGCTTTTGTGAGGCGTAAGGTAGCGATTTTACACAAGAAAATATTTTCTAATAGGGAGTACGGATGGTTCGAGAATTAAAAGAAGAAGCGCTGTATTTATGCGACATAGAAAATAAATTGAACGGGAAAAAGTACAAGCTTTTGCAAATGAGTCACATTTTCCGAGGGGATAAGGAAAAATTATCCAACGATGATTTGACGCAGCACGAGCATGCTTTTTGCGAACTGTTCTTTGTAACGCATGGTAGCGGTAAAATGTTGATAGGCGGTGAAGAAACCCCGATTTCGGAAGGGGATTTGCTTATTATCAACGCAAGCCTGCCACATATCGAGGTAGGGGAAAGCGAGCTGTCCTATTATTGCATAGGGGTAACGTCGCTACATTTCCCTACGACACCGAGTAGTTGTAAAATTCACTTGGGGGAAAAGTGGTCAGAAATTTTAGGCTATTTGGATACCATGTACGAGGCGTTATCGACGGATTGTGAGTTTTGCAACGAAATCGTTGCGGCGTATTTACAGCTGATTATCGTATATTTATGTTCGGCAAAGGTATGGGAAAAGGGTTTGGTTTCATTTTCGAACAACAAGGTGCAGTTAGAGCCTGTATCCAAGAAGAAAACCTCGCCTGTGGAAATTGCAAGGACCTACATAGACGCCAACGTGCGCGAAGACATTACAATTGAGCAGCTGTCCACACTCGCATTCGTGTCCAAACAGCATTTGATGCGTCAATTTAAGGAATATATGGGCTACAGCCCCATTCAATATCAAAAACGAAAACGGATTACATTATCTTTCTACAACCTAATGCATCGGCAGGATTCCATTGCAAAGATTGCAAGCTACGTAGGGTTTAAATCGGCGTATGCCTACATTAAATTCTTCAAGGACGTAACGGGATACACCCCGCAGGCATTTCGTATAAAATACGTAAACGATTTTAAGGCCGCAGAAAAAATATTAAATCAAGTTTCGGAAATAAAAAAGAAAAAAGGAAATACAAGGAGGTAGTTGTATGGATTTTACAGCAATAAAAGAGAAGCTGTCAGCCATAAGCAAAACGAAGAAGTTTCGTGATTCGTTATTTGTATATTTGCTGATAGCATTGCCCTTAATGGAGTTTTTTGCGATTTACGTCTACACCAACGTCGATTCGTTCTTCTTAGCATTTAAGAGAAACGGTCAGTTTGCGGGTTGGGCGAATTTCGAGTTGCTTTGGGCGGAGGTGCGCGCACCTGGTTCAACCATCATGATTGCAATTCGAAACACGTTTATTTACTTCGGGGCGGATTGTATACTGTTTATATGGTCGATTATACTCTCGTATTTCTTCTATAAACAGATTTTCGCATACAAGTTTTTCAGATTTGTATTGTACATGCCTGCGATTATCTCGCCCGTTGTGTTCGTTACGCTTTTCAAAAACTTGACCAGCGTCAACGGTGCAATCGACATATTGATTACGAAATTTAATCCCGATTTCGTAATGCCTTCGTTGCTCGCCCGTTCGGATACGGCAACGTGGACGATGGTGGTGTACATGCTTTGGATGGGTTGGACGAAGAATATGCTCTATTTGGGCGGTTCGTTGGCACGTATCCCTGTAGAAGTATTGGAAAGTGCGCGTTTGGACGGCGTAGGGCCTTGGGGAGAATTGACGAAGATTCTTGTTCCTTTGCTTATGCCTACGCTTGCAACCTTGTTCTTGCTCGACATGATCGGCATTTTGAGCTCCAGCGGCCCTATCCTGCTGTTCACAAAGGGTAAATACGAAACGACGACGATTTCCTATTGGATGTTTACCTTGGTATATGCAACGGGTGAAAACGCCTATGCAAAAGCATCCGCTGCGGGTATGTGTATGACGCTTATCATGATGCCGTTTATCTATTTCGTTAGATGGCTGACGGGTAGAGTTGACTCGGTAGAATACTAAAAAAGGAGGACGAAAATATGGCTAAGAAAGCACAAGAAAACAGCATCTTAACGCAACGCGACGGCATTGAAAAAGTTATTTTCGGCATCTTCTTTGGTATTTTAACCGTTCAAATCCTTACCATCCTGTTCCCCTTGTTTGCAATGTTTATGAACGCGTTTAAGGGGCGTGTGGAATTTGAATATACCAATCTTTGGACGAAACCGAGAGATTGGCAGTTCGCAAACTGGAAAAACGCATTCCAGTACCTGTTCATCGGCGACGTAAGCTTTATCCAAATGATTTGGAACAGCTTGTGGATTACCTGCGCACGTGCAACGATTTTGTCCTTAACCCCGATGTTGGTCGGCTACGTTTATGCGAGATACGACTTTTACGGTAAGAAGGGGATGATGGCGGTGCATTTGTTCACGATGACGATGCCCTTGTTCGGTTCGGGCGGTGCGTACATGAAATTTATCCACGACATCGGTTTGTACGACAGCTCCTTATATTTCATCTTAACCTCTTGGAACGGACGTTCGCCCAGCGTATTTATTTATTCCGCGGCGTTTGCAGCGTTGTCGCATGCATACAAGGAGGCGGCGGAATTGGACGGCGCAAATCGTTTCCGTATCTTCTTCTCGATCGAGGCAAGAATGACGGCGCCCATTTTCTGGACGTTCTTCATCAATAACACCCTCGGCCTTTGGAACGATTATATGAACATCTTGTTGTATACGCCCAGCTATACCAACTTGTCCACAGGTTTGTACCTGTTCGGATCAAAGTTTGAAGGCGGCAGTATGCATACGCCTATGTACTGGTGTGGCTTGGTTATCGGTTCGATTCCTACCTTGGTATTGTTCGGCTTCTCGTCGGATATGATTTTCAAGAATATGGCAATCGGCGGTTTGAAGGGTTAACCAACAAAATAAAAAGAGAAAAAAATTTATGCCTAAATTAGGAGGAAAAAATTATGAATAAGAAGTTTATGAAAGTGTTGGCATTATCGCTTGCGGCGTTTAGCGTAGCGCCTATGGCGGCATGTAAAGGCAAGAAGGGCGGCTCGAAAGGTGGCGCAGAAACCTTGCAATTGTTCGTGTCCGATTTCGGTTACGGTGTAGATTGGGCGTACGAGTTGATCGACGCCTTCAAGGCGGAAGCATGGGTGCAAGAAAAATATCCCCGTCTTTCCATTCCCGATCCCACCATCAGTACCGTTCGTACGCAGCCTGTTACCGATATTGAAAGTACGTATGCATCGCACGATTTGTATTTCTCTTGCGACTATGCATCCAACCCCTTGGGGGAAATTGACGGCGTACGCTTCTATGCGGATTTGACGGATTTGTACAATACCGTTATCCCTGGTGAAAATGTAACGGTAAAGGATAAGATGTACCCTCAGTTCGTAGAAGAAGCGGACAGAGATTTGGGCGAAGGCTTTAACGCAATGGACTTCCCTTGGGTAAATGGCAGCTACGGCTTGCTTTACAATAAATACGTAGTAGATACCTACCTTGGTGCGAATTATCAAATGCCTGTAACGACCTATCAGTTGGTGGAAATGGGTAATGATTTGAAGAAAGTGAAAAACGCGCCGAACCTTATCATGGTTGCAAACAAGCAAACGGGTTGGACGGAAGGTGCGTTCCGTGTGCTTTGGGGCCAATACGGCGGTCAGCAGGGCTTCCGTGACTTCATGTCCGGTCAGGTAGATGGTCAATACAGCGTAGAAGCAATGAAGAATACCGGCCGTTTGAGATCGATGGAAGCGATTGAAGAATTGCTTTGGTACACCCACGGTTACATTAACACCGATTATGCAAGCTATGATTACAGCGTTACGCAAACCCACTACTTAAATGCAGAGGCTTGCTTCATGTTCATGGGCGACTGGTTCGAATTGGAAATGAGCGACATCGTAAACGACCCTGCCAGCGAAGGGTTCATCAACGAAGCAAACGAATTCTACTTCTTAAAAACGCCCGTTATCAGCTCGATTGTAGAAAGAATGGATCTTTACACGCACGGCACGAAAGAATATTCTACGCTTTCCGATGCTGAAAAGGCTGCATACGATGCACAGTTGGCACCTATCGTAGAGGCAATTGACGCAGGTGCAACCTCGATGAACGGCGTAAGCGAAAAAGACTTTGCGATGATTAAAGAAGCAAGAACGTGTAAATCTACGCTTGGTGGCCACGTTGCGTTCGTACCTGAAAACTCGGATGCGAAGGGCTTGGCAAAAGACTTCCTTATGTTTATGGCAAGCAATAAGGGCATCGAGGCGTTTATGAAGGCGACGAAGGGTGTTTCGACGGCATTTAAGTATGAAATGGACGTTAACTCTGACCTTTACAAGAGCTTCTCGCCCCTTCAACAACAAAGAATTAAAGATACCAGCGTAGAAGATTGGCACGTTGGTAAGGGTTACAGAACTCCTTTGACGCGTTCGGGCGCGTTGACGGACGTTTGCACGCAGTTTGGTCAAAACCAGCTTGAACTTGAATTTGCGAGTGAGAGCGCAAAAGACCGTCGTACTGCAGTACAAATCCACGAGGCAATCTATAACCACGTGACTGCAAACAATAATGCAGTTTGGAACAACATGCTTTCCTTGGCAGGGATTACTCAATAATATGCATGATTTCATTTCGCTTGCAAAGTATTTTTTGCAGGCGAAATGATCCTATATTTTTATAGTGAAAGGAGAAAAAATTGCGGTGAAAAAGATCTTAGCAACAGCGCTTGCATTTTCCTTTTTGGTTTCGGCGACTGCCTGCAAAAATAAGCAGGGGGATTCTATCCCAGTAACGACCGGAAACGTACAGGTTTGCACGACGAACAGCCTAGAAAAGGTATTACAAAATAAGGCGTACGACTCTGGTGAATTGAAGCTTGAAATCAAGGGGTTCCAAAACGAATACGAAGCGGCGCAGGTCATTATGACACCCGATTACGACGTAAGCTCTTATACCTTGACGCTTAGCGATTTAACCTGCGGCGAAAATACGTTGACAAAGGGAAATTTTGATTTATTCCATGAAAAGTATATCGAGTTGGAGCGTGACGTAGCAGGCGAGAAAAAACATTTCTACAATGGTTTATCTCCCTATGTAGACGGGGATATGTCCCCCGATGCATTGCTTCCGATGAACGCGGCGATTGAATATGGCGAAAACGTAATCAGCAAGGGTAACAACCAAGGTATTTACGTTTCCGTAAAAATCCCCAAAGGTCAGCCTGCGGGCGTATATACGGGCAATTTTACCTTGGACGTAGACGGGAAAATTACGATAATCCCCGTAGAGGTTACCGTTTGGGGTTATGAAATATCCGATGAAACCCATTCGAGAAGTACTTGGGCGGTTATGTTTGACAACAACAAATACGGCGAAGCAAACCTTACCAAATATATGGAAAAGGTATACGTGGAAAATCTTTTGAATTTCCGTTTAAACCCTCAAAACTTGCCCGTACTTCTTGGCGACGCATCCAGCTTTAACGAGGGAAAGATTGCAGAATGGCTTGATTCGGTTGTAGAATACGCGCAGGATCCTCGTTGTTCTTACATCAATATCCCGAGCAAGGCAGCGTCGAACGTTACGGTGAACGGTGTTACCTATTCCCGTTTGTCTGACATTGGACTTTATGAAAAGACGTTGACTGCCATTGCGAAACGTTCGTTGAAAGAGGGGATTAACCTTTTCGAAAAGATGGATATGTGGTTAAACTACCTCGACGAAAGCGAACAAAATGGTAACGTGAATAACCTCGAAATGAGTACCTACCTGATGAAACAAACGCAGAAGCAATTTGCAGAAACGTGGAAGGCAGAGGTGGCTGCAGGCACTTGGTTTGCGGAAGAAGGCTATTCCTATGATAGAAACTTTGCTTACGATATCATTGAAACGATGCGTACGATAAAGCAATTCTGCTCCGACGCGTCGGATGGTGTTACCCGTGACGGTACGCGTTTTGAGGCAGGCTCGCCCGACCTTGACGTAGGGATGGATTATAAGGATAGAGACGCTTATTTTAATCATCCTATTTCCAGCTTGACCCGTGCGCAGGAGTTTGACTATTCGTACAGCAGAGAATTCTTTGACGCTTACGATGAGTGGTACAACGAATATTACGAAACGGACGATGCGGAAAGATGGCTCTATACAGGCTGTTATCCCCATTATCCTTACGTAAACGTGTTGTTGGATTGCGATTTAATGATGCAAAGAGCAACGGGCTGGATGATGCAGGAATACGACATTGCAGGTATGCAAATGTGGTATAGTAATATGTATCAAGACATGACGGGTTACAATGCGGCGATGAAGCCTATTTCCGATCCGTATGCCAATGCCAGCCGTTTCCCCGAAACGAATGGCGACGGATTTACGACCTATCCTGGTATGCCTTACGGGATTGTTGGGCCTATCAATACGATGCGTATCCACAGCCTTCGCGATAGTATGGAAGATTACGAAGTATTGTACTTATTAGAGCAAGAGTACAAGAAGGTAATGGAAAACGCTGGGTTGGAGTATGACCGCCATGATTTTGAAAATATGGTGGCGTATATCAATGAAAGCTTCTTTGAACATAACCGTGTCAAAGCCTACGACAATATGAACGAAACCTTCCTTGCTGCAAGAGAGGCGCTTGTTGCGTTGCTTGATATGGTTACAAAAACGGGTACGGTAATTACCAATTATGAAAAGCTTGCGGATAAGGCCGTTTTGACGGTGTTGTCCACGGATGCGACCTCGGTTACCCTGAATGGTAGCGAGTTGACGAAACAAAATGCAGGGGAGTACGGCATTTGCAAGGCGGAAATCGACTTGACGAAGTTAAGCACTCCTACGATGCAGGTGACTACTGTGACGGAAACGGTAAGCGTAGTGCTTTCGGTTGGCTACTACAATGATAACATGGGGGTAGACACGGTACAAAACCTTATTTCGGCAAACGTTCAGGATAATACTGCTGGGGTAGAAAACGGGGTATATCGTTATACCTTGGCGGCCGCGGCAACGGAAGAGGATATGCGCTGTATCGATTTGGATTTGAAGGCGTATAATATCAACCATTTGTACGGTGAGCTTTGGGTGACGATGTACAATTACGGTACGGAGGACGTGAAGTTTAACCTGTACGCATCCCATTCGGATAATACGAGCTTTAAGGAATTTACCAGCCGTTATGGTATCCACGGCGACAAGATTACGTCAGTCACTTTGAAACCAGGTGAAAACCTTGTAAAAATTCCTACCTTCATCTTGTTGTGGGATATGCAAAAGCAAAGGGTTCACGGTAGATACGATACGCTTTGGACCTTGCGTTTTGAGGCGACTACAATGGAAGAAATCAGTGTAGGCTTTGGACAAATTACGATAGAGAGGTAAGCCATGAAAAAATTGAATAAAATTTTGAGTTTGCTTTTGGCGACGGCGGCTATTTTCTCTTTCGCAGGCTGTAAGAAAGAATTGTCCGAAGGGGATCAACAGAAGGCCGAAAAAATCCAGCAAATCAAGGACAGCATTGGTAAATTAACCCCGACGCTCATCAATGATTTTGAAACCCCGAAGGATTTCTACGTTTTACAAGGCGTAGACCAATCGGGCGTTTACGTAGGCAAGGAAATGGCGCATTCCGGCAAACAAAGTGCAAAGGTTTGGATTCAACCAGAGGATAATCCTTGGTCGGGAAACTCTGCCTTTGCAATGCCCTTGGCTACGGGTTGGCGTGGGGATTTATCGGATATTTCCTTGGTAAAATCCATCAGTTTTTGGGTGTATAACGCGCAGGAAGATACCCGTACGGTAACGTGCAAAATGGAGCTTCCCAGCGGTGCATCTGTAAAATTCAGCGAAGAAATTTCCGGCAAGGTTTGGACGCAGGTATTTTACGATTTGAAACGTGAACAAATCCCGACTCCTCGTTGTTCGAGCATAATTTTCTCATTTGAAGGCAACGTTGGGTACGAATCGACTTATTACCTCGACGACGTTGTATTCTATCGTTCGACGCAGGGTGTACAGCAACAAAAGGTACAGCTTGAACCGAATGAAGTGCTTTTCTTCGACAACGCAACGCAGGTGCGTAACATTGCATCGCATGGCGGTGGCGGCGGCAGTTCGTTGGTAGCTTCCGTAGAACAATCCTCCTTCACCTCGACGGGCAGAGGCTCCTCGATGTTGATTACCGCGCCTGGCGGTACGGAGCATTGGAGCAAGAATCAACATTGGCCCGCCGTACAGCTTTACAACGTATCGTATACGCCTTGGGCTTTGTATGATATGAACGACGAGCTTTGTTTTGATTACTACGTGCCTGAGGAAGGCGGATTTAGAGAAATTTGGTTCCATATTTACGCGTATGGTACGCAAATTTATAACAAGCCCGTTTCGATTAAGAGAGGGCAATGGACGACCTTGTCAATCAGCGTAAAACAAATTTGCGGATCGCGTGATAAGAAGAGCTCGTTTGATGGCATCAACCAATTGGCTTTCTGTTGGGGCGAATTGGATGCACCGGGCGAAACCTTCCAAATTTACGTTGATAATATCCGTATGAAAGTCAACAAAGGAGAATAACGGAATTGATGATGAAATGCTTTTCTAAAATTAAAAAAGCCGTTGTTTGTACGCTGGCCGCAGTGTGCCTCCTTTTGGTTGGCGCGGGTATTTCGGCATGCAAAAAGAAGGGCGGGGAAAAGAACAATGTTCCCACTCTCTATGGCTTTGACATTGCAGAAACAATTAACGTAGAACAATACGGCTTGGTGCTTCCTCAAAACGTACACGTTACGGGTAAGGACGGTACCATGTACGACGTGGTTGTAAAGGTACGCGATTCCCAAGGGAATATCGTATTTACGGATGAAGGAAATAAATTTAATGCCAAAGACGTAGGCGGTTATACCATTACGTATACGATTGAAACGTGGGATTTTTCCATTTCGAAAACGGTGAACGTTGTGGTAATCAGCGTGGCGGAAAATTTAGACTTCACGCTTGATTGCAGTACGTTGGTTTCCGTAGGCGATACGGTAGAGGTAGGGGTTGACGGAAATATGAGTAACCCGACCTATACCATGTCCGTAACGAATGAGGAAACGGGTGAGCCTTGTGCAACGGACGGCTTGACCTTCGTGCCTACCGCAGTTGGTAAATACAGCATTCAAATGACGGTAAATGCGGACGAAGGTACGGCAACGCAAACAAAAACCATATATGCACGTAAAGCGGTGCAGGAAGGCGAAATTGAGGTCTTTGACAAGGATTGGCGTACGGTAAGAGAATTTAGCCCGAAATACGTCGCGGAAGAAGGCTCCTGGTCGCTTGCTACGACGGCAGAAACGGGTGTTAAGGACATCGATGGCAACGACGGTACGTTTGCGGTTTTGGAAACGGATGCAGAATATACCCATATCTATTTCAATATCCGTGAAAGCCGTGCATATTACCGTAATTTGGCGATGCAGGGCTATACCCACGTTCGTTTTAGAGTATACGTAGAATCGAGCCTTGGCAAGAGCAAGCTTTTCAACTGGGAACACAATTCCACAAACTCTTGGCGTACGAGCCTCGGTTATGCCCCTGCGGGTACTTGGAAAGAATTCTACATTCCTTTGGCAACGGGCGTTGCAGGTACTTCGGATAAGCGTCCCGGCTTTATCGAATCGTACGAATATTATCAATCTACGTGGATTTTGCTTCTTGACAACTCTACGGGCTCTTGGAATGCAAGCGGTAGAGAGGTAGATGAAGATGGTAACCCTATCAAATTCAAGATTTATTTCGATGATATTTTTGCTGTACGCAAAACGTATGAAACGTCGATAAATACGACGATTGATAAAGACGTGTACGATTTATCCTCCATGTTAGACCGCGCTTGGGGTACGGACGTAGAAGATTACACGTACAATATTACGAAACATACGGAATATGGTGCGCAGCAAAAGCAGCTTGTCAATGGTGCAACGTTGACCTCGAACGACGTAGATTTAAGTGGTTTGACGGGCAATGATACCGCATATGGCAGCTATGAAATTTCGTATTTTGTCAATGGCGGCAGCCAAACCATTCCTTACCGTAAGGTTTGGATTGACGTAATGGATCCCAGCTTAAATCTTTATGGACATATGGATTTGCATAACTTTGCAGCCTCTGCAAGGGGTATGATTTGGGATTATCAGGATGCAAGTGCAAACGTGCAGGTAAATACGGACGGTACGATTACGTACACGACGGGTGGCTCATGGGGTGCAGGCTTGCAAATCGCGCCTACCTTTGATAAAGCGTATTACGAAGCTTTGCAAAAAGCGGGGTACGAATTGACGTTCGATATGAAGCTGGACGTGCAGTTTGCGGAAGGCGTTTCCGAGGAGGTAAAGGAAAACATCTTTAAGGTACGTTCCTTTGCGGAAAGAGAAATCCGATACAAGGACGGGGAAACGCATACTGTAAAGGTAAAATTATCGAAAATTGTAGATAACTACGAAAGATTGCAAAACAATGCGTTGTCGGGTGCAGATCCCGCAAACGACTGGTATAGATACGTATTGTTCGACGTGATTTACGACAGTACGTATGCGAAAGCAAATCATAACACGCTCACGTTTACCATCAGCAATATTCAGATGGTAAAGCAAGGGTAAAGGAGGTAGAGTATGAAGAAAATATGCTCGATAATGCTCGGTGCTATTTTGGTAACGTCAACCGTATTTGCAACGGCTTGTAAAAATTCGCAGGACGCACTCGACGGTCCTTATAGCGTTACCATCAATGCAAACGAAGGCGGTCGTGTATCCGTACCTATCAACGAAGTAGAATTCGGCGAAAACGTTCCCA
Source organism: Candidatus Scatosoma sp. (assembly GCA_045643825.1). GTDB lineage: Bacteria > Bacillota > Clostridia > Christensenellales > Borkfalkiaceae > Scatosoma. Next base: position 135,042 of record JAZRFV010000086.1, read on the forward strand.
TCTCTATCAAACCCAGCCAAGGCTATCGCGTAAAAGAATTCAAGATTAACGGCGAAAAAATCACCATCGTAGGGGATACCTATACGGAATATTGCGTAACTGAAGACTTGGTGATTGACGTTGTTTTTGCATCGCAATATGCAGCTGTAAAATTCGATACGGCAGGTAGAGATGTTTTGAGAAATAGACAATTTACCATCGGCTCTTTTTACAGCAATCTTCCTGAGGCAACCTCGGACGACCCTGACGATTTGTTTGTGGGTTGGTATACCAAACCGAACGGTGAAGGGGAATACGTGGTAAATTCCACCCGCGTCCCTGAGGAAGCGCATACCCTTTATGCACACTTTGTCAGCAAGTACGTGGTAGACGGCGCTACCCTTAATCAAAAGCTGTATGAGGAATACGCATTGGCGGTTACCTACTTTGACGAGGAGGCACTCTCGCTTGGTGTTTCTTACCATACGGCGGAGGAATGCTACTATCCCGTTGTACAGTACGTGAAAGGCAACGTAGATTCTTTTGACGGATTAGACGACGTGGAAGAGGTTGCATGCAGTAAGGTTTCTACGAAGTTGGATTGGAAAAATGCTGCGGTTTTGGCGGATTTAGAGCCGGAAACGGAATATTCTGTACGTATTGGCGATAGAGGCTCCAGATTGTACGGGGATATCTATCACTTTACGACCAATGCAGAAGAAAAGAAGGATACGAAATTCCTCTTTATGGCAAACAGCAGGCAAAATACGTCCGGTTACGATGACGGAAATACCGCATTTGCGAAGACGTTGGACGTTGCAACGGATTTCTTTACGCCAGAAGCGATGGATTTCTTGGTACACGGTGGCGACTATACCGCGAGCGGTATGATGCCGGAATATTGGGCAGGTATGTTTGACGGGTATAAGGATTATACCTTCGATATGCCCATGGTACCCGTGTCGGGGGATATGGAATATTATACCAATACAAACAAGACGACCAACGTCTTTGAAAATATGTTCCATATTGACGCGCCCGCGCAAACGAAAACGCACGGACTGTATTATTCCTTTAACTTGGGGCCTGTACACGTCAGCGTTTTGAACTCGAACGACTGTATTGAAAAGCACAAGGCTGCGGAAAACACCGCAGGGGGCTTAATCACCGGTACGGGCAGCCTTGTAGATCAGCAGCTGAATTGGTTGCAGGACGATTTGGATTATACCCGTAACGTATATTCGCATATTAAATGGAATATCGTTGTGATGCACGAAAGCTTGTTGCTTCCTGCGTATGCTGGGACGGATGATGCTTCGTTGAAAGCGAACCACGCGATGTCCTTGCGTGAACAGTTGATGCGTGTGTTTACCGAACAAAAGGTTGACCTTGTATTGAGTGCGCAGGACGGAGAATCCTTTACCACGAACCCGTTGGTTTACGATGCTGAAAATGAAATTGCCATTCAGCCCATCGCAGGTCAAAAGGCAGGCGAAACGGTACAAGAAAAATGGATAAAAGGGGTAGAAACCACGGCAACCAGCATGAAATACGACGGTTTTGACGTGATATCCTTCCCCGAATATCAATCGGGTGAAAACGGTACGGTATTCCACCAGGTTGGTGCAATCGGTATGGGTAAGACGAACATCTTCCAGTATTCGAATATGGCGGAAAATCTTACTCATTACGGCAATATTTACAACCGTTTGGTTTCGGGTATTCAAGACGGACAAGAGCTTTCGATGTTCTCTAATATCGAGCTTGATGAAACGACGTTGACCATTCGTACCTACGGTGTAGCAATGGACGGGAAGTATGATTCGTTGGCGGATCTTCCGTACTTTGGCGGTATTCAGTTAAAAAAAGAAATAGCATAAGGGAAAACTTATATGAACTTTGATATCTTTGCAAAAAAATGCAGGGCGTTGATCCCTGAGGGGATTACCCTTTTAGAACACGATGGGGCATTGCCTTTTCACGACGGTGAAAAGGTGGCTCTCTTCGGACGTGGACAGTACGAATACTTAAAGAGTGGTTCTGGCTCTGGCGGTTCGGTAAAATGTGCGTACGTTACGAACATTATAGATACGTTGAGAACGCGTATTACGGTAGATAAAGCCGTAGACGAGTTTGTATGTGCCTATATTGCGGAAAATCCTTGGGATCAAGGCAACGGCTGGTACGTGCCTCCCTATCAAAAATCCCCTGTTTTAGATGAGGACTTTGTAAAGGCGGCGGCGGAACGTAACGAAAAAGCGCTTTACGTGGTAAGCCGTGCATACGGGGAAGAATTTGACAGCAAGGCGGAAAAGGGCTACTGGTACTTAACGGACGAGGAAGAACAAAATATCCGCGTGCTTTCGCAATCGTTCAAACACTTAATCGTACTCATCAACAGTGGTAACCTCATGGATATGACATGGGTGAAGAAATACGGTGTTGGTACGGTGGCATATATCTGGCAGGGCGGTCAAGAAGGCGGCGTTGGTACGGTAGACGTGCTTATGGGGGATATTCCTCCCAGCGGACGCTTGGCGGATACGATCGCCGAGAAACTTTCCGATTATCCCTGTGCCGATTGCTTTGGCGACGGAACGGAAAACGTACATAAGGAAGATATCTACGTAGGGTATCGCTATTTTGAAACGTTTGCAAAGGACAAAGTATTATATCCCTTCGGCTACGGTTTAAATTATACGAAATTTGAACAAAGCGTTTTGTCCGCAGAAAGAGTGGGCGACGAAATCAAGCTTCGTGTACGTGTGGAAAACGTAGGCGAATATAACGGCAAAGAGGTTGTGCAGGTGTATGGCTCTGCACCGCAGGGTAAGCTTGGTAAACCCGCGAGAGAGTTGGTTGCCTTCCAAAAGACGAAGATGCTTGCCCCTGGTGAAGCGCAAACGATTGATTTTACGATCGACGTGGCTGCGTTTGCTTCGTATGATGATGCCGGTAAGAGTGGTTACGCCTATGCATGGGTGCTGGAAGCGGGTGCATACAGCATTTACGTGGGTGAAAATGTACGTGCGGCAAAGCCTGTGTTTACCTTTAACGAAGAGGCAACCCGTGTTGTAAAACAATGCGTGCAGGCACTTGCACCGACGAAGTCGTATGAAAGAATGACGACGTTAGACGGTTCTTCGGTGGCTTGGGAAAAAGCGCCGACGGCACAATACGACGTGCGTCAAAGAATTAAAGAGAATTTACCCGCTGCGGTGGAAATTACGGGCGACAAGGGGATTACCTTGCAGGACGTAGCCGCAGGAAAAAATACGATGGACGAATTTATCGCACAGTTTGACGAAACGGCGCTGATGGAAATCGTTCGCGGTGAGGGTATGTCCAGCCCGAAAGCACCATTGCCTGGTACAGGCAGCTGTTTGGGTGGAACAACGACGAAATGGCAGGAAAAGGGCGTGCCTGTGGTAACGACCTGCGACGGGCCTTGCGGTGTTCGACTCGGGAAAGAGTTTAGGGCAACCTGCATCCCGACGGGCTCCTTCTTGTCGGCGACGTGGATTCCCGAAGAACTGGACGAGGTGCTTGATGAATTTGCGGAAGAAGCAAAGGATTATCAGCTCGATATCGTTCTCGGCTGCGGTATGAATATTCACCGTACGCCGATGTGCGGTAGAAACTTTGAGTATTTCTCGGAAGATCCATATCTTGCAGGGAAGCTCGCGGAAAAGGTTTCCGAACGTTTCACAAAACGGGATATTTATTGTACGTTAAAGCATTTTGCTGTCAACTCGCAAGAGCATATGCGTTATTTCGAAAGCGAAGTATTAAGCGAACGTGCATTGAGAGAAATCTTCTTAAAGCCTTTTGAAATTGCGGTAAAGAGCGGTTACGTACAGGCGATTATGACCTCGTATAACCGTGTCAACGGTACCTCAACGGGCGGCAACTACGATCTAACGACGACAATTTTGCGTGAGGATTGGGGTTACGACGGCTTTGTTATGACGGACTGGTGGACGCGTGTTGACAGCGCAATCGACGGTTCGTTTGAAAAGAATAACTTGGCGGATATGGTCAAGGCACAAAACGACATTTATATGGTTGTGCCCGATGCGGAAAACTTTGCGGACGATATGGCGGAGGCGTATGCAAGCGGGTATTTGACATTAGGTGAATTGCAAAGAAGCGCGAAAAACCTTTTGAATTTTGTAATGAAATCGCATTCCTTCAAGATTGGAAGAAAGACGAAAATTTACAATTTGGAAGCGGCTGACGAGCTTATGTTCGAAGGTAGCTTGAAAAAGTTTGGCGACGGATTAGAATTGTTCCTGCCCAAAGCGGCTTGGTATTGCGCAGAATTGCAATACACCTTAAACGTTGGGGAGCTGGAACAAAAGACCTTAAAGATTTACGTCAACGATCCCGTTCCGCACTCTGTAATTTGTCACGGTACAAACGGTGGCGTAGAAAAAATCCGTTGCAGATTGTACTTTAACGAACATTCCTGGCTGTGGTTAGACGCAGACGGGACGGATGCAAACGACTGGATGGGGATTGACTTGACGATGCGTATCCGCGTTTATAAGTTGGAAGAATAAACCCTGATAAGGAGAAAAAGAATGAGAAATAAAAAATTTATTACATTAATGATGTGTTTCTTACTGTCTTGTGCAAGCGTAGGCGTTATGTCCGCTTGTAATAAAGACAAAGGGAAGGATTCTACGTCGGGTAATGGTAGCTCGGTGGGTGTCAGCTCTCCTGCCGACTCCTCGTCGGAGTCTTCAAAGGTTATTGAATATAAGGTAACGTTTAACTCCAACGGCGGTTCGAACGTGGAAAATCAGCTGGTAAAGAACGGCGCGAAAGCAACGAAGCCTGCAGATCCAACGCGTGATGGGCATACCTTTGTTGGATGGATGCAAAATGGGAAAACGTACGATTTTGACACGCGTGTTACGGCGGATATTAATTTGATTGCAAAATGGGAAAAGAACGCACCTACTAAATTTACCGTATCGTTTATGGTAGAAGGCGAGACGGAAGCGTTCTATACGACGAGCGTAGAAGCTGGCAACAAGGTTGCTCCTCCCAAGGACACCCCTACCCGCACAGGCTTTATTTTCGACGGTTGGACGTTAAAGGGCGAGGTATATGATTTCACGGCACCTGTTATCGGGGAAATGACCTTGATGGCGAGCTGGAAGGCATTGCCTACCATTCAGCTTGCACTTGCAACGGGCAGCGAGTCCGTGATCGCAATCGATGGTACGACGACCTTGACGGCAACGGCTGATTGGGGTGAAATTGAATGGAGCAGCTCTGATGAAACGATTGCAACGGTAGAAAACGGCGTTGTAAAGGGCTTGAAGGGTGGTGACGTTACGATTACCGCATCCATCGTAGGACTCGCGGATATTCAGGCGAGCATGGTGATTACGGTAAAAACCCCTTCGCTTGCGGTAGAGTTTGCGCCCACGAGCAAGGAAATGATTGAGGTTGGTGCAACGACGAGCTTGATCGCCACGACGGATTGGAAGGTGGAAAACGTTGTATGGTCCACCTCCGATGAAACGATCGCAACGGTAGAAAACGGTGTAGTAACGGCTGTAAAGGGCGGTGAAGTAACCATTACGGCAACCCTTGCCGGTGCAATGGTAGAAAAGACGGTTTACGTGGTAGGCGACGGCTTGTATAGCAATCAAATCGGCGCGCGTGTTTACGGTAACGACGTAAGCGCAAATCAAGAGTATTTGAAGGTTGCTACGGGTGATAACGAAGAAATGGTTATCACGGCGAAGTTTAAGGCGGATGCAAATTACAGCCCTGCACTTATCGTTAGAAACATGTACAGCAAGTCCTATTACGAAACCTTGATTGCAAACGGCTACACGAAGTTTGCATTTGAGCTTGCGGTAGAAGGCGACATGACCGATTTGTACGTATTCGGCAAGCCAATCAATTCCTTCCCTCAAAAGAACGGCGTGTATATGGTCGTGGTTGATGTAAATCAATTTGTAACTTATTACGATACGATGTTTACGATTGCAACGAGCGCTAACCAAGTAGGGCAGGCAAGCAGTATATCTGCGAAATTTATTACTTGGAAATCCCCTGCAGGCGATTTTGAATCGACGAAAAATTACGTATTTACGATTTCGAACGCAGCGTTTAGTACGGCGCCTGAAAGTGTAGAGGTAGACTTTGCCGCTGACGGTAAAGAGCTTATCGACGTTGGTGAAACGACGACGTTGACCGTAAGCTCCGATTGGGATACAAGCCTTGCGTTATGGATGACGTCCGATGAAAGTGTTGCAACGGTAGATGATAACGGCGTGGTAACGGCAGTAAGCGGCGGTCAAGTAACGATTAAGGCAACGATTGGCGGTGTAAGCGCAAGCAAAACGGTTTACGTGTTCACGGATAAATTGCTCGAAAACCAAATCGGTTCGCGTATCAACGGTAACGATGTCTCCGCAAATCAAGGCTATTTCAAAAATGAAATCGGCGACGACGGCGAAATGACGATTACGGCAAAATTCCAAGCGGACGCAACGTACAGCCCTGCGCTTACCATGAAAAATATGTATCCCAAGGCGTATTATGAAGAATTGATTGCAAGAGGATACACGAGGTTTACCTTTGAATTGAAAGTAGAGGGTGACGTTACTGACCTGTACGTATTCGGTAAAGCGTTGAACAGTTTCCCTGTGAATAACGGCGTTTATGCGATTGCGATTGACACGAACCAATTCGTAAGCTATTACGATACGATGTACACGATTGCGACGAGCACTAACAAGGTAGGTCAGGCAAGTAGCTTGTCTGCGAAGTTTATTTCTTGGAAATCTCCCGAAAATGAATGGGCGGAGGTAAGAAATTACGTATTTACCATTTACAATGCAGGCTTTAAGGCTGCACCTGAAATGGTAGAAATCGAATTTGCTACGGAAAGCAGCGAGGTTGTATCGGTTGGTGAAACGACGACCTTGAAGGTGAACTCTGATTGGAATTCTGACTACGTTGTATGGACCTGCTCCGATGAAAGCATCGCAACGATAAAAGACGGCGTAGTAACGGCTGTAAAGGGCGGTGAGGTAACCATTACCGCAACGATTGCAGGCGTGGCAAGTGAAAGCAAGACGGTTTACGTGGTAGGCGACGGCTTGTATAGCAATCAAATCGGCGCGCGTATCAACGGTTGGAATGTGTCAAGCGACGCAACCTATTGTGGCATTACCGAAGGTACGGACGGTGAAATAACTGTTGCAGCGAAATTCCAAGCAAGCGCTGATTACAGCCCTGCACTTATCGTTAGAAATATGTACAGTAAGGCATATTACGAAAAGTTGATTGAAGCTGGCTATGAAAAATTGACGTTTACCCTTGGGGTAGAAGGTGAAGTTACTGACCTGTATGTATTCGGTAAGAAGGTTTCCAATTACGCAAAGACGGCGGACGGATTGTTTAACGTGGTTGTGGACGTACAGCATTTTGTAAGCTATTACGATACGATTTATACGATTGCAACGAGTGGTAGCCAGGTAGGTCAATCCAGCAGTATGTCTGCGAAGTTTATTACCTGGAAATCGCCCGCAGGGGATTATTCCTCGGTGAGAGATTACGTCTTCACCATCTCGGATGCTACGTTTAGAAAGGGCGTATTGTTTACCAATGATATCGGTATGCGTGTAAATGGTTGGGATATGACGACGAATACGACGTATATGACGATGGAAACGGGTGCAAATGGGGAAATGATTATCGATGCCAATTGGCAGGCATACGTAAATTACGGCCCTGCGCTTGTGTTGAAGAACGTAAAGGATAAGTCGTACTATCAAGGCTTGATTGATAACGGATATACCTATTTGAGCTTCGATTTGAAGGTAGGCGGTACGGATGCGGATAAGATTACCGACGTACATATCTTGGGCTCGGCGCAGAAGATAAGCGAGCTTACGAAAGATGGTGACGTTTATAAGGTGCAAATTCAGCTCGCGCATATCGTACAGTTCTACGACACGATTGTAACGCTTGCAACAAGCGGTAGCCAGGCTGGACAATGGGGCAGCCGCAGCGCGTTGCTCCTTGCATGGAGATTCTCGACGAATTTCGCAACGGTACCTGAACAAGCAACAAGAAACTATGTGTTCACAATTTCGAATGCTGACTTCACAGCATAAAGAGGTGTAATCATGAAAAAGAAAAAACCTTATGAGTCGGTAGAAATGAGCATCAGCCTTTGCGAAGTCGATATTGTTACGATGTCTGATTTCCTGGGCGAATATGATGACAAAGGTACATGGAAAGATACGTGGTTTGACTAATAAAAGGAGTGAAGGAGAAATTTTATGAAAAGTAAAAAGATGATAAAAGTTGTATCCTTGATGGCAATGTTGACGGCGTGTGTTGTGTCGGGGGCGTTTGCATTGAACGCGAAAACCGCAAGCGCGGAAAACGAAGAAATCTTCCACGAGCTCGGCGCATCTGTACGTGTATCTACGGATAAGGGTATTCGTTTTGCCTTCGGCTTGCCCGAAGACAAAACGGGTGACGGCTACGAAATCGGTACGCTCGTTATCCCTAAAAAGGTCCTTGGCGACAAGGTATTAAACCACAACGAAGATACCGAAGATGCGGTAGAGGTGGATTATGCAGAGATTCCTTGCACGAAAAATTGGGTGCCTAATGGGGAATTAAAGAGCGCAAAAGACGGTTACAAGTATTACAATGCGGCTTTGACCGAAATTCCTCAAATGCATTACGATACGGTGCTTGTGGCAAGAAGCTACTACGTAAAAGAGGGCGTATATACCTATTCTGATCCCGTAGAACGTTCTATCGGTTACGTAGCATCCGCCGCACTTAACGATGGTTACGTGGATACGGACAATATTCTTTCGGACATCGTAACGGCAGGCTATGGCGAAACGGCGTTGATGGTGGAAGGTACGAAAGATGTTATCCCCGTGACGGAAACGGCGACCTTTACTGCAAGCAATGAAAAGGGATATTTGCCCGTATGGAGCAGCTCAAATACGGACGTTGCAACCGTAGATAAAACGGGTAAAGTAACGGCTGTTAAGGGCGGTGAAGCGACAATTACGGCAACGATTGCAGGTAAAACTGCGAGTAAGTCGGTTTACGCGCTTGGCGACGGCTTGTACGAAAACCAAGTAGGTATCCGTATCAACGGTTGGAATTTCTCCAGTAATGCAAGTTATTTGACTGTATCGGGCGATAATGGCAATATGAATGTGACTTCAAAATTCCAAGCAAATGCAACCTATGCGCCTGGTATTGTACTTAGAAATATCTACAGCAAGGCATATTATCAGGCATTGGTTGCAAACGGTTATACGAAGTTTACGTTCGGCCTTGCGGTAGAAGGTGACGTTACCGATTTGTACGTATTCGGTAAGCCAGTAAGCTCCTTCCCTCAAGAAGACGGCGTATATAAAATTGTGATTGATACCAACCACTTTGTATCGTATTACGATACGATCCACACGATTGCAACGAGCGGTGACCAAGTAGGTCAATCCAGCAGCTTGTCTGCGAAATTTATCGCATGGAAATCTCCTGCGGATGACTGGTCGTCGGTAAGAGATTACAAATTTGCAATTTCGAATGCTATGTTTGCAGCGCCTACGCTGTCGGTAGATTTTGCGGAAGGTTGCAAGGACATGGTGGCGGTAGGTGAAACCACGACGTTGGTTGCGGAAACGAATGTGAACGGCGTAGAATGGAGCAGCTCCGATAATGCAATTGCAACGGTAGAAAACGGCGTTGTAACGGGTGTTAAGGGTGGCGAAGTGACGATTACGGCAACGGTTGCAGGCTTGACGGTTGAAAAGACGGTTTACGTGGTTGGCGACGGCTTGTATAGCAATCAAATCGGTATCCGTATCAATGGTTGGAACTTCTCTAGCAACGCAGATTATTTGAGCGTATCGGATAATAATGGCAACATGGTTGTGACCTCAAAATTCCAAGCGAACGTAACCTATGCGCCCGCGCTTGTCCTTAGAAATATTTACAGCAAAGCATATTATCAGGCATTGATTGCAAATGGTTATACGAAGTTTACGTTCGGTCTTGCGGTAGAAGGTGACGTTACCGATTTGTATGTATTCGGTAAACAAATTAGCTCGTTCCCTCAAAAGGACGGGGTATATATGGTTTCGATTGATACAAACCACTTTGTATCCTACTACGATACAATCAACACGATTGCAACGAGCGGTAGCCAAGTAGGTCAGGCAAGCAGTTTGACTGCGAAGTTTATCGCATGGCAATCCCCTGCAAATGATTGGTCTACGGTAAGAAATTACGTCTTCACGATTTCCGAGCCCTCGTTTAGAACGGCGGCTACGGTGGCGGTAGACTTTGCAACGGGTAGCGAAGCAACGATTGTTGCAACGAACACGACGCAGTTGACGGCTACGACCAATTGGAACGATGGTTTTGTTGTATGGAGCAGCTCTGACGAGGCAATTGCAACGGTAGACGGTAACGGTTTGGTAACGGGCGTAGCGGCAGGCGAAGCAACGATTACGGCAACGGTTGCAGGCGTAAGCGCAAGCAAGGTTGTTACGGTGGTAGCACCTACGATTTCTATCGGCTTTGCAGATGACGGCAAGGATATGATTGAAATCGACGAAACAACGAACTTGGTTGTAAACACCAACGGTAATGCAAAAGAAGTGGAATGGATTAGCTCGGATCCTGCTATTGCAACGGTAGAAAATGGCGTTGTAATGGGTATGAAGGGCGGTGAAGTAACCATTACCGCAACGATTGCAGGTGTGGTAAGCAACAGCGTTACGGTTTACGTAGTTGGCGATGGCTTGTATAGTAACCAAATCGGGGTACACGCATATGGTTGGAACCAAACGAATAGTGCTACCTATTTCAATATGGAAACGGGTACAAATGGTGAAATGATTGTGACTGCAAAATATGCAGGTTCTACTACACATTATCCTTCAGTTGTATTGAGAGAATTGTACAGTAAGGCTTACTATGAAAACTTGATAGCAGCAGGCTATGAAAAGTTGACATTTACCCTTGCAGTTGGTGGTGCAAATGCGGGAAATGTTTCTGATTTGTACGTATTTGGGAAAACTTTGACGAGTTTCCCTAAGAATGCAGATGGTGCTTATGCGATTGTTTTGGATTTGCAGTATATCGTAGATAATTATGCGAAGGTTGGCGGTATCGGTACGAGTGTTGAGGCGAAGAATGCAGAAGTTAACTATATGCTCCTTGCATGGAAATCCACCGACTGGACGGCAAGAAACTACGTCTTCACGATTTCTAATGCACAATTCGGCAAAGGCGTTCTGTTTGCAGATAATATCGGTATGCGTGTAAACGGTTGGAATATGACTACGAATACGACGTATATGACGATGGATGTCGATGCGGACGGCGCAATGACGATTACGGCAAACTGGCAAGCATATAAAAACTATGGCCCCGCGCTTGTTTTGAAGAATATCGAAAGCAAGGCGTATTATCAAGACTTGATTAATAGTGGTATTACCTATTTGACTTTTGACCTTAAGGTTGGCGGTGAGGATGCGGATAAGATTACCGATGTGCATATCTTGGGCTCGGCGAAAAAGATAAGTGAGCTTACTAAAGAGGGTGACGTATATAAAGTGCAAATTCAGCTCGCGCATATCGTACAATTCTATGATACCATTACTACACTTGATACAAGCGGTAATCAGGCTGGGCAATGGGGTAGCAGAAGTGCATTGCTCCTTGCTTGGAGATTCTCGACGGACTTTGCAACCGTTCCTGCGGATGCAACGAGAAATTATATCTTCACGATTTCTAACTCTATGTACGTATAAGTAGTACTAAAAACACAAGGAACTCTTGAAGTCCGTGAAATACGGACTTCAAGGGGCTTCCCTTGAAAAGGGAAAAGAGGGAAACAAAATGAGTATTCGTTTTTGTGAACAAAATAAAACGTTTTATTTAACTGGGAAGGAATGCAGTTATATCTTTCGTGTGAATGCCGAAGGATATTTAGAGCATTTATATTACGGTAAAGGGTTGTCGGAAGAAGACCTTTCGTGGATGTTTGACAAGATGCATTGCTCCTTTTCACCCTGTTATATGGAGTGGAAGGATATCTCGTTTAACGTAATTCCACAAGAATATGCAACCTACGGACGTGGGGATTATCGTATCCCGTCTGTACTTGTAAAAATGCAAAACGGAAGCCGTATTACCGACTTCCGCTATAAAACACACACAATTTTGAATAAAAAGCCTGCTATTTCCAACATGCCGACCTTACGTGGCGGGGAAACGCTCGTGGTTACCTTGGAAGACGCCGTAAACAATTTAGAGGTAGATTTATACTATACGGTGTACGAAGATGTCTCCGCGGTGGCTCGTCGCACCGTCTTGAAAAATGGTGGAAATGCCGCCGTTTCGGTGTTGAAATGTAGCAGCTTTAACATAGATATTAACCGTGCAGACTTTGATATCGTCGCTTTATACGGTGCACCTACGCGTGAAAGAGAAATCGAGCGTACGCCGTTGTCGCACAATATTTGCGAGGTGAGCAGTACGCGTGGCGCCTCCTCCCATCAGGCAAATCCGTTTATGGCAATTTGCGATAAAAATGCGGATGAATACGTTGGCGAGGTGTACGGCTTTAACCTGATTTATTCGGGCTCGCACTCCATCAAGGCGCAAGCAACGGAAATTGCCTTTACGCGCGTAAGCGGTGGGATCAACGAGCAGGATTTTTGTTGGTATTTAGATGCTGGGGAAAGCTTTGAAACGCCTGAGGCGGTGCTTGTGTACAGCGACAGCGGTTTTAATAAGATGTCTCAACAATTCCACAATTTATATAGAGAATATCTTATCAATCCAAGCTTTGCGTATAGAAAACGCCCCGTGCTTCTCAACAATTGGGAAAGCACTTACTTCGATTTTGACGAGAAGAAACTTTGTGACTTGATTGAAAAAGCAAAAGGGACGGGTATTGATACCTTCGTTTTGGACGATGGTTGGTTTGGGATTCGCAACGACGATTGGTCGAGCCTTGGCGATTGGTTTGTTAATAAGAAAAAATTGCCTGGCGGGTTGACGGCGGTGATTGAAAAATGTCGTGCCTGCGGTATGAAGTTTGGGCTTTGGTTTGAGCCTGAAATGATTAGCGAAAACAGCGATTTGTATCGTTCGCACCCCGATTGGCATATTGCCGCACCTCATATCAAGGCTTGTAAGAGCCGTCATCAGTGGATGTTGGACTTTGCTAATCCCGCAGTGGTAGATTACATGAAACAAGCGGTAGGCGCTATGCTTTCTGAAAATGATATCGCGTATGTAAAGTGGGATGCAAATCGCACGATGACGGAATTTTACTCCCCGTATTTACCTGCAGAGCGTCAGCAAGAAACGGCACACCGTTATATGCTTGGCGTGTACGAGCTTGCAAGATACTTGACGGAAAATTTCCCGAACGTATTCTTTGAGGGCTGTGCAGGTGGCGGCGGTCGATTTGATCCCGCAATGTTGTATTATTTCCCCCAAATTTGGACGAGTGATAACTCGGATGCGGCATCCCGTTCGTTTATTCAATATGGTACAAGTATGTGTTATCCCTTATCTGCGATGAGTGGGCACGTTTCCATTTGTCCCAACCATCAGGTGGGCAGGGTAACACCGATGCAAAGCCGTATGGATATGGCAAGCTTTTGTTCGACTGGATATGAACTCAACTTGCACGCCTTAACGGAAGAGGACTTTGCAAAAATTAGTGGACATATCGAATTTTACAACAGTATTAGCGACTTAATGTTGAAAGGGGATTTGTACCGTTTGTTAAGCCCGTTCGAGGGAAACTACTTCTCGCAAATGGTGGTTTCCAAGGATAAAACGCGTGCCGTATTTATCATTATGAAGCTTTTGGCAAAATGCAACGATGCGTATCCTTTTGTAAAATTGAAGGGCTTGGATGCGGATAAATATTATTTCATCAAGGACATGGGTACCTTCAAAGGGGATGTTTTGATGAATATCGGCTTACGCTTCCCTAAAAATATGAAAGACTTTGAAACAAAGTGCTTTGTGATTGAAGAGAAATAAAGAGTAATTATGAAAAAGAAAATTATTTCAATGTTATCGATATGCGCGTTGGCCGTGGTGGGCTTTGCATTTGGTAAAATGCACCCAACAATGGTATCGGCGGATGAAGTCGCGGTATACGTATCGAAAAATGGGAACGATGCAGGTGCAGGGACAAGCACTTCTCCGTATGCAACATTAGAAAAAGCTTTAACCGAGGTCGCGGACGGCGGTACGATTGTTTTGCAGGATACCGTGGCGTTAGACACTTGGACACCGCACGATAAAACAGTAACGGTGACGGGTGGAGGGTTGGACGTAAGCGGCGTGCCGAATTCGGATTTTAATGATGGTAAGGGTACGCAAATCAAAGAAATTGTCCTTAACGACAGCGTAACATTTACGAATATGAGCTGGACGGTAGACTCTACTTTGCAGACATTCATTTACGCCAACGGATACAAAACAACCATCGGTGAAGGTGTTTCGTACAGCAGTGATAAAATCAGGCTTTTTGGGGGTGGTAAAGAAGGTACGACGGTAGCAGGTACGGATTTAACCGTGCTTTCGGGGACGTATAACTATATTTATGGCGGCAGTTTAAGAAGTACCGTGACGGGTAACACCAACCTTGTCGTGGGCGGAACGGTCAACAATACCTCGGCGGTGGATAACGCAATTCAAAATCATACCGCTAATTATTATATTTTAGGTGGCGGACACGTGGATGCGGTCAAAGGCAGTACGAATTTGACCATTCAAGGTTCGGCAAAAGCGGTATATGTCTGCGGCGGCTCTTGGGGTTGGAATAGCAGCATCGGTGGCGGCTCGAACTTGACCGTAAAGAGCGGTAAGCTGATGGGGATATATGGCAGCTGTCTCAATGGAGGGCACAGCGGCAGCGGTGCAAACGTTCTTGTTGAAGGCGGCAATATCCAACAGGTCTTCGGCGGCAGTGAAAATCAAATTGTAACGGGGAACGTAAACGTCCGTCTGCTTGGCGGTACGATTACTCGCCGTATATATGCAGGCAGTTATGGTGACGGCTCGAAAAAATACGTCGTTGGCGGAAAGGTTACTCTTGAGCTTGGCGGCAACGTGAATATTCCCTTAAATGAAAGCCATGAGGATAAGGGGATTTACGCACGTTCTCGGTATGAAAGTGACGTGGAGGATTGTCAGCTCGTTTTTACAAGCGAAACGGCATATAACGCGTACAAAAATAAATTGGGCGCCAGCGATTGGGGTGCAAGCTACGTAATGGGCAGCACCGCCGCGGCGGATACGTATCATTATTATTTGTATGAGCAAAACGGAAACGTGGTTACGCAAACGTGTGCTTATCACGAAGGGCTTTCCGCAACGGCAACGATTGCTGTGGATACGACGGCTATGCAATATACGGGCAAGGAAATTACCCCCGTAAGCGTAGCTTATTCTTCCGACTGGGAATACGGCAAGCCGACGGTTGTTTATGAGAATAACATAGAATGCGGCAAAGCGAATTATTCGATTACTATGGGGCAGGTATGCGTTGAAGGTGATTTTATCGTGGTGAATACACCTACGGTGCTCGGTGGCAGCGTTCGACTTTCTTCGCCGAGTGGCTTGCGTTTCCAATCCAAAATCCCCAGTGCTATGTTGGAAACGGGCGCGACGTTTGGTACGTTGTTCATCCCTAAGGCAGAGCTTGGAGCAAACGAGCTTACCGTGGATACCCCCACGGCGGAAAACGTAATGCAAACGAAATGGGCAACGGAAGGCGTGAAAGTAAATAATCCCCAGCAGTATGAAGAGGGGTACGAATATTTTAACGCCGTACTGACGGAAATCCCCGAAGAGCATTACGATAAAGTAATCGTTGCACGCAGCTACGTGTACGCGAACGGGCAATATTACTACTCGGATATGGTAGAACGTTCCACAGCACAGGTTGCGGCGTATGCTTTGCAGGATGGATACACGGAAGAGGTTTTATACGATTACGTAGATAAAGCCTTGGCGGATTCCACGGTAACGATGCAAACGGAGCTTACCATATATGAAAAAGAAAGCGCGCAATTGACGCTTTCGGGAAACAAGGGCTATGTTGCGATTTGGTCTACGGACAGCGATATTATCACCATTGAAGATGGTAAAATCGTGGCGGGTAAGCTGGAGGGCACGGCTACAGTAACGGCAAAAATCGGCAGTCAAACCGTACAATGTCTTGTGACCGTGAAGTATAAGTGGACGGGATATTTCTAATATCGCAAAAATAAGGAAAAAATTTTTAATACAAGAAGGTGTATTATGGATAAATATAATTTATTGAGAAGCAAATTCGACAACAGGGAAAAAATCGTCGGCACGACCATGACGATGATTAACAGCTCGCTCATTTTGGAAAAAATGGCAGGACGTGGGGATATTGATTTCATTTTGTTTGATACGGAGCATGGTATTTTCGATACGCAAAACCTTGTGCCTCTTCTTCAAACGATGCGCCTTTTGAAGGTTCCTTCCTTTGTAAGAGTGCAGGATGCCGAATATCACTTGGTTGCAAAGGTGATCGATATGGGTGCGGACGGTATTATGATTCCTCGTACGGAAAGTTTACAGCAACTTCGTACCGCAGTAGACGGCTTACTCTTCGCGCCTGACGGCAGAAAGGGTATGGGCGGCTGCGGTCAGTTTAGACCTGGTGAAAAGTTTGACGATTTCAAGAAAACCCGTTTCTTGTTGCCTCAAATCGAATCCCCCGAAGGGATTAAAAACTTGCCCGCAATGTTGGAGGAATACGGCGAATACATCAGCGCAATCATTATTGGACCTTACGATATGTCGGTTATGGTAGGTACGCCTGCAAACATCGGCAGCGATGCAATGAATAAGGCTGTGCAGGAAGTATTTGATATTTGTAAAAAATACAACAAATCCTGCGGTATTTTCTGCGATAATGAAATGCTTGCGAAAAAGTATCGTGATATGGGTGCAAACGTGCTGTGGATGGCGGTAGATAGAGATTACTACATGCGTGGCTTGAATGGGATGCTGGACGGCGTAAAGGATTTATAAAAAAGGACGGAAACGGTTATGAAAATTGTTGTGGTGGATACGCCGAAGGAATTTGAAGGCGAAATTGATTGGAGCGAATTGTTAAAGCTTGGAGAAACACGAATTTATCATCAAACTCCGCAGGAAGAGATTGCCAACGTAATCGGCGATGCGGAAATCGTTATGATTAACAAGGGCGAAATCAACAAAGAAATTTTAGATAAATGCCCGAATATTAAATATATTTCCGTGATAGCAACGGGCTTTAATAAGATTGATTTGGTGGAGGCTAAAAAACGTGGGATCTTGGTTTCCAACGTGCCTTCGTACGGTAGCAAGGCGATTGGTCAGCACGCAGTTGCATTGCTGATGGCGATCACCAACCATATCGCACATCACGATGGTGAGGTAAGAAAACTCCGCAGAAGCACCGATGCGGATTGGTGTTTTTGGGACTATCCCATTTACGAATTGGAATATAAAACGCTCGGCGTAATT
Source organism: Candidatus Scatosoma sp. (assembly GCA_045643825.1). Lineage (GTDB taxonomy): Bacteria > Bacillota > Clostridia > Christensenellales > Borkfalkiaceae > Scatosoma. The sequence goes on from JAZRFV010000086.1 coordinate 152,616, forward strand.
GGATTAGGCAGAATCGGTAAAACGGTGGCGACGGCGTGTATGGCGATGGGTACAAACGTAATCGCGTACGACGATTATCAAAGCGAAGATATGCTGAAAATGGGTGTAAAGTACGTTTCCTTGGAGGAATTGTTGGCTCAATCGGATATCATCAGCTTGCATTGTCCTCTTATGGAAAGCACCAAAAATATGATTAACAAAGACACGATTGCAAAAATGAAGGATGGTGTTATCCTTCTCAACAACAGCCGTGGCGGTTTGATTAACGAGTATGATTTGGCGGAGGCATTGCGCAGCGGTAAAGTGTATGGCGCAGGCTTGGACGTTGTGGAGGTAGAGCCGATTGCGGCGGATAACCCTCTTTTGACGGCACCGAACTGCTTTATCACCCCGCACATCAGCTGGGCGGCTTTGGATACGAGAAGAAGATTGATCCGTTTTGCCATTGAAAACGTAAAGAAATATTTAGAGGGCAATCCTATCAATATTGTAAATTGAAGCATATAAACAGATTATTTAACATCACGGGAGAGTATTTATGCAATATATAAAAGTAAAAGGATTAGAAAAAGATATATCCAGGCTGGTCTTTGGTACGGCAACGCCTAAATTGTTCGCAGCTGTCGCACCGAATGCAAGCAAACAAGACGAAGAAGCTGCCTTTTCCCTCTTGGACACGGTATTTGCAGCGGGGATCAACACGTTTGACTGCGCTGCACATTACGGCGAAGTCATCATGGGTAGATGGATGGAGGCGAGAAATAATCGGGATCAATGCGTGATATTAACCAAAGGTGCGCACCCGAATGCTTGGCGTGATAGGGTAACCGATTACGATATTTTATCGGATGCGAATGATTCCTTGAAAAAGTTGAAAACCGATAAAATTGATATTTATATGTTGCATAGAGACAGCCACGTGATGCCCGTTGGTGTGATTGTAGAGGCGCTCAATAGACTTTATCAAGAAGGCAAGGTGGCGGCGTTTGGCGGATCGAATTGGACGCATCAAAGAATAGAGGCAGCAAACGAATATGCGGCTAAACATAATTTGATTCCCTTCACCGTATCGAGCCCTAATTTCGGCCTGGCAGAACAGGTAAGCGATCCATGGGTTGCGGATGCGAAATTTTCCGATCCGTGCGTGACGATTTCCGGCCCTGAAAACGTGGATGCAAGACGTTGGTATGAGGAAAAGGGGATTACGGTTTTTGCTTATTCCAGCCTTGCACGTGGTTTCTTCTCTGGTGCATTCAAGAGTGAAACGCCCGAAGATGCCTATAAAATTATGGACGATGCGGGGATTAAGGGGTATTATTGCCCTCAAAACGTGGAAAGACTTCGCAGATGTGAAATTCTTGCAAAGGAAAAAGGTGTGACGGTTGCGCAGATTGCTTTGGCGTGGATTTTCTCGCAGAATATGAGCCTTTGCGCGCTTTCCAGCCCCGTTACCGAACAACAAATATACGATAATATCAAGGCGATGGAGCTTAAACTTACACCCGACGAGGTAAATTGGCTTAACCTTGTGGATTAACCTCTGAAAAAAATAAGACAAGGAAAGAGATTTTTAAACCATGAACTATTTAAGTATAGATATAGGTACAACGGGGTGTAAAGGTCAATTATTTTCCGAAAAAGGCGAGATTTTGCAATATATCTTTGAGGAATATGACTTTTTGGCGTTAGACGGCTATCAGTACGTGGATATCCACACCATTGAAAAGCATCTTCGTCAAATGATAGGCACCATATCGGCGAAGCATACCATATCTTCCGTTTGCATTTCTTCTCTTGGGGAATCCTTCGTGCTGTTGGATAAAGAGGATAACGTTCTGTTTTATCCGATGTTGTATACGGATGCACGCGGAGAAAAAGAGGCTGAAGAAATTAAGACGAGGATAGGGGAAGAAAACGCCTTTTTAACGACGGGGGTAATGCCGCACAGCATGTATTCCTTGTCCAAATTGCTTTGGATAAAAAATAATCATCCCGATGCCTTTGCGAAAGCGGATAAGGCAATGCTGATTTGCGATTACTTTGGCTATTTATTGACGGGCGAGCGAGTAATCGATTACGCACTCGCTTCTCGAACGGGTGCATTTGACGTCGAAAAGCTTTGCTTTGCGGAAGGGGTATTGAGTGAATTTGACGTACCCATGTCCTTGTTCTCTACGCCAAAACGTGCAGGGACAATCGTTGGGAAGGTCAAGCCCGAATGGGGTATTGATGCTTATTTGGTGCTTGGTTCTCACGATCAGGTTTGTACCGCACTTGGTGCAGGTGTGCTTGAATCGGGTGATGCGGTAGACGGTATGGGTACGGTGGAATGTATTACGACCTTATTCAAGGACAAGCCTACGGATATGGAAATGGGAAAACAAGGTTACCCTTGCGTACCGTATGCGATAGACGGTTTGTATTGCACCTATATCCTTAATTTTTCCTGTGGCTCGACGGTAAACTGGTTGCGTAAAAAGATTATGCACGGTTATAAGGGCGAGGAAAAAGACTTTTTTACATACATAGAAAAAGGTATGTCGGACGAGCCTACGGGCATTATCACCTTGCCCTATTTCGGTGGCGCGAGTACGCCGTATCAGGACTTAAACGCAAAGGGTGTTATGGTCAATCTTACCACGGAAACGACCGACTCCGATCTATATAAATCGGTGATGGAAGGCACGTCTATGGAGATGCGTTTAAACACAGAGGTGGCAGGCAGGTATGCGATCACCGTAGAAAAAGCGGTTGCTACGGGTGGTGGTGCGAACTCGGAAAAGTGGTTGCAAATCAAGGCGGATATACAAAATATTCCCTATAAAATTTTGCGTTCCTCCGAAGGTGGTCTTTGTGGCTGTGCGATGTTGCAGGCGGCTGCGCTTGGTGGTGCAAAGGACTTGTACAGCGCAAGGGATATCTTTGTGCAATATGAAAAAGAGTTTCTTCCGAATAAGGAACAACACAATGCGTATGAAACGCAGTATAAAAAATATGAAAGATTGTATAAAACGATAAAGGAGTTTTATTGATATGAAATTTGCATTATATTTTGGTAACAGAGGCTTCATGCCTGGCGAATTGATTACGGGTGCAAGAACGGATATGATTAAGGCGGTTACGGATGCTGGCTACGATTATATCGCTATGGATGAAAGCCTTACCCGTTACGGTGCAATTGAAACGCGTGACGAAGGGAAATTGTATCACGATTGGTTGAAGGCACACGAAGGGGAATACGACGGCGTAATTTTGTGTATGCCCATTTTCATTGATGAAAACGGTGCTATTGCCGCTTTGCAGGATGCAGGTGTTCCCGTATTGATGCAGGCGTATCCCGATGAAATCGGTAAGATGGATTTCAAGCATCGCCGTGACGCATATTGCGGTAAGTTCTCGGTGACGGACGTATTCTATCAATATAAATTACCTTTCACGGTGATGAAACCGCACGTGGTACATCCTTTGAGTGAAGCATTTAGACAAAACCTTGACGATTTTGCTGCCATTTGCCGTGTTGTAAAGGGTATGAAACGCTTTAACCTTGGTTGTATCGGTGCAAGAACGACGGCGTTCAAGACGGTGCGTTTTGACGAAGTAACCTTGCAAAGATATGGTATCAACGTGGAAAGCTTTGACCTTTCCGAGTTGATTTTTAAGGTGCAGAAAAAGCAGGATGACGAAGCGGCTGTCCTTGCAAAAATCGAACGTCTTGAAAACTATACGGATTTCAGCAAAGTACCTCAGGCAAACAAGCTGATGCTTGCAAAGATTTCCGTTGTTATCGACGAATACATTGCAGAATATCACTTGGATGCGATTACCCTTCGTTGCTGGAACGAGATGGAAACCATCCTTCGCGTATGTCCTTGCGTGCTTATATCCGAACTCAACGACAGAGGTATCGTATGTTCTTGTGAAATTGACCTTACGAGTGCGATCACGATGCGTGCAATGCAGCTCGCAAGCGGAAAAGCAACGGCTTGCTTAGACTGGAACAATAACTACGGTGACGATGAAAATAAGGTGATTTTGTTCCATTGCGGTCCCGTTGCACAAAGTCTTATGGCGGGCAAAGGTACGGTTACCGAACACAAGATGTTTGCAAAAGGCGATCCTGGTAGCGGTTGGGGTACGAACGAGGGCAGAATCGCTCCTATGGACATCACCTTCTCGAACGGCTTTACCGAAGACGGCAAATTGAAGGTGTACGTAAGTGAAGCAAAATTTACCGACGATGAAATTGAAGGCGCATTCTTCGGGTGCGGCGGCGTTGCGGAAATCCCCGATTTGCAAAATAAACTTATCAAACTTGCAAAGGGTGGCTTTAAGCATCACACGACGGTTGGTGTAGGGCACATGAAATACGTTTTGGAAGAAGCGTTCAAGACCTATCTTGGTTATGAAGTAATTGATATTGAGGGTTAAACGATGTTAGCAGGATTAAAAGAAGTTGTTGCAGAAGGCAAAAAGAGAAATATCGCAATCGGTAGTTTTAATACGCCGAATTTGGAATGCTTGCTCGCGGTTTTAGATGCGGCTGAGGAATTGAACGTACCCGTGATTATATCCCACGCACAATGCCACGAAGAGGTTGCTCCGCTCGATAAAATCGGTCCCGTAATGGTGGAACTCGCAAAGCGCAGCAAGGTAAAGGTTTGTGTTCACCTCGACCATGGTGAGGACTTTGACTACTGTAAGCGTGCAATGGCGCTTGGGTTTACGTCCGTTATGATTGACTATTCCACTCTCCCTTATGAAGAAAACGTAAAAGGGACGAAAGAGGTGGTAGACTATGCCCATCAAAATGGTGTGGAGGTAGAGGCGGAGCTCGGTGCACTTCCTCAAAGAGAAGGTGGCGGTGAAAGCAGTGTTTCTGATCCGTCCGACCTTTATACGAAGCCTGAACTCGTACCCGATTTCCTTGCGAATACGGGCGTGGATGCACTTGCAATTGCGTTTGGTACGGCACATGGTATTTATAAAACGAAGCCTGTTTTAAATATGGATATTATTACGAAGGTAAGAGAATTGACTGATTTGCCTTTGGTTATGCATGGTGGCAGCGGTATTTCGCACGAGGAATATAAAGAAGTTATCCGTCGCGGTATCGGTAAAATCAACTACTACTCGTATATGTCCTATGCTGGCTATGCAGAGGCGAAGAAAACGGTGGAAAACAAAGAGGCTGATTTCTTCCATAACCTTGCCCTGAACGCACAAAACGCGATGAAAGAAAATGCTTTGGCTACCCTCAAAGTATTTAGCAATATGGAGTAACCATGGACGGTAGAATTTCGAATTTACAGCAAGTGGCAAGCCTTCGCCGTTATACCTTGACGGAAGGGCGAGGGAAGGATTTGGACGTGCTTGATTGCGATAATGGTAAAATCCGTTTTCTTCTCAACGTAAGCAAGGCGTGCGATATTATGCAGCTTTACCACGAAGGACAAAATATGTCTTTTATATCTAAAAACGGTTTTACAAAACGAGAAATTTCCTTTTTAAACCGTTTTGAAGGCGGTATGCTTTACACCTGCGGGTTGGATAGCGTTGGCGGTAGAGAGGGGTATGAATTGCACGGTACCTTCCATAATATCCCTGCGGAAATCGTTCGTGCGGAATGTAACGAAAATGGTATCGTTGTGGAAGCGATTATTCGTGATACGGCATTGTTTGGAAAAAATCTTGTGATGAAGCGCAAAATATCCACTACGGTCTTTGGCGACACGGTAACCTTGGAGGACACGCTGATTAACGAGGGATATAAGGCGGAAGAATATTGCCTTTTATATCATATCAACGTTGGTTATCCCATGCTTGACGAGGGCGCGAAAATTGTTGCCGACATGGAAAGCTATACACCGAGAACGGAATGGGCAAAGCAAAATGAGGGCACCATGTACGAGATGAACGGCGCACTTCCCAATCAAGAGGAAACGTGTTATTTCTTGAAAATGAATAAACCGCAAATCTCTCTTGTAAACGAAAAGATCGGAAAAATCTTTACGGTTTCTTATTCGGGAGATACGTTGCCGCATTTTGTCGAATGGAAGAGTATGGCGAGCGGTGACTATGCGTTGGGGTTAGAGCCTTGCACAACGGCGTTGGACGATTATTTTTGCTATAAGAAGATTGAACCTGGCGAAAATATTGTATTTGTAGTTGAGCTGAAGGTCGCAAACAATTAAAAGGCATTATTCAACAGCCTATATTTACAACAAAAGGACATACCGGCTGGTATGTCCTTTTTTAATGATTGAATGGTATTGAGAAATTGTAAAAGGTGGGAGGAATGGCCTTTTTTTGATAAGTGCAGCGAAAGACGATGAGATAATATTGAAATCTAATCGGGTTTCTAATATATCCTTTTTTTTGCTTTTTTGATAAAATAAAACATCACAGCAATGCCACTAATGTGTTACTGCTATGATGCTCTAAAAATGGTGTTCCCACAGGGAATCGAACCCCGAACTAGCCCTTAGGAGGGGCTTGTTATATCCGTTTAACTATGAGAACAAGCATTTAATGCGAAAAGTGAAATTGTCTCCCGCATAAATAGGTAAGGCTTTCTATATGCCATATTTTAGCACTTATTTTATCGAAAGTCAAGCGGAAATAATCCCCTTATAAATCTTAATGAAAGGATTTATTTTTCTTAAAAGAATTGCTCCTTAAAGTGACATAAAACACAAAAAAAGACGGACGACCGTCTTTTTTGTTTGGATTAATGATGGTGATGGTGGTGGGATTGTGTCATCGAGGGTGGTATTATCCTGCAGGTTTGTTCGAAGCAAGGTTCACCGTGCGTTTCCATCTCGAGAGTGGCGTGATTTATGCCGTATTTTTTCAATTTATCACGTACATGGTGCTTTATTTGGGGAATATTCCCATCAGCGACAAGGTGCATCGTTGCATAATGGCTTTGTCCGTCCATACTCCATATATGTACGTGGTGAACCCCCAAAACTCCGTCGATTTCTTCGATTTTTGCTTTGACTTCCTCCACGCAAATCCCATGCGGTGTTTTTTCGAGGAAAATATCCATCGTTTCTTTCAGGTTTTTGACGGCGACAAAGAGGATAAAGACAGCCGTTCCCATGGACATAATCGGATCGAGGAAACGCCAATCGGTGAACCGCATCACGATTGCGCCAATCAATACAACCAACCACCCCAATACGTCCTCCAGCATGTGCAGGTTGACGGCTTTTTGGTTGAGAGAATCCCCCTCGTGCGTTAACAATGCCGCGGTGAAATTTACAAGAATTCCGACGATGGCGAAAAGAATCATGCCGTTATAATGAATGTCCGTAGGCCGTATAAATCTACGCACGGCGTTATAAATCACCACCAGCGAGCCAAGGATTAGGATTAGGGTGGTAATCGCTCCGCCGAGGACGGAGTATCGTGTATAGCCGTAACTGTGCCGTTCATCAGGTTGCCGTCTGGACAATTTTTCAAGAAAAAAGGATATCCCAATGCTGATGGCGTCACCGATATCGTGTACGGCATCGGAAATGATCGCGATACTGCCCGTAAAAATTCCGCCGATGAACTCGAAAACGGAAAAGGCAAGGTTGAGGATAAAGGCAAACAAAATATTTTTTTCGGTTTTCATGCGTCCTCCCATTGACAAAGCTATATGGCCGTGATACAATATATTTAATACCGAACACATTGTTCAATAACAGTATAGTATTGTATATGGTGAAAGTCAACGGGCGGACCGTGTATAAACGGCGGTGGCTGTTCGCTATGGAACATTTTCACAAAAATGTATGGAGGGAAGGATGGATAGACGGCAAAGAAAAACGAGGGAAGCGATATTTAAGGCGTTTACAGACCTGCTTGCGAAAAAGCATTTTAACCAAATCACGGTGGGGGAGGTTATCGAGCGAGCGGACGTCGGCAGGGCAACCTTTTATGCACATTTTGAGACGAAGGATTTTCTCTTGAAAGAGCTTTGCGAGGAGTTATTTTGCCACCTTTTTGACGTTCTTGAGGAGGGTGGTGGACAACATCGACATATTTTTGAGTGCGACACCACCGCACCCGTGATATTGCACCTTTTACAGCATTTACAAAAGAATGATAATCAGATTTTAGAGCTGTTGGCGGGGGAAAATAACGAATTATTTTTGCGGTATTTTAAGGAAAATTTGAGACGGTTGGTGGAACGCCAAGCGCATCTTTTTGAAGGACGGCGGGCGGATGGTGTGCCTGAAGAATTTTGGCGTCGCCATATTGTCGCTACGCTGGTGGAAACGATACGATGGTGGATTGACGGCGGGGTGAAAGAAAGCCCTGAAAGGGTTTACGATTATTTTTTAGCGGTAGTATAAACCGCAAAACAAAAAAGACGGCGTGTATGCCGTCCTTTTTTATGCCCGAAAATCGGGAGAATATTCAAAAAAATCCGCCTGTGCCGCACCTCGACGATGGGTGAACCCGCCGTAAGCAGGTGGGTGCCGCATCAAGACGCCTCGAACTTTCCGTAAAACAGACCTTGTCTATCGCCTCGAATGACCGCTCCCGAAAATATAATGTGGATTCCGCAAATACGTCGAACTCCGAACACCGCAGATCACCTTCTATTATAACCACACAGACTTTGTTTGTCAACGAAATGAAAGGGGGTTATTTGGTGGAATTTAATTTTTCCAAGAAGGGGAAAAGCTCCATTTCAAAATTAAGCCCATACCGTTTATCGGGTACCTCTACCGCCGAACGGACAATGGATGCCACCGTGAAGTCGGAGGAAAGCTGAATGCTTTCCGCTACGCTTTTGCCTCTTGCAAGACAGCCCACGAACGCCGCCGCAAACACGTCGCCTGCACCGTGGAACGCACCTTCCACATTCTTGTGAGCGATGATATTTGCCGAGCCCTTGCAATCGGTGAAGTGGATGGAAATTTCTTCGCCGTCCATAATCCCCGTGACGATGGGCATAGGGCAAAGCTCTAACAACTTATCTAAAGTCTCTTGCGCGTTTTCCTTGGTGATGGGGAAGGGAACGTCCGCGAGGAACGCAGCCTCGGTGACGTTGGGAAGGATATAATCGGCCTCCTTGCAAAGCTCTCGCATTTTTGCCACGTATTCCGCCGTGAAGCCTGCATACAATCTACCTGCATCGCCCATAACGGGATCGACGATAAATTTACCGCCGTCCGCAAGGAATTCTCGCTTGATTTCTGCCACCAAATCAATCTGCGCCATAGAGCCCAAATACCCGCTGACGATATAATCGAACTTCAAGCCAAGGCTTTTCCAGTGATGTAAAATCCCTCCGATGTCCTCGGTGAGGTCACGGAAGGTGTAGCCCGTGAAACCGCCCGTGTGGGTGGAAAGGATTGCCGTAGGTAAGACGTTGCATTCGACACCGCACGCCGAGGTGATGGGTAAAGCCGTCGTTAAGGAGCATTTTCCGACGCAAGAAATGTCATTTATCGCAAGAACACGCATTTTTTTTTATCTCCATTAAAGAAAAAATTATAATTCTATTATAAAACCCTTGCTTTTTTTTGTCAATAAGATTAAAATAGTATCGTAAAAAAAAATCGTAATTTTTTACGAAAAGAGGTAAAGATATGTTTATGACAGGTGAAACGAAATCGAACGTAGTATCGTTTGCGGATTTCGAGAAGTACGAAAACGAAATCGTAACCATTAAGGGTACGATCCACAATATCCGTATGATGTCGGACTTTGCGTTTGTAATCGTGCGTACGGCGCGCGAAACCATTCAATGCGTATATGCGGAAAGCTTCTCCGATTATCGTATGAGTGAAGACGTAAAGGAAGAATGTGCGGCAAAAATCACGGGTAAAATCGTGGCAGGTGAAACGAAGGACGGCTCGAAACGTTACGAGCTTCAAATCCACAATATCGAGCTTTTGTCTCACCCTGCGGAAATCCCTCCCGTGGTTATCACGAAGAAGCAGGTAAACTGCGACCTTTCCACGAAGCTTGACTACCGTCCCGTAACCTTGCGTAACCCCAAGGAACGTGCTATCTTCAAGTTGCAGGAAGGTATCCAACGTGGCTTCCGTGAATTCCTTTCCAAAGAAGGCTTCACCGAAATCCACTCCCCGAAGATCAACTTCGCAGGTGCTGAAGGCGGTACCAACGTGTTCAAGCTTGACTACTTCGGTAAGCAGGTTTACCTTGCACAATCGCCTCAGCTTTACAAGCAGGCAATGGTTGCTGTGTATGAAAGAGTGTTTGAAATTGCACCCGTATTCCGTGCAGAACACCACGATACCAGCCGTCACCTTAACGAATATATTTCCATGGACTTCGAAATGGGCTTCATCGAAAGCTTCGAAGATATCATGCAAATGGAAACGGGTGTATTGAAATACATCATGAACCTTTTGAAGACGGAATATAAGAACGAAGTAGAGCTTCTTCACATCGATATCCCTGAAATCACGGAAATCCCCGTGCTTAAATTCATGGAAGCGAAAGAAATCATCATGAAGAAGTTCAAATATCAGCCTACGGACATGAAGGACTTCGATCCCGAAGAAGAACAAATTTTGGGTAAATATGCGAAGAAGCAGTTTAACTCCGACTTCATTTTCATCACCCATTATCCTTCCAAGAAGCGTCCCTTCTATACGATGGACGATCCCGAAGATCCCGAATACACCTTGTCCTTCGACCTTTTGTTCAGAGGCTTGGAAATCACCTCCGGTGGTCAGCGTGTACACGATTACAACCAGCAGGTTGCAAAGATGGAAAAGCTCGGCATGAACCCCGAAGAATTTGCTACCTACCTTATGTTGCATAAGTACGGTGCACCTCCTCACGGTGGTTTGGGCTTGGGCTTGGAACGTTTAACGATGCACCTTTTGGGCGCAAAGAACGTGCGTGAAGCAACGATGTTCCCTCGTGTTATCAACCGTGTGTCTCCATAAAGATACAATGAAATTTATGCCTGTGGCATAAGTGAAATAGCCGTGCTATGAAATATGCTTTGTATATTGTAGGCGGTATTATTCTATACGAGTGGGAATAACTTCTCAATAAGGAGCAGTTTATGTGGAATGGTAAGAAAAAGGCGGTTACGTTTAGTTTTGACGACGGCGTAACACAAGATATTCGCTTGGTTGAAATTTTAAATAAATACCATTTAAAAGGGACTTTCAACCTTAATTCCTCAAAGTTTAGTTTACCAAGTGAGCCTTGGAAAACGGACAAAGGGGAGGTTCCTCGTCCGTTTATCCACGCTTCGCAGGTGAAAACCCTTTATGCAGGGCATGAAGTGGCTGTGCATACGTTGACGCATCCCAACCTGACGATTTTGAGCGAGGAAGCAATCATTTGGCAGGTTGGACAAGACCAAAAGGTTTTGTCGGAGCTTTGCGGATATCCCGTTATTGGTATGGCGTATCCCTGCGGTGGTGTAAACAACGATGAGAGGGTGGCTGGGGTTATCAGAGAAAACACCTCCATCCGTTACTCGCGTACCATTACCTCTACCCTTACCTTTGAAACGCAAAAGGAAAACCTTTTGAGGTTTAATCCTACCTTGCATTTCCTTAATCCCAAAACGGAAGAAGTCGTAGACGAGTTTCTTGCATTAGAAACGGACGAACCGCAGGTTTTGTATATTTGGGGACATAGCTACGAGCTGGATTACGATGAAAGCCGTTGGGAACGCTTTGAAAAGCTTTGTGAAAAGCTTTCGGGTAGGGCGGATATCTTCTACGGTACGAACAAGGAAGTACTCCTTGACGACTAACCGATAGGGTACGATTGAAAAACGAAGGGCGGATTTTTAACGAATACTTAAAAATCGCTTTACAAAATGATAAAAATCATTTATAATAGAGAAAATTGAATGGAAAGGCGTTTATCGAGGACAACGCTTTTACGATCGCTTTGCAAAGAGAACTCCCGTTTGGTGGAAGGGAGAGAAAGTCCGTAGAAGATATCACCTCGCCAGCTGATTCGACGAAATTCCCTACAATATATAATATATATATAGGGGGAGAGTAATTGAATACGGGTTTGCATTCCGTAATCAGGTGCAACAAATGATAGTTTGTTTTGGTGGTTAAAAAAGCCGTAGTGTTTTTCCAAGACGCTACGGCTATATTTTTTAATAAAAACATAGGGGGTTATGATATGAAGAAAACTTACTTGCAAAAGATAGCGCTTGGCTTGGCGTTCCTTTCCACGCTTTCCGTTGGCGGAATGATTTCCGGTTGTTCGCACACCCATCAGTTTAACAAGAAGTCGGAGGATGCGAAATATTTAAAGGCGGAGGCTACCTGTCAATCGGCGGCGCAGTATTATTACTCCTGCGAATGCGGTGAAGTTGGCGAACAGACCTTCACGGTCGGCAAGGTTGCTTCGCACGATTTCAGCGCGGAAATTGCGGAAGAAAAATATTTGCAAAAGGCTGGCAATTGCCAAGAACCGCACGTATATTTCAAATCCTGTGTGACTTGTGGGGCAAAAACCTACAAAACCTTCGAGGTATCGGCGGAAGGACAGCATAGCTACACGCAAGAGGTTGCAGAAGGTCAGTATTTGAAGGAAGAAGCGACCTTTACGACGAGTGCGGTATATTACAAATCCTGCATTTGCGGTTTGCAAGGTACGGACACCTTCTATTACGGCAACCCCTTACATATCTACACGGAAGAGGAAAAGGTTGGCTTTAAGCCCACCTCGTTGACGGTAACGCTGTACGATAGTGCAAACTCCGTTTACGGCTTCACCTACAACACGCAAAAGGAACCTCTTCGTCCCGTAATTCAGGTTTCGGAAGGTACGACCTTCTCGGCGGATAGCTGTGTGGAATATCCTGCAACGGTAGAAGCACAAACCTCTTACGATGATAGCGAAGCTCGCTTTACCTATTATATCGTAAAAGCGGAGGTGGATTTGGAACCTTCCAAGACCTATACCTATCGTGCGTTTGATAAGTACGTCGATACGGGTACGGATGCGGTTGTCTTTGAAACGAAGGATACGGCATCGACCTCCTTCACCTTCTCGCACGTGAGCGATTCGCAAAATGGGCCTACGCAATTTACCAAGGTTTTGGAAAACGTGGTTTCCACCAACGACTTTATCCTTCATACGGGGGACGTGGTAGAGAACTCCAAACACGAAAGCGAGTGGACGGCGATGCTTGACAGAAACTTCAGCTATATCTCGAAGATTCCTATGATGGCGATTTCGGGCAACCATGAAACGACCTACCTCCACGGCGAATACGAAACCTACAAACATTTCCACAATGCAATGCCCGAACAGGCATCGACGCAGAAGGGGTATTATTACAGCTTTACTTACGGTAATGCGAAATTCATTATGATCAACACCAACAAGGAAGGCGGTTCGGGTATCCTTTCCGATGCACAGCTGGCTTGGTTGAAGGATGAATTGCAAAACAACACCGCGGATTGGACGATTGTGGCGATGCATTATCCCATGTTCTCTGCGGGGCGTTACGGCTCCTTGCCTGAATTGAAGTCGACGAGCTTGGCGATCCGCAGGCAGCTTCACGGCATCTTCCTTCAATACGGCGTAGACGTTGTATTGCAAGGCCATGACCACGTCGTTTCCCGTACGAAAGCAATCGGTGAAAACAACGTTGCGCTTACGGAAACCTGGCAAACCATCGATGGTGTACAATACTCGGTAGATCCTCAAGGCGTTATCTATACGATGACGGGTACGTCGGGTATGCAAACGCGCGATCCCGTATCGGAAGCGGAAAACATCTACCACTTTAAATTAAGCAGTAAAAACTCTTCGTGGACGGAATATTCCATCAACGGCAATCAAATGACCGTAACGGTGAAATATGCGTCGGCGGACGGGGTGAAACAATATGCCCAATGGGGTATCACGAAATCGGTGTAAGACACCTTAAGGAGAAAGAAATATGTCTATGTACAAGAAAGTCGACACCTCTTTGAACTTTGTAGAAAGAGAAAAAGAGATTGTTGAATATTGGAACGAGAAAAAGGTATTTGAAAAGAGTATGCAGGCAAAAGAGGGCGGTGAAGAATTCTCCTTCTACGACGGCCCTCCCACGGCAAATGGTAAACCCCACATCGGGCATATCTTAACCCGCGTAATGAAGGATATCGTGCCTCGTTACCAAACGATGAAGGGGAAACACGTTTTGAGAAAGGCTGGTTGGGATACCCACGGCTTGCCCGTAGAACTTGAAGTAGAAAAGAAACTCGGTTTGGAAAGCAAAACGGGTATCGAAAGCTACGGTATCGAGCCTTTCATTAAAGAATGTAAGCAATCCGTATGGCAATACTCCAACGAGTGGAAGAAGATGTCCGACCGCGTTGGCTATTGGTGCGATATGGACAATCCTTACGTTACCTACCACGATAACTATATCGAATCGGAATGGTGGGCGTTGAAGGAAATCCACAAGAAGGGCTTGTTGTATAAAGGTCACAAAATCGTACCTTATTGCCCTCGCTGTGGTACGGCTTTGTCCTCGCACGAGGTTGCGCAAGGCTACAAGGACGTAAAACAGCTTACCGCTTACGTTAAGTTTAAGGTAAAGAATGCAGAAAACACCTACATCCTCGCTTGGACGACCACGCCTTGGACGTTGCCTTCCAACGTTGCACTTTGTATGAATGCGGAATTTGACTACGTAACGGTGCAAATGGAAGAAAGCGGTGAAAAGTATATCCTCGCGGCAGGTCTTTTGAAGAATGTGCTCGGCGAAGAAGGCTATACGGTGCTTTCCACGAAGAAGGGTAGCGAGTTCGAGTATACCGAATACGAAGCGCTTTATCCCTTCGGCAAAGAGAAGTTTAACTATCGTGAAAAATCGCATTTCGTAACCTGCGATTCCTACGTAACCTTATCCGACGGTACGGGCGTTGTACACATTGCTCCTGCATTCGGTGAAGACGACTACAAGGTAGGTAAGCGTTACAACCTTCCCGTTGTACAGCTCATCAACGAAGAAGGTAAATTCCCCGCAGGCTGCGGCGAGTTTACGGGTGTTGGTGCACAGGCGGCGGATCCTCTCGTTGTAAAGGATTTGAAGGCACGTGGTTTGCTCTTGAAGACGATGGAATTTATGCACAACTATCCTTTCTGCTGGCGTTGTGACACTCCGTTGATCTACTACGCTCGTTCCAGCTGGTTTATCAAGGTTACGGCAATCAAGGATAGATTGATTGAAACCAACCGTTCGGTAAACTGGATGCCTGAAACGATTAAGGAAGGCCGTATGGGTAACTTCCTTGAAAACGTAATCGATTGGGGCTTGTCCCGTGATAGATATTGGGGTACACCTTTGCCCGTTTGGGTGTGTGACGAGTGCGGTGAAATCGACGTAATTGGTTCCCGTGCGGAACTCCACGAAAAATGCGGTGCACCTATCGATATCGAATTGCACCGTCCCTACCTTGACAACTTGACCTGTAAGTGCGGAAAGTGTGGTGGTACGATGCGTCGTACGCCTGAGGTTATCGACTGCTGGTTTGACTCCGGCTCGATGCCTTTCGCACAATATCACTACCCGTTTGAAAACAAAGAGGTATTCGATCAAACCTTCCCTGCGGATTTCATTTCCGAGGCGGTTGACCAAACCCGTGGTTGGTTCTATACCTTGCTTGTAATTTCCACCTTGCTTTTTGACAAGGCACCTTTTAGAAACTGTATCGTACTTGGTCACGTAAATGATAAAAACGGTATCAAGATGTCGAAACATAAGGGCAACGTTGTAGATCCCTGGTCGGTTTTGGATAAGCAGGGTTCGGATGCGGTACGTTGGTACTTCTACACCTCGTCTGCTCCTTGGTTGCCTTCCCGTTTCTATCCCGAGGCTGTAAGTGAAGCGCAGAGAAAGTACATGGGTACGCTTTGGAATACCTACGCATTCTTCTGCTTGTACGCGGATATCGACAATTACAACCCTGCGGACTATGATTTGAAGAAGTGCAAGCTTTCCTTGATGGATAAGTGGATTTTGTCGAAGCTTAACACCCTCATCGATACGGTGGATAAGAATTTGGCTGTATATAATATTACGGACAGCGCGCGCGCATTGCAGGATTTCTCGGATATCCTTTCCAACTGGTACGTTCGTCGTGGCCGTGATAGATATTGGGGCAGCGAAATGACGGAAGACAAGGCGGCGGCTTATACCACGCTTTGGTACGTGTTGACGACGTTTGCGAAGTTGACCGCACCTTACACGCCGTTCATTGCGGAACAAATGTACTTGAACCTCGTACCTGCATTCTTCAAGGATGCTCCCGAATCGGGACACCTTTGCGATTTCCCCGTATACGATGCTACGATGGTGGACGAAGCTTTGGAAAACGGTATGGATACCGTACTTGATATCGTAAACCTTGGTAGAGCTGCTCGTAATACCGGCAACGTGAAAAACCGTCAGCCTCTTTCCGAGATGTTCGTCGTAACGGCAAGGGCAGGGGACTTGGACGAAGGGTTGAAAGCGATTGCTTTGGACGAGTTGAACATCAAGGCGTATAAATCGGCAGAAGATGCTGACGAGTTCATTTCCTATAAGTTGAAACCTCAATTGAAGACCATCGGTCCTAAGTATGGTAAGAAACTTGGCATGATCAAGATGTTCTTGGAAGGCTGTGATGCAAAATCGGCGAAGGCTGTTGTGGAGGCTGTGAAGAACGGCGGTGAATTCGTAATGCCTAACGATAGCGAGGTTGCTTTGAAGGAAGAGGATTTGCAAATCTTCACCGAAAGTAAGTCTGGGTTCATTTCCGCGAGTGATAACGGTGTAACGGTTGCCTTGAATACGGCGCTCACCGACGAGCTGATTATGGAAGGTATCGAAAGAGAATTGGTTTCCAAGGTGCAGGCAATGCGTAAGGAAGCGGATTTCCTCATCACCGATCGAATCGCTATATATTATATTGCGGAAGGGAAATCCAAGGAAGCGTTGTCCTCGGCGATGTTTAAGGAAGACGTTTTGGCTGTTTCGGTAGAGGAAGGGGCTTTTGAGGCTGCGGATATCACCAAAGAAGTGGATATCAACGGTGAAAAAGTGACGTTATCCTTGGTAAGAACGTCGAAATAAGCGTTTTTTTGAAAAAAAACTTAAAAAAAATCAAAAAAATTAAAAAAAGTGCAAAAAAACGTTTGACAAATTAAAAATATCGTGGTAATATATACAAGCTGTTGCGGATGTGGCAGGCAAAAAGAAAAACTTAAAAAATTTGAAAAAATTTAAAAAAAGTTTGAAAAAATGCTTGACAATGATAAACAGTTTGTGGTATTATATACAAGCTGTCGCCGCGGAAGTGGCAAGCCCGAGCTGTAGCTCGGTAAATGAAGATTAAAAATGGAATAA
>JAZRFV010000087.1:0-7835 GCA_045643825.1 Candidatus Scatosoma sp.
TTGGATAGAATCGGCTTTGGCGGATATTTGGAACTTGCGGCAAAATTCCCGAAATTCATCGAACGGGCAGGGCAGGTATGCGATGAATTCCGTTATATCTATGAAACGGTGAAAACACAGACACCGAAAAACTTTGCAAAAGTAGCGGTGTTGAACGCTTGGGGTAAGGTGCGTAGTTGGATGTGCAATATGACCGCACATGAGCTTTGGTATCAGCAAAGCTATTCCTACCAAGGCATTTACGAAGCGTTGTCTGGTATGCCCGTAGAAGTGCATTTTATCAATTTTGACGACGTAAAGGCAGGTAGACTTGATGAGTTTGACGTGATAATCAACGCAGGTGATGCGGGTACGGCTTGGTCGGGCGGTGAATTCTGGGCGGATGAAGAAATCGTAACGAAAGTTCGTCAATTTGTCTATAACGGCGGTGGTTTTATCGGTGTTGGCGAACCCACGGCACACATTAGAAATGGCAAATTCTTCCAACTTTCCGACGTTCTCGGCGTGGATAAAGAGCTTGGTATATCACTTGGTGAAGACAAATACAATATTAACAAAAACAGTGAACATTTCATTTTAGACGGCATTGATAGTCCCGTCGATTACGGCGAAGATAAGAAGAATATCTTTGCACTTGATGGTACGAACGTTGTGGATATTGTGTTCTCGAATAGATTTACAAGAAAGGTAAATGTTGGCGAAGTGAAGATGGCTACTAATAACTACGGCAAGGGCAGAAGCTTCTATATTACGGGCTTGCCGTATTCCGCGCAGAACGCAAAGCTTTTATATCGTGCCATTCTTTGGACGGCGGGAAAAGAGGATATGGACAAGAAGTCCTATTGCACAAATCCGCTTACCGAAGCACATTTCTATGGGGACAGGTATGCGATCACCAACAATACGAGCGTGGCACAAAATACAATCTTTTACGATATGAATAGCGCGGCGCAGGATGTTACGCTCAAACCGTATGAAATCAAGTGGATTATTCTATAAATAATGTATAAAATAAAAGAAAAATTTGCTTGGGGTATAGTTGGGGCACAGTCTTGAATCCCTTTAAAATAAAGGGTTGTAAAAGGCGGAATTGCTTCGAATCCACCTCTGCCCACCACAAAAAGGACATACCAACGGGTGTGTCCTTTTTGTATGTAGCGAAGGTGGTCGCTCGAATCACCGCTTCGGTGGGGCGGGTAGGTCTTTTTTATTTTTAATCGTAAAACAAAAATCGCTTACTTTATATTCCTTTCGCTCAATTTATAGGGTATTGTTCAATTATTGATTTATTTTGGAAAAATCTTGATTTTGTTTAGGTTTTATGATATAATTATCTTACCGATATCAACTTGCTTACATACATGTAAAAGTACTTCAACTTGTTTAAAGGAGTATATGAAAATGACGACACAAGAATTTATCGAACAGCTTCGACAAGAAACGGGCATTTCATATATAGACGTTATTTGTAAGAAAAAGCATGAAACCATTTTCCGTTATACCTCTGGTGAGGGTGTTACGGGGAAAGAGCTGTTGCACATGTATTCCTGCAGTAAAGTCCTCACCGCTGTGGCGGCTTTGCGTTTGGTGGAAGAGGGCAAGCTCTCGCTTGAGGATAAGGTTTATACATATTTGCCCGAAATTGAAAAGGCTTTCGTGCTGGAAGAAAACGGCGAGAGGCGGATTGTCGGGCAGGATATGACGATACGCCATTTATTTACAATGACGGCGGGCTTTACGTATAACCTTGCGACGGAGCCTATTCAACAACTCGTAAAAGAGAGCAATGGGCAGGCCGTTTTAAGGGATTTTATCCCTAAATTTGTAGAAACTCCGCTTTCCTTTGTTGCTGGGGAAAAATTTCAGTACAGCCTTTGCCACGACGTGTTGGCGGCGGTGGTAGAAGTGGTGACGGGAAAACGTTTTTCCCGCTATATCAAGGAAACGATTTTCGAGCCTCTCGGTATGCACAATTCCTACTTTGATAATAGCGAAGAAGGGGTATTTGAGATGTACGCGGCATCCGTGGAAGGGGACGTTTCTCTGCATAAGGACGGCAAATTGCTAATGCCCACAAAATCGTATGAAAGCGGTGGGGCAGGGTTGGCTTCAACGGTGGAGGATTACAGCCTTTTTGCGGAAGCCTTGGCTTGTGGTGGTGTAGGCAAGAACGGGTATCAGGTTATCAAGAAAGAAACGCTGGCGTTGTTATGCACCGAGCAGTTTAAAGGCCTGTCTTTGAACAATGGTTATACTTGTATTCAGGGCGACGATTATAACTACGGATTAGGGGTAAGGGTGCGCAGTAGGGATACGGAGTGGGGGCTTGAAAAAGGCGAGTTCGGTTGGGACGGAGCCGCAGGCTCGTACCTTATGGTGGATCCAAAACGAGAAATCTCGGTGTTTATCGGGATGAACGTCTTAAATTGGCCCGCCGTATTTATAGGAAAGCATCTTCAAATCGTTGAACAGCTCTATAAAGAATTTTTCTCTTGATAGAGTTATCGTTTCACGGGCGATTACGATGAAAAAAGAATAAAAAAAGAATAAAAAAAGAGCAGACGTACAAGCTTTTTGTCTTGTGTCTGCTCTTTTTTCGTTGGATGGGGGATTTTGTCCATAAAGGATTTGTACCCTTTAAGGCTCAAAGGGGATATAGATAAACGATTTGCGGTATTCCTTCGGTATCATTTTAAAATGCTGCTTAAATATTTTGATATTTATTTTAACACAGTGATAAAGTACGGTGCCTTGTTTAGTAGGAAGATTCCAAAGGGGTTCGCCTTTTGCAACTTGCAAAGCAAGGAGCAAGACCATCCAGGATTTTCCAACCTTGGGTGCGCCTCCGAGCATAGAGATGCCTTCGGGCAGTAATGTTTCCACACAAAAGCTACGCTTGGGTAATCTTGCGTCCATGAGTGTTTCGCCGTCGATTACGGCAAGTCTTTTTACGTTTTGTACAGTCATGTTTTTTTCTCCTGATTTCGTTTTTCATTTTGTAAAACGTACCATAAGTGAAGGGGTGAGCGGAATTATTTTCAATTTTTTCTAAAATACGCTTGCAATAATTTTGATATAGAGTTACAATGCGACAACATTTAGCAGGGGGCAGGTACGAGTTTAACACAAAAAATTAAAGATTTAATGGGGTGTGATGAATATGTTGGAGAATACGAAGAAATAAAAAATCGACCGAGTAAGCTCAGCCTGACGTGCATGTTATTTGAAACGTAATCAATGGATGATTGAAAGTAGTAATTTTGTTATAATTAAATACAAGCAAATTCAGACCAAGCAAAAAAATGTGGGATAGATTGTGCCTTGCAATATGCAAAAAAGTTACAGAAAAATATAATTTTTATAGTTGTGAATGGAGATTGATTTTATTGTTATGAAACATTAAGAAGCTAATTTTACAACATTTTTTGCAAAAAAAAGTGTATACATCTTTTTTGAAATATAAGATAATGATAGTATCAATAATTATGTAAACGAATCAAGGATTTTTTAGAATTCATTTTTGATACAAAAAGTTGGAGGATTATCATGGCGTTGGAAGCATTAAAGAAGGCGTTAAATGGGAATTTGAAGGACAATAAAAGCATTCCTTTTTGGAGCTGGAACAATGCATTAGATGAGAAGGAACTTGTAAAGCAAATAGAGGATATGCACGCTGCCGGTATTGGTGGTTTTATTATGCACGCTCGAACAGGACTGAAAGACGAGTATTTGTCTGAAAAATGGTGGTCCTGCATTGGTGCTTGCTTGAAAAAAGCAAAAGAATTGGATATGAATGCTTGGGCTTACGATGAAAACGGTTGGCCGAGCGGTTTTGTCGGCGGAAAGTTGCTTGAAAACATCGATTTTCGCGCAAGATTTCTTTCGTATAAGCAAACGGATTTTTATGACAACGAAGCCTTTGTTGTATATGCAAAAAACGACAACGGTTATGCGCGCGTAAGCAAGGAAAGTGCGAGCGTAGGCGAGTACCATTGTGTATATTTACATATCAGCCCTGCGAATACGGACATTTTAAAACCCGAAGTAGTGGATGCGTTCATTAAAGAAACGCACGAAAAATATTACGAAAGATTTGCCGATAGCTTCGGTAAAGAACTCGTTGGCTTCTTTACGGATGAACCTCAGTATTACCGCGCGGCGACTCCGTACAGCATAGAAGTAGAAAAAGCCTTTATCGCAAAGGGAAAAGACGTAAAAGACGGGTTGATTTGGCTGTTTAAGCAGGAAGAAGGCGGATATGATTTCCGTACGGAATACTATCGTACCATGAACGAATTGTATCTTGAAAACTTCTACAAAAAACTGTACGATTGGTGTGAATCGCATAACTGCAAATTGACAGGACATTCGATTGAAGAGTGTTCGGTTTATCAACAAATGTACGGCGGTGCAGGTTGTATGCCCACGTATGAGTACGAACATATTCCTGGCGTTGATTTCTTGGGGCGTAATTGCGCAACGGAGCTTTCCCCGAAACAGGTAGGAAGTGTTGCGGCGCAGCTTGGTAAAAAATACGTTCTTACGGAAACGTTTGCTTGCGGCGGTTACGATACGACGCCGAAGGAATTGAAAAGCATTGCCGATTTTCAATATTTTAACGGCGTAAATATGACTTGTCAGCACTTATATCCCTATTCGCTTTCTGCGCAAGGTAAATTCGATCATCCACCTTTCTTCGGACCGCAGTCCAACTGGTTTAAGGAATTCAAGGAATTCAACGATTATTTCACTCGTTTAGGACATATCGTTTCCAATACGGAAGATAAATACGACGTGGCGATTTTGCATCCCCTCAGAAACGTATATCTTGGCTATATTTTCGGTCAGGGAAAGAAAGGATTGGAACATATTGAGGATGCTTTCAACGAATTGTTACTCACTTTACGCAAAAACGGCGTGACCTATCAGTTTATTGATGAAACGCTTTTGAAAAAATACGGGCGTATTGATGGCGATGCGCTTGTGGTAGGGAATTGTAAATACGATAAAATTATTATCCCTAAAATTGTCAGCATTGGTGCGGATACGTATGATATTTTCAAAAAATATACAGGCAAATTGTGTATGCTTTCCGAAATTACGCACGTGGACGGTAAAAAAGCAACGGTGAATTTGCAATCAAACGTAACGCTTGAAGAATTGATTGCAGGCGTGGCGGTGAAATTCTACTGTGAAGATGGGAAAAGCTCGTTATCCGCTCGTAGCAGCGAACTTGGCGATTTCTTGTTTATTAAAAATTATTCACGGGAAGAAAGCAGTAAGGTGTGTATGCAGGGCGTTGCCGAGCAGTATAAAGCCTTAAATCTTAACACGTTGGAAGTGAAAAATATCTCTAACGAACTCACGTTAGACTGCGCAGAAGGTCTTATTTTAATCAAAGACGAAATGGCGGAAGTGGAGAATAAAACGTACGCGGAAAAAGATGTTACGGAACAATTCAGCTTGACGGAAATTGGTGAGAACTATCTCTTATTGGATTACGTTTCCATCAGTCGAGACGGAGAGCCTTTCTCTGAATATATGCCCGTACCGCAGGCAAATGAAACGCTTTTGCGCGAAGATTACAAAGGAAAACTGTATGTAAAACAGCGTTTTAACGTGCAATCTCTTTTTAACGCACGTTTGATGCTGGAAAAAGCAAAATATATCGAAATGACGTTAAACGGAAAGGAACTTTCCTTCGCGCAAAGCGATTTCGATATCAATTTCCAAGAAGCTGACATTAGTGATTGTTTGCAGGTAGGCGTAAACGAGTTGGCATATTCTATTGAATATTATCAGCACGATGGTGTAAGCTTTTCGTTATTCCATCCCTTGGCGACGGAGAGTTTGCGTAATTGCTTGTATTTTGATACGTCCATTGAAAATACGTATATCAAAGGGGATTTCATCGTAAACGAAGATATGTCCTTGTCGGCTCGTCAAGATTTGCCTTGTATGAATTCTCAGCTGTATAAAAATGGTTATCCTTTCTTCAAAGGTGAAATCACGTTAGAGGGCGTTATTTCAAAACCTTCTACGGAAGAAGTCATTTTGGATTTACAAGGTCGGTTCTTGGTGGCAAATGTATTCGTCAACGGAAAGCAAATCGACTTCGTTACGGAAACGAAGAAGGATATCGGGGCTTTCTTAACAGAAGAAAATAATAAGGTTGTTATCAAAGTAAAGTCCAGCTTGAGAAACTTAATGGGGCCTCATCATTTCGAGCCGTGCGCAGAGCTTACGTCCGTTGCGCCTTATCACTTTACCTTGCGCGGTAGCTGGAAAGACGGCTTATCGCCGAGATACACGCACACCTATAACGTTGTGCCCTTCGGTGTAGATAAAATTCTATTAAAGGAAAGAAATTAAGTATGAAAATCACGGTAAACGACTTAACGTTAGAAGAAAAATTGAATTTACTTACAGGTAAGGATATGTGGCATACGTATGGTGCAAACGGAAAGCTGAAGGAGCTTTTCATGTGCGATGGACCTTGCGGTGTAAGAACGTTATACGCCGACGGCACGGAAAAAGGCGTAAGCTTTCCTTGCTCCTGCAATATGGGCAATACGTGGAATGAAGAGCTTATTCGTTGGGAAGGGGAATTGATTGCCGACGACTGTATTATGAAAGGTACGGATATTCTTTTAGCGCCCGGCGTGAATATCAAACGCACGCCTTTAAACGGCAGAAACTTTGAATTTTTATCCGAAGATCCGTATTTGTCGGGGATGCTTGGCAAAGCGTTTATCGAAGGGGTGCAATCCCGTGGTATCGGTACGTGCGTAAAGCATTTTTGCGCAAACAACCGCGAGTATGACAGAGACCGCCAAACGAGCGAAGTAGATGAACGTACGCTTCGTGAAATCTATTGGCCTGCATTTGAATATACGATGCAAGCAAATCCTTGGATGGCAATGTGTTCATACAATCCCGTAAACGGTGTATTTGCTTCGGAAAACAAATGGTTATTAAAAGACATTTTGCGCGATGAATTTGGGTTTGACGGTGTTATTGTATCCGACTGGTGGGCGGTACATAGTCCCTATCGTGCGGTAAAAGCAACGTTGGATTTGGCGATGCCTTACGTGGAAGCTTCTTACGGTTCGTTAAAAAATGCCTACGATAAAGGATTGATTACGGAAGAAGAAATCAATGAGCGAGTGGAAAATATTTTGCGTTTGATTGAAAAGACGGAAACGCCAAAAACGGTAAAATATACGCGAGAAGAAAAGCACAATGCGGCGGTGGAGATTGCCAAAGAAGGTATGGTGCTTTTGAAAAACGAAGGGGTATTGCCGTTTAAGCAGGGCAACGTTTTGGTTTGCGGTAAATACGCAACGACGCCCCCTCTTGGCGGCGGCGGTTCTTCGTGCGTAGAAACGGATTTTGTGCAAACCGACCTTTGCGAATTGATGAACGGTAAAACGGACGCAACCTTTATCCGCGGTGGGAAAGAGACTTGGGCGGTGGAATATACGCCGCCGAAGGTTAAGGACGATTATATGCGTGCTTATGACAGCGATGCGGTATTGATTTGTATTGGGCACGGTGCACTTGTTGAAAAAGAAGGTATGGACCGTACGGATATAAAACTTTCTCCTGAACAGGAACACTTTATCTTGAATATGTGCAAATACAACGAAAATGTTGTCGTTGCGGTATATGCAGGCAGCGCAATGGATATGAGCGCATGGATTGACAAAGTAAAAGGCGTAGTATTTTGCGGTTATGCAGGCGAGGCAACGAATGAGGCGCTGGCCTCTTTGCTTACGGGCGAAAGCGTATTCAGCGGAAAACTTGCCGAAACTTTCCCCAAATGCATTGAAGAT
>JAZRFV010000088.1:0-3600 GCA_045643825.1 Candidatus Scatosoma sp.
GACGACGCTATCCGCGCAATCAAGTTGATCTCTTCCGTAATCGCTAACGCAGTTATCGAAGCTAACCAAGGCGAAGAAGCTTTCGTAGCTCCCGCTGAAGAAGCTCCTGCAACCGATATCGAAGAAGTGGTAGCAGCTGAATAATAAGCTACTTTTGTAAAAACCGAGTTTCATACTCGTCAAGCGAACGGGCGAGTGTATCGCCCGTTCATTTCATTTAAAAAAAATCAAAGTATATAAAGGAGAAAACAATTATGGCATTTACGGCTAAAGACGTAATGGCACTTCGTGAAAGAACCGGTGCTGGCGTTATGGACTGCAAAAAGGCATTGACGGACGCTGACGGCGACATGAACAAGGCAGCTGACCTTTTGAGAGAAAGAGGTATCGCAAAGGCGGAAAAGAAAGCTTCCCGTATCGCTGCGGAAGGTATCGTTGCTTGCTACGTAGAAGGTAAGGTAGGCGTTTTGATCGAATTGAACTGCGAATCCGACTTCGTTGCAAAGAACCCTCAATTCTCTGAAATCGCAAACGAAATTTCCAAGGTTGTTGTTAAATACAACCCTGCAAACGTAGAAGCTTTGCTTGCTTGCGAAACGGCTGCAAACGGCACGGTTGAAGAATACCTTAAGGGTAAAATCGCAATCATCGGTGAAAAGATTGCCGTTAGAAGATTTGAAAGATATGAAACGGAAGGCTTCCTTGAAAGCTACATCCACCTTGGTGGTAAGCTTGGCGTAATGTTGGATATGGCTGGTGAAGCTACCGACGCTGCGAAAGAAGCTGCTCACGACGTAACCCTTCAGATCGCTTTCACGAAACCTGCTTACCTCACGAAGGAAGAAGTTTCCGAAGAAACGCTTGCTAAAGAAAAAGAAGTTCTTAAGCAACAAGCTATGAACGAAGGCAAGCCCGAAGCAATCGCTGAAAAGATGGTTATGGGTAGAATTAAGAAATTCTACGAAGAAAACTGCTTGCTTGAACAGGCGTTCATTAAGGACGACTCCAAGAAGATCTGCGAATTGTTGAAGAGCGCTGGCGCTTCCATCAACAAGTTTGTATTCTTCATCATGGGTGAAGGCCTTGAAAAGAAGAGCGAAGATTTGAGCGAAGAAGTTGCAAAGCAAGTTGCTGCAATGAAAAACTAATCTTTGACAAAAAGACAACCCGTACGGTTATGCCGTGCGGGTTTTTCATTTTTACAAACATAGAATCCTCTCATTGTGCCGTGGAATATAAACCCGAAAAACGAGCCACACTATACAAAAAGGAAGTGCGGCGTATGGAAAAGAAGAAAGACGTAATGAAAAAAAGCCCTGCGTTATATATCACGATGCTTGTGGTATGGACGGCGTTGACGGTGCTGTTGTGGATGCATTTTTTACCCAAAATCATGGACGTTCCCTTTCAAAAAGGGCGGACGGTGGGGCTTGGCATCCGTATCGGGGCGAGGATTTTGCTGACCTTTAACGGCATTTTTATTTCCTATTTTTGGTTGAACGGCGTGAAGGATTTTTTATACGTTCTTTGGTATTACGCCTTCCGCCGCCGTATGTTAAAACGCTACCACGACGTCATTGATACGGACGTGTCGGGGGCAACGGATAAGGTACTGATGGCGTACTGCACCTGCAACGATTTTGACGGCAAGAGCCTTGAAGAGAGTATGAAACAAACCTATCCACATATCGATACGGTGATTTTGGACGACTCTACCGAGCCTTCCTATAAGAAAATGGTGGATGAATTTGCAAAAAAACACGGTGTGCAGGTGGTGCGGAGAAAGGGTAGGGCAGGGTTTAAGGCAGGCAATATCAACCATTATTTGATGGGGGAGGAATGCCGTCAAAAGGGGTACGGGTACTACGTTATTTTGGATTCCGACGAGATTTTACCGCCCGATTACGTGGTGGAGAGCCTAAAATATTTCTATGCCCGTAAAAACGTCGGTATCGTGCAGGCCAACCACGTTTCGGACAGAAACCGTAACTTTTTCATGAAACTGTTCCACGTGGGTGTTAACTCCCATTGGCCGACCTATCAAACGATGAAACATTTCTACGGCTTTTCCACGATGCTCGGTCACGGCGCAATGATAAAGAGGGAATGCTACGAAGAGGCAGGGGGTTTTCCGCCCCTCGTCGCGGAAGATTTGTGTTTGAGTATCGAGGCGCGCGGCATGGGGTATTTGGTGGCGTTTGCCCCTAATATCGTGTGTCGGGAGGAGTATCCCATCGACTACGTCGCCTTTAAAAAACGGCATTCCAAATGGACACAGGGGAACCTGGAATTTATCAAAAAATACACGGGTAAAATCGTGCAAGCGAAGATGAAATGGTTTGAAAAAATGGACATTGTGCTGTTCACCTACAACCTGCCTTTGACGGCGATTTTCGCCTTTTTTATCTTCGCTAACCTAATGATTGCCCCCTTGCTTTCGGTGGATTTAGGGGCGGCGTACGCGGCTTGGATGATTATCCCCACCGTGATATTCTTCTTCTCGCCCATGCTGAACGATTTCATCACCTGGGCGTTCCGTTTAAACCCTTTACGCACCCTCGTCTATACGGTGTCGGTGGTGATGTTGTACGGCTCCATGCTGACCACCTCGTTGCTTTCCGCGATGATGGGGATTTTTGGGAAAAGGGCGCGTTTTATTGTTACGCCGAAATCCTCACAAAAAATAACCGTAGGGTTTGCCCTGCGTTTTCAATGGAAGGAAATTTTGTTTTCCAGCTTCCTTCTTGCCATCTCGTTGGTCTTCCAAAGGGCGGTGTGGCCTGTACTTTTAATCGTTTTGACAGGGTATTCCTCCATCATCTTGCTATTCTTCTCGAATAAGCGGTATAACGAGGCGGAAACGAAGAGGATTGATGGGCAAACGGCGAAGGTGTCCTTGGCGATTAACCCTTTATATTTATATGGAAGGGGAGAATGTGGAAAATATTCTCCGCGCGGGTAAAAAATTTTTCATAAAACAGTTTACAAGTGAAAATATTTATGCTATAATGTATTTGGTGAAAATTGGGGTAAGTTGGGCTTTCGTCAATCTTCACCGATACAATAGAAAAAAAATTATCATTTAAGGAGATAAATAAAATGACGAACAACAAGAAAGTGCTTCAATTCGTTGCAGATTGTCAGGCATTTGCTCAACCCGACAAAGTGGTTTGGATTGACGGTAGCGATGCGCAAAGAGACGCTTTGAGAGAAGAAGCTTGCGCAACTGGCGAAATCGTAAAGCTTAACCAAGAATTGTTGCCTGGTTGCTACTACCACAGAACGGCTGAAAACGACGTAGCGCGTGTAGAAGACAGAACCTTCATCTGCTGTGAAAACGAAGAAGACGCGCTTCCTCATTCCATCGTAAAATGGAAAGCACCCAAAGAAGCTTATGCAATGGTTAACGAAATTGCAAAGGGCGCATACAAGGGCAGAACGATGTACGTTATCCCTTATTCGATGGGCGTTGTAGGCTCGCCTTTCTCGAAAATCGGTATCGAAATTACCGACTCCATCTACGTTGTACTCAACATGATGATCATGACCAGAGTAGGTTCGATGTGCCTTGACCAACTTGGTGAAAATGGCGACTTCGTA
>JAZRFV010000089.1:0-16452 GCA_045643825.1 Candidatus Scatosoma sp.
AACATGATGTCCCCTTACAAGATGTATCCTCAAATGTACAGACACGTTTTGGGTGGCTATCCTGCATACTACTACGGTACGATGTACGGTCAAAACGCAAAGAAATAATCTTACATAGTGAAAATAAAACCGAGGCATTACGCCTCGGTTTTTTCTTGATTTGAAGGGTTTCTTTTTGAAAGTATTATATCATTGCAATAAAAAGCCTCCCTCTTTGAGGGAGGTATTTTAACATTGTAAAACGGAAGGATTTTATTTTTCCAACCATTCACGCTTCCTTTGGAAGCGTTTTATTGCCGAATATAAAGGCGTGCCAAGACCATATACCCACACGGTTTCCGTCAGCGCAATCGAGCCGACAAAGGTGAAATAAGCGACGGTAGCACTCGTAAACCCTTCCGATCCACCGCATAAAAATACGATGATTAAGGGGATAATCAAGGCGTTGAAAAGCACAACGGGTAATCCGCCAAGAATAAGACGATAGGGATCTTTTTTGATAAACCTGCCTACCAGGTATGAGGTGAATGCCGCAAACAAGGTTGCTAACGAGCCGACGAGTACGTCGTAAACGAAATACGGAGAGGCTAAATTCGACAACATACAGCCTATATACAAGGCGGGGATGGCCTCTGGAAAGAAGATGGGTAAAATACAAAGCGCCTCCGCTGGGCGTACCTGAAGTGGGCCGTATGCGATGGGCGCGAAAGCGTAGGTCAACGCCACGTACAATGCGGCGATGACTCCTGCGCGACAAAGTCGTTGAGTCGTGAAAAAACGTTTCATTTGTAATACCTCGGTTTTTTTATCATGGAAGTGTTTACCGAAAACCTTCCAACGGGAAAAAGTATACCATAAAAGTGGGACGGGTGTCAACGATTTTTAGGCTTGATTTTGACGGAAATTTTCCTTGCTGTACCGTTCCCAAAGCAGGGAAGAAAGGCCGTCGGATATTATTTCCGCCATGCTATATACAAGGTTCAATCGCGTGGTGTTTAGAAGGCCGTAATTGGCAAGGGATTTCTCCGCCACAATCCCCATCACCGTAATATCCCCAATTGCGCCGAGCTGTTTATTTGCCCCTGCGCCGGGAAGAAGAGGGGTGTCACTCAACTTAATCACCCCGATATCCCCTGCCTCCCCTATTGCCGCATCCACGGCGATTACGGGGTGACCACGGTGGGTTTCCTTTAAAAAGGTGCGCATATATTTGATTTCCTTGGCGGTGATGGGGGCGGAGAGCATGCCGTAAAGAAAACAACCCAGCCCCTGGGTTTTGAATTTTAACATAGAGCCAACGATGGGGCCAAGGCTGTCGCCGATGGCAAGGTCGCTGCCGATACATACCACGATGGGTAGCTTTTCAGGCGGTGTTTTTTCCGTTGAACGCGTACCTGCCCCCTTCATTTTCTTGTTTTGGTGGCAATTTAACAGCTTATCCGTCGCCATGGCTACGCCGTCCGATGCCATTTTATTATATATGTGAAAAGCAAACTGCATACCCTACCTCGCGCTTTAAAGTAATCCTTTCGAGTATAGACAAAAATCGCACACCTTATGCATAAATTATAAAAACAAGGGAAAAATCTTCAAAAGCGGTTGAAAAAGAAAAAAAGATATGCTATAATATATACAATAGAATAAAGGAAGGTGAAAGCAATGGGTTTAGGCGCGTTGTGCGCTGTGCCCGCGGGATATATCGTAGACGGTGTTATTCTGTTGGGTATGCTTATATTTTTATTGATATGTAGAAAGCGCGGCTTTGTTAAGATGCTGTTCCATTTTGCATCGGGTATCCTTGCATTGATTGCGGCGATATCCTTGGCAAAGGTGGTATCCTCCGCAACAGGCGGTTTGTTCGGTTTACAAGGCAGGCTTGAAGATAAATTTGTTGGTGTGTTTTCAAAAATGAGCGGTTTTGATACCGATATTTCAGGGCAAGACGTTGGCGCGTTGATTTCCGAGGGGAGCGTTTCCACTATTATTGCAACGCTTATCGCGAAGAAATACGTGGGTGTGGAGCTCGCGGCGGGTACAACCCTTGGCTATTTGGCAGGCTCGACGGTGTCGGAACTACTTTGCACGTTGATTACGGGTATCGTCCTGTTCTTCGTTTTGAAAATTTTCTTCAAACTGATGGCGAAAATTTTCACCTTAATCATCAAGAAAATCAAAATTCTTGACAAGGTGAATAAAATTTTAGGTGTAATCTTTGGTTTTATCGAAGCGGTTGTGGTGATTAGTATAGTGATGTCTGTGCTGACGCTGATTCCTTCAACGGCAATGTACAATTTCTTCAACAGCAGTTTGATTTTGCGTTTGCTTTACAACCATAATCCGATTGTATGGCTTTTGGGTCTCTTATTATAAGGTAAAAATGCGTATTAGCGGTTACTCGTTTGAGTAACCGCTATTTTTATACTTATTTACTGTGGATAAAAAGGTTATCAACAATAAAAGGTGTAGTGTGGAAAACTTTTTCGTGAGAAAATAGGCGTTTTTATCCACCGAGATAGGCTCGAAAAATGTCGAATTATGCAATATTTAGGGAAAAATATGGAAAGATATGGGCTGTTTTTCCAATATGTGGATAAAAAAGAGGTTGTCCACCGTTCGTGTAGAAATCATGTGGATAACTTTTTAAGGGTACGTGGTAAAAAACGTAAAACTCCTTGAAAAATGAGTAAAAATCGTTGAAAAAGTCATAAAATCGGTGGATAACTCGGCTATTTTATCAACCTCTACACAATACAGTGAGCGTGTATTTTTGTGGATAAATAAACAAAAGTGGCATTTTTACCGTAAAAAGTGTGAAAAAATGAAAGAAACTTGTTAAAAAATAAGGGACTTATCCACAAACATATGTTTTTTCTCAAAAAATGCAAAAGTTATCCACATTTATCCACAACGAAAATATGAGTGGATTTTAGCGGACGTTCTTAAACCGAACAGATACCGCGATGCGTGTGTTGGCAAGGGCGGTGTCCTTTTGCCCTCGAAACCGCCGCTTTGCGTACTTGGTCAACCGTTCCCTCACCCCGAACAAATCGCAATTAACCGCGCGGCATTTTTCATATACCTCTTCGATTTCACCTGACAGTGTTCGTTCCGCAAGGGTGAAAAAATTGTTTGGGACGTCACCTGCGTCCCCGATTTTGTCAATCGGCTGCGAGGCGGCGTAATCGAGTATGCCTGCGGTGAGGGTTAAATTCACCTTCAAGGTGAAAAATCCGCTTTCGCTTGGTTGCAATTTCACGGCGGGGGAGTTGCGACGAATATTGAGGGTGCAGGCGTTGGCGTTGTCCTTTACGGTGTAGGAGGCAAGGCGGAGTTTTGACAATACGCAGGCAAGGGCAAAGGTCTCCTTGGTATCAAGCGTGTCCACCCATTTGCCGTGGACAAACAAGGCAGTTTCCCTTGCGCTAAACACGGGTTTATCCTGTAAACCTTGGTTGTCGTTGGATTGTCCCCCTTCTTGCGTTTTGTTTGGCCGTGAAGAAATGCTGTCATTTTTTCCGATTTTTTCTTGTTGTGGCTCGGTGGTTAGGATGGGCAGGTATCCGCATTTACTTTCGCTGAAATACCCGATGGCAAACTCTCGTAAGGTGTTGGGTAGTACCGTCCCCACCCGTTCCGCGTGGGAGGATAATACCTTTTTCATTGCGGTGGAGCTGGATGGATCAACGAGGGCACTGGTATTTAATAGGTCCTTTGCGGTGCCTTCGCAAACCGCTATTTTGCAATCATCGGAAAGATATTCGTCCCGTAAGAAGAAATCGAGCGCGTCAAAAACGTCCCTTTTTTTTGCGCTTTCACCAAGTAAGATAAGGTCACAAAAAACGAGTTTTGGATACCAACCCGTTTTTGCGTTGATTTCCTCAAACGCTTCACCCACTGTTTTACCACGGCTGACGATTTGCACCGTCTCGGAGGATTGCCCTTGCTTTGACGATTGCGGTATGGCAACCTGCGAGGTGACGATAAATGTATCCTCTTGCCGATCAATTCCTGCCGCCATTACGATGGCGGTTTTTTGTACGTCCGTCGCCCCGAAATCGTTAGAAAGGAATAAAAACCCCAACAAAAGGACGATAACCAGGTAGTAAAGCACGCTGTTTCTCAAGAAAAATTTACGCATCCCTTTCCTCCATTTTTGGTAAAAATAATAAAAATAAGGGCACCATGTCCGCGATGAGCCAAAAAACAACGGGCAATTTACCGCTGATAACCTCGTACACGGAATTGTATTGACGGTTAGCAAACAGCAAAAAGAGAAAGGCGCAGGCGTTCAAAATTGCGGATACCATCACACCGCTTTTTACCTGAAAGTCTTGGCAAATAAGCTGGGTGGTATACTGTAACGGCATTGCGGTAAAAATCAGCAAAACGATGGTCAGCATATACACAAACAGCAGGTCAAACCGACCGATGATATCGAGCGCGGGAAAATATTCCGCTATCTTGGAAAAGGCGTAATGCTCCCTTGGTGCAATAGACGAATAGATACCGTAAAAGGTGGCAACAAAGAGTAACGTCCCCACGGCACCGATTGTGTAACCGCCTAAAATTTTTACGCCATCCCCCTTTTGGTATCGCAAATTACCGATGAGGGGTAACAACAAAGCGGCATCGGAAAAATGAGGTGTTGTGCGCTTGAACGCATACATGGTACCGCCTAATTTCTCCCCAAATACGGGTAAAAGGCGAGAAAAATCTGCCGTAAACAAGGACATGCTTATCAAGGCAAGGAAGGGTATCAAAAATAAAAACAGGCACAGATCCGCCGCTCGCCCCAAAGTCTTTAACCCCTTTGAACATAAAAATGCCGAGAATATGAAAAAGGTTACGAAAGAAAATACCGTCGGAGAGGTATCAAAGAAAGCGGCATAGGTGAATTTTTCTATATCCAGCAAAGGTAAAACGGCGGCGAAAAGGAAATAGAGCGCATACAAGCCGTAAAAGAGAACGGACCATTTTCCAAGCCGTTCGTTCAGCCGTTCAAATAGCGTTTTCTCTGATTTTGACGAGACGTACACCAAGGCGAATAGTATACCAAACTGCAAAAGTAGGTGTAATAGCGCGGGGAAAAGTAGGTCCCCTGCGGAATAGGTTGCCAAGATAGAGGGCGCCTCTAACAGCTTTGCCGCGGGCAGTAAAAACGCCGCCGCAAGGGCGATTTGTCTGCCGCATACCTCGTGCGGTTGTGAAATCGACGTCTTCATGCCTTATCCTCCTTATTCTTAACCGTTAGCCTCGTTTTGTTTTTCAAGCGAAAAAGTTTCGGGCGTTTTTCCAAATAAACCATGTCATATTTTACGATGCTATCACGTAAGTCCCTTTTGCTTAAGGGTGAAAACGGCGCAAGTGCGGGTGCGCCGAAACAATCCGCGGAAATCAAGTAACATAATAAAAATGCCGCCGTTAACACAATACCGAAAGGGCCTATACTACCTGCGACGAGTAAAAACAACCAACGGAGCAGGCTACCCGTTTCCACAAAATCGGGTACGGTGTAAAGACATATACCTGACAACGCCACCACGATGATGGCTGGCGTGGATAAGAACCCTGCCGAGACAGCCGTCTCGCCAAGCACCAACGCCCCCACGACCGACAACGACATCCCCACGTATTTTGGCATGCGGATGCTCGCTTCCTTCAAGGTTTCTAACAGGAACAACACCACGAACATTTCAAGGTTGGGGGAAAGAGGCAGTTCTCGTATGCTACTGGCGATGGTCAGGGTTAAGCCTAACGGGAGTAGCTGCATTTTGTAGAGCTGTGCCGAAACGTAAAACGCGGGCAGTAGCAGGGCGATGAAAAGTGCCATCAAACGCAGGATTCGAAATACCGTCGCCATAAAGGGCGAGATGAAATAATCCTCGCTGCTTTGTAGATCCTCCATCAAAAAATAGGGTGCGGTGAGGGCGATGGGTGATCCGTCTACGAGTACACCCACTCTGCCTTCGCTTAATTTTGCGGTGAAAACGTCGGGCTTTTCCGTTGTACCGATGGTGTGAAAAATGGAGTGCTTTCTCGGAGATAAAAATGTCGCGATATAGGAAGAATCGGGGATGAAATCAATTTGCAGGGCTTGTAGCCTTGTTTTGATTTCCTCTTTGATTTCCGTCTTGGACGTCCCCTCTAACCAACATAAGGTGATGATGGTGTCTGAGTTTTTTCCTACCCGCATGCTCTCAAAACGAAGGGAAGGGGTTTTTAGGCGCTTTCGTATCAACGCCATATTTGTTTTTACATCCTCGATAAACCCTTCCCTCGGCCCTTTTATCGTGACGTCGGTGGGTGGCTCGGTTACAGCGCGGACGGGGGTGAGCTTTGCCCCAACGATAAGCCCCACCCCAACGCCGTCGATAAGAAGCAGGCTGTTTCCATCGAGGATTTCTTTACATACATCTTCCAGCTTTTCCTGCTCTTTTAATTCGGGGAAAAGGGCTGATTTTTTTATAATTTCTAATTTCAACGCATACCTGCCCCCTTCATTTTGCGTATTTGAGGGGGATTTTGCTTGTAAATCGAGTTTCGATAAGGGGCGTGCAATCAGGTCGCCGAGTAGTTCCTTATTCACAATCCCGTCCGCATATACGATGGCACAGGCGGTGTTATCCGCCGTTTCAAACGAGTAAATCAAAATATCCTCGGAAGGTAAACGCTTCTTGATTTCGGTTAGATTTTTTTGTAAATTGTTGGATAAAGTAGTCACGAGAACAGTTTGTTGGTTTTCCCGTGGAATTATTCCGTGCGATAAAAGAAGGGCTTGACTTTTTTCCTTGCTGGTGGTATAATGAAATGGTGAAAAATACAAGGAGGTGAGGCGTATGGAAACGAATGTAACGCTTGGCGAATATGAGGTTTTAGAAGATATGCTGATAGACGGTTTGAAAATTGTGCAAGACACCCGTTTGTACCGTTTTACCTCTGATTCCGTCCTGCTTTCCAAATTTGCCCGTGCAAAAAAGAACGACATCGTGGCGGATTTTTGCGCAGGGAGCGGTATTGTTGCTTTTCATTTTTACGCCTTAAACCGCGCAAAGCTTCGTGATTTGCGTTTTACCTTATTTGAAATGCAGGAGGAGTTGTCCGCGTTATCTCAAAAAACGGCGGCCATCAACGGTTTTGATAATTTCGAATTTGTACAAGGTAAACTGCAGGATATCCCCAAGGAATACCATGAAAAATTCTCGTTGGTGCTGTGTAACCCTCCTTACGAGAGTGGTGGATTTGACAACGACGAATACTGCAAGGCGGTATGTAGGAAGGAAATCACCATCAATCTGAAAGAAATAGCGAAGGCGGCGAGCTTTGCTTTGAAATTTGGCGGAAGGTTGTGTATGTTGCACCGTGCCGACCGTCTTGCCGAGGTTTGCTACACCCTAAAGCAAGTGAATTTAGAGGTGAAGAAAATTCAATTTGTGGGGGGCAGGTATGGATCGAAGCCCTATTTGATCATGGTAGAGGCTGTAAAAGGCGGTAAACCCCACACCGAAATTATGGAAACGATTTACAACGTAAAAGAAGGATAAAAAGAGAAAAATGGTTAGTTTTGTTGCAACCCCTATCGGGAATTTAAAGGATATCACCTTGCGCGCCTTGGAAACCTTGCGCGAGGCGGACGTAATCTTTTGCGAAGATACCCGTCACACGATTAAGCTTTTAAACGCGTACGAAATCAAGAAACCCTTGTATGCTTGTCACAAGTTTAACGAAACGGAAGCGGCCGAAAAAATACTCGCCGCATCGAAACGCGGCGAAAAGGTTGCGGTGGTATCGGATGCGGGTACCCCTGTGGTGTCCGATCCCGGTAATATCGTGTGTAAAACTCTGCGTGAGAATGGGGAACCGTACACGCTCTTGCCTGGTGCGTGCGCGTTTGTGGCGGCGTTGGTGTTGTCCGCTTTACCCGCAGGCAGGTTTGCGTTTATCGGATTTTTACCCGACAAAGCAAGCGAAAAGAGAGCTGTTTTGGAAAAGTACAAGGACAGCGATTTAACCCTTGCTTTCCACTCTGCTCCGCAGGACGTGGACAAGGATATCAAGGCAATGTACGAGGTGTTTGGGGATAGAAACGCCGCGGCAGTGCGTGAGATTACCAAAATCCACGAAGAGGCGGTAAACTTTACCTTAAAGGACGGCCTGCCCGGTGAAAAGCGTGGGGAGTACGTGCTTGTTGTAGAGGGTGCGAAGGAAACGGAAAGCCCGTTGAATGCCTTGTCCGAGGTGGATCATATCCGTCATTATATGGCGGCAGGGCTAGACAAGAAAGAGGCGTTGAAGCGCGCGGCAAAGGACCGCGGTGTGTCAAAATCGGAGCTCTACCCTTTCTCTATTGATTTATAAAAATATAAAAAGGTGATTAAACTTCGTCTAAAACGCTTATAATATTTATACAATATATAATATAAGGAGGGGGACGTTATGCCTCCGTATTATTTGATATTTTTTGTTTTAATGATTGTCTGCGCCTTGCTTTGTGCGAGTGCGAGCGCAAAAGTAAATTCCGCCTTCCAAAAGTATGGAAGAATGCAAAATTCCTCCCGCATGACGGGTTATGACACGGCGGTGCGCCTGTTGCGTCAAAATGGTGTGAACGATATCACCGTCGGACGAGTGCGCGGCTCGTTAACCGATCATTACCACCCCACGAAAAAGGTGGTAAATTTGTCGGATAGCGTATATGGTGACGCTTCGATTGCTTCTGTGGCGGTTGCGGCGCACGAAATCGGACACGTAATGCAGAAGAAAAAGGGGTACGTGTTCTATCGTTTGCGTACTATTCTTGTGCCTATCACTAACTTTGGCAGTAAGCTTGCGTTGCCCTTGGTGTTGCTTGGTTTAATTCTCGACGTGTTTGTGGGGATGAATCAATATTCCGACGCAGGCTTTTATCTGGCGCTGATGGGTGTTGCGATGTACGGGCTTTCCACCCTTTTCACCCTGGTGACCTTGCCCGTGGAGTTGGATGCGAGCCGTAGAGCGAAGAAAATGCTGGTTCAAGCAGGGATTTTGACGAGAGAAGAAATCCCTTACGCGGATAAAATGCTGGATGCGGCGGCGAAAACCTACCTCGCCTCAATGATTACCTCCCTCGTTTATTTCTTGCGGTTTGCGATGTGGGTGTTGATTCTTTTCGGCGGAAGAAGTAGAAGGGATTAAGGGTATGTCTTGGTGGATTACGGCGAAATTGCGCGGTAAGGTACTCCGCTATCAATCGCCAAAGCAGTTTAAGAGAAAAAAGCAGGTAAAAATGATTGCTCACCGTGGGTTGTCGGGGCTTGCGTTGGAAAACACGATGCCTGCCTTCGAGCTCGCAGGGCAAAGAAGCTACTACGGTATCGAAACGGACGTGCACGTGACGAGGGATGGAAAATATATCCTCGCGCACGACGATGATTTACGTCGTATTGCAGGGCTTGACCTTATTATTGAGGAAACGGACTACGAAACCTTACGCGCCTTGCGATTTAAGGATATTTACGGAAAGAGCGACGAGGGAAATTGCCGTCTTCCGTCCTTGGAGGAGTATATTTTACTTTGTAAAAGGTACGATAAACAAGCGGTGTTGGAATTGAAAAACGAGATGTTACCCGAGGATGTTTTAGGGATTGCGGCGACGATCGATGCTTGCGGTTGGTTGGAGAAAACGACATTCATTTCCTTTTCCGGCGAGAATCTTTTGTTCCTTCGTAAGGGGTATCCTACGGCGAATGCGCAGTATCTTTTAAGAGAGGTTACGGATAAGGATTTTGCTTTTCTTGTAGAGCATAAGCTGGACGTGGATTTGCGGTGGACCTGCGTGCGGGAACGCCTTGTAAAGCGTTTGCATGGGGCAGGTATCAAGGTAAATTGCTGGACGGTGGATGGAGAGGGTTGCGCAAAATGGTTGCGGAACTGCGGAGTGGACTTTATCACCTCGAATATATTAGAATAAAAGAAAAAGCGTTGTCGACAAGACAACGCTTTTTTATGTGTAGAGATGAAAGAGGGCGTGAAAAAAGAGCCTTGCAAGCAAGACTCTTTGATTTCAAACTATGTATTAGTAGTTGTAGAAATGAACCTGACCGTAGTCATAACCGTATACAGGTTGAAGTTCCATGTGTTTAACTTTCCATTGTCTAACCTTAATGGGAAGCCAAAGAGCATAGATACCTACGGTGATGATCGTGAGGAACGTCCACTTAATGCAGTTGCCAAGAAACTGGAACGCATTACCGTTGAACTTAATGCTGTTACCGCTGATAACAGTGTGCTTCGTATCCCACTTAATGAAACGGATGTTTGCCCAAGCAAGACCGATCAATGCGAGAACGCCAGCCACCGCAATCAAAGCGATTTGCATAGCACCGATTTCTACGCCTTCTTTACCAACGCCGCCAACAAACATAACGAGCGCAACACCAGCACCTGCCATGATACCGATGATGAGAATCATGCAGATCCACGTACCGATAAGGTTGAGCAAGCGACCGGTAAATACGCTGTTATTTACCTGCGACTTCTTGAGTTTTTTTGCCTTTGCCATCTTTTTGCCTCCTTTACCCCTATTCGCTTTGTGCGAAAAGCGTAACACTTTAATTTTTATGGTATTGCTATTATACAACATAAAAAGGTGTTTGTCAATAAAAAAATGAAAAAAAGTTACCCTTTTTTAGTAAAAAAAATTAAAAAAAAGAACCCCCTTATTTATATTTATATGCTCGTGGGGGAGAGGGGGGATTTTTTGTGGAAAAGCGATGTGAAAAACGGAAAGAAAGTTGTAAAAAGTGCGCATAATAAAATCGCGAAAATATTTTTACAAGAAGCGCATAAAAGTATTGACGAAATGGAAAAAGTATGGTAAAATGTTATTTGGACAAGAGCGGATTGGCGTAAAATCGTCCAAAGCCGCTTGTAAGTACGTCACAAAAATAAATTTTCATATATTGGAGGAATCACTATTATGGCAAACGTAAAAGTTGCAATCAACGGCTTTGGCCGTATTGGT
The DNA here is from genome assembly GCA_045643825.1 of Candidatus Scatosoma sp. Lineage (GTDB taxonomy): Bacteria > Bacillota > Clostridia > Christensenellales > Borkfalkiaceae > Scatosoma. Next base: position 11,000 of record JAZRFV010000089.1, read on the forward strand.
CGTCTTGCATTCAGACAGATGTTCGGTGCTGAAGGTTACGAAGTAGTTGCTATCAACGACCTCACCAACCCCACCATGCTCGCACACCTTTTGAAGTATGACTCTGCTCAAGGCAGATATGCTCTTGGCGATACCGTATCCGCTAACGATGAAGCTGGTACCATCACCGTAGACGGCAAGACCATCAAAATTTATGGTGAAAAAGACGCAGTTAACTGCCCTTGGGGTGAACTTGGCGTAGATGTAGTACTTGAATGTACTGGTTTCTACTGCTCCAAGGCTAAATCCGAAGCGCACATCAAAGCTGGCGCAAAGAAAGTTGTTATCTCCGCTCCTGCAGGTAACGACCTTCCTACCATCGTTTACAGCGTAAACGAAAAAACGCTTTCCAAGTACGACACCATCATCTCTGCAGCTTCTTGCACCACGAACTGCCTTGCTCCCATGGCTAACACCTTGAACAAGCTTTCCAAGATCAAGAAAGGCTACATGACGACGATCCACGCTTACACTGGCGACCAAATGGTACTTGACGGTCCTCACCGCAAGGGTGACCTTCGCCGTGCACGTGCTGCAGCTGTGAACATCGTTCCCAACTCCACTGGCGCTGCAAAGGCTATCGGCCTCGTTATCCCCGAACTCAACGGCGTTCTCGACGGTTGCGCTCAACGTGTACCCGTTCCCACCGGTTCCCTTACCCAGCTTGTAGCTGTTTGTGAAGGTGAAGTTGACGCAGCTACCGTAAACGCAGCAATGAAAGCAGCAGCTTCCGCTTCCTTCGGTTACACGGAAGAAGAAATCGTATCCTCCGACATCGTTGGTATCACCTACGGTTCCTTGTTCGATGCTACCCAAACGAAGTGCATGCCCATGGGTGACGGCACGACGCTTGTTAAGGTTGTATCCTGGTACGACAACGAAAACTCCTACACCAGCCAGATGGTTAGAACGATTAAGTACTTCGCAGAACTTTAATCGCATAGGAGCTTGACAAAAGCCAAAAGAAGTCCTCGACGGTTCGTCGGGGACTTTTTCTATTCTCGTTTAGGAATTTGTTGACAAGACCTGCCGATTTTGTTATAATAAAATTAGTCCCAAATAAGGAAATGGTAAAAATGAAAAGAATTTTAATTGCGGTTCTCGTCGCTCTTTCGTTCTGTTTTGCGGGGTGTGACAGTGGGAAAAAACCTCAAAGTGAGGTAAATTCCACCGCTCAAGTGGAGCAAAGTTCTCAAATTAAAGTCAGCGCAAGCGCTCCGTATAAAGGGGAAAGCCTGCAAAAAATGGTACTTATGGACGTGTCGAGGGAGTTGACGGTGGACGTGAGCGGAAATAACCATCTCAAAACCTTCTTGGCAGAGGTGGAGTATTTCACCCATGAAGAAGGGGAAATGGGCGAGGTGAAATACATCCTTGCGTTAAAGGATATGGATTTGCGTGTCATGGAAGGCGGTGTCTTGAACTTCGTTGCCGAGGGTGAAGTGATAGCAAGCTTAACGGCGAGCGACGACGTATTTTCCTACCTTGATACCCTATTTGAGGGGGGCATGTACGCGTTGAATGGGTATACAGCTGATCAAACGGTGCAGGTTTTCAATGGTAGCAATGCGGAAGCGGAGCTTACGGATAAGGAAGGTTTCTTGACGAATTTACAGGGCGTGACGCTTATAAAATTGACCAACAAGGCGCATTACGAAACGGGTGACGCGACCTACACAATTAAGATTGGCGACGACATCATTGTTGTATATGAGGTATACGTCACGGTGAATGGCAACTTGTATGGCGTTTGCCAAGGGAATTTTAACTTTCTTAAAGTGTTAAAGTTCAATGTGTCGTCGGGGGAACTGCCCTGGTTGTAAATTTCGGCTATAAAATGATAAAAATAAACGGTCGAGGGTGTTTTTTAGGGCGATTGTAAAAAAGATTGACAATATTTTCAATATTGTAGTAAAATTATGGTAGAAAATGTATTCCGAGCGTGTTCTTTTGCGGAATAGAGTATATTTTATGGAAAACAAAGGAGGAAAGGTACGTGAAGAAGGCTTTTAAAAGAATTTTATCGGTAGCAATCGGGTTATGTATTGCGTTGATGGGCGTATTTGTGATGCCTACAATCACCGCAAGTGCTGAAACGAAAAAGTACGTCAAGGTTACGTCAGCCCCTACGGATTGGTCGGGGGAATACCTTATCGTGTACGAAGCAGGTAAGGTAATTTTTGATGGCTCTCGTACAACATTGGATGCTGCAAGCAATACGCAGTCGGTTACGATTAGCAATAGTACGATTTCAACGGACAGTAAGTATTCGTTTACCATTGCAAAATCGGGTTCTAATTATACAGTGAAATCCGCAAGCGGTTACTATATTGGTCAAACGAGTAATGCGAATGGTTTAAAAAGCAACAAAACTACCACCTATGCGAATACGATTTCATTGAATAGTGATGGGAGTGTAAACTTTGTAAGTGGTGGTGCGTATCTTCGTTTCAACGCTGCAAGCGGGGATACGCGTTTTCGTTATTATAAATCGAGTACATACGCAGGTCAAAAAGCAATTTGTCTTTATAAATTAGAAGAAAATACTGGCACGGATACAACGGCACAACAAACAGCGTTAAACGAAGTGGATTCGTATATGCGTTTATCGTACAGCTACAAGGCAAAAACGGAAATGCAAGAAGTGAAGCCTACCATTACGGACACTTTAACGCTTGATACTATAGGGATTAAAACTTACAATAGTTATACGGATTGGAGCGGTAAGCAATTTGTAAGCGATGCTGTATATGCGGGAAATAACTTTAATAATAATGATTCCATTCAATTAAGATCGAGTAACAGCAATTCAGGTATTATAACAACTGCAAGTGGTGGTAAAGTTAAAAAGATTACGGTAACCTGGAACAGTAGCACTACAAGTGGAAGAACCTTGGATATTTACGGTAAAAATACTGCATATTCGTCACCTACGGAGTTGTATAGCAGTTCCACACAAGGCACGAAGATTGGCTCGATTGTGTGCGGTACATCAACAGAATTGGTTGTTGAAAAGGATTACACTTATATCGGATTGAGGTCAAACAGCGGCGCGATGTATTTAACCGAGATTACGATTGATTGGGAAGCGAGTGGCGGTGACGCAAGCGTGCAGGAAGTAACTACATTTGAAAGTAGTAACTTTTTGATTCAATGTGCGGTAGATAAAGCTTTGCTTGATATTGAAAATGTGGAGCAAGTTGGTATTCGTGTAACCGCAGACAGTAAAATGATAACCGCAGACAGTAAAAGGAAAGAGTACACCACGAGCGCAAAGTCTTGGACGGTTGACGAGGCGAATGGGTTAGTGTACGTTGTAATTGGCTTGGGCGATATCATTAATGATAAAGACAAGCTGACAACGGAATTTACTGTAGAAGCTTATATTAAGATTGATGGTATTACCTATACGTCTAACCAAAAGAAAGACTATTCTGTTGTAAACATGGTAAAAGATTATTATAACGGCGGACAAGCGGTAGAACACTTATACAATTATTTTGTAAGCGAAGGCTTAATCACGGAGGGTAATTAATATGAGAAAGACATATAATCAGCCCGAATGGAAGGTAATTGCCTTCAACGAACAAGATATTGTAAAAACAAGCGATTCGTATGGCTTTGGCGATGGCGATTTTGGCGTTGACAGCGACAAGGTTGACGATTGGGAATGGTAAAAGCAAAAAAATGCGTGGTGTAAAAAGCCACGCATTTTCTATTTTGTGTTACTCCACAGTAAAACCCCACCCTGTTTCGAGGGTGGGGTTTTGCTACCATAAAAATTTAATTAAAACGCTTTGCCTGCGGAACCAAGCACGTTAACGATCTTGTGTTTAACCATTTCCTTCATCATTGCACGAGCGTCGCCCAAGTATTGACGAGGGTCGAAGTGACCAGGGAAATCGCTGTAATGCTTACGGATAGCTGCCGTGAACGCTACGCGAAGGTCGCTGTCGATGTTGATTTTGCAAACTGCCATTTGAGCTGCCTTACGAAGTTCGGATTCGGGGATACCGATTGCATCGGGCATGTGACCACCGAACTGGTTAACGATAGCAACCTTGTCCTGGGGAACGGAGGAAGCACCGTGCAATACGATGGGGAAGCCGGGCAATCTCTTGCCGATTTCTTCCAAGATGTCCAAACGAAGCTTGGGGTCCTGACCGGGCTTGAATTTGTAAGCGCCGTGGGAGGTACCGATAGCGATCGCAAGCGAGTCGATACCCGTTCTTGCGGTGAATTCTTCAACTTCGTCAGGGGAGGTGAAGTGTGCGTGTTCAGCGGAAACGTTTACGTCGTCTTCAATACCAGCGAGGGTACCAAGTTCCGCTTCAACAACAACGCCGTGGTCGTGAGCGTATTCAACAACCTTCTTCGTGATGGCGATGTTTTCTTCCCAAGGGTGGGAGGATGCGTCGATCATAACGGAGGTAAAGCCGCCGTCGATGGAAGCTTTACAAATTTCAAAGTCAGCGCCGTGGTCAAGGTGCATAGCGATGGGAATTTCGTTGGTTTCCACGGCAGCTTGAACAAGGTGCTTAAGGTATACGGGGTTTGCGTATTTTCTTGCGCCTGCGGATACCTGCAAAATAACAGGGGATTTTTCTTCGTTAGCAGCTTCAACAATCGCCTGGATCATTTCCATGTTGTTTACGTTGAAAGCGCCGATTGCGTATTTTTCCGCATAAGCTTTTTTAAACATTTCGGTAGTAGTAACCAAAGGCATAATAGTGTCCTCCAAAAATTTTGACAACCATATTATAGCGTACTTTTTTAAAAAAAGCAAACAAATATGGGGGAGGAAATGCAAAAATGTGAAAAGGGGAACAAGAATGTGGATACGCGTTGCCCTCTTACGCGTACAATATATATAATATGGTGAAGTTTACTTGGGTAAGTGAAGTTGTGGCGTTTCCACAGTGAAGTTACGCCTGTGGCGTAGTGAAGTTTGCCTGTTGGCAAGTTAATGCCGTTATCGGAACAGTCACATTTTTTCGATGAAGAGTTCACTTGTTAACAATTTTTCCTTTGGTAAAAAACGATTTTTATTAGAAATTTCAAGGGGAAAATGGAAAAAAGATAGAAATGTAAAAAAAAATTAAAAAAAATAAAAAAAGTTAAAAAATCGCGTGCAAAACAGCTTGACTTAAATTTCTTTTCATACTACAATAAATAGGCAGTTTGAGGAAACCCCTTGAAAAACCTGTTTTTCCCCGTTAGTTGAACGGATTTTGAAAGCGGTGACCAAGAACCTACACAAAGAAAAGAAAAAGAAAAAATATACACGAAATAAGGAGTAACATATTATGAAAACCTATATGGCACACGCCGAAACGGTTGAAAGAAAGTGGTACGTCGTGGACGCAGCTGGGGTTCCCCTTGGCCGTCTTGCAAGCCGTGTCGCTTCCGTATTG
>JAZRFV010000090.1:0-8261 GCA_045643825.1 Candidatus Scatosoma sp.
CGAATTTTCTTTTGTTTTCGAATATAATTTCATGCAAAAACGCTCAATTTTAATCCATTTAAGCCGCCCTTCACATCAATACAGCATTATGCAACCCCACGATCAAAATGTTACGATATTACATCTTAATCCATCATTCAACGCATACATGGTATGCCCATTTCGCGTTTTATGGCACAATATTGATAAGATAAGTAAAACACCAAAGAAATGCAATCCACTCCATATTCGGCTTGTTTTTGCTGTTAAATAAGACCTGCAATATCATATCTTTCCCAAAAAACTTTGGCGTCCACGTTGGCGTTCAATAGTAAAAAAGCCTTGAAAATCAAGGCTTTTTTCGTATCGTCGTATGTCTTCAATTCCTGTCGACCGCACCAAAAACAGCGGAATCCCTTATGGGATACCGCTGTTTTTTTGTGTTGTTAACCGTTTGCGACCTACATAATTATATGCAGCTGACGCTTCGTTTCACTGCGCTATTCCATCGCATAGCTCCTTACACGCGAGAAATACGGCTTGCGAAGATTCATTTTTTCCGAAAAAACGTCCCGTATTTCGACGCCCTGCCGAGGCTCCGCTTGCGGAAACGGCAGATACCTGTCGACCGCACCAAAATGAGGTATTTATGCGAAATGAGCGTATAAATACCTCATTTTTTTGCATATTTGATAGTTTTATGCGGTCAAAAATTGATTTTTTGATAAAAACCCCCATTTTTGGCGTGCACATTTTAATTCCGTTTTCCCTTTATAACAAAAGCCCTTCGAGTTATTTTCTCGAAGGGCTTTTGTTATATTTTTATTATGCTTCACATAAACAACCTATTTATTTAATCTTTTTACTATTCTTTACATTAAGTGTACTAGCTTAATTTTCCTTTTACATATGCATGTATTCGTCCACACAATCTTTTCAACATCGATTTATTAAATAATATCCACAAAAACTCGATCACCTTTTACCGAAATTTTCAGTTTGCCGCCATATTTGACATTCTTTGGAAATATCACCTCACAATCCACGCCGGCCCCATTTGTTTTATCAAATGTTTCACAAATACAGTCGTAGCCCGTTAACGCGTAAATAAGCCACTTTGCCGCATATGCAGCAAACCCATGAATACAACTTGCACCAATCCCATTATGTTCCCAAAGCGTTCCTGTTCGATTCGCCATTTTTTCAAATAGACGGATACACTCGTCGTACACCTCTTTTCGCTTCCCTTCACGCATCAATAGATCGATACGCATATACAAACCGTACATAACGTTGGGTTTTCCCATTTGAGGAAGATAACCTTCTTTGCGATTTTCTCCTAATCGTTCCATCAATTCTTTGTACAAATCGCTATATTCCTCAACGGAAATGCAATCAAACCAAAATGCATAATACTGACAAACCTCCGTCAATAATCCGCTTTGTTTCAATTTTCCATTTTCATCTCGAATGAGATTATCGACAAAGAATTTACCGTCAAACGCAAGCTCCTTCACCTTTTTTCGAATATTTTCACCTTTTAAAACCCATTCGGGTTTTTCATACAGCTCACCCGCACCGATCAAACTTGCGGCATAGAGAATGTTGGACGGAATATTTACTCCGCAAATATGTTCCTTATCGTTTGCCTCGCTCCATTCAACAAAAACCCAACCTTCTAAATCCTCTAACAGTCCTATCTCGTTTTCATATCCTTCAAAAAAGCGTAATACCCCAAAGACTTTTTCCCTTGCACCTTTTACTATATCATCACTCCCGTATATACCAGCATATTTTTTTAGCTCCATGATATACCAAAGCGACCAATTCGGAATATATCCTCCCTCAAGAACGTCAGCCGGATAACACATAGGTATCATCCCGTCGGGCAAGCCTTCGGTATGCGCTTTTTCATAATTTTCTAAAAAAGCTCTTTCCGCTTGATTCATCCCCGTGAATAACCGTTCGGCAACGGAAGAAAACCAACTATCCGAAAGCCATCCTGCACGTTCTCGTGATGGACAATCAGTAAGAAGATCGACGGCGTTTTGCGCAAACGTTGCCCTCGCTGATTCCATGATTTTTTCCGCGCGTTTATCCGCACAAGAAAAACGCAACCTGTCCGCATTTGGATTTTCGAAAGAAAGAACGCGAATCTCAACCTCCACCCCAGGTGTATAAACTATCTTCACATAACGGCAAGCATACGGTTCAAATGTAGAAACGTTATATCGCCCTGGATTTTCAAACTGCCATTTTAAAACGTTAGAGGTAGTATTCCGCTCAAATCCGATATGGTTTTTGCCATTTCCACACTCTTCCCAAAGCAATTCATCAAAAATAACGTACACATTTCCCGCATTCTTGGCCGTTACTTCAAGCTGTATAAATCCCGTCAATGCGCGCGAAAAGTCCAACGTTTTGTAAAAATATTTCCCCGCTTTTCCATTGATTTCATAAACAAATCGAGAGGCTTCGTCGGTGGGCGCATCTTCCCATTCTTCTATCGAAAAACCTTCCAACGCCGTTCCTACCAACGTATGCGCACGGTCCCGCCAAACAGGGCGTTCAACGTCCTCCGCTACGCTTCCTTTTTCGATTATGGACACATAATCGTATAAAGTATATTTCGCCTCATCTACACACGGGGAAAGAAGTTGCGGTAATGCAACATCCTCTGTTTCTAATACGGGAAAGTCACCGCCGCACGCATACAAACGGGTTCTGTCTTCTCGCATTTTATACGACTCCAAAAAACCGCGTTGATAACTGTAACGTTGTACTTTTTGCAGTTTATCCGTAAGCAAGCGACAGACAAAATCCTTGGCATCGTACCTTTTTCCGCTGTTCGTTTCAAGCTCACAGGCAAAAAAAGGAGGCTGCTTAATCACCCAAAAGCCTTCGGCGTAAATACTTTCCACTTCCACAACCAAATATCTCGCCTTGCCCGCAAGATTCATTGTTCTCGCATATCCTTTTGCCGCCCTTTGAGGTCCAAAGGACAAGAATTGTCCATCTGCATATACTCGATACAAAGATGCGCCCGCAATTTTCATATCAAAGGCTTCTTTTTGTCCTAAATCAAGCAAAAATGCAAGCGTTATATTCTTTTCCTGCCTAAAATTTTTCGCCCATACAGCTTTCATATTTCCACCTATCCCTAAAAAATGCCTTGGTAGACGTTTTTTTCTCGTTCATTTCTCGCATTTATAGAATTGCATATAAAAAGAAAAAATTACAACACGGGGAAACCGCTGTTCTTATGCGCCTCTATCATTTCATCACACATCGAAATTATATCATCGATGGAGAGTTCTGCTCCTGTATGAGGATCCATCATTGCCGCTTGATAAATGTGTTCTTTTTTGCCTGTAACAGCAGCCTCAATCGTCAATAATTGACAGTTGATATTTGTCATATTCATCGCTGCGCATTGAACGGGCAACCTACCAACAGCAGTAGGCGTAATCCCCATACCGTCCACAAGACAAGGCACTTCCACACACGCATCCGCGGGAAGATTGCTTATTAAGCCGTTATTCAATACGTTACCGCCGATTTTATACGGTTTGTTCGTAACAATCGCTTCCATAATATGCGATGCGTACTCGTGCGTGCGTTCGTGATGAATATCGCCGCCGCCCAATAATTCCTTCTTCTGCTTTTCCCAACCGTTGATTTGCTCGATACAACGACGGGGATATTCGTCAAGAGGAATATTGAATTTTTCTATCAATTCGGGGTATCTGGACTTAATGTACAACGCATTGTATTCGGCGTTATGTTCTGAACTTTCCGTGCAATAATACCCAAACTTATCGATATAGTCAAATCTCACCATATCATTGTGTTTTTCCGTTTGATTTTTAAGTTTCGCCAAACGACGGATTTCGGGATACAAGTCATTGCCGTCTTTGTCGTAAATTTCCAAAAGCCAGCCCATGTGATTGATACCTGCAATCAACTCTCTGCCCACCTGTACGTCTTTCATCCCTAAATTGTTAAACAAAGCCCAAGAACAGCCTTGAACGCTGTGGCAAAGCCCAACCGTATTGACGCCCGTATATCGTAACATATAACCCGTAAGAATCGCCATCGGGTTGGTATAATTCATTAACAGTGCATCGGGGCAAACTTCTTCCATATCGCGGGCAAACTCTTTCATAACCTTGATGGTACGAAGTCCACGGAAAATACCGCCTATACCAAGGGTATCGGCAATCGTTTGGCGTAAACCGTATTTTTTAGGAATTTCAAAGTCAATCACCGTGCTTGGCTCGTAACCGCCTACCTGTACGGCATTCACGACAAAACGCGCGCCTCGCAAAGCCTCTTTTCTATTTTCTACACCCAAAAACTTTAAAACTTTCGCCTTACCGTCATTGTATTTTTTATTTAAACTCTCTATAACGATATACGATTCTTCCAATCGACTTACATCAATATCGTATAAAGCAATCGTTAAATCCTCTTTCAATGCAGGGGTAAGCAACGTATCGCCAAGAAGGTTTTTGGCAAAGATTGTACTACCTGCTCCTAAGAACGTAATTTTCATTTTATCCACCTCACTTTTCAGTCTAAAATTTTACAAATTTACATTGTATGGTATACAAAAATTATTTGTCGTACCAGAAATATTGAACGCTTTTTTCCTCTTCGTTTTTATTCATGTCGATATAAGACATAATCGGCGTAAATGTCTTATCGTCATTTTTACGCGATAATAAAACGTCGCCTGCAAACAAAACGTTGTGTCCCATTCGCTGTTCAGTGTAAACGGGAACGCTGTATTCTATCTCGATTTCCCCGCACGCATTGTCAAGGACGTATAAGCCGTCTTCCACCCTGCCATTCCCAATAAATACCGTATTGGTAGGGATATAAAGCGAAAGTTTTATAGGCTTATCCGAGGGAACGTTTATGTAGATTTTTCCTTGCGTGCCATTTTCGATTTTGCGCATGGATATTTCCACGCCGTCTAAATCGCACCAAAAATCATTGTAGAAAGGAATTAAAACCCCATCATGCTCTTGAATGCATTGGAAATCGCACAGGCATTTTAACCCTTCGGCAAATCGCATCGTACAACAGAAATACGCCTCGTAAAGGGAAATTTTAAGCCCGTCGCTTTCGCCCGTTAAACAAGTTTCACAACCCGCCCCACCGTTTAACCTTTGGCTTGTAGAAATTGCATTTAAGTAAATTCTGTTAAAGTACCTTAAATACTCTATTTTGCCCGTAGCTTTATACAGTTGCGAAGCAACCAATAAGGAATCAACGATTGCGCAGGGTTCTGTCCAAAGCGGTTTACCAAACCAGTTATAATTGGCGTAATTCAAGGTCATACCTTGAGAAACGTACAAATTAAACAACTGTTTTGCAATCTCTAAATATTGCATTTCCCCCGTTTGTTTATAGAATCTTAAAATTCCTCTTACAGCAGTAAGCGTCGCATGGGTTTGGAAATTGCACTTAATTAAATCAAAAGTGATAAATTTTTCAATCATCCCTTTAATTACACTTTTTATCTCTTCTGAAGGATATAACGAATACACGTCCGTGATACCGTCCAGCATAATAAAAGCACAACCAATATCCGTTGAAAGCAACCAGCCGTCTTGAATTTTCTCTTCCAAATGTCCGCTAACCTCGCCGCTACCCCTTTCACACATGGGATAACGTTCGTAAGAACCAGATAAAAGTACCAAGTAATTATCTGCAATGCGTTTTATTCTATCCAGTATCTTCTCATCTTTTGTCAATCGGTAATATTCGCACAACCCTCTAAGGAACCAACTATTCCCCGATAACTGCTGTTCATTGACCAAGTTTTCATTAAACACATCGCCAAAATAACCAAATCGATTGGTATACTCGTTTAAATGGTCTATGATTTCTTGTAATTGAACCCCGATTTTTTCTTGTTGCTCGTTTTCGGTGATTTGGCACAAACAGCACAAGCTCAAGATCGCTCTGCCTTCCCAATCTCCCCACCACTCACTGCCATGGCGAAATACTTCGGGGTAAGTATACATTTCGTCACCCATACGCTCGCTATTTAATTGAATCCGTCGAAGTACTTCTCCGTAAGTTTGAAATTTCATTTTAACTCCATCTTGTCATCTTTTTTAATTGACACAGTATCACCGATAAAGGTGATACTGTGTCTATACTGTTATTTGTTATTATTTTGCAATTCTAACCACTTCAATGCTAAAGATATACATTTCAATGTTATTGATACCGTTAATACCCATCGAAGATGAACCGATTGCATCAAAAGTAAACGTTTCGTTTACAACCTTACCCGTAGACGTATCGCCGAATTGACCTATTTGTTGCCAGTTGCCGTGCGTATACAACAAAACGTAACTATTGTTCACTGCATAGCCCTTAATCGTCATTTGATAGGTATAAGCGCTATCATTGAGCAAATTGTCAAGCGCCTTGAAAAGGAACAAGCCCGTGCCTTTTACGTAGAATACGGGAACGCCTTCGGTATACCCGTTTGCTGCCGTAAAGTTGTTATCAAAGGTCGCTTGGTCCATTTTACCTGCTTCTACCAACTTAGACGCGTCTACGTAGCCGATGCTGTTGCCTTCATTACCGTATTTATTATCCCAATCTTCAATCGCCGCCAAATTGCTGTTCGTCGTATTGAGGACAATTTTGTTGTCTACCCATTCTGCACTGGTAAGCAAGTTTTCAGGGGTAACGTTAACGTCCACTTCGGGCACAACTTTTTCCGTTCTAACCACTTCTACGCTTGCAATGTAAAGTTCCATACTGCCGCCTGCGTAGAAACCAAAATTCTTAATACCGATAGGCAAAGAAATCGTTTCATTCAATACATAACCATTAGAAGTATCGCCAATTTGTTTACCAACGCCACCGTTATTTGACCACAAATGCGAGTTAGCAACTTGAACTGCATAACCTTTGATCGTTAAACTGTAAGTATAACCTTCGTCTTTAGAGAACAAACCATCAAGCGCGCTGAACCAGAATGCGCCGCCGCCCTTTACGTGCAATACGGGGATTGCCGTATTAAAGCCGTTTGCAGCCGTGAAGTTCGCATCAAGCTTTGCTTGGTCAAGCATACCTGCTTCCGCCAACTTGCTCGTGTCAACGTAGCTAATTTCAAATCTGCCGTCTGCATCTTTAAATGCAGTCAAGTTATCCGCCGTCGTGTTCAGGACGATTTTGTTGTCTGCCCATTCTGCTTTGGTGAGCAAGTTTTCGGGGGTAACGTTAGGATTTACAATAACTTTGGTTCTTTCTACTTCAAGACTAAATACGTAGATTTCAATGCTTTGGTTACCCAAGATACCCAATGCAGGGTGACCCGTAGGCATATCAAACGTTTCGCTAAACGCGTAACCGCTTTCCGAGCCAGCGAATTGCTTTACAGATTTCCACGTATCTCTCGTAAACATATGGCCGTCATTTACAAACGCCGCATATCCTTTAATGGTAACTTTGTAGGTGTATCCTTCATAGTTTGCAAACAAACCGTCAAGCGCGTTGAAATAGAAGAAACCGCTACCCTTTGCGTAGAATACAGGAACGCCTGCATTGTATCCGTTTGCCGACGTAAAGTTTGCATTAAAGGTGTCTTGATCCATTCTGCCAGCTTCCACCAACTTAGACGCGTCTACGTAACCAATGCTAGAACACTTACCGTCGTGATCCGTATATGCGGTTAAGTTGCTGTTCGTAGTATTAAGAACAATTTTGTCATTTTCCCAGTTTACGCTGGAAACCAAATTATCGGGCGTTACTTCGGGATTTACCACAGGGATTTCCTTTTCCGTTCTTACTACTTCGATGCTTGCGATGTAAAGTTCCATACTACCGCCTGCATAGAAACCAAAATTATTCATACCCGTAGGCAACGTAACCGTTTCACTAAATGCGTAATAAGGACGCGATTCATTCGTATCCGCAATTTGTCTAATGTCGTGGCCTTTGTTCGTCCACAAATGCACGTTTGCCGCTTGTACAGCAAAGCCTTTAATCGTCAATTGATATTCATAGCTTTCGCCATCAACAAACAAACCATCCAATGCGCTGAACCAGAACGCACCGCCGCCCTTCACGTACAATACGGGGATTGCCGTATTAAAGCCGTTTGCAGCCGTGAAGTTTGCTTCAAGCGTTGCTTGGTCAAGTTTACCTGCTTCTACCATCTTAGCCATGTCAACGTAGCTAATTGCAAATCCACCGTCTGCATCTTTAAATGCAGTCAAGTTATCCGCCGTCGTGTTAAGGACGATTTTGTT
>JAZRFV010000091.1:0-2633 GCA_045643825.1 Candidatus Scatosoma sp.
CGTACGCTATGCAGCGGAAGCAAACGACATCGATCGTCTTTCCACCGCACGTGAAAAGACGGGCGTATTCACGGGTGCATACGCTATCCACCCCTTGACGGGTAAAAAATTGCCCATCTACCTTGCGGACTACGTATTGTATTCCTATGGTACGGGTGCTGTTATGGCGGTTGCGGCTCACGACGAGCGTGACTACGCTTTCGCTAAAAAATCCAACCTTCCCGTAACGCAGGTTATCCAAAAACGCGGTGGCGAAACGATTTTGCCCTACTGTGAAGATGGTATCCTTGTAAACAGCGGTTCCTTCGACGGTTTGTCGGGTGAAGAAGCTCGTGATGCGATTGCGGCACACCTTGCAAAAATCGGCAAAGGCGGTAAGAAGGTAAACTACCGTTTGCGTGACTGGTCGGTTTCCCGTCAACGCTACTGGGGTGCACCTATCCCTATGATTCACTGTGAAAAGTGCGGTACCGTACCCGTTCCTGAAAAGGATCTTCCTGTGAAACTCCCCTACGACGTAGAATTCCGTCCTACCGGTAAATCCCCTCTTGCAAGCCACGAAGGGTTTATGAATTGCAGCTGCCCTAAATGTGGTGGCAAGGCTACCCGTGATCCCGATACCTTGGACACCTTCGTATGCTCCAGCTGGTATTACCTTCGTTATCCCGATGCACACAACGACAAGCAAGCTTTCTCGAAAGCAGTTGCTGATAAGATGCTCCCCGTAGACGTATACGTTGGCGGCGCGGAACACGCTTGTATGCACCTTTTGTATGCTCGTTTTATCACGAAGGCGTTGCGTGATATGGGCTTTGTAAACTTTGACGAGCCCTTCAAACGCCTCGTACACCAAGGCATTATCTTGGGGCCTGATGGCAACCGTATGTCCAAATCGCACGGCAACGTCGTTTCCCCTGATACCTACATTGAGGAATACGGTTCGGATATGTTCCGTTTGTACCTTATGTTTGGTTTCAGCTACACCGAGGGTGGCCCTTGGTGCGACGACGGTATCAAATCGGTTGCGAAGTTTGCTGATCGTATCGAGCGTTTAACCCTCAAATCGATGGAAATGTCGGGTGGTCACAACGAAATCACCTCTGCGGAAAAGAACCTCAACTACGCAAAGCATTACGCAATCAAGAGCATTACCCGTGACGTAGAAGCCTTCTCGTTTAACACCTCGGTTGCTCGTTTGATGGAATACGTAAACGCCCTTCAAAAATATGAAAATGAAGTGGAAGCGAAGAACGTGAAGTTCTACCAAGAAGCCATCAGCGACCTTATCCGTATGATTGCACCTTTTGTCCCCCACTTTGCGGAAGAATTGTGGGAACAGCTCGGCAACAAGAGCTCCGTATTCGAAGAAAGCTACCCTGCATTCGACGAAACGGCTTTGGTGAAGGACGAAGTGGAATACGCCGTTCAGGTAAACAGCAAAATCAAGGCAAAAATGATGATTGCGGAAAGCTTGACCAACGAAGAAATTCAGGCAATCGTTTGTGCAAACCCCGACGTTGCGGAAGCAATGGCTGGTAAGAGCGTGAAAAAATGCATCATCGTAAAAGGTAGATTGGTAAACCTTATCGTTGGCTAATATATCCATATAAAAATATAACCGCCCTGCAAGGAAATCCCTTGCAGGGCGGTTTTTCATTGTTACTCGTAATAGAACGGGAAATCAGGCATTGCCTTCCATTCTTCCGTGCTTTCTAAAATATTCGATATCGTTTCGCACGCGTCCATAAACTCTCGTCCTTTAGTACTGCTTGCGGGACTATTAAGCCCTACCTCCTTCGCCGTAACGGTTTTGGATATATTGCCTATCTTCGCACTCAACACCAAGGTTTCATAAGGATCGGAGCCGTTCATTGTCGGATTGAATTCGTCAGAGTAAGAGGTAATCTCCAACTCCCTCACCGTTTTATAAATCGCTAATTTTTCCTGCGGGGTTAAGAAATGTGTCGCCACGTAATCATCGTTCGGCGATACGTCGTCCGTCTTTACCAAACGCCCCGTTTCACTATCATACGAGCTATGCCCGAATATCCCCCAGGTCAACGAGAAGGAAAACTCGACAACGCCCACATAATCGGCAGGCGAAGCAAAGCGAGCAGGGTAACACTCCATAATCGCCACCTCGTCGGTGTAGAACTCTATCAAGAGCAAATCCCCTTCCACTACCTCTACCGTACCCTTTTCATAGGTGGGGATATCGCAAAGCCCCACTCCGTCGATATAGACAAACAAGGCATCCGTTTCCTCTTGGCTTTCCACGACACCGATATAGGTGATAGGGTTCGGCTTTGCCGAAGGCGGTACAAAGCCTTTGAAAATCTTGAAGTCGGCGATATCACACCCTGCAAAGCAAAAACACGTTAATATAGACAACAGCGACGCCCACAATCTTTTCATCGTATCCCCTCCTTTGTTTTTCCATTTAGGAAAAACGCCTTTCATATAATCAGTATAGCACACTTTCCCATTTTTGACAATACGAAAAAATCCTCGCCCAAACAAGCGAAGATTTTTTCACTTTTATTGAAGTTGTACCCTGCCACGCTTTGCGGTAAAGGTGAAATACCCGTCCACCGCACGGATAATTCTCTTTTGCTTACCGCATTTTACAACGA
>JAZRFV010000092.1:0-55620 GCA_045643825.1 Candidatus Scatosoma sp.
GTTCGTGGACTTTCGTTTCATTTGGGTGGTTGTTTTAATGGGGGGGGCGTGTGCTGGTCGTGGCGGCGCGGCGCCCCACCACTTGTATCAAGACAAGCACACGCCTAAAAACCAATTGCCTATTTTTAGGGTAAAATTTGATGTTTTAATAGGAGGAAATAATGGAGCAAAAATATATCGAAAAAAATATTGCTACAAACGAAAAAAGTGAAAAATTTTTCTTTGAGGCAGGTAATATGCCGAGTTACAATAGTAGTGTGGCATCGCAAACTGCATCGGATGATGGTGATGTGAAGGTTTCGTTTTTGAAATGGAAGGACTTATCTCCCAAAGAGAAAGCGGAAGAAGAAAGAAAGCGAGAGGCTTTTGTTGATTTGATGGCAATACTCGTAAAAAAGTATGGTTATAGAGTTTTGAAAAAATAATATTTGGAGGATTTTATATGAATCGAGAAGGTAAAAAGTATATTTCTTATGTACGTGTAAGTACGGAAATGCAGGTTGATGGGTTTAGCTTGGATGGGCAAGTCAATAGAATTGCCCGTTTTGGTGAACGTGAAGAAATGGTATGCGTTGGTAAATATGAAGACGCGGGTAAATCGGGGAAATCAATAGAAGGTCGTCCAGACTTTAAGCGCATGCTTGCGGATATTGAAAACGGCTTGCAGGTTGACTATGTTTTAGTGTACAAACTTTCTCGTTTCGGTAGAAATGCAGCGGACATTCTTAACTCTTTGGCGCATATTCAAGCGTTTGGGGTGGATTTGATTTGTGTTGAAGAGGGGATTGATTCTTCACAAACGAGCGGTAAACTTCTTATCTCCGTTTTATCGGCAGTTGCGGAAATTGAACGTGAAAACATTCTTGAGCAAACGATGAACGGTAGAAAGGAAAAGGCAAGACAAGGCGGATGGAATGGCGGTCCTGCTCCTTATGGTTATTATCTCAAAGATAATCAGTTGGTTGTAAAAGAAGAAGAGGCGGAGATTGTTCGTCAAATCTTTGAACAGTTTGTTGATACAAACAAGGGTTGTGGTGGAATTGCAAAATCTTTGAATCTTCAAGGTGTGCCTAAAGCTAAAAATACGAAATCTGCTTTAACTGTTTGGAGCGCACATTGTATTAAAGCGCTTTTGGATAATCCCGTTTATGCCGGTAAGATTGCATACGGAAGAAGAGTTCGCGAAAAGGTGAAAGGCAAAAAAGAAGAATATAGAGTTATTCGTTCTAAAGATTATATTTTACAAGAGGGAAAACATGAACCCATTATTGATATGGAAGTTTGGGAAAAGGCAAAGAAAAAGCGTGAGCAAACTGGCGTGGCGCAAAAGCCTAAAGCAGGAGCTCCGAAGGTGCATTTGTTGAGTGGTTTGTTGCGCTGTCCAAAGTGTGGAGGGTTGATGTATTGTAATCGTCATACTTGGACAAAAAAGGATGGGACGAAAAAGGATGTCTATTACTATTACTGCGGAAATAGTCACTATCAACGCGGTAGTCGTTGTGGATATCAGGCAAAATTAAAAACCACGGATATAGAGCCAGTGGTTGTTGAGATAATTAAAGAGCTTGTAAAGAGCAAGTCGCTGAGTGAAGCGGTGAACTTACAAATTGATGATAGGACGAATGATACGAAAGTGGAGCAGGAAATTCAAAACTATCAAGCAAAGCTTAAGGAAGTCGAAATGAATAAAGTGCGCTTGGAGATTGAACTTGATAATCTGCCTGCGGATGCTAAGTTTAGAGAACGTAAGATTCAAGACATGACAACAAGACTGAATGGCTTGTATGAAACGATATATGAAATTGAAGAAGCCATTGAAGACGCGCTCTTAAGAAAGAAAGCATTTGAAGAAGAAAAAATGACTTTAGAGAAAATACGTGAAATATTAGTGACTTTTGATAAAGTTTATGATATAATGGATGAAAGTGAAAAGAAAGACGTTCTTGCTGGACTGGTGAAAGAGGTACATATTAACGCAAACGATACGGGCGCCAATACCTTGCTTCGCAAGATAATCTTCAATTTCCCCGTGTATTATAATGGGGATAACGATGCGCACCAGATTTTGTGGGAACGCGATGGTAGCGTTGAAACTCTCGTTTGTCTGAAAAAACAGACAAACTAAATCGATATGTGACACTCCGTATCAATGGAATACAAGCATAATAAATATAAAATGAAACCGAGCTGGGAAAAGGCTCGGTTTTTGTTTGCTTTTTTTCGTAAAAGGGCTTTATTTTTGCTCTTTTGCATACAATAAAACACTTTTTATAAAAAAAGTTTACAAAATTAACAGTTGCAAGGGAAAAACTTTGCATGAGAGTATTGATTTTTTTGTCGAAAAATGTTATAATTTAAAGTGATTTTTTATACTGCCCGCAGTATGCCATCTATTATATAGATGAATGGTTGAAAAATTAACAATTTTCACCCCATTTCAATCATAAAAACGCACGCCAAAAAATTACACGAAAAATATCCGTAAACTGATAAAAAAGTTGCTTTAAAAAAAGGAAAGGTTATGAAATTAACGAACATTGCACATTGCAAAACGATTGATGAATACGTAAGTTATAAATCCGAGGCGTTGAAAGGTGGGGCGCAAACCTTTGCCGCTTTGTTCGATTTAATGTTTTCGGAAACGAACAACACCTTTTGGGAAAGCAACGACGGATATCGAATTATCAAAAAGTCCTACGGCACCGTAAAGAGTGAGATCCTGAAAAAAGCCTATACCTTGCAGGTAAAGTTAGGCGGTCTTGAAAAGGGCTCGGTAGTGGGCTTGTACATGCAAAACTCTTTAGAATGGATTGAGATTTTTTGGTCGATTTTAAAATGTGGCTACTGTCCCTTGCTCCTCAACACGAGGCTGGACAAAAAGACGTTGGAGGATGCCCTTACAAGGGCGGAAGCAAAGGCGGTTATCTCCGATAGTGAAGCCTTCACCCTTCCCACCTACAAGGCGGAGGAAATCGTTTGCGGGGAGTGTGACAGCGACAGCAATACCTTCGGCGAAGAAATCCTTTTGATGACCTCGGGTACCTCGAACGCGGTAAAAATTTGCGTCTACGATGCACCTGCCATCATTAACCAAATCCTCAATGCGGAACAAATCGTAAAAAACAGCCGTTTGATTAAAAAGCATTACGAAGGGGAGTTAAAACAGCTTACCTTCCTGCCTTTCTACCATATCTTTGGTTTGACGGCGATGTACATGTGGTTTGCCTTCTACGCGAGAAGCTTCGTTGCGTTAAAGGATATGTCCCCGCAATGCATTTTGAACACCATCCGTAGACACAAGGTAACGCACATCTTTGCCGTACCCTTGTTCTGGAATACGGTGTACGAGCAGGCGATTAAAAAGGTAAAAGAAAGAGGGGAAGCCACCTATGCAAGGTTGCAAAAGGGGTTAAAGCTCTCGCAAATGTTAAGCGGTATCCCTGCGTTGGCAAGATGGTTCCGCAAAAAGGCCTTCCAAGAGGTGCGTGATAAATTGTTCGGTGAGAGCGTTTGCTTTATGATTACGGGCGGCGGTTGTATCAGCGAAGAGGTGCTTCAATTCTTCAACGGCATCGGTTACCACTTATCCAACGGCTACGGCATGTCGGAGGTGGGTATCACCTCGGTAGAGCTCTCGGAAGACAACCGTATCCTGAACTCGGGTACCATCGGTAAGCCCATGGCTTCCGTTTCCTACAAAATCAACGAGGAAGGCGAACTGCTTGTAAAAGGCAACTCCCTTTGCAAATACTATATCGAGAACAACGAAAAGGTATATATAGGGGACGAGTGGTTTAAAACGAAGGACCTTGCAAAGGAAGAAAAGGGGCGTTACTTCTTGGTGGGTAGAAAGGACGATTTGATCGTTTCCACCTCGGGCGAAAACATCAACCCTAACCTTTTCGAGTATGATTTCAACCTCAAACACGTGAAAAAGGTATGTATCGTGGATGCGAAAAAGAACGGGCAAGCGTATCCCGTTATCTTGGTATCCGTGGTGAAATACCTTTCCAACGAAACCCGTGCGAGCTTGACGCAGGAAATCAAAGAAAAACTGAAAGAACTCAACCTCCTTTCCGAAATCAAAGAGGTGGTGCTTGTCGGGGAAGATTTGATTAAGGGCAACGAGTTTAAGCTGAATAGAAAACGCCTTGCGGAGGAATACGCAAACGGCACCTTAAACGTCTTAACCTGCGACGAAGAAAAGGGTGACGAGTATATCTTTGATACGATAGAAAAGCAGGTGGCTGCGTGCTTTGAAAGGGTGCTGGGGAAGACGATTGACAAGGATATCGATTTCTTCACGGATGCAGGTGGTACGAGTTTGGACTACTTCACCTTAATCGCCTATATCCAAGACGAGTTTGATATCATCATCCCCTTGGGGAATGATAAAAAGTTAAGCTCCATCAGCGATTTCAGTACGTTCATTAAAGGGAATATGTAATGATACGATTTTTCAATTGGTTTACGAAGATAACGGCGTGGCCCGTGCAAAAGATAGTCTTTCGTACCAAAATCTATTACGAAAACAAGAAGGAGCAAAGCCGACGGATAAAAGGGCCTGCCATACTCCTTTCCAACCATACCTCCATATACGATTATGCAGTATTCCTGTTTGTATTTTTCAGAAGAACGCTGCGGTATCAAATGGCGGAGGTGTTGTTTAAAAAGCCCCTTTTGAAACGCTTTTTAAAAGGTATGGGCGGGATATTCGTGGATAGAAACTCCAACGATTTCGGTTTTATCGAAACCTCGCAAAAGGTATTGGAAAAAGGTGGCGTGGTGGGCATCTTCCCCGAGGGGAGAATCCCTGAAAAGGAAGAGGAAAAGCCCTTGGCGTTTAAGCCTGGTGCCATCCAGCTGGCGTTGATGTCCAACGCACCCATCGTACCCATTTATACGAACGGGGTGTATTTCAAAAAACAACGGGCGCGTGTAATCATCGGAAAACCCATTTTCGTATCCGAATTGTACAACGAAGGGGAGGATTACAAAACGAACTTGGACAGAATCACCCGTGAAGTGAGAGAGAGAATTATCCAGATCGGCAAAACAATGGAAGAGAAGATAGCCTATGAAAAAGAAAGACAAGAAAAATAATTACTTCTTTTATGATTTTATCAAGGTGACGGCGGCGATCCCGGGGCTCTTGTGGTTTAGGACGAAAAAGCTCTACGCCTCGGAAAAAGCCAAGGAAAAAATCAAGGGTGGTGCGCTACTGATATCCAACCATTCCGGCGACTACGATCCCGTAATTTTGATGTTTGGTATCGGGTATCGCAGGCACCATTTCATCGCCACGTCCGACCTATTCAACACGAAAGCAAAGCGGTTTTGGTTTGAACAATTCCATTGCATTGAAATTGACAAACAAAACGTCAGCATGAAGACTTTTCGAGAAATCGTCGATCACCTGCAACAGGATAAGCTTGTTTGCATGTTCCCCGAAGGGCAGGTGGCAAGGGACGACGAGATGAAGAAATTCAAATCGGGTATGGTATTGATGTCGGTGACGGCGAAAAAGCCGATTATCCCCGTCTATATCAAGAAAAGAAAGAGCATTTGGGAAAGACAGCGTGTGGTGATCGGGGAGCCGATCAACCCCATGGAAATGTTTGGCAGAATGCCGTCCTTGGCAGAGATGGACCAAATTGCAGCCCTGCTTCGTGAAAAGGAAGAAGAATTAAAACAGCTTGCTGAAAAATAAGAAAATTGAAGGAGGAAACTTAATATGATATTTGAGACGAGAGAGTTATTTAAACGCTATACGAGCGAGGAAACCTTCGCAAAAATCAAGGAAATGGACACCTTGGTGGAAATGTTGGAGGAATGTAACAAGAACTATGCGGAAATGCCCGCAATCACGGACGCAAGCGGTACCTACACCTATGGTCAGCTTTATACGGACGTGGCAAAATTCCGTGGCGTGTTGAAGGCAAACAACATCCCTGCGGGCTCCACCGTGGGTATTATCGGTGCAAACTCCTACGCGCTTGTAAAAGCCTTCTTGGCGGTGACCACCTACGGCTGTACGGCGTTGGTACTCCCTATGCAGTTGGATGATAAGACGGTGTTCGGCTGTTCGATGAAATTCAATTTAAGCGGTTTGGTATATCACAATTTCTTCGAGGAAAAGATCGCCTTTGCAAGAGAAATGAACAAGAAATTGGCATGCATCGACTGGTCGGCAACTTCCGAAGAAATGGTAGAAGCGGCAAAGGTAGAGGCGGAAAGCCCTTGTGCAATTATGTTCACGGGCGGTACGACGGGCAGAAGCAAGGGTGCTTTGTTGAACCATCGTGCAATGATGCAGGGTACCGTAAACGGTTGCTACGGCTACCAAGACGTATTCCACCAAAAATATATGTTGGCATTGCCCCTTTCCCATATCTTCGGGCTCGTACGTAATATGATGACGCCCCTCTATACGGGTAGCCACGTATTTATCTGTAAAACCCCCAAGGATTTGTTTGCGGACATCGCGGCGTTCAAGCCCACCATCTTGGTGTTGGTGCCTGCGCTTTTGGAAATGGCAATGAACTTGTCCAAGAAATTCAACAGAAATATGCTTGGCCAGGATATGAAATACATCATTTGCGGTGCGGCGGCGGTTGCACCTTACCTTATCAAGGAATACGCAAAGATGGGCATCATCGTATTCCCCGGCTACGGCCTTACGGAATCGGCGAACCTCGTATCGGGCAACCCCGAACAGGCAAGCAAGCCCGAATCGGTTGGTATCCCTTACCCTCATCAGGAATTCAAGATTGTAAACGGTGAATTGTGGCTGAAGGGTTGGAACATGATGAACGGCTACGTAGGCGAAGACGAGGAAAACAAAAACGCATACGAGGACGGTTGGTTTAAGACGGGCGACCTTGTGCGTTTGGACGAAGAAGGCTTCTTGTACATCACGGGTAGATCGAAGGATATCATCATCCTTGACAATGGTGAAAACGTATCCCCTGCAGAGGTAGAAAGCTACTTCAACACCATTGAGGTGGTGCAAGATTCCCAGGTGTTTGAAGACGTATTGGAAAACGGCAAACACATTTTGGCGGTGGAAGTAGTACCCAGAGCAACCGAGCTTGCGAAATTAGGCGTTAGCAATGCAAACGAATACGTGGTTGAACAGCTGAAAGCGGTAAACGCAACCTTGCCCTCGCACATGAAAGTAAGCAAGTTTGTGGTAAGAGACAGCGACTTTGAAAGAACGCCGAGTATGAAAATAGTGAGATATAAAAAATGCAATTAAGTAGAGCGGAAATTTTAGAAAAGTTACAAGAAATCATGATTTCTATCAACGACAGCGAAAGAGAGAAGATAGAAAGCACCACGGAAGCATCGAGACTGATTGAAGACGTAGGTTTGAACTCGGTAGGCATGCTTTACCTCGTAATCGTGTTGGAAGAAAGCTTCCAAATCAAGTTCGAAGACGTAGGCACGGCAACGTTTGACACGATTGGCAAGGTAATCGATTATATTGAGGCAAGAATGCAATGATTTGGTGGCAGTCGGAATGCAAGCAAGGTGATATGATCCGTATTTCCTTCGGGAATTTTTACCATTACGGAATTTTCGTGTCGGAGGACGAGGTAATCCAATTCGGTTTGCCGCCCTTTGACGGATTATTGAGTAGAAAATTTGAAGACATCGCCGTTTGTGTTTCCGACATCGACACCTTTTCAGGCGGAAGGGTGGTCGAGGTAGCCTCGATGGAAAAATCGGACAAGGTCAAACGGCTTTCCCCGAAAAAGACCGTACAACGGGCAAGGGAACGGATCGGTGAAAAGGGTTACGACATCCTCCACAACAATTGCGAACATTTTGCAAGGTATTGTTATTTGGGTGAGAAGCGTTGCGAGGTCACCGAGGGTGTTGTCAACGAATGGAAGAATAAGACGATATGCGACGTGTATTTTTCCGCAATTCCTGAAGAAATCGAGTACGCACCCTTGCAACCAAAGGAACGAGAGGAGGCAGTTTCGTCGGTCACCGACGAGAAGACCAAACGCGCGAAATATTGGGCTTGGAAAACGTTAGAGTACGCACTCTTTCGTAGCTTTGGCTACAAAATACAAGACCTGGATATCGTCAAAACGAAGCACGGGAAATGGACGGGCAAAAACTGTTTTTTCAGTATCTCCCATTCGGGGGGTGGCGTTGCGGTGATTGTTTCCAACAAGGAAACGGGCATCGACATCGAGGAGGACGAGACGTTTTTCCGTAAAATGAGCGACGAAAAGAGGGCGGCGGTATTTACAAGCAAGATTCTTGCGAGAAAGGAAGAAATGCCCAAGGATAAGACGGAGCTGTTACAGCTTTGGACGAAGAAGGAAGCGCTTTTCAAAGTGGAAGGCAAGGGTGGTTTTATCCCTCGCAAGATATCCGCGGTAAATAAAGAGGTTTCCACCCTGCATACGACGTATGAGGGGAAGGACTACACGGTCAGCGTGGCGGTGAAGGATAAGGCAAACGTGCGGTTTTACACCTACGACGGGCAATCCGCGGTAAAATATAAGGATATAAAATGGTTATAGAGGTTATCTGCTATATATTAATCGGGATAGGCGTTCTTTTCGCCCTGCCGTCTACCATATACACCTTTATGTTTCTTGGTGTATTTCATAGGCGAAAATCGATTATGCTCGAAAGCGACGATCTAACGGGTACGCAATATCTTCCCTTTGCCGATCGGTTTAAGACGGATATCTCGCGCGCGAGGGCAATCCCTTGTGATAGGGTAGAGCTGCAGGCAAAGGACGGGGTGAAGCTTGTCGGTAGATATTACGACAAGCAATCGGATAAAACGATCCTGTTCGTACACGGTTATCAATCGAACCCCTTCAACAACTTCTCGGCGATCACGCTGGATTTTTTAAACCAAGGCTTTAACGTCTTATTGATAGACCAAAGGGCGCATGGGGAAAGCGGCGGTCGATTTACCACGATGGGCAACCGAGAAAAGTACGATTTGTTGGATTGGATTGCGTACGCGGAAGGCAAAGCGGGGGTAGAGCATATCTTCCTTTACGGCATTTCCATGGGCGCAACCACCGTCGGATACACGTCGGAGCTTATTCAATCGAAAAAGGTAAAGGGCCTCGTAATGGAGGCAGGGTTTACCTGTTTTTATGACGAATTGACCAGCAGTTTAGGGCAAATATTTATGCGACAAGCCGCCTTAAACTACGTTTACCTAATGACAAAGAGCGTTTTAAAGACGGATATAAAGCAAAGCGTAGAGGCTTCGCTGAAAAACAACAAAATCCCCGTTTTATTCCTGCACGGGGACGTGGATAAAGAGGTGCCGATAGACTTCACGAAAAGGAGCTTCGAGGCGTGTGCCTCTCCAAAAAAAATGGTTACGGTAGAGGGCGCAGGACATACCCTTTGTTATCTTACGGGCGGTGAAACCGTCCGCAGGGAAATAGGCGATTTTATACAAGAATGTATCAACCCAAAGAAAGAGGTGAAAACGAATGAGTGAAAAGAAATTTGTAATACTTCCCGATATCACGTGTGATTTGAATACGGAGCTTCGGGAAAAATACGATATCGAGATAGTATGGGGGCACGTGCGTTATCCTGACGGAAGCGAGCAGGTTTCCTTCCTCGATTGGAAGGATTGCGCATATATCAAGGACTGCACGGGGGAGGCGTTCTACGAGGCGCTGTCGAAGGAGCCCAACGGTTTTACCACCGCCCCTCCGAACATTCAGGAGTTTTACAACACCTTTGAAAAATACGTCAAGGAAGGCTACGGCATTTTGTCGATGTCCATTTCTTCGGGTATGAGCGGTACCTTGAACTTTGCATTAAAGGCAAAGGAAATGATTTTGGAACAGTATCCCGATGCGGAAATCGAGTGCTTCGATTCCTTACGCTTTGGCCCTGGATATGGCTTGATGGCGATCTATGCCTCCCAAATGCGTGCGGAAGGGAAAACCCTTGCGGAAGTGAAGGCGTACTTGGAGGAAAATAAATGCCGTTTCCACCAAATCGGTTGGCTGGACGATTTGTCCTTCGTTGCAAAGAAGGGTAGAATCTCCCACGCGAAGGCGTTTATGGGCAAGCTGATTGGCGTAAAGCCCCTTGGGGAATTCGACTACAACGGCTTGACGACCATTATCGGTAAAGCAAAGGGCGAAAAATCGGCATATACCGCGTTGCTTTCGTATATCGAACAAACGATAGAAAACCCTGAAGAACAGGTGATTATCATCGCGCATACGAACAGACGTGCGCAGGCGGAACGCTACAAACAGCTAATCCAAGAAAAGTTCAACCCGAAGGGAATCTACCTCAACGACGTATATCCTTCCTGCGGGATCAACGTCGGCCCTGGGCTGATGGCGGCGTATTATATGGGGAAGCCGATCTCGTCGCAAGGGTTAGAGGAAGAAAAGAAGATAATGACCGCTATTTTAAGCGCGAAATAAAATTATGGAGAAAATGGTATGCAAAAGATAAGGGGAAGAGGGAAATTATTCCTTTACGGTATGGCGGGCTTGGGTGTGAATATGCTCAACCTAATCGTTGGCTCGTACCTGTGTGATGCGTTGATGGTAGAGGGATTCCAAGAGAATATCGAAAATTGGACTTACCTCAATAAGACCTTGGTCGTTGCGGCAATTTGGTCGGTTTTGATTGCCATTGCAAAGATTGTGGATGGTGTCATTGACGTTCCGCTTGCAGGTTGGACGGATAAGCTGAAATCCCGTTGGGGCAAGAGAAGACCTGCCATTTTACTTGGTATGGTGCCGATGATGATTGCGTACACGCTGTTCTTATTCCCGTTGCAAAACGCGGAAAAGAGCATTGTAAACACCATTTGGTTTGGCTTGATGTTGTGTATTTTCTATACCTTCTATACGCTGACGATGGTTACCTACTACGCAACCTTCTCGGAGGTGGTGGACAACGAGCCTGATCGCGTTGCCTTGTCCAACTACAAAACCATTTTCGACGTGGTATTTTTCGTGCTTGGCTACGCCCTGATTCCTGCTTTTATCGGCAGTACGAATATCCGCATCATCGCTTTTGCCTTCTTACCCTTATCGTTGACGATGCTTATCCCCTTGTTTATGATCAAGGAAAAATCTACCTTGGATAAGGACATTGAGGAGTATAAGAAGAACGGAGAATACGAGGAAGAGGAACAAGAGGAACACGTTGGCATCATCGAATCGTTTAAGTATGCCATCAAGAACAAGAGCTTTATGGTATGGATGGTGGTATATTTCGCGTTGGAATTTGCTGTGCAATTGTTCTTGACGGGACAAAACGTACTCTACTCTGGATATATGGGCTTTGAAGGGTTTAAAATCACGGTGATTATGGCCTGCGCTTTCGCGCCTATTCCGCTTACCTTGATTTTGTATAATAAAATTGTCAGAAAGCACGGCGTGAAAATGGGGTACATTTTCTCGTTGACCGCATACCTGCTTGCCATGTTGGTTACCGTATTGTGCTCGCAAAAGCTTATCCCCAACGAAAATGTTAGATTGTTGGTTGCGGCGTTTGGCGGTATTTTGTCCGCCTTTGGTACGGGGTGCTTCTTCTCGATCAATTACACCATTCCCTCTACCATTGCCGACAACGAAAGAAAGGCAACGGGGATCTCGCACCCTGCGATGTATTTTGCCATTCAGGGTTTATTCGGTGGGGTTGCCTCGGCGCTCTCGACAGGTTTGGTGTGGGTAAACCTTAAAAATATTGCTGGCGGCCAATTCGTTTGGATTATGCCCCTCGTGGTTATTTTTGGCGGCCTCGTATCTATGTTGATGACAAAGCTTATGAGCAAGGACGTTAGCGAAATCGGTAAAGTGAACGAAGAAAAGGAATAACGAATGAAAATTAGAAGGATCAATGGTCGTGATTTTGAAGGGATGATGAAAAGCGGTTTGTCAAACCTCAAACAGCACGAAGAAAAAATCAATGCAATGAACGTTTTCCCCGTTACGGACGGCGACACGGGTACGAATATGTGCCTCACCTTGGAAAACGGCATTCGCTATGCGCAGCCGAACAACGATTTGGGGGTATACCTGAAGGGCTTAAGCGAGGGGATGCTGCTCGGTGCAAGAGGAAACTCTGGGGTAATCCTTTCGCAAATCTTTAGAGGGATTTATTTAGAGCTCGCAAGGGATAGCATCGCCGACGTATCAGAGTTGAAGGACGCATTTATCCGTGGTTACCAAACCGCATATCAAACGGTTGCGCGCCCCGTGGAAGGTACAATTTTGACGGTAGCAAGAGAGGGCGTGGAGAACATTAAAAAGCAAATGCGCAGGGGCATGTACGTGCCTAACCTCTTTTCTATGTATTTGGCAGAGATGAGAAAGACGCTTGCGCAGACGCCTGAAATGTTGCCCGTTTTGAAAGAGGCAGGGGTGGTAGACAGCGGTGGTATGGGTTACGTATTGCTTGTGGAAGGTATGGAAAAATACCTCTATGGCGAGCCTATCACGGCAGGGGAGTTGAATTTTACCGCGCCCACCGTTTCCGCTTTCCAAGGCGGTTTGTTTGATCGCAATTCCACCTTCGAGCTTGGCTACTGCACGGAGTTCTTACTCCAACTCTTAAAATACAAAAAATCCTTTAACTTGGATAACTATACCAAAACGTTGCAGGGCTTTGGCGATTCGCTTGTATGTGTACAAAACGACGATATTGTGAAGGTACATATCCACACCAAAACGCCTGCGAAGGTGATTGAGGAAAGTCAAAAATACGGCGAGTTCCGTTCGTTTAAGCTGGAAAATATGCAGCTTCAACATGACGAGCTGATGGAAAAGGTTGCCGTAACGAAGGTTGTGGAGCATAAGCCCTACGCCATCATCGCTATCTCCAACGGGGACGGTATCAAGGAATTGTTCGAATCCTTCGGCTGTGACGTGGTGCTTGACGGCGGTAAGACAATGAACACCTCGGCGGAGGAAATCCTCAACGCGTTAAAGAGCGTTTCAGCGGATAAAATCGTCTTGTTCCCCAACCACGAAAACATCGTGAAGGCGGCGGAGCAGGCTGTGGAGCTTTCTGGGCTCGACAACGTAGCGATTATGCCGAGTAAGAACGTGATGGAGTGCTACTACGCCTTGGCGATGGATATATGTGATTGTGAAGACGTGGAAGAACGCGCGGAGGCGATGGCAAGCAGTTGCAAAATGATTCGCGCCTTCCAAGTGACTCAATGTGTCAAGAGCTGTGTTTGTAACGGCGTTGCTTGCAACAAAGGGGAATACGTTATCTTGGAAGATGGTGATCCCATTGCTTGCGTGAAGGAATATGCCCAAATCCTTGACGTTTTGGCGGAAAAATCCGTCTTTGAAGAGGCGGAAGGGTGTATGATTTTCACAGGCTTGGGGTTAAAGGAGTTTGACCAAGCTCAATACGAAGGCTTACTGAAAGAAAAGGCAGGGGATATCGAGGTATCCTTTATGGACGGTCAGCAAAGGATTTACGACCTGATTATCGGGGTGCTTTGATATGGACGTTTGGCAAATTATATTGATATGCTTCTTGGCGTCCCTGGTACTGTTTTGGATTGCTTCGTACTTTATCATTGCGTACATCGTGTACAGCATTACCTTGGTAAGAACGGACAAGGAAAAATGGTCGAGGGAGTGCAGTTTGAAGGAAGATGGCGAGCAGGTATCGATGTACCGTGAAGCGGAGGCGTGGGTTGCACCGCACCTTGACAAGAAAACGGACGTGGATATCGTCAACGAAGGCTTCCATTTGTATGGGGAATACGTTGACTTTGGCTTTGATAAGGCGGTTATCGTCATCGCTGGCAGGACGGAGGGGTGCAAATATGCGTACTACTTCGCAGAGCCTTACCGCCGTGCTGGGTATAACATTTTGGCGATTGACAACCGTTCCCACGGGCTGTCGGATGGTAAATACAACTCCTTGGGGCTGAAGGAATATTCGGACATTATCGCTTGGGGTAAATTCCTGCACGAGCAAAAGAACGTGAAACAAATCGTACTGCACGGTATATGCATTGGCTCGGCAACGGCGTTGTATACCTTGATATCCGAAAGCTGTCCCGATTATATCGTGGGTATGGTTGCGGACGGGATGTATTCCGACTTCAAGGAAACGACCAAAAACCACATGATTGAGCAAAATAGAAAGATTCAGCCTTGCTTGAACCTGTTTATGTGGTTCTTTAAGCTTTGTACGGGCGAAGATGCGGTGAAAAATGGACCGATTCGGGTTATCCACAAGCTGAAAAAACCGATTTTGTTTATTTATAGCAAAGAGGATATCTATTCCGTGCCCGAAAAGGGGCAGCTGTTGTACGATACCTGCACCGGGCCGAAGAAGCTGGTGTGGTTTGACAAGGGTGGCCATTCACGGGTAAGAATAAATAACCAAGAAAAATATGATAATACGATTGTAGAATATTTGGAAGAAAACTTCCACGCGTAGGAGGGAAGGCTTTGGAGGAAAAGAAAAAACGGCTCACTTCAAAAAAATCCAAAAGGATAGTGGCGTTGATTGCCCTGTTGAGCGGGTTGAGTACCGCCACCATCTTTGCGGCGAAGGAAATATACGATTCTTGCTTCCTTCGATATGAAAAAAAGGAGCTGTATACGGTTTATGGGGAATTCGATTACAGTCGGGTAGCGCATAAATTGAATAGACAGCTGTTCAACTTCTATTCGGACAAGGTAAAGCTGCAAGGGTATTTCTACCCTGCGGAAAAAACCAAGGGGATCGTCGTGGTTAGCCACGGTATGCATGCAGGTGCGGACGATTATTTACCCTTTATCAGCTATTTCGTGCAAAACAATTATTCCGTATTTGCTTACGATTGCAAAGGCACGTACGCATCCGAGGGGGATGCTACGGTGGGGATGATTACTCCGCTTGTGGATTTGGACCACGCATTGGATTTTATCGAGAGCGATTCGTACCTTTCCAAACAGCCCTTGTTCCTGTTCGGACATTCCTGGGGCGGGTATGCGGCGACCTCGGTGTTGGCGTTGCACGACAATATCAAGGCCTGTGCGGCGGTTGCACCCTTTAACAGCGGTTATACCCTGATATGTGAAAAGGGGGAACAGTACGCAGGCCCCTTGGCAGGTGGCCCTCCCAAGGCATTTTTGGACATTTATCAAAAGATTTTGTTCAAGGATTATACGAAATATAACGGCGTGAAGGGGATTAACAGTACGGATATCCCCGTGTTGATTGCTCACGGCAATAGGGACAGCGTCATCAGCTTTAACGGGCAATCGGTGATTTCTCACCGAGAGGAAATCCGTAAGGATAACGTTTTCTACTACGTCGGTACGGACGAACAAGCAGGGCATAACACCATACTGCACTCGAAACGGGCGGTGGTGTATCAAGAAAAGGTGAAGGCGGATTTAAAAGCGTTAAAAAAAGAAAAAGACCGCAACCTTACGAAGGAAGAGCTGACGGCTTTTTGCGAAGGTGTGGATCACACCCTGTACAGCGAGGTCAACGAGGACCTGATGGATGAAATTTTGAATATGTTTAACAATGCGTTAAAATAAAAAATATATATAAGGAGATAAATTATGTATTGTAAAAAATGTGGCAAATTTATTGGCAATGATTCGGATTATTGTGACGAATGTTCCGTAAAAGAAACGGAAGCGTTTGAAGAATTTTCCGAAAAGAAAGCGGAAGAGGTGTCCCCCGTGTATGACTATGCACCCACCCCTGCACCTACATACAATGGTAGTGACGAAATTAAATTGGGCAAAGCAATCGCCGCAATGATTTTGTCGGAAATTGGTTTTGTGTTTATTTACGCTGCAATAATGTTGTTGGGGGCGATGGTTACTACGTATGATGATACAAGTGTAATCGTGTGTGCGGTACTCGGACTTCCTATGTGTATCTTGAGCTTGATTTTTGGTATCCAATCCATCAAAAACTTCAAGGCAACATCGCATTTTAGAAACGGAAAACGTATACCCGTTCTTATCTTGGGTATTTGTTCGGTGGTAATGGCAGGTATCAGCTTGTTCCTTGTGTTCATTTTGTTGCTTTGTGCAGCATTGCTTATCTAAATGATTAAAAAATAGCGTAGGTGGATAATTGCCTACGCTATTTTTATGTAAAAAACCGAGCCGTGTTTCGGCTCGGTTTTATTTTTACATTGTTATATTACACTCTTGCAACGCCCGTCTTGATTGCCGCTTCTTTTACCGCTTTGGATACGGCGTCCTTTACGGCAGGGTTGAATGCATCAGGGATGATGTATTCGGGGGTGAGTTCATTTTCGGGGATAACGTTTGCGATTGCTTCCGCCGCGGCAAGCTTCATTGCATCGTTGATGTCGCGTGCGTGTACGTCCAAGGCGCCACGGAAGATACCGGGGAAGGCGAGCACGTTGTTGATTTGGTTGGGGAAGTCGCTTCTACCCGTACCCATAATCTTTGCACCTGCTTCGAGGGCTTCGGCAGGGAGGATTTCTGGGATGGGGTTAGCCATTGCGAAGATGATGGGATCCTTCGCCATGGATTGTACCATTTCCTTGGTCAAGCTACCGGGGGCGGAAACGCCAACAAATACGTCCGCACCTTTGATTACGTCTGCAAGGCTGCCTTTCTTCATTTCAAGGTTAGAGATTTCCGCCATTTCTTCCTTGATGGGGTTCAAACCGTCGCGGCCTTTATAGATGGCGCCCTTACGATCGCACAAGATAACCTTTTTAAGGCCCTTGCTCATCAAAAGCTTCGTGATGGCGATACCTGCGGCACCTGCACCGTTTACAACTACCTCGATCTCTTCAATCTTCTTATCCACGAGCTTCAATGCGTTGATCATTGCCGCCAAGGTAACGATGGCGGTACCGTGTTGGTCATCGTGGAAGATGGGGATATCGCAAACCTCTTTAAGGCGTTTTTCAATCTCGAAACAACGGGGTGCAGAGATGTCTTCAAGGTTGACACCGCCGAAGCTACCTGCAAGAAGCTTTACGGTGTTTACGATATCGTCCACCTCTTTCGAGCGGATACACAAGGGGAAGGCGTCTACATCGCCAAAGGTCTTGAACAAAGCACATTTGCCTTCCATAACGGGCATACCTGCTTCGGGGCCGATGTCGCCAAGGCCTAAAACTGCGGTGCCGTCGGTAACAACGGCAACGAGGTTCGAACGGCGGGTGTAAACGTATGACAAGTCTACGTTTTCAGAAATTTTCAAGCAGGGCTCTGCAACACCAGGGGTGTAAGCCACAGCCAGCTCTTCGCTGTTGGTGATGGGGGCGTGTGCGATAACCTCAATTTTACCTTGCCATTTTGCGTGTTCTTGCAACGCAAACTCTTTTTTATCCATAAAAATACTCCTAAAAAGTCAATTTCGTTAGGGTATAACAGTCAAAAAAACCAAATACTCCGACATTATAACATTATTATAATACACTTGATGGGAAAAGTAAAGTGTTTTGCGAAAAAAACTCGGTGTATAGGGGTGCGTTTTATGGCAAAAAAAACTTATATTGCTGGGGCTTTATCGGGGATGGGAGTGCGGTGCGAAAAATTTTCTTTTTTGTCGATTTTTGTTGAAAAATCCTATTGAAAAACCGAGAAAAATGGTGTATAATATACCCAAGGAGACGGGCAGTTATGGAAATGAACAGGTATCACATTTTATCGCTGGAAGCCAGCGCCATATATAAGCAAATTAAAGAGCAGGGGGAGTATCGTTTACCCAAGAAAAAGGACGCCACTTATTTTTGGTCGTTTAAAAATATTTTGGACCCTTCGTTGGATGTAATCGAGCTGGAAAAAGCCTATGAAAAGGCGAGGAGAAAGTTCTTCTTTACGGACGAATACAACGAGCGTTACACTCTTGCTCTCATCAACTTGAAGTTTAACTATACCTATAAAGAAGACCTTTTGGAAGGTATAGTTGGGGTTAAGGAATTAAGAGAGTATTTTTACGAGCACGGCTTTGATCTCAATGGGGTGCACTACGTCCGTTATAAGAGAAGTAGCGGTAGTGCCCGTCAGGGGAAATGCTTGTTCATCGATGAAAGAATGCTTGAATATATGGAAAAGTGGGGCGAGTGCGGTTTGAAACCGGAAGGAGGCCCGAAAGATTTAGCGTCTTGGGAAGCGTATAAGTCCCTTTCCTTGAGTTCTTTGAAGGATTTGGTGAAGATTCCGTTTGAGGGTATATTATTTATGCCCGATTGCAAATCCACCTTTAAAGAAGAGGTCGTTTGTGTGCGTGAGGAGGATGGAGAGCTCGTTTCCGAGAAGAAAGTTGCCACCGTTACCAACGATATTTGGGACGGGGAAAGCCTTTTGGATGAAAGCATTTTTGTGGATAACCTTGCAGGGAAACACATGTTACTTCTCCGTAATAAATTTTTTAAATCGTGTGCATTCAAAACGAGCTTGCAGAGATGGTTCCAAGATAAAAATATCACCCTTGACGATTTAAAGGCGAGGGGTTTTGTCACGCTTGCGGAGGACATTTCGCAAATCGTGATGGTAACGACGCCGAATAGTATGAAATTTTTGAAGTTCATGAAGGGCGGTTTGACCAAAACGAACGTGCAAAAATGGATGAAGAAAACGGATGATGTCTTTGGTGTCGTTAAATATGATAAGCGCACGAAATTTTTCGGTGGGAAAATGGTGCAAACCAGCTACCAATTCATCAACACGCTGGGGATGAATGAAGAGCAGGCAAAGACCTTGATGGAGCCGAGTGAAGCGTATATCAAAACTCTGCGTCGTGATTACGATTTTATGCGTTTTCACTTCTCCGATGCTTATAAACGAGAGGCGAGTGGAGAGAAGGAGGAGATACCCGACGGGCTTGCTGAACGAAGCGACGTTATCTTTAAATTGATGAGCGTCAATTACTCCTTCAAGGATACGAAATTGTATTACAATTTCCGCAATGACGTTGTGGAAAACCAAAAAAACAGATTGAAAGAGGGACATATTTTGTTGTCGGGGACAAATGCCACCCTTTTTGGCAACGGGCCAGAGATGTTGCTGGCTTTATCGGGCGAATTTGACGTGAAAAATCCCCCAGATCAATCGGTTGCGCTTGGTTTTGGCGAAGTTGCATGTGGAAGATTTCCACATGGAAAGGGGCTTGTATGCGCTCGTTCACCGCATATCACGATGGGCAACCTTTACTGTGTAAAGAATAATCTATCCAGCCCGATATGGGGGTATTTTGACCTGGGTGACAATATTATTTGTGTAAACGCCATCGGGGAAAATATTCAACAACGCTTGAATGGTTGCGACTATGATTCGGACTCTATGCTCGTTACCGATGACCAGTTTATTGTGGATATCGCCGATAAATATAAAGATGTATTTGCGGTGCCTGTGTGTGATATCAAGGCGACGAGTAAGGAGAGTCAAACCCTTGCGGAGCTTGACTATAATACGAGTGAAAACTTGATTGGGCAAATCGTAAACCTTTCCCAAAGGCTGAACAGCTTGTTGTGGGATAAGATTAACGGCGGCATGATGGACGAAGAAGGACGAGACGAGCTTTATCGTGATATTTGTATCTTGGCTGTTCTTTCGGGGATAGAGATCGATAAGGCGAAAAGGGCATATGAAAACGTCGATGTAAGTGCGGAGTTGAGAAAGCTGGTTAATAAGCACGACGTACGTAGGCCAGAGTTTTTCAAGGTTTTCGACGATAAGGAAATTGCAAACAAGAACAAGCAATTAAAGAAAATGCAAAAGAGGGCGAAGGAGGTAGAGAAAGCAGCTACAGCTTCGGGAATTGAAGACGTGATTGTAGACGAGGGGATGGCTACGGAGGTAGAGCCTCTTGAGAATTCTATAAAACTTATAAAAAATGAGCGTGGATATCAGTTCTATAGGACGGCGATGGAATATGCCTGCGCGTTTGCGAAAAATATAGACAATAGGGCGGGAAAGGAAAAGTTGGTGACCTATATATCCATCATTGATATGTTGGAGGAGCCTGCTTGTGACGAT
This sequence comes from Candidatus Scatosoma sp., assembly GCA_045643825.1. GTDB lineage: Bacteria > Bacillota > Clostridia > Christensenellales > Borkfalkiaceae > Scatosoma. The sequence goes on from JAZRFV010000092.1 coordinate 19,980, forward strand.
GCTGTGTATAAACAGCGGGATAAGGTGATTAAGTGTTGTGATGAGTATAAGAGTAGGCTTTCTACCTCATATATGAGATTGCGTAAGGCGGACGACGATGAAAAGAAGAGTGTTTACCTTGAGATTCAACAGCTGAAAGCGGAGCGAAAGGAGAAAGTATCGGCATTGCTTACCAACGAACGAGTGTTGTATATGGTACTGAAAAGCTACGAAAAAAGTAGGAACAATTACGAAAATTGGCACTTATATGCACCGATTTTGGAAACAGAGCTTTTCAAAAAAATGTTAAAAATTAACAGGGTAAAAATGCCCTTCATTGTAGAGTCGGAGGACGGCGAAACGGAAATTTACGGTCGAAAATATACAAAAAAGTTGTAATTTTTCGGCAAAAAAATTAAATACTGCTGATTAAACCCTTATTTTATAAGGGTTTTTTCTTTTTTTAGTAGTTCTTGTAATGGTATACAAGCACCAAATAATTTTGCTTGGACGCCAAAAGGCAAGTTTTTTTTAGAGAACGGCGAAAAGTGAACGAAATTCACATTCCTTTCCCGCATTGCTTGTTTTTTCATTATTTTGTTCTTATGATGGGAACGGAAATCGAATGAAAACAGCAAAAAAGCAATAAAATGGGAACACGGAATTGCGGAAAATCGTAATACTTCGCCGTTTTTTAATATTTTTGCTTGTTTGGCGAGGACTAACCGCCCCCGAGAGGGGACAAAAAATAAATTCGGAGGGAAACTATGAGCAACAAATACCAAGGGTATTATCACAAAGAACAGCGGGAGCGTGTTTACACGGTGCGCGCATCCTTACAAGCCAAATACTGATAGGAGGGAATGAAATATGGTATTGAGTTTGTTGGCAGCAATGATGTTGGGCGGTTTGATGAGATTTCGGACCGATGATTTGCAAAGAAGAAGATGAGGTGTCAGATGAGACAAGATGAAATGTTGATGTTACGTAAGTTTCAAGACTTTGAGCAGGTGTTACGCGCGAAGGGTATGAAGCCTGTTGATTTCGAGAAGACGTTGTCTTGTAGAGAGGCGACGATGTTCAGGACGATGCGGATGCATCGCTGTAGTATAGCACATGGCAAGACGCCGATCTCGCAAAAGGCGGAGACGGTTTTGATGTGGTGCGGCTTCCTTGATGAATTGAAGGCAAGGGCATAGGTCGCGCATAGTAGGTTTTAAGGCGGACTCTATCCAGGTGTTGTTTTTTCCGTACCGTGTTCCTATATCGGGTACATTAATTAGTCTAAAATCCATATATAGGCGGAAAATATGAACAAATGGAAGGGTATATAGTTCATAGTAGTCACAATTATAGGCTACGAGTTAATTTTAATTTATCGGGCAAAGCCCACAAAAAAAGGAGAATCTAAAAGATGAGCTACACTTATCATGGTAACAGAAATCACAACAGAAACAGCAACGCACACGGCACCAACGGTGGTCATAGAAACCACAGCAGAAACAGTAACTCGCACGGATGCCATCGAGGTAACTCGGGTGGTCAAACCTACGTTTGGCGTGTAGATTGGTTGGATAACATACATTCCAGTCGTCAGTATCGAGCATTTCGCAGTAAGACAGCTGCGTTGATGTTCAAGGCAAACTTGGAAAGTAAGCCTCATACTTATTCGATCTACATGGAGAAGTGGGAGGGTTAATACCCTCTCTACGGACCAACCGTAACGACATACCCAAAAACTCATAAAAAATACGATAAGGAGTATACAAAAGATGTTAGGGACATTGATTGGCGGCGCCATTATTGGCGGTATTGTAACTGGCTGTGCAAAGAACAAGGCAAGTAAGGTAAAGGCTGAAAGAGAGCTCGAAAGACAGAGTCAAGTCTTGGAGCGTCTCTTGTCCTCGCCTTCCTCGTATTCCTCTTCGGGGACGAGGGTAGTAACCAAGACGGTGGTGAAGAAGGTGGAGGATCCCAAGTTGAAGCTTCAGACGAGCTTCTTCGATAAGTTCAGGGCACTTGATAACCAGCTTGCCCGTATGACGAGAGATGGCTACAAGGGGGTAACCAACCTGATCAAGGGTTTGGAGGTTACTCACGGTAGCGAGAGGCTGATCAGAGCCTTGAAGAACATCCGTAACTACCGTAACCGTATTTCTCACGACAAGAGACAGTGGAAGCAGATGCCTGCACCTACGCCTGCCTTGATGGGGGATTTACGCTACGCACAAGGCTGGGTGAACGACAACGCTGCGAAGGCAGGGCAGCTTGCCTGGAAGGGTAAAAATGCATTCGCCCGTATGAACAGCAAGCATAGTAACTATCGAAAGTGAGTATACACTTTTCGACACGATATGCCCACGGCCGAAGGGAGGCGGTCGTGGGCTTTCGTGAGGTTTTACAGGCAAAATCACTATAATCAAAATTCAAAAAGGAGGTAGGCGTATGTTTTTAATGTTGGCGATGGCGGCGAGCTGTGGTGCATTATCCTTCTCGGCTATAGAGAAGGGCCGTTCTAGTGGGAAAAAACGTTGATATTAGTTACTTATCGCACAAAAGCATTCATGGCCGAGAGGAGGCGGCCGTGGGCTTTCGTGGGGTTTCACAGGCAATAGACAAGCGATAGACAAAAATTGATTTGGAGGAAAAACAAAAGATGTCGCAAAATTATTTATGGAAAGTTTCTTATAGTTATCGTATCGGCTTATTGAGTGGTTGGCAACACAAAAGCAGAGTGTTCACCAACAAGTTGGAGGCGATGAAGTTCGCCAATCAGATGGAAAACAGCAAGAACGCGAGAGACGTAAAGTTTAGCAAGTGGCATGGTTAAGGAGGTAATGAACATGATGAATGCTTGTAATGTAAACGAAGTAACTATTGAAGATTTGGGTTTTGCACAGAGAACCTATAACTGCTTGCGTAGAGGGAAGATTTTTACCCTTGGGCAGATTGCGACGATGACCCAAAAGGACCTTCTGAAGGTGCGTAACCTTGGTATGAAGTCGGTGAAGGAGATCGTGGCGAAGCTCGGCGAGTATGGTTTGAGCTTGCGTGAGGAGATCGACCTCGATGCGGAGTACGAAGCGTACTGCAAGATGGAGCAGGAGGGGCGTTTCGACGCAGATGTAGAGGCGGTCTGCAAGGGCCTCGAGGCGCTGTGCGAGGAGTATGCCTCGGAAGTCGAGACAGAGGCAGTAGACGATGCCGATGATGACTTTGACTTCGAGACAGAGGAAGAGGAACATTTCGGTTTCTGTGCGGATTGCCGTGTCGAGTTGAAGGGTTGGAGAGAGGAGGATTCCCTTTTCTTGCAGTGTCCGAAGTGCCATAAGCAGTGGGAGATCCGTTCTAACTGCTACGGCACCTCGATGTCGATTTCTTGTGCCGATGATTCCGTACCCACAGAAACCATTTTCTTTAAGAATTGCGAGGAGGTGTAAGTATCTTGGCACTCATTCTCGGCGTACTGGTAATTCTTGGTGTAATCGTGGCGGTTTCCGCCAGCAAAGACAAAACCCCACGCAACCTGCGAGGGTTTTACGGCCGTATGTTTTGGACAATCGCAATCGTCGCTATCCTTGGGGTAAGCCTCGTTGCGACGGTAGGGTTGCTGTTGTAGGCAATCCTACCCCAAAGGCATGTAAAAAAATTCGTGTTTTTGGGTAAACCATTAAAATGATGGGTGATAATCCCCATAGGATTCAAGGGATTTTTATCTATTGAGTAGTTCTTGTTATGCTCTCCCTCGTTTTTTGGCACGGAAACGAGGGATTTTTCTTGGGTGTGTAGAGGCGGAGAGGCTCATCAATTAACCGAGCCTTTCCCTCCTTCTTATCCCCAAGATTTCTATTTATCTTTATTACTTTATACTTACAACTGAATATGGGAGAATTCCGTTTAGGCACGCCGCACTTTAGCGAGCCAACGATGTTTTGGCGTATTACTACGCGAGCGAGCGGGACGGTTTTCACTTCCAGCCAAACAATTGAATCACCCGGCCGTGATTGACGTAATTAAGGGGCAATCCGAGACTGGGAATACAATTTTTATGGAGGATCCATATGAAAAAGACAATTTATTGCAGAACGGTGGCAAAAGGTAGACAGGCTTTTTACGTGGCGCTTGGTTCGAAATCCTATTTCTTGTTCGAGCAGAAGTACTACGTAGGCGTTCGTGATTACTTCGTAGGAGGGAAGGATATCAACGATTTGTCTACTGCGTGTAAGAACGTGAACACGGCTGTGCGTAGAACCGCCAACAAGCTCCCTTCGTACTTGCAGTACGTAGAGAAGGAGTTCGGCGTGGTCCTCTTCGACAAGAGGGACAAGCATAAGTCCGCCACCTACAAGAGAGGCAAATCTGATGGGAAATGGGCGTATGACGAGGCAGAGGCGTATGATTTCGACGACTGCCTTGACTACGCATGCTAAAAGCAGACGAATTTTATACCAAGGAGAACGAAATTGTCAGTATTAGTTGAATTAAACATCGAATACAACAGATTCTTTTCAAAGGCAGTTCTCGCGCTTGCGAGAGAGGACTACGTATCGGCACGAAGCTATCTGGAGAGGGCGGCAAAGTCCTTGAACGAGCTTGCCGTAAGACGAACGGGCGAAAACCGTGACTATACGCAGGACTGGGTCTTCGATATCGTGAAGGAGATCGGCGACCTTGACCGTAGAGTCAACAACGAACGTTCGAAGAGTAAACTAACCAAGATGCTTGCCGAAAGAGGGGCTTTGAAGTCCGATGACGGTAAGGATTTCCACAAGTGCGAGTCGAGTGAAGTGCCGAAGACGACCTTCGACGACATCGCAGGTCTTGAGGACGTGAAGGAAGCGGTGATGTACAAGGTGATTTACCCCCGTAAGCATCCCGACCTCTACAATACCTTCAAGAAGCGTACGGGCGGCGGTATTTTGCTGTACGGCCTGCCCGGTACGGGGAAGACGTTGATTGCCGAGGCCATTGCACATGAGACGAATGCAACCTTCTTCCCTGTCAAGTGTTCAGACTTAGGCTCGAAGTGGTTCGGGGAGACGGAGCAGAACATCCGTGACATCTTCGAATCGGCACGACAAGCCGAAAATGCAGTAATTTTCTTCGATGAGATCGAGGCGTACGCCTCCAACCGCCGTGAGAACAGTGCGATGGAGCGTTCTGTACCCGAATTCCTTTCGCAGATGCAAGGCATCGGTGCCAGCGAGGAGCGTAACCGCATCCTCGTCATCGGTGCGACCAACAAACCTTGGCGTTTGGACGGTGCATTCCTGCGACCGGGCCGTTTCGACGAGAAGATCTACGTACCTCTTCCTTGTGATTCCGCACGCAGGCAGATCATGGAGCTTAGGTTGCAGGGTGTACCCAACAAGGATATCGACCTGCAATCCTTCGTAGACCGTACCATTGGTTACAACGGTGCGGACATGGACTACCTGTGCGAGAAGGCGAAGGAGTTCGCCATCAAGCGTGTCTTGGGTAGCGGTGAGGGGGAACGAGTGCTGTGCGGCGAAGACTTCGAGAAGGCTTTTGCCTCCATTAAGAGCTCGGTGTTGGACGCAGATAGAAAAGAGATGGAAAAGTGGGAGAATGAATATGCAATTCAATAATTTTAATGAATATTTGGTGAAGAAATTTGGGCAAAATGAAGCGGAATTTTACGAGGACGGTTGTATAGAGACCGTTCTTCCGCTTGGCGATGGGGAGGACGACCGTATCGTGGTCTTCTACCCCGGCGATATGTTGTCGTTGAGTGTCTTCTACGGCACCTTCAAGAGCAACTGCGAGAAGGCCTTACACGCCTTCATCGACGGCTACAACGAGCGTGAGGATCGCACCTGCGAGCTTCGTTATCTTGACGGTCAAATTTGGGTTGAGATTGACGAGTTCGGCGTGGACGATCAGCGTGCGATTGCCATCATCGATGGCGTGATCGACTTCTTCACCTCCGACAACGAGGTGACGAAGACCTTGCGTGATATCGCCTCGTCCGCGGATGCAAGAGGGAAGATTGTTCACGAGCGTGTTTGTACCTTGAAGACGAGGGCGTTTGCCCTTGAAGAGGCAGGCAAGCACGAGGACGCGATGGAGATTTTCCACTCCATCTGTGAAGACTACTACGGCTATGGCCACATGGAGCTGATTGCTATGTGTTACGGACATAAAACCAAGTGGGGCGAAATTCCCTTCAATGCGGAGCATCAGCTGGAGTGTCAGATGCTTGCAGTAGAGCGTTGTCCTAGGGACAAGTACACGCCGATGGTGGCGTATGGTATGGCGAGCAGGCATGGCATGACGGAGCTGTGCGAACGCCTCGTAGCAATCGGTCAGGAGCGAGGGACATGGAATTTTGTTTCCTTGCAGCCGATAGGGGGCTCTATTGAGTGGCTTCAACGCGTCGCAAAGTGCTACCGTGAAGGTATCGGATGCGAGCAGAACGAGGCGTATGCTGATTTCTATGATCGATTGGCGGCGGGCGAGCGTCAATCCGTATTCAAGGACATGCTCACGCAGGGGTTCAAGCCTGTGCTTGAGTTGATGAACCTCCATAGCTACTACCAAGCTACCTCCTTGCAGGAGCTTGACTGCTTCCCTGCGGAGATTCGTCAAGCCTTCTTGTTTGGTGGCGATCTTTTACACCTTCCCGATTGGTTTGTACCTTTCGTGAATGGCTTGCCTGCCGAGGAGCGCGATGAGGTGCTTCGTGGTGCCAAAGCGAAACTTACGGCGGATGTAGAGGCTGTCCTTTCCCGCTTGGAAGCAGGGGAGATTGTTCCCTTAAAGGATGGCGTCGAAAAGCACGGCATTTTCGTGGAGGATTGCGGTAACTTGCGTTTCTTGTTCACTGCGGACTTGTCGGACTTGACCGATTGCGAGCTCAAGGCGGAGATCCTTGCCCTCTTGCAGGATTTCCGAGGCAGGTTCTAACCTACACCGCTCTTGGTGGCGTTTTCTATGCCCGAGCGGGCAAAATTTTTCTTGTGAAAGTAGGGGGGAGAGGGCAAATCTTCCCCCTATATTTCTCACAAATGCTAAAAAATGGGCAAAAATACACAAAATAGGAACTTTCTAAAATGGAAAGTTGGGATAACGGTAGAGTATCCGTTCGTGGTATTATTTTGGTACCGCAAATCTCTTGCAGGCGTGCGTAAACCTTCGTTTTCACCTCATAGTCTATCAATTAACCATAGGCTTGGGGTAGGGGCGGAGCGGTTCCTTCATCTATGGAGGACACAAAATTCCGAAATGCATCCTTGCGTACCATTTTTGGGGTATTACCCGTGGTATGATAGGGGTGTACAACGGAGGATGTGCCTTCCACGGACGAGGGCGACGCTTGGCAAGGGGAACATTCGAAAATTATAGGAGAGGAAAATGCAACTCAACAAACAAAAGAAAACGAATATGGATGGGATTATCGACTTGTTTAACAGTATTTTTGTGAACAAAAATCAAGATGCAGATGGCGTGATTGCCTCTAATATCCCCGCACACGAGGGGGAAAACCTTCGTGAGTCCGCGCGTGTAGACAGCGGTGAGGGGATTGAGCTTGACCTTGACAGCTTAAGCTTGTTCGATGACGTGACGGGTACGGTTACCTGTGAGCGTGCATCGGATGGCTTAATCCATTCGCTGAACCGTTACGGTAAGGTGGACGTCGAGTACATCGCCGAAATCACGGGGAAAACCGTGAGGGAAGTGGTGAGTGAGCTGCAGGGGGCAATCTTCCAAAACCCCGAGAAGTTCCACGGTGGTCTTACGGAAGGCTGGGAGACGGCTGACGAGTATCTTTCGGGTAATCTCGGTGAGAAGCTGCGTGTGGCGATTGACTACAACCACACCTACCCTGGGTATTTCAACGGCAACGTAGCGGCCTTGAAGTCGGTGTTGCCGCAGGGGGTGGATTTGAGTGAAATCCACGTCACCATCGGTACGCCTTGGATCCCCGTAGAGATCATGGAGCAGTTCATCAACTACCTGCTTGGTGTGAAGGGTAAGGATTACCTTTTCCACGATGAATTGACCGGCTCCTGGGAGATCAAGGGGAAGTCGATGGTGGGTATGTACTCTGACTACACGCGTCTGAACGTTACCTACGGTACCTACCGTATCGATGCCTTGCACATCATCGAGAAGACCTTGAACATGCAGGCCATCAAGGTGATGGACGAGGTAATCTCTATGGGTAAGAAGAAGCGTGTGGTGAACGAGAAGGAAACCCTGCTTGCTTTGGACAAGCAGAAGAAGATCTTGGAGGTGTTCGACCGCTGGATTTTCCGTGACGAGAAGCGTCGCAAGGCCTTGGAGAGCATCTACGAGGATAAGTTTTGCTGTATCCGTACGAGAGCCTTCGATGGTTCCTTCCTTACCTTCCCAAACAAAAGCGATAAGGTAGAGCTTTACCCTTATCAGAAGAATGCCGTAGCGAGAATTTTATTTTCCCCGAACACCTTACTTGCACACGACGTAGGTGCAGGTAAGACCTATATCATGGTCGCGGCGGGGATGGAACTGAAGCGTATGGGTATCTCGGACAAGAACATGTACGTAGTACCCAACAACATCGTGGAGCAGTGGCATCAAGCCTTTATCACGATGTATCCTAATGCCAAAATCTTATGCATTTCGCCCAACAAATTCACCCCTGCGAAGAGAGGGGCTGTCTTGAAGGAGATGCGTGACGAGGACTACGATGCCATCATCATCGCAAGCAGCTGCTTCTCGATGATCCCGATGTCGGCAAAGTACGTGCAGGAGGATTACAGCAAGCAAATCAGCGAGCTGCAATCGGTAATGCGTAGCGGTAACTACACCAAGAGAGTGAAGGATCGCATCGAGTCGCTCAAGAAGGAATTGCAGGAATACATGGACAAATTCCGCAATAACCCCGCAGGGGTTACCTTTGACGAGATGGGCATCAACACCTTGTTCGTGGACGAGGCGCACAACTTCAAAAACGTGCCCTTTGAAACGCAAACGGGCGGTATCCTTGGCGTTTGTTCGAGTGGATCGAAGAAGTGTCAGGATATGTTCAACAAGGTACAGTGCGTGCAGGCGCAAAACGGGGGCAGAGGCGTTGTCTTTGCCACGGGTACGCCCATCACCAACTCTCTTTCCGACCTTTATATCCTGCAAAGGTATCTTCAAGGTGGTATCTTGGAGAGCCTGAATCTTGCCACCTTCGATGCGTGGATCGCCAACTTCGCGGAGCTGGTGACGGGCTTCGAGGTGGACGTGGACAGCAGCGGGTATCGAATGGCGAGACGATTCTCAAAATTCCACAACCTGCCCGAGCTGACCTCTATCTTGTCCTTGATTGCCGATTTCCACCCTGCGAAGTGTAGCGATAGTATGCCCGAGTTCAACGGGTATACCGATTGCTTGACGGAGAAGACGGCGGCCCTTGAGGAGTACGTGAAGGACATCGCAAAGCGTGCGGATGCCATCCGTTCGAGAGCGGTGTCTATGAAGGTGGACAACATGCTGAAGGTGACCACCGACGGGCGTAAGGCGGCGTTGGACGTGCGTCTTGTTGAACCGAAGGCGAAGTTCAGCGTGGAGAGTAAGATCTTCCAATGTGCCCAAAAGGTCAGCGATATCTACTTCAAATTCTACGACGAGGGCGGAACCCAGCTGGTGTTCTGTGATTCCTCTACACCGAAGCCTAGCTTCAACGCCTACGATGAGCTGAAGCGTATCCTCGTGGCGTTGGGCGTACCTGAGGAGGAGATTGCCTACGTGCATGATGCGACGACGGAGGTGCAACGTGATAAGTTGTTCAGCCGTATGCGTAACTCCGAGATCAGGGTGTTGATTGGCTCTACCTGGAAGCTGGGTATGGGTGTCAACATTCAAGACCGATTGATTGCCATCCACCATTTGGACGTGCCTTGGCGCCCTGCGGACATGGTGCAGCGTGAGGGGAGAATCCTTCGTCCCGGTAACCTCAACAAAGAGGTGTACATCTTCCGCTACATCACCAAAGGTACCTTTGACGCGTACTCCTGGCAGCTGTTGGAGACGAAGCAACGCTTTATCAGTAAGTTGTTGTCAGGCTCCATCACCAAGCGTAGGAACCGTGATATCGGCGATACGGTACTGAACTATGCGGAGGTCAAGGCGTTGGCACTTGGCAATCCCTTGGTGAAGGCACGTGTAGAGGCCGCAAACGAGTTGAGCAAGCTTCTTACCTTGAAGGAGAGGGCGGATGAGCTGCGTTTGGACATGCTTGCACAGTTGAAGTCCTTGCCCGAGATGATCGAGCAGAAGGGCCGAGAGGTGGAAGCGTGTGAGCAGGATATCGCCTTCTACAACGAGAACAAGGTGCTCTACAACCGTGACACACTCAAAGAGATGGGTAGAACCATCTTGGAGGGGTTGAGCGACAACGAGTACGAGACCTCGGAGCGTAAGGTGGCGGAGTATCAAGGCTTTGACATCATCTTACCTGCAGGTATGCTCAAGAGTGAACCCTTCGTCTACGTGCAGCGTAACGGTCGCTACATGCTTGAGTACAAGGTCACCGATATCGGTATCATGATGCGTTTGAACAACCTCTTGGAGGGGTTGTCGACACATTTGGACAAGCTTCAGCTTGCCAAGTACCGTTTGGAGAACAAGTACGACGGGTTGAAGCTGGAACTCGAGAAGCAAGAGAACTATGGCGAGCGAATCGCCGAATTGCGAAGCAAAATTGACAAACTTGATAAGAAATTGGGGGTAAAAAATGGCTAAAAACATTCCTACTATGAAAGTAAACGAAGCTGTGGACAAATTGGGCGTATGCTACGAGACGATTTTGAAGGCGAACCTTCCCTTGAAGGAGATGCCTTCCGTGATGCTGTGGGGTGCACCCGGTATCGGTAAGTCGCAACTCGTACGAGAGCTCGCCGAGAGGCTGAAAGCCACGACTGGGAAGCGTGTATGCGTGACGGACGTGCGGTTGATTTTGTTCAACCCCGTCGACCTGCGTGGTATCCCGACCTCGAACGCCGAGAAGACCTTGTCGGTATGGCTTAAACCGAAGATCTTTGATATGGATACCTCGGAGGATACCTTGAACATCCTGTTCTTGGACGAAATCTCCGCCGCCCCGCAGTCGGTGCAGGCGGCGGCGTACCAAATTACCTTGGATAGAGTAATCGGTGAGCATAAGCTCCCTGATAACTGTATCGTCGTGGCGGCGGGTAACCGTATCACCGACCGATCGGTTGCCTATAAGATGCCGAGGGCGTTGGCAAACCGTTTGATGCACGTGGAGATCGTGCCTGACTTCCACTCCTGGTTGGATTGGGCGATGCAAAGCGGTGTCAACGATAAGGTTGTTGCCTTCCTTTCCTTCAAACCGAACTACCTCAACGAAGAGGATATCACCAACGATGATCTTGCCTTCCCTACGCCTAGAACGTGGGAGATGGTGAGTAAAGTCCTCAATAACATCAGCGGGGACATGGCGTTTGCCTATCCGCTCTTGTGTGGCTTGGTGGGGACGGGTATCGCCTCGGAGTTTAGGGCTTGGTGCAAGATCTACAAGGATCTTCCCAAGGTGGAGGACATCTTCAACGGGAAGGTGACCACCGTGCCCAAAGGCACCGATCAGCTGTATGCCTTGACTTCTTCGATGATTGCCTTCGCGAGGGAGTGTCAGGACGACCTTAAACGAGTGGAGAACTCCTTGGAGTACGCCCTTCGTATGCCACCTGACTTTGCCTGCGTGCTGTTGAAAGGTTACCAAAGCATCGGTACGGACTTCGCCAAAAGCCTTATGAAGATCCCTACCTATATGAAGTGGTTGAATACCAGAGGAAAATTGCTCAATGGAATTATCCGATAAACGAATTGCTGATATTACCAAACGATTACTGCTTTCTCGTACGAGAATCTTGCTCAAATTTCCCTTCTACGGGTTGTTGCTGATGCACGTGAAGTTCGGTGTCGATTACAAGTCGCCGACGGCGTACACCAACGGGAGCAAGATTGCCTTCAATCCTGATTTTATCGACGGATTGACGGATACAGAGGTGGATGTCGTGATGATGCACGAGATTTTACACATTGTCTTAAAGCATTGCTTCCGTGGGAGTGGGTTACAGCCCGAACGCTACAACATTGCTTGCGACATCGTCGTAAACTCTAACATCATGTACTCTTCAGGGCTGGGCGTGGAGTCCATTGCCCTGAAATGTGATGCCGATCCTTGGCGTACCACACCGAAGGGGAAGGAGGGGTATCTCTACACCGCGGAAGAGGTGTATGCGATGCTTCCTCCGATGCCATCGGACAACAAGAAGCTCATCGACTCCCACGAGGAGTGGGAGGGTGAGAGCACCGATGCGGCGTTGGAGGATCTGTGGGACAAACGCATTGAGGATGCGGCGGAGATGGCGAAAAATGCAGGCTCTGGACACCTTCCGTTGCCGATTGAAATCAAGATGGAGGAGCTTCGCAGCCCCAAACACGATTGGCGTACTATCTTGACCAACTTCATCCACGAGGAGGTGAACGATTACTCCTTCTCGCCACCCGATAGAAGGTACGAAGGGGATTTCTTCCTGCCCGATTTCAATGATACGGACGTGTCGGTGAAGAACATCTTGTTCATGATCGACACTTCGGGCTCGATGGACAAGAAGATGGTGACGGATATGTATGCGGAGATTAGCGGTGCGATTGAACAGTTCAACGGGAAGTTGAGCGGTTGGCTTGGCTTCTTCGATGCGGATGTCGTTCCTCCGCAACCCTTCGATTCGGTCGATAAATTCAAGATGATCAGGCCCAAAGGCGGCGGTGGGACGGATTTCGGTGCGATATTTAAGTATATCCGCAAAGAGATGCGTGACGACCTGCCTGCGGCGGTGGTTATCCTTACGGACGGGGAGGCGAATTTTCCGAAGGTGGAGGAGACGATGGGTATCCCTATCTTGTGGGTGCTGAATACCAACATTCAGCCTCCGTACGGGAAAATCATCCGAGTGTAACAAATTTTTTATGCGAACGTACCTGCTTGTGAGTATGGCAGGTACGTACTTCGCAAAAAAAGGGGGATTTCCCCCTGAAACAAGAACAAATTTTTATGTAAAGTAGGGATAACACCTTAGGGCGTTGTCCTGCTATAATAGAAGCATCAAAAGAAAAACGTTTCATTAGATAAAGGAGAATGAAAATTGAGCGTAATTGTTGCAATTAAAGAAAACGGTGTAATTTACATGGGTGCGGACTCGCAAACGACGGCTGGACGAAGAAAGTACATATCCTTGACCGAGGACAGCCATAAGATTGTGAAGTTGAAAAACGGTATCTTGGTTGGATTTTGCGGGAACGTAGGAGCTCGCCAAACCATCCTTGCGATGGAGGACATTTTCACCTTAGATGAGGAAGGAAGGCTGACCAAAAAGCACATCCTTCGCAACATCACCCCTAAATTGGTGGATAAGATGGAGCAAATCGGGGATGAAAGACGAGGCTCGATGGACGTGAGCATTTTGTTGGCGTACAAGGACCAGCTTTACCGCATTAGTCAAGGCTTGAACGTGATGCACTTGAATGAGGTAGGGAAATCTGGCTCGGGGGCGGATTATGCGGATTATCCCTTGTGGAATCGCAGGGATTTGCCTGTGCGTGAGCGTATCTTGAAGTCGCTGATCAGCAGTGCAAAACGGACGGAAAGCGTATGCGGACCGTACGTCTTGATTGATACCGAAAAGCAGGAGTATGAGATTGTAGATATGGGAGGTGAAAACTATTGATTATCGCGGTTAAAGAGAAGGATAGAGTGGTTGTAGGGTTTACGAATTGTGACGTGTACACAAGGCTCGCTGATGCGGATTACATCGACGAGGAAAACGTTCCTTTGAAATTCAATGAGGATGGCGTGTTGTTTGGCTGTGCGAGTATGGATAGACGATCGGACGTTTTGCTCTACGATGAGGATTTCACAAAGATGGAAATCACCCCGAAGAGCATCGTGAGAGAGGTTATCCCTTACATCAAGCATACCTTGAAGCAAAATGATTTGGCTTTGGATAAAGAGGATGGCTGGAAGAATGCCATGATTATCTGCAAGGACAATCATATCTACTCGATTGGCGGTCTATTCACCGTTTACGAGGCGGAGGATTACGTGCACCAGGGGTATAGAAGGGCCTCTATCGAGAATGCGTTGGATGAAAACGCAGGGATGTCGGCGGAGGAGAGAATCATCGATGCTGTTCGTTACGCAGGCAAGATGAACAAGGAAAACCTCTTCCCGTTGGTGATCACTGACACTAAGACGAAACAGTTTAAGTACATTATGAGAGGTGACAAGTAAGATGAGTGTTTTGATTGCATACAAGAAAGGCGATACCATCTATATGGGTACGGATACCCGAATTACCGTCGATGATTATAAGTGGAACGAAACCTGTGAAACTAATTACAAGATTCAAAGGTTGGAAAATGGGATTCTTCTCGGTATGACGGGGGAGAGGTTGGAAAGGCAAACCATCTTTGCCTATTCCGAGATCTTTACCTTGGACAAGAAGGGAGAGTTGACGAGGAAGCATATCGTCAAGGATATCGTACCTAAACTGATGGCGATGCTCGACAAGGAAGGCCTGCTCATGGAGGGGAAGGAGGATCAAACGCCTTACTTCAGAGGTTCTATCCTGTTGGCGTATCAAGACGTGATGTATGAAATTTGCTGTAGCTTTACGGTGCTTCGATATGAGGATTATCAGTCGCTTGGTACCTCGGGGGATTATGCACAGGCGACGCTCTTTAACGCCCGTGAGGAGGATGATCCCAACGAGAGGATTATCAAGGCGTTGGAGATCACGGCAAAGCACACGGCGACGGTGGGGGCACCTTTCCTTTTGATTGACACGAAGGAACAAAAGTACCGTATTGTAGGAGGGAAATAAGATATGGTAATTGCAGTAAAGAAAGAAGATCGAGTAGTGGTTGGTGTGACGGCGGCGGATGGTCTTGCTAATATGACGAAGAGGGACCTCGCTTTGGAAGAGAACCTTCCTTTTTGGAAGGTGAAAGGTGTGAAGGATTGCTATGCCTTTTCGGAGGATATGAACTATGCCACGGATTTGCTCCGTTATAACGATGGTATTTTCAAGAACTTTACGGATATGGACAGCTTAATCCGTGACGTAGTGCCCAAGATGAGGGAGTTACTGAAGAGTTACGGTATGATTACGGAGACGGCTGGCTGGTGCTCTACCTTGATACTCGTAAAAGAGGGGAAGGCGTATGAAATCACCCCGCACTTTACGGTGTGTGAGGTGGAGGATTTTTCGACACGTCCTTTCGAGGGGTATGCCATGGGGGCGTTGGAAGAAAGCAAGGATATGCCTTTTGAGGAGAGTATCTTATTCGCCTTGCGGAAGGTGAACGAGATACGATGCCGAAACCTTTTCCCTTTGATGATTTTCGATTGCAAATCCAAGAAGAAAAAGGTGTTTTATCAATAAGAGATGGGAGGAAAATGATATGTTGATTGATGAAAGAGTGATGAAAGAAGAAGAAGGAGATGAGAATCCTTTAAACATTCCGATGGGGAAGACCCATTTTCAGGCGTTGAGGATTGCGGTGGAGTCGGGGGCGGTTGCCACATTTACACTTCAACGAAAGTTGAACCTGGATTATAAAACCGCTTCGGAAATCCTTGATTGGTTGATTGAGAATGGGTTTGTGAAGGATGATTCGGGGAAGGATCAGCTGAAAACGACGCTGATGGATCCGGAGATGTTTGACATATGTATGAAGGCAAGCGGACGATCCTTGAAGACGAAGCGTGAGAGACAAAGAACGGTAGACGATGCCTTATACAAGGCAAGTCTTCGTTTGGCGATACGCAGGCAAAGAATCAGTGCAAAGATCTTGAAGGAGGCCTTCGCCATCGGGAGCGTGAGGGCTCAGGCGGTGATGGATAAAATGTGTGAAGATGGATTTATCTATTCAAGTTTCCTGTGTGATGCCTCGAAGATCTTTATCACGAAGGAAAAGTTTAAAGAAATGTATGGTGAGGAAATTTTAGGATGGTGAAGGATATGGTAAGTAAACAGGAAAAGTGGGCAAAGATGTTTCCAAACATCGCAGGGTATGATAAGGTGCGTGAGGAAGGTGCCCAAATCGTGGATATCATCGAAAGAAAGGACGTGTATTTGAAGGTGGGGGCACATTGTCCTCGCGGTTGGTTCTTCTACGGTGATCCTGGGATGGGGAAGACGCGTATCGTCAAGGATATTGCGACGTACGTGGATTATCCCATCATCGAAATCAGTAACTCGGATGCAATTCGTCGTAAAATGACCATTGATGAGGACATCGTCAATGGTTTTGCGGAGGCAAAAAACCTTGGCAAATGTATCATCTTTATCGATGAGATGGATAAGTTTGCAGGGTATAAAAAATACGCGTATGAAATGACGGAAAACCTGAAAACCCAAAAGATACTTCTGCACGAGTTGGATGAGGTGAAGGATTACGACGATATCATCGTAATCGCAACGGGCAACAAGAAGGAGTATCTCGACGATGCCATCTTGAGAAGTGGTAGATTTGATAGACACGTGCTGTTCTCTCGACCGAATGAGGAGGATCGCCTTGCAATCATACAGCACTTCTTGAAGGATTCTACTTTATCGGAAAACGTCTTGATGGCGGATTTGGTGAAGATGACGGCGGGGAGATCGTGTGCGGAGATCGAGTGCATGATCAACGAAGCGAAGATTGCCTTGGTGCATAACGGTGAAGATGCCTTGCAGCTAGGGGATTTCACAGCGGCGTTAAACCGAATTATTTTCAGCGACATACCCAAGGACAACGTGAAGTCGGAAGAGCAATTGAAGCTGGTGGCTTACCACGAAGTGGGGCATGCGTTGATGGGGTACATATTACAGCCCGAGGACGTGCATTACGTTTCCATCATTCCACAAGGTCAGGCCGCGGGGAAGGTGAAGATGAATGCGGACGACGACGTTGTGAAAACGAAAGAATACTATGAAGGGCTTATTAAAATCGGTTTGGCGGGGATGCTTTCGGTACGCGTTATGACAGGTACGATGATAAGCGGGAACAAGTCTGATCTTGAAAAGGCGGTTACCCTTGCCGGGAATATGATGGATGAAGGGTTCTACGGCTTTGAGAACCTGAGCGTTATCATCAACAAGGATACCTATGGGGAGTCGAGATATGCACGAGATTTGACGGAGAGCCGTGGGGCGAAGCTGATGGAGATCTTGAACACCGCAAGTGCGGATGTGGAAAAGGTATTGCAGGCAAACAAGGAGCTTTTGGAAAGATTGGCAACGAAGCTTGTGGAAAAGCGAGAGCTGTCGAACCGTGAGCTTGTGGAAATGATGAAAGGAGAGGTTGTGAGTGAGAAATGAGTAAGGTAGAGTTGGCAAACGTGAGCGATGGGTATACCCACGACGGATGTTTCCACGCGGATGACGTGATAGCAACGGCTTTGTTGCTATCACTCAATCCTAACATAAACATCCATAGAGTAAGCGTGGTAGATCCATCCGTGATGGAGGACGAGAAGAATATAGTATATGATATCGGGCTTGGTAGATACGATCATCATCAAGCAGGGCGTAGAATGAACGAATATGGGTATCCGTTTTCGGCGTTTGGATTGCTTTGGGAGGATTTTGGACGAGAATTCTTGCAAAAGAGGGGCTTTACCAAGATAGAAAAGGCCTTTCAAAAGATGAAGGAGGATATCGTTTCCAAAGTCGATCAGGGGGACAATTTTGGATATCAAAACGTAGTGGGATTCCGTGAAAATTACACCATAAAGCAATTCAATGCAGGCTGGTACGAGTTGAAGGAAAATCCACAAAGACAGGAAGAGCAATTCCACAAGGCATTGCAATACGCTACGCTGTTGTTGGACAATTGGACGAGAAGGTTGTTCGAGCAGGTGGAGATGCCTGAGGTGGAAAAGGGGATCTTCGACGAGGCGTTGGAAAACAGCGAGGATGGGATTTTGATTTTGGAAGAAAACATACCTTGGCATGACTACGTAACCAAGGGGGATTATCGTGTGCGGGTAGTTATCAATAAAAATCTGCGTGGGGGGTACAACGTTTCCAGCGCGGATAGTAGTGTGTTGAAGATTACACCCAACCGTTACCTGTCCTTTGTGCACCCTGCCCGTTTTATGGGCGTGGCGGATACTTTGCCCTTGGCGGTGCAGGCGGCGAAGTGTATAGTAAAGCAAGCGTAAGTTCCTAAAAGCGGATTTTTCACAAAAAAATTTCACTTTGGTGTTGACATGGTAGTACGATTGTGCTATACTGTTACCAAATGGAGGTAACGATATGGGATTTAGCTTTAAACTGATTGTAAGAGGGGATAATGCCCCTGGGAATGATTGCTTGGATTCGAAAGATCATAAGCAGCATTTGAACCTTTCCGAGGCTGCTTGGTTGGTTGTGGAACAGGATAAAGAGGACTTTTTCGAGAGGGAGGAGGATGGTACTTCGACCGGATCCTTGTCTGGGTTTTTGAATATCATTTTGAGAAACTTTTACGAAATGGCGGACGCTTCTATCGCGATTCGTAGTAGGAGTAAACGAGAGAAATTGGAGAAGGATTTCGGTGGAAAGGATTTCAGTGGATATGACTCCACCGTGAAGAATGCCTTTATCAATAAAATCGTGGAAGTGTATCAAAAGGAAGCGAAAAAAAAGATTGAGAAGATTGATAAAGCGAAGGGTGTGGGGAAGAAGTTTAGAATTAACGTCGACAACGTATTGCTTTTAAAGGATGAGCTTAACGAAAACGTGCATTACGATGACTCGATTGGTTTATATTTGAAGGCTTTGTACGAGGAGTATTGCCAAAAACCTCATTATGAAAGGGAGCAAATCTTTTTCAAGGATACGATGGATGAAATCAATTTGGCGATTGATGCGGGAAAGAAATTAAAAATCATCCAAAAGAAGACCAATCGTAAAACAGGCAAGCTGGAAATGCATTATTATTACGTGGCACCTTATAAGGTTGTACATGACGAGGGAAGACAATACAATTATTTGATTGGTTTGTCGGAGGAAGTGGATTCGAATGGTAATCCCAAAGCGGATGCGAAAGGAAACATTATTGGACAAAAAGTTGCCAGTTTGAGAATTTCGCAAATTGTTCGTATCCGTATGATGAAGTCAATGAGCGGTTTCCTTTCCAAGGCGGACAAGGATGATATCGAGAAGGCGTTGACCAAGAAAAAACCTCAATTCATGGTCGGCGATTTGGAAGATATCAAGGTGAAGTTTACCAAAAGCGGCTTTGAAAATTTTGGAAGACAGCTTCACTTGCGTCCGCAGTTCTACGACAAGGTAGAAGGGGAGGATTTGGTGTATGTGTTCCATTGTACAGAGCAACAAGCAAAGAATTATTTCTTTAAGTTTGCGAGCGACGTGGAGATTTTAGAACCTGCCTCTTTGAGGGCGTGGTTTAAAAATCATTATAAGTACGCCTTGAAGAACTACGAAACGGATGAGGGATAAAACGTTTTTACAACTATGTAGTAAAAATGGTAAATAAAAGTGGGGGTATGGATGGCGAATATTCATAACGATAGATTTAAAGATGCAATCGATAAATTGAACAAGATGGCGTATATGCTTGTAAATGGCAATGCGAAGGCTTGGGCAAGCAAAGCGGCTCATTATAAGATTATTAGCTATAAAGACCGCGCGAGAATTGAGCAGTTGGTTGACCTTCGCAACTCAATGGGGCATGGGAATTCCGTTTATATTAACGTGGGCCCGAATGAGGTGAAAGAGGTTGATAAATACATAACCATCATGAGCAATAACTCGGATAAGCTGAAGGGTAAAAGTGATAATAATGAGAAAAACTCGGGGGGATATAGAGGTGGCTCGTCGCATACAAGTGCGCCTATGAAGAAATATCCGTCGAGTGGCGTGAGCACATCGAGGCAGTATTACAATGAGATGTATAACTATACAACACCTCACAGTTCAACCTCGACAAGTTCTGCGCCTTATCAATTTGTTTCCGCTCCACCGAAAACGGGATTATTTGGTAGAATACCAGATAATTATGGTTGGGTAATATGCAACCATGTAGGAGAGTTTTTGACAAGTTCAAGCTCTGTTTGGTGGAGTAGCTCATTCTCTTCTGCGGTGGTTTTCAAGACGGAAAAGGAAGCCAAAGAACAAGTGGATTTCTTTTTACGAAATTCCTCAAGTTGGGGGAGTTCAAGTGTTCCGTTTTTCCGGGTGAGGTGTATTAAGTTGAGATAAAAAACGGTGTGATTGCACCGTGAAAGGAGTACGATTGTGAAGCTTCCCGAAGTGAAAAAGGTAAAATTGCAAACACTCACCTTGCCCACTGCTTGGCAAACGGTGATTTTTCGTAACTACGGCTACGTTTCCACCGAGCGTATCGCAAAAACACTCGGCTGTGACGAGGTAACCGTCCGTATCGAGGCGAAGAAGCTTGGTTTACCCGACGACGATTTTACCGCCGATTTTGAAAAGAGTGGATACCTGACGATTATCCGCAATAATTGGCATTTATTGCCTTATCCACAGCTACTCACTTTGCTTGGATTTACGGAAAGTAAGCTTGCCTACGTGTTGGAAAAGGATGACTTTTTAGGGATAAAGCTGGGGGATTTCAAGCCCGACTGTCCCGTCGTTTCCTACACGCCATTAACGGCGGAGGAAGAGGAAAAAACGGCGTTCATCGCGTACCTGCTTGCCTCTTATCGTGGCAAAAAGGGGAAACCATTCGCCTTTTTCAGCGAAAATAACGAAGAAAAAACCATTGTTACGGCACAGGGGAAACGCATCGTACACGGATACCTGTCCCCGTGTAGTGATGTGTTTGCTACGGATAATGCCGACACCCTGCCCGACGAACTGCTTGCCTGCTACCAAGCGGTAGGCGTCAACGGGGTTTGGTTGCACGGTTTGTTGTCGGAGTTGTCCGATTATCCGTTTGCACCCACACTTTCCGAAGGTTACGAGCAAAGGCGTGAGAACCTGAAAAAGCTGATTGCACGCTGTAAAAAATATGGTGTAGGGGTGTACTTGTACCTCAACGAGCCTCGCTCTTTACCCGAAAATATCGATGAGAAATACGAAAGCCTTATCGGGTGGAAGGATCGCCGCACCATGTGTATGGAAAACCCCGAAACGCAACGGTATCTGTACGATGCGGTGTACGATTTGTGTAAAAACGTACCCGACCTTGGGGGTATCTTTACCATCACGATGAGTGAAAACCCCACCCATTGCCATTACGTGCCTCATACCGAATGTCCTACCTGTAAAAACCTCCCTCCCGAGCGGACGGCGGCGACGGTGAATAACCTCATCTACCGTGCGATGAAGGACAGCGGTTGCAAAGGGGAAATGATCGCCAACCTTTGGGGGTGGTCGCCGTATATGGAATGGTCGGAGGCGCAGGTTTTCCACGGAGTGGAAATGCTCGACAAAGATATATCCGTTTTATGCGTGAGTGAGTTTGACCTTGACGTGGAAAAAGGGGGCGTGAAGAGTAAGGTAATTGATTACTCCATCTCGAACCCGGGGCCGAGTGAATTGACGAAGAAGATTTTACAAAAAGCAAGAGAAACGGGGCATACCGTGTACGGAAAGATCCAAGCGAGCAACAGTTGGGAGTGTTCTGCCGTGCCTTATATCCCCGTGTTCGATTTGGTGTACGAACACCTTGAAAACCTGAACAAGGAAGGGGTGGAAAACCTTTTTTTGACCTGGACATTGGGTGGATATCCTTCCCCGTCCGTGGCGCTTGCCTCGGGGTATCGCAAGGGGTTTGATTTGGACGGTTGGTACGAAGAAAATTACGGTGAAAATGCAAAGGGCGTCCACGACGGCGTTTGTGCCTTGTGTGAGGCGTTTAGACAGTATCCTTTTAGCATCGGTGCGTTGTATCTTTCCCCGAAAACGCTCGGCTCGGCAAACCTTTGGGAGCTTACCCCCGAAGAGAAATCCTCCACGATGGTATGCTATGCCTACGATGATTACGAGGCGTGGATTTACCCTTATCCCTATGAGGTGTATGTGGAACAGCTTGAGAAATTGCTCGATGGGTGGCAAAAGGGGATAGATATCCTGTCCGAGTTGCCACAAACGGGGAAAATTGCGGAGCTTGTTCGCTATGCCAAGGCGGCACAAGCACACTTCACGGCGGATTTGTTGCAAACAAAGTTTGCAAAATACAAGCGTGAGGGTGACAAAGCAGGCATGAAGGGGTGCGTGGAAGCGGAAAAGCGGAATGCGGAAGGGCTTTTGTCCCTTATCCGTGAGGATGGGCGGATTGCGTACGAGGCCTCCAACCATTACTTCTACACCGAACGGAATTTGTTGGAAAAAATCCTGCGCATGGGGCAGTTTGAGAAGGCGTTGTAACGATGGACGTGACGTCCTTGACGGACAGTCACGAGTCGTGATAAATCCCTGGCGGGATTTTTGATATACGCCTTTGGCGTTCGATATGTGCTGTCGCGCTCGATATACTTTTAACATCTTTCGCTTTTACGATATATGTTAAAAGGAAAAGGGATTTATCTCATCTCGAATTGTCGTTTGGCGACAATATATCGACCTTGCGCGTAGCGAAAGCATATCGAGTGGGTAAACCCCATATATAGACAAATATTCAATATGCACCTCGAAGGTTTGGAAAACTTTTCGAGGTGTGTATTTTTTTTGTGGAAAAATGTCAAAAAATGCCGAAAATGGATGAAAAATGCCGAATGTCATATACATTCGTGACAAAAAAAGAAGAATAATCTCTTGACGAAAAATTTTATTTAATATAAAATAAGGTATGTAAAATGTAGTAATATGCCTAATTAGGCAAAAAAATCATAAAAACACCCACAGGGTGTAAGAAGGTGTACATGAGCGAATTAATTTTGTCCTTGTGTTGTGCAGGCGGTGCGACGGGTACGTATCTTGCTTGCCAAAAACTCAAAAATATGAAATTCCGTATGGGGAAACGAGAAATCGTCTTATCCGACCTCCTGCAATGGGTGTTGGCGTCCATACTCTTCTTCGGCCTTATCCCGTATATGTTCTGGCTGAATGCGATGAGCAACCAAATAGGGTTGACGGATTTGACCATCACCGGGTTGTTCTCGAAAGCAAGCGGGTACGTCTTGGTTGGCGTGTTGGAGTGGCTGACGGTAATGACCATTGCGATGGCGATTGTTTTACCCTTCTTCTCGAAACAAGCGATGAGGGACTACTGTGCGTTTATCGCAATTCCCGTCTTGCTTATCAATATCGCGGCGCTTCGTCCCGTAATCAAGGGGAACATCGGCGAAATGGATTTGACGCATTGGCGTGCAATCATGCACATGGCTCGTCTTGTGTTGGTAGCGATGTTGTGCGGAAAGCATTTGCTTGAAGTGATTGTGGAGAAGGATTTTGGGAATATCGGCAACCGCCTTGGTAAAATGGCGTTGTTTGCGGTGTTGTACCTCGTGGCATTTATGCCTACCTACTTCCCTCAAATGGTATTTGGGGCAATCGGTGACAAAACGCAGGATTTCACCTTCACCCATCGTCTCTTTATCTACATATCCTTCGGGATGCCCATCATTTTGTACTTTGCGCAACGTCACGAATCGGATGAGGACAGACACTTCCTTGTCGTAATGCTTGCATTGAGCGGTTTTATACAATACTTCATCTACCACCCTCACCGTACGGGCGCGGCAAGATTCCCCTTGCACCTTTGCAACACGGCAATGGTATTGATGTTTGTGGCGTATGCGTTTAAGGTTAAGAGTATTTATTACTTCACCTATTTCATCAACGTACTCGGTGCGTTCTGTGCAATCGTGTTGCCGAACATTGAAATCCCTGCGTTGTCCTTGAAATCGCTGACCTATTGGTACAACCACTGGTACGCGTTCTTCCTGCCCTTGCTTGGCGTAGCCCTTGGCATCTTCAAGCGACCGAGCCTAAAGCTGATGAGCTCGTCCATTATCGTATTCACGATATACGTCGTGTTCGTATTCTTCCTCAACTCCTATTTGAATAGTCCGAAATTTATTACGCCCGAGGGCTATATGATTTATGATGCGGACTACTTCTACCTGTACAGCGACTTCTTTATTGACAAAGTGGCGGCTGTAAAGGGGTTGAAATACAACCACATTTGGACGTATTCGGCATTTGGTACCGAGCTGACGGCATACCCCGTATACGTAATGGCAATCTACGTCGTATTCATCGCCTTGACCTTTGCAATCTGGGGGTTCTACACGACAATCTTCAACGTATCCGACGCGCACAGAAAGCTGGCTTACCGCAAGAAATTGCAACGTTTGGATAGATTGAACCTTTTGAAAGAATTAGACGGCAGACCTTTGAATGCACCCTTAAATCCTGAAGGAGAACATATGGTAAAAATTAAGAATTTCTCGAAAACATACGCAGGCTCGGATAAAAAATCGGTAGAAGATTTGAGCCTTGAAATCCACGACGGTGAAGTGTTCGGCTTTATCGGGCACAACGGTGCAGGTAAATCCACGACCATCAAGAGCCTTGTTGGTATTCAATCGATCACGGAAGGTAGCATCGAAATCGAAGGCTACGACATCGCTCGTCAGCCGTTGGAGGCAAAACTCAACATCGGTTACGTTTCCGATAACCATGCTTTGTATGAAAAGCTGACGGGTAGAGAGTATATCAACTACGTAGCCGACCTCTACATGGTAAGTGAAGAGGACAAGAAGGAACGTATTGATAAGTACGTGAAGATGTTCAAGCTTGAACATGCAATTGACAGAGAAATCAAGAGTTATTCCCACGGTATGAAACAAAAGTGTATGGTAATCAGCGCCCTTATCCACAACCCCAAGGTTTGGGTATTGGACGAGCCTTTGACCGGTCTTGACCCTACCAGCGCATGGCAAATTAAAGAATGTATGCGCCAGCACGCGGACGCGGGAAATATCGTATTCTTCTCCAGCCACGTTATTGAGGTTGTGGAAAAGATTTGTGATAGAATCGCCATCATTAGCGGTGGTAAGCTTCGCCGTATCAACACGATTGAGGAGTTGAAGGCAGAAGGTGTATCCCTTGAACAATTGTATTTGCAGTACGCACAACAGCACGATGCGGAGGCAGGCGCAACCATGCAAGAAGAGGTTGCCGTTACCGTAGACGCGGAAGGAAACGGAGTTGCATAATATGGGTAAAGACAAAGCGCAAAAGAACACGGCGCTCCGCCGTGTGAAATATCTGACGTTGATGCAGATAGGGGACGGGCTTCGGGATTTACGCACAGGCAACAAATCCAAGCTTGCGGCGAAGATTGCCCTGAAAACCCTACTTGCATTGGTGATGATTGTTGTTTTCGTGGCATTGCTCGGGGTGGTGGAATCCTTCTTATCCCTGACAATATCCCGCGATATGCTGATCACCGTCCTTCTCGTAATGCAGGTCGTTAGCATTATCTCGTGTTTGAGCAGTATGATGTTGACGCTGTTTGCCAGCAAGGAAAACACGATGCTACTGGCATTCCCTTGTAATTACAGTGAAATCTTTTTAAGTAAGATTATCGTATTTGCATTGGAGGAAATGAAGAAAAACCTTTATTTCCTGTTGCCCTTGTTGATTGGTTTTGGGTTTAACAGCGACGTAAACATCCTTTTCTGGGTGCAAATGCCGATTATGTGGGCGGCGTTGTGTTTAATCCCCGTATTCTTCGGGGCCATGCTCTCTATCCCTGCCATCTTCGTTAAACGCTTTATGCAAAACCACGTATGGATTTTTGCAGGGGCGATGGCGGTACTGTTCGGCGTAGTATTTTTCACCATATATAAAATATTGTCGTCGATTCAACTGCCTATTAACCTTTTAGCAATGTACAACCGCTTTATCAACAGCGTAAACGCAGGCTTTGCGAAGGTGACGAAGTTTGCACTCTTCTACAACTGGATTGGTAAGGCGTTGTATGGTGAAATGGTATGGTTGTATTTGCCGTTGACCGTAATTTTATTGGCGGCGCTTTGTGTAGGTTGTTTTTTCATTGCATTGCCCTTCTATTTCAACGCGGCGAGTGCAAGCAACGAAAACAGCACCACCAAACAGCATAAGATGAAAACCCCGAAGAAGGGCAGCCTCTTTGGTACCTTCTTCCGTAAGGAGCTGAAAATTCAGCTTCGTACCTTCCAGTCGATGAACTCGATGGTTATCGTAATTTTCTTATTCCCGTTGATTACGTACGTGTTCAATTTCTTGATGGCGGCGATTTATACGAGTACGATGGGCTACTACATGACCATCGGTTTCAATACCATGATTATCTTGAGCTTGCTTGCTACCCACAACGCAAACAGCGCGGCGGGTATCAGTATGGAAGGTAACGAGTTTGCGGTATTGAAAACTGCCCCCTCGAACACCTCGGTAATCGTATGGGCGAAGCTGGCGGTGACGGGTATCGTCAATGCCTTGGCACTTGCCATGATGGGTATTATGTTGATGATGACCAGCCGTACCTTGACGGCTTTGGACGTTGTACTACTGATGGCGAGTATCCTTTGTATCAGTTTGGGCCAAATCGCCTGGGGTGCGGAATTTGATATCCGCAAGCCGAAGATTACGGAATACGCAACGAAGGGTGATGGTGTAACGGACAACGCCAACATTGCAAAGGCGATGGGGCTTGCCTTCCTTACCTCGACCTTGTTCGGTATCGTAGGCTTGTTACTCATGGCGGAAAGCTACCTCTTTGGTTGGATTCGTTTGGTGGGCTTGGCGGTTATCTTCATGGCGGCAAGATTCTACCTGTTGCGTAGCAACCTCAAGGCGTACTTTGAGGATATCCAAGGTTGATAGGAGGGCGGTATGAATAAGAAAATAGTATTTTTGGTCGTCCTTTTAGAATGTATCTTGGCAGTATTTATCGTTAGCTTTTTCGGTCACGCAATCGAGGATGCAAACAAGCAAATCCTTTGTAAAGATATCTATTTCACCTATGAAAACGGTGAAAAGATTGAAGATGGCGTGATGATAGAGTACGAGTTGAAGGGTAGCAACATTTGTTATCAGTTGTATTGGACGTTGGAAACGGAGAATACCACTTTGCGGGAGGTTGAATTCGAGTCCGATAACGAAAATGTTACTGTCGATTCTGATGGTTTGGTTACCTTCGAGGAACAGACGGACGTTGTAATCACTATCCGTGCGAAAGACGGTAGTGGTAAGACGGACAGTATCACCCTCGTGCCTATCCGAGGCGGCGGTGTTGTAGAAATTAAATAAGGCGCTACGCCAACATAAAAACAAATAGTATTGCGGTAACGCTGTATTATAAAATTAGGAGGAAAGAAACATGAAAGCATTGAAAAAAGCACTCGTAGCGGTTGTCAGCGCGGTTTTGGGTTGCTGCTTCTTCGTTGGTTGTTTGAAGACGAAGGTGTCTGTAACCTACATGGTAGACGGTGTGTCCTACACGGTGCAGAACTACGAAATTGACGAAACCGTTTCGTTGCCTACGCCCCCCACGAAGGAAGGTTATAAATTCGAGGGTTGGTATACGGACGAAGCGTTGACCAAGCCCTACGCAGGTGGTAAAATCTCGGAAGGGATTACCTTGTACGCTAAATTTAGCGAAGCAAAAGTAGTGTACATTGTTGTAGATACCGACGGCGGTGAAAAGATTGAAAAAATTGCGGTTACGCCTGGCGGTGAATACACCGTACCCGAAGCAGTTAAGGCAGGCTACACATTCATCGGTTATACCTACATGGATGACAATGGTGATATGCAGCCCTTCCCCTTGTCGGGTACCTATCCCAGCAATATGGGTATGAAAATCTACGCAAACTTCGTAGAAGCGAAATACACGGTTACCTTCGTTGGTGCATCGGAAAACGATCAAGAAGTAGCTTACGGCTCGGTTGTGGTAGCACCTACGATGTCGAGAGCAGGGTACGATTTTGAAGGTTGGTATACCAGTGAAACCGAACAAACGGACGAAACGAAGTTCGATTTCTCGAAGGGTATCACGGGCAACGTAACCTTGTATCCTAAATTTGCACCCCATACCTTTACCATTACGGTAAACGGCGCGCAAATCGGTTATGAAGCTGTTACCGTAAAATACGGTGAAAGCTACTCGCTTGCGCTCCCTGTTAGAGAGGGCAGAGAATTTGCTGGTTTCACCAGAAACGGTGAAGAATTCCCTGCGACGGGTGCCTATACCTGGCTTGAAGATATAGCTGTTTACGCAAATTGGAATGGTAACGCAAAAGACGTTATGTTCCATGATGGCGCGAAGGAAATGTCCGATATCCGTATCGAAACGCAGGTTGGCGCTGATATGACGGCAATCACCCTTCCCGAAGTGCCTGCAAAGGTAGGCCACTCTACGGATGGTAAGTGGTACACGGATGCGGCTTGCACGCAGGAATTTGTTGCAAGCGGTACCGTAGCGGAAGATATCAAGCTTTACGCAAAATATACGGTAAACGAATACACGGTTACCTTCGTTGTTTGGGATGCAGAAACCAAGGTAACGAGAGAGGTTGAGGTACAGGTAACCTACGGTGAAACGATCAGCGTACCTGCACATGCAGACCGTGACGGCTACAACTTCCTTGGCTACGTAATGAACGGCGAACCCTTCGATACGACGAAGGCATATACCTTCACGGAAGATATCGTTGTAGAAGAAAAGTGGGAACAAAACAGCAATGCTCCCTTGTTCGAATACAATGCAAGTGGTAACTATTTCACCGAAAGAGAAAGCGTTGAAGACAATTGGACGTTCGTATTCGTATTGACGTCGAGACCTTACACCTTCGCTGAAAACACGGTTTTGGAATTCGTAAACCCTGCAGATGCGAAGTATGCAACGATTGAAGGCAACACCTTGACGGTAAAGGCAATCGGTGAGTTTGACGTGCAAATCACCATAAACGGCGAAGTATTGACGAGAACGTTTAAGACGGTAGAATACATTCAATCCATGAGCTTGGCAGGTACGACGTATGATACGGCTTGGGGCTTGAATTCGGATAAGACCGATTATAAGAGAAACGCAACGGACGTTTGGGACAAAAAAGTACCTGTATCCGCAGGCGAAGCAATGAAGGTTGGTATGACCAACTTCATCCCCGAACTTAACATCAACGGTAAGGTAGCGGCATTCGACGACAACTTCACGGCAACCGTAGAAGAAAACGGCGTTGCAGTAACCGACTACTCGGTGGATAACGGCGCAATCAACTTCGGTGCAAGCTTGGTTGGTAAGAAATTGACGGTAACGGTTATTCCTAAATATGCGGTAAGCTCTTCCCATAAAGCGGTTTACACCGTTGAGGTAAACGAAGGCTACAACGTATACGACGACGCAAGCATGAAAGAAGCATTTGCAAACGGTTCCGTATCGGAAATCAACGTATTGCGTAACATTAGCCCCGTGCTTCCTGACAGACTTATAAATACCTGGGTGGATGATTGGGGCAAAACGCAAATCAGCGCAATGCCTTACGAAAAGCTTATCGATCCTGCAACGGGTAGCGAAATCGACTTCCAGTACTCCGTAGGTATTTACGAACGTAGATCGGGCAATCTTAAGATTAACGGTAACTACTTCACGGTAGACGGCGGTAAGATTCCTTTAACGGATGCACGTGACGGCGTTAGCGACTTCTTGAAGCCTGGTACTGGTTTCGGTATCATGGATACCCCTCTTTCCATCTTTATCTTTGGTAGATACGGCTCTGGCGATATGTCCAGCTACCAAGTTGATAACCTTAACATCCAAGGTAACGGCGACATGGACGCATCGGCTTCCTACAAGCATGACGGTGTAGACGTATTGACGTATAGTGGTGCAACCATCAACATTAACAACGAAAGCGGTTACTTGACGACGACCAACGTAACCTCCCGTTTCGCTGCATTTGGTTTCCACGCATACTCTCGTTACGAGCTTGATTACGAATGCAGCGCAGTCCTTACGATGATTGATTGTAAGGCAGAAAAGAACTGGGCAAACAACGTTTACGTACAAGGCTTTATTAGATTGACGCTTGACGGCTGCTTCATCGGCGAAGCAAACGGTGCGGCTGTTCACTTCGATACGAGAGGTTCGGCATACTCTAAAGACGCTTCGCTCAAGCTTATCAATGGTACGAATATCCAAAACTGGGTAAGCGGCGGCGAAGCTTGGTTCAATGCACAAGGCCTTGGTATGGCAATCGGTATGATTAAGTCGTTGGCAGGTGATGGCGTAACTCAGGTTACGGGCGGCACTAAGACGCTTATCAGAACGATTGATGGTAAGGAAAAGGTAAACTTTGCTCTCCTTGTAAAACAATGCGGTGACACCAGCGCTTGGAATACAGATAAAAAGGATGCTGACTACATTGCAGGTGCGCAAGACGCAGCGTTCGCTAATTATTTGATGGGCACCTATGGTGCGAATGCATCTGCTTTGGACGCAGCAAGAGCAGAATTCTCGTACATGGATATTGAATACGCAGGCTACTTGCAGGCGACAAATCCTTCGGCATTGGGTTCCTATGTTCCTGCACACATGAACGATCAATGGGTTAAGGTTCGTTCGGCAGCGGTTGGCTTCTTGGTAGAGGCTTATTGTGAAATTGTAAACGCGTAAGCGTTTGGTGAAAACGGAAAACGGAGAGTTTTGCTCTCCGTTTTTTCGTTTTTACGGTGAAGTTTTCCTGACGGCAAGTTATTGCTGTTGTTAATAACTGCCACAACTTTTACGAAGTAAAAACTTCACTACGGCGCAGGCGTAACTTCACTAACGAAGTCAACTTCACTTTTTACCAAAGGTAAAAAACTTCACCAAATAGCCAAAACTCCTTGCCAAAACGGTTGTATTGTAGTATAATAATACTGCTATGATGAAAAATTGTTGCGATTTGCACACACATTCTATATATTCGGACGGCACTTGGACGCCTACGCAAATCATTGCCGAGGCGGAAAAAATCGGCTTATCCGCCGTCGCGCTTACCGACCATAACACCGTGGCGGGCTTGCCCGAGCTGTTTGAAGCGGCAAAAGGCAAAAAAGTAGAGGCTATCGGCGGTGTGGAGCTGTCCACCGATTTTGAGGAGGTGGAACTGCACATTGTCGGCTTGTTCGTCGAGGAAAAGCATTTCACCGCCATCGAAAATCTCGTCGCGGAAATGTCGAGACGGAAGGAAGAGAGCAATCTTTTGTTGACCGCCGCCTTGAATAAGGCAGGGTATGATATCGATTATGCCGAAATCCAAGCCCGTACCCCGAAAAAGCATATCAATCGTGCGCATTTTGCCTCTGCACTCCTTGAAAAAGGGTACGTGCAGAGCGTTGGCGAGGCGTTTGACACGCTGTTGTCGAAGACGGGGGGCTTTTACACCCAGCCTCGGCGTTTGGATGCTTTGGAAACGGTGAAATTTTTACGGGAAATCGGTTGTGCCTCCGTTTTGGCGCACCCGTTTCAGGAATTAGACGAAGACGGCGTTCGTCGGTTTCTTACCCAAGCCAAACCCTTGGGGTTGTCGGGGATGGAAACGGAGTATGCGAAATACAGCGAGGAAACGGTGCGTATCGCCAAGGCAATCGCCAAGGAATTCGGCGTAGGCGAAAGCGGTGGCAGTGATTTCCACGGGGAAAGAAGAATTGGTACGTTTATCGGCGCAGGGCAGGGAAATCTGCGTGTACCGATGGCGTTCGTTGAGAATTTGAGAGGTAGCTTATGAAGATTAAACAGCGTATTAAATTGTTTATTGTATTGGGTATCGAGGCAATCGCCATTGCGGTGATGCTCCTCCTTATTTTCTTTGCAGGGAAGCAGGTGTACACCGTTACGTTTGACCTGGACGGTGGTGTGCTCATCAGCGGTGACCTTGTGCAAAAGGTAACGCAGGGGCACAGTGCTACTGCCCCCACGACGGCGAAAGACGGGCATTATTTCTTGAAATGGAGCGGCTCTTACAGCCGTGTTACCCACGACGTTACCGTAAAAGCCATTTGGGAATATGAAACGACCGAGGGTATCGAGTATAATATGGACGAAAACCGCAACTACTGTACCATTACGGGCGTATTCAAGCACCTGCAGGGCGAGGTATATATCGGTGGTTACTACGAAGGTAAAAAGGTGCTTGCTATCGAGGACAACGCCTTCGAGGGGTGCACGGGGATCACGGGTATTCACCTTTTGGACGGTATTTTGACCATTGGGGACAACGCTTTTGCGGGTTGTACGGCGCTTGAAACGATTGAATTGCCTGCAACGGCAATCAGCATGGGCGACAACGTCTTTATGGGGTGTGAAAGCTTGACCAGTATCGTTTTGCCCGAGGATTTGAAGGAACTTGGTAACAACGCTTTCTTGGGTTGTACTGCTTTGACGGAAATGACCGCCTTTGAGGATTTAAGAACGGTGGGTGAGAGTGCGTTCTCGGGTTGTACGGCGTTGGCAACCGTGACCTTTGCGGAAGGGCTGGAAAGCATCGGTGCAGGGGCGTTTGCTGGTTGTACGGCGTTGAAGGAAATTACCCTGCCTACCACTTTACAATATATCGGCGTAGGCGCATTTGACGGCGAAGGCACAACCGTGTACGTATGCACGTATGCTCCCGAAGGGGAAGCGGTTTTACCTACGACCTTCCAAGAGGGCTGGAATGGTACCGCCACGGTGGAGTGGAAGTACGTTGAGGAGCCTGTGTCCGAGGAAGAGGCTGCGGAAGGCGAGGAAGCAGACGAAGGGAAGAAAAAGAGTAAATAAGCGAGGAAATAGCGTATGGATATGATGCTGGTGCTGGGTATCTTGGCCGCCGTATTCCTCGTGAGTTTAACCTTGATTTCCATTTACCACGATACCTTGAACCTTCGTGTTTTTAATGCGATGTTCTTGATTGTGGACGTGATTTTCTACTTTGTGTGGAATTTAGGTATGTACGAGGCCGGTTGGCTGAATGACGGCTTTGAAACTTTGGGCAATATCAGCCCGATGATTTTCACCGTTATCCCCTTGACCTTTTTTATGAATGAAAAAACGAAGGAGTACGCTTTTTCCGCCATTGCTTTGTTGTGGGTGGGGATGTTCATTGCGTTGTTTATCAGCCCTGAACAGGCGTATCTTTTCAATTACCGTACGGAGGCGACGATTCTTTACACGGGCGAGGCGCTTTGCCACATGTGGGCGGCGTTGTTCGGGTTGTACCTTATCCTTACCAGGCAGGTGAAATTGACCTTCCAAACCTGGGGGCGTGCGATTATTTTCATGTATGCGGTGATTGGGTTTGGCGTGTTCTTGAATTTTGCTTTCCATAAGGGGAATTTTGGCATGGATCCTTACGGGGAATACGCCATTTACTTTATCGATATTTTCGGCACCTTCGAGGCGACCTTGGTGGCGTACCTGTTGGGCGTTATGACCGTGTTGTCGTGCGGTTGGGGGGCTGGATATTTGTTTGAACGGATGCTCCACTCTAAACAAGAGCGCATGGAACGTGCGGTGTTGGAAGAGGAGGGCGAGTTGGCGGAGCCATTGTACGAGGGGTTGACCTCTGTGTACGTGCATCCGCAAAATAAGGGAGGAAACGAGTGAAAAACGATTTTGGGTACAAGGCAGGAAAGACGGTTAAGGCGTTGGAGCTGGACGGCTATTACGTATGGGACTGCTCGGTGATTAAATCGGGCGGAAAATACCACATGTTCTCGTCGAGATGGAAGGAGGAGTACGGCTTTGGGTGGAATTGGCTGTTCAACAGCGAAATTATCCACTCCGTTTCCGATACCCCCGAAGGACCTTACGAGTTTAAGAACGTGGTATTGCCTCGCCGTGGCAGGCAGTATTTTGACGGCATTAACACGCACAATACCTGCATTAAGGAATACAACGGGAAATTCTACCTTTATTATATGGGTACGACCTATGGTGGGGATATCCCGACCACCCCTTACGTGAAGGAAAATTACTGTGACGAGGCGTGGAATAAGAAGCGTATCGGTTTGGCGGTTGCCGACGATATCAATGGGGAGTTTGTACGCCGTGATACGCCGATTTTGGAGCCGAGAGATTGCTCGAAGTGGGATTGTACCGTCACCACTAACCCGTCCGTGGCGATTATGCCCGATGGGAAAACGTACATGATTTATAAATCGAGATGTGCCTACGCGAAGCCCTTGAAGTTGGGTATTGCCGTTGCGGATAAGCCTGATGGGGAGTTTAGACGTCTTACGGATAACCCGATTTTGGATTTTAAGGACGAGGATAAGCATATCGAGGATCCCTTCCTTTGGTACGACGAGAAAAAGAAGAAATTTTGCCTGATCACCAAGGACGACGTGAAGAACGGTAGCTTTGGCGTGACGGGGGAATGGGGTGCAGGCTTCTATGCGGAGAGTGACGATTGTATGGACTTTGAGATCGGGGAAGATCCCAAGGTATATTCCCGCAATGTAACCTGGGCGGATGGCAGTAAAACCCTGCAATGCAATTTGGAACGCCCTTCGCTCTTATTTGACGAGAATGGGGAGCCTACGCATATCTTCTGTGCGAGTGGCACGGGTGCGAATCCGTATGCCTTCGAGGGTAGAACCTACATCGTGTGCATAAAGCTTGAAAAGAAGGCTTGATATATCAAAGTGTTAAAAAAATGGACGCATGAGGCGGCCATTTTTTTGCATTTTTACGAGAAAATTAAAAAAAATGGCTTTTTTTCGAAAAAATCTTAAAAATGCCGTGGGAAAGGCTTGATATTTCTTTCAAATTATATTACAATGGAATATGGCTAAAAGCCCATTGTGTTTTTCGCACGCCCAAAAATCGGTAAAACGATAGGGCGCGTGGGTTTTTGCGGTAAAAAATAGTAAAAAAATCAACTTGGAGGATATAACATTATGGCTAAAAAGTATTGCTATCTTTTCAGCGAAGGTAACGCAAAAATGCGTGAAATCCTCGGCGGTAAGGGCGCAAACCTTGCAGAAATGACCAAGATCGGTCTCCCCGTACCCCAAGGCTTCACCATCTCTACGGAAGCTTGTACGCAGTATTATGAAGACGGCAGACAAATCAACCCTGACATTCAGGCGGAAATTATGGAATATATCGGCAAAATGGAAGAAGTTTGCGGTATGAAATTCGGTGACAAGGAAAATCCCTTGCTCGTTTCCGTTCGTTCGGGTGCTCGTGCTTCCATGCCTGGTATGATGGACACCATCTTGAACCTTGGCTTGAACGAAGAAGTTGTTAATACGATTGCAGCTAAATCGGGTAACCCCCGTTGGGCTTGGGACTGCTACCGTCGTTTCATTCAAATGTTCTCGGACGTTGTAATGGAAGTTGGTAAGAAGTACTTTGAAAAGCTCATTGACGAAATGAAAGAAGCTAAAGGCGTTACGCAGGACGTTGAATTGACGGCTGACGACCTTAAAGAACTCGCTAACCAATTCAAGGCTGAATACAAGAAACAACTTGGTTCGGACTTCCCCAACGATCCCAAAGAACAGCTCTTCGAAGCAGTTAAGGCTGTATTCCGTTCTTGGGACAACCCCCGTGCAAACATCTATCGTATGGACCACGACATCCCTTACAGCTGGGGTACCGCAGTTAACGTACAGATGATGGCATTCGGTAACATGGGCGAAACCTCCGGTACGGGTGTTGCGTTCAC
>JAZRFV010000093.1:0-14689 GCA_045643825.1 Candidatus Scatosoma sp.
TCCTCGTTAATCGTCTTTACCGCCCGCTGTTGGTCGGGGGTCAAAATACGCTCTACTTTTTCCGCGGCCACCGTTTTGTACGGGTCGCGCAAAATCTGCTCTTTCGTGATAACTGCGTACCCTTTTTGCGCCAAAGCGGAAATCCCGCCGGGGAAAAGATTGTTAAGTTGCGCGCATTCCGTCTTGCCGTTTTCAGCAAGATAATTCGCCGCGCCGATTTGGTTTTTCGCCGATTTTACGAGCTTCATTTCCTCTAACGGAACGGTCAATTCGGCGTAGTTTTTGGTAAGCTCGCGCACCTTTCCCGTCCGCATTTCCGCAGGCAAAAATAAGCGCAAGGTAAGCGCCTTGGGTACGCGGTAACGCGCCGCCAGCTTTTCCGCAAGGGATAAGCACTCGGCATTTAACGCAGGCAATTCGTCGGGGGTAGGCAAGATTTTTTTTAGCTTTTCCATAGGATAGGCAGAGGTTTCTTTTAAACGCATAACGAAACCCGTTACCGTTTTACCGCCGAAAGGCGCGCGGACACGGCTGCCGACGATTGTATTTTCGTCGCAGAGATAATCAAATATTCTGTCCGTTTCGCTCGCCGCAATATCGACGATAACTTCCGCAATCATAAAACGCCCCCTATCAGGTAAAATGCCTCGGTGCAATCCCCGAGGCAGTCAAAAAAATTACTCTTTTGCAACAATTACCTTGCCGTCTGCAATATCCTTGCAAGCGGTCAACAATTCCTTGTCCTTACCCGTGGAATCGTGGATGCCAAGGTTCTTTTCCGTCTCGATGATTTGACGAGCACGCTTTGCAGCGATGGTGCAAAGTGCGTAACGGCTAATCGGATCTTCCTCCGTGCCAAGCTTTCTGATCATTACGTCAACAGAAGGTTCATTAATCATATTGTTCTACACTCCTTTTTGTGTTTTTTTACTTTTTTATGTATGTTTTAGGTGGGAAGGGTTCCCAGCTATTACTCACCGTCGATAATTTTGCAAACCTCCGCAATGGCGGTTTCCAAATCATCATTCACGATGACATAATCGTATTTATCCTTTTGCGAAACTTCATATTCTAATCTCGCAAGACGGCCTGCAATCTCCTCCTCGTTTTCAGAGCCTCTACCGATAAGACGTTTTTTCAGTTCCTCAATCGAAGGGGGGACAATCATAACCAGTACGCATTCGGGGAAAATCTTTTTCGCGTTCAGCGAGCCTACCACGTCGATTTCCATGATTACCGACTTGGTTTTTAAGGTTTCTTCCACGAAGGATTTGGGCGTACCGTAGTAGTTGCCAAAATGTTCGTCATATTCCAAGAAATCCCCTTCCTCAATACGACGCATAAATTCTTTATGGGAAAGGAAGAAATAATGTTTCCCGTGGATTTCCCCCTCACGCGGCTCACGCGTGGTGCAGGAAACGGATTCCACTACGTCCTCACGACGTTGTAATATGGTTTTTACAATCGTGCCCTTACCAACACCCGAAGGCCCGGACACCGCCATCAATACGTGTTTCATATCAATTCCTCTATCTTTTATGGTGAAGTTTCACCTTTGGTGAAGTGAAGTTCGTAAACGAGTGAAGTTACGCCTATGGCGTAGTGGAGTTTTTACTTTGTAAAAGTTATTGCTATTTTTAATATCAGCCAAAACTTGCCGTCAGGCAAACTTCACTTTGCGTTAGCAAAACTTCACTTATATCATAAACTTCACTTTCGCTATGCGAAAACTTCGTTGTAAAGCCGTCAAGCTTTATTCCAAATTCTGCACCTGCTCGCGGATTTTTTCAATCTCGTTCTTCAACGCAAGCCCTGCACGGGTAATCGTTACGTCGTTGCTCTTAGAACAGGTCGTGTTCGCTTCACGGTTAAACTCCTGCACCAAGAAATCGAGCTTTCTACCTACGATACCTTCTTCGGCGATACTTCTAAACTGCTCGATGTGGGAACCCAATCTCGTCAATTCCTCGTCGATATTACTCTTGTCGGTGAAAACGGCAACCTCGGTCAAAAGTCTACCCTCGTCCATTTTCACGTCTGCAAGATATTCCTTTACCTTCGCCGTCAGCTTTTCACGGTACTCCGCCGCGATCATGGGTGCGCGCGTAGCGATTTCCGCAACCAAGCCTTCGATGGTTTTTACCCTTGCAAGCATATCCGCCTTCAGCTTTTCCCCTTCCACCAAACGCATTTCATTCAGCTTATCCAAGGCGATGTTCAACGCCTTATCCAAGGCGTTCGTCATTTCCTCATCCAACGCCACGGTATCCTCTTGTTTCAATACCTCGGGATAACGCAACACGGAGGAAAGGGTAACGTCGTCGGGCAAATCGGGGAACGCTTCTTTGAGTGCCTTCGCCGCCGCCACGTAGGATGCCGCCAAGGTCAAATCGGGGGCAAGACTGCTCTCACGCTCACGCTTATCCTTCAAAGAAATATAGACGTCTGCGTGACCACGCGTCAGTTTCTTTCTAATCGTCGTTCTAATCACGTCCTCGTACGCTGCAAAGATACGAGGTGCCTTGATTGACACGTCCAAATAACGGTTGTTCACCGTCTTGATTTCGCAGGTCAATTCTAACCCGCCTTCTGCATATTCACCTTTTCCGTAACCCGTCATGCTTAACATAGGTTTTTTCCTCTTTTTCGTAGTTCACAACATTATAGCAAACTTTTTTGAAAATTTCAAGTCCCCACTGCCATCTTTTTTCAACTTTTTTGTGTTTTTTATAATAAATTATAAAAGAGCCGTCGTCAAACGGCCCTTTTTAATGTAAAAATTCATTTTTGCTTACATTTCCAACATCGCCTTGAATTCCGTCTCGTCGATGATTTTGATACCGAGCTTTTGTGCCTTTGCAAGCTTACTGCCTGCTTCCTCCCCAGCCAGCACCAAGGTCGTCTTTGCCGTCACGGAGGATTGACAAACACCACCGCGTTCTTCAATCAGCTTTTGTGCCTCGCTACGCTTGAAGGAGGACAGCGTACCCGTCAAAACGACCGACTGCCCCGAGAAGATACCTTCCTTCTTCTCGTCCGACCAAACGGGGGTTACCCCCACCTCGGTCAACGCCGTCAGCTCCGCAAGGTTATTTTCGTCTTGGAAGTAATCCAAAATCGCCCTTGCCGTAATCTCGCCGACGTTTTCAAGCGCCAGCAAATCGTCCAAGGTCGCCCCCTTCAAATTGTCCATCGTTTTAAAGCGTGCCGCAAGGTCTTTCGCCGCCACTCTACCCACGCCACCGATACCGATTGCGTAAATGAACGCGTCCATGGTAGGGGCCTTGCTCTTTTCAATCGCCGTTAAGAGGTTGGTGATTTTCTTATCCTTGAAACCCTCCAGCTCCGCCAAATCCTCCGCCGTCAAGCGGTACAAATCGGAAAATTTCGACATCCCCTTGCGTTCCACAAGAAGCTCCGCCGTGCTTTCCGAGAAGCCGTCGATATTCATCGCATTCTTGCTTGCGTAATGGTCAAGCATTGCCACGATACGAGGGGTGCAAAGTCGATTGGGGCAGAACAAATGTGCCCCGTTCTCTACCAAAACACTACCGCAGGCAGGACACACCGTCGGTTTTTCCACCTCTACGCTGTGGATAAAATGCTCGGTCGCACCGAGAATTTCGGGGATAACCTCGTTGGAACGGCGTACGAGCACTCGGGAGCCGATTTTCACGTCCTTACGCAGGATATCGCCGTAGTTGTTGAGGGTTGCCCTCGATACGGTTGCACCGCCAAGCTCTACAGGATCAAGCAGCGCCAAGGGGGTTAATTTCCCCGTACGGCCCACCTGCCAAATTACCTCTTTCAAGAGGGTGGTCACTTCCTCCGCCTCAAACTTGTATGCAAGTGCCCAGCGAGGGAATTTATCGGTGAAGCCAAGCTCCTCACGAAGCAAGGCATCGTTCAACTTAATTACCGCACCGTCCGTCAACACGTCCAAGGTTTTACGCTCTCTTTCCACCTCGGAAATCGCTGCCGAAACCTCCTCTGCAGAGTGACATACACGGAAATAAGGGAACACCTTAAAGCCTTCGTCAATCAGGAACTGATGGGCGTTCGTTTGAGACATGGGTGCCCCATCCGAGGTATAATTGACGTCGTAGAAGTAGATATCGGGCTTTCTTGTTTCGGTTACCTTGGGATCAAGGTTACGGATTGCACCTGCCACCGCATTGCGTGCGTTTTTCAACGGCTCCGCCGCCGTTTGGTTGTATGCATCCAGCACGGACAAGCGGATAACCGCCTCCCCTCTTACCTCCAAGGTGCCTTGGTATTTAATCTTCAAGGGGAAGGAACGGATGGTCAAAACCTGTGCCGTTACGTCCTCTCCGACGGTACCGTTGCCACGCGTCGTCGCACGGATAAATTGCCCCTTGTCGTAGGTCAAGCATACGGTCAAACCGTCAAATTTATACTCCACGGTATAATCGCAGGGCTTCCCTTCGGCAAGCTTTTGCACACGCGTCAAGAAGGCATTCAACTCCTCCGAGGAAACCGCTTTATCAAGGCTGAACAGCCTTGCAATGTGGGTATGCTTTTCAAAGCCTTTGATGGGCTCACCCCCCACTCTACGGGTAGGGCTGTCGGGATACACCTCACCGCTTTCCGCCTCCAAACGGCGTAATTCGTCGTAGAGGGCATCGTATTCCTTGTCGGAAACGGTCGGGTTGTCGAGAACGTAATACTCATACGCCCATTTATTGAGGATATCCACCAATTCTTTTTGTCTGCTCATGATTATTTTCCTTTTTGCTGTTGCAAAAGTTAAATTTTTACTTTGTAAAAGTGAAGTTTGTTTCAAGTGAAGTTTTTTGCGTTTCGCAAAAAGTTATGGCTGTTATTTATATTCGCAATAACTTGCCCAAAGGCAAACTTCACTGGCGTAGCCAACTTCACTGTATCGAAGATACAACTTCACTACGCCTCTGGCGTAACTTCACCGCAACCCATGGTTGCTTATACCACCGTCAAAGGTGCTAGGCTCGCAGACAACTGCTTAATGCCCACCCCTTCAAAGGCGATGTCCAAAATCATATTACTGCCCGTACCCTTCGCCGCAACGATAATACCTACGCCGAATTTCGGGTGCTTCACGCTGACGCCGATCTTGAACGCGGACAAATCTTTACCGCCCCCAACGGGCTTTGTCGCCTTACCAACACCGCCGTAGACAAACCCACTCGCTTTCTTTGGTGTGGATTGTCCACCATAGGTGGTAGAGCCGTACGAGGTCGAAGACGAGCCGCCGTAGCTACCCCCACCGTAACTGCTTCCGCCGTAGGAGGTAGAGCCGTAGCTGTTTCCATTCCAAGGCGTGCGGGTGATATTCGAGCTTTGTTTGGGTGTATCGTTATACCCACCGTAGCTGCCGTAACCACCGCCAAAGCTACCCCTTCTACCGCCAAAATCGTCATTCGACGCATACCTGCCCCCACCGTATGCCGAATTGCCATAGCTTTCGGGATCGTCCCAATCGCTGTAACCACGGGGTACAGGACGGGTTTCCTTGGGCAGTTCCACCACCGAGGAAAGCTCCTTCAAGAAACGGGAACGAGTGGTCGGCTCACGCTTACCGTAGAGATATCTACTCTTGGAACGGGTTAAGTACAAACGCTCCTTCGCACGGGTAATGGCAACGTACATCAAACGACGTTCCTCTTCCATATCGTCGTCGTTGTTCACCGCACGGGATACGGGAAGGATATTTTCCTCCAAACCGCAAATGAACACGCACTTAAACTCTAACCCCTTCACCTCGTGTACGGTGGCAAGGGTAACGTAATTGCCGTCGTCCATCTCGTCCGTGTCCGAGGAAAGGGTGACTTGGTTAAGATAATCGGTCAAGGTCGCCGTAGGGTTCAAGCGGCTGTATTCCTCTACCGAGTTGATAAATTCTTCAATATTCGCACGCTTGTTGATGCTCTCGTCCGAATCATCCGCATACGCTTCACGCATTTTCGTGTCGTCAACAATCTTTTTCACCAGCTCGTTGACGGGCAATTCTTGGCTGTCAATAATCCACGCCTTGACCAAATCACGGAATTCTACCAGCTTTTGTTTCGTCCCTGCAGGGAAGCCGATTTCGTCGATGTCAATGAGGGCATCGTACACGGAAAGCTCCGTTTCAAAGGCGTAATTTTGCAGGGTTTCCACCGTTTTTGCACCGATACCACGCTTCGGGAAGTTGATAATACGCACCGCCGCTTCGCTGTCAAACGGGTTGTTGATAAGACGAAGGTAGGCGAGCAAATCCTTGATTTCCTTGCGCTCGAAGAACTTGAAACCGCCAAAGACTTTGTAGGTGATACCGTCCCCCGTGAACTCTTGTTCGAATGCTCTGGTGAGGGCGTTCAAACGCATCAAAATGGCAAAATCCGAGAAGGAATAGCCCTGACGCACCAAGCCTGCGATGGTATGTGCGATGAAACG
This sequence comes from Candidatus Scatosoma sp., assembly GCA_045643825.1. Taxonomy (GTDB): domain Bacteria; phylum Bacillota; class Clostridia; order Christensenellales; family Borkfalkiaceae; genus Scatosoma. The sequence goes on from JAZRFV010000093.1 coordinate 6,433, forward strand.
AGCCTCACCGCCTTCCTCGTCCGCCTCGTGCACCTTTACGGTTGCACCCTCCTCGTTTTCCGTCCAAAGCTGCTTGTCCTTACGCTTGCCGTTATACTGAATTACCGTATTTGCGAGCTTTAAGATGTTCTTGGTGGAACGGTAGTTTCTTTCCAGCTTGAATACGCGCGCCCCCTTGAAATCCTTTTCAAAGTGCAAAATATTTTCAATCTTCGCCCCACGCCAGCCGTAAATAGACTGATCGTCGTCCCCTACCACGAAAAGGTTACCATGGACGGAGGCAAGAAGTTTGATAATTTCATATTGCACCTCGTTGGTGTCCTGGAACTCGTCCACGAGAATGTAGCGGAAACGCCCGCTTAAATACTCTCGCACCTCTTTGTCCTTACGCAAAAGGTTGCGGGTTTCGTTCAAGAGGTCGTCAAAATCCAAGGCGTTGTTTTCACGCAGGTGCTTTTGGTAACGGGCATACACCTTCACGATATCGTCGATGTCACGCTCCCCTGCGTATTCCTCGCCGTAGCGTTCGGGATCATACCCCAACATTTTCGCGTTGGCAATGTGCCATTTGACGTTTTTCAGCAGCTTTTCGTCGTCAAAATCACATTCCTGGAAGGATTTTTTCACGATGTTGTTGCGTTCCACTTCGCTATAAATGGAAAAATTGGGGGATATCCCCACCTCTTCGGGGTACATACGCAAAATGCGTACACACATGCTGTGGATGGTGCAAACCCACGAACGGGAAACGTCCACGATACGGCCGAGACGTTCCTTCATTTCGTTTGCCGCTTTGTTGGTGAAGGTGATGGACAAAATCGCATCCGCAGGTACGCCAAGCTCCTCCACGATATACGCAATACGGGAGGTCAAAACGCGGGTTTTACCACTGCCCGCCCCTGCCAAAACCAACACAGGGCCTTCCGTTTGTAACACGGGTTTGATTTGTTCGTCGTTTAATTGTTCTAAAATATCGTCAATATGTGCCATAACGGTTTTATTATACCACATACGGTGGATTTTTGCAAGCCCTACCGAGCATTTTCCATTGAAAAAGACCGAACTTTGTTCGGTCTTTGCATTTTCACCTATTCGTTGGCGGTTAGGGTGTCAAATTCGTACTCCGCACGGAACCGTTCGAGGGCACGAAGGTACTTTTCACTCAAATTTAGGGTGTAGCGTTGCTTTTCGGCATAGGTTAAGGTGGCGTAATATGCTTGATCGGTCAGCCTGCCAATGGCGTTGCTTACCTCCCCCTCGGAAAGGAGCATTTCCTTCACACGGAGGTAAAAATCATCCTCCTTTTTGCCTTCAATCTGTGCCTCCACCTGTGTCTTGAAAAATCGCCCTGCTTTGGTTTCGTTAAGCCCCTGCTCCCTTGCTTTTTCCTTTTTTATGGAAAAATCCACCTCGCAATCCTTCCAAAAACCGCTCTTTATCCTGCGTTTTGCCTGCCTTGCCTCCTCACGCAAAGTGCGTCCGTTTCCATTCGACATAATCCACCTCGTTTCCTCTTGATTTTCGACCTTCTTCGACTTTTTGACAAGAAAAAAGAACCCACTTTCGTGAGTTCTTTCGTACTTTTAGTTTCTGCTTCTCTTACGAGCTGCTTCGGATTTCTTCTTTTTCTTTACGGAAGGTTTTTCATAGAATTCCTTCTTTCTAAGATCACCGATGATACCGTCGCGGGGGCATTTTCTCTTAAAACGACGCAATGCGCTTTCTACGTTTTCGTTTTCACCTACTCTTACCGTGGACATACTTTTCACCATCCTTTGCCTATGCGTTTATTGAGTACTCCGTTATTATAGCAATTCCGCCTTTTTATGTCAAGTCTTTTTTCGGCGTTTTTGCAACCTTTTTTACGGAAAATTCCAATTTATACCGACAAGGCAAGTCGAAGGAGGGCATTTCTTGTCGAATAGGGTTTTCGGTGTTAATTTACCTTTTCAAAATCGGATGCGGGATGCTTACACCAAGGGCAAATGAAATCGTCGGGGAGCTCGTCACCCTCGTGAACGTAACCGCAAATCTTACATACCCACTTTCCCTTTTGGGCAGGCTCTTCCGTCTTTACCACCTGGGGCTTGGGCTTGATATTGCTTTGATAATATTCGTAGGTTACCGATTTTTCATCGTTTAATTTCTTCGCCTCGGTCACCTCGGCAACGAACAAGGTATGGGTGCCGTAATCAAGGCTATCCACCACCTTTGCGCTCAACACAGCGTTGGCGTGTTGGGGTAAATAGTAGAGCCCGTTTTCACTCGTCTCATACCTGCCCCCTTCAAATTTGTCTACGTTACGCCCAGACTGGAAACCAAACTGCTTGAAAATTTCAAACGGCGTACTCTCCGTCAAGATAGACACGTTGAAAACACCCGTCTTTCTCAACAGCTCTTCCGAGTAGTTTGCCTTGTTGACAAACACCACGATACGGGTGGGGTTGTCGGTCAGCATCGATACGGTGTTGACGATACAACCGTTTTGTTTTTGCCCGTCCGTCGTCGTCAGCATAAACAAGCCGTAGGTAATTTTAAACATCGCTTCTCTTTCAATCATTGTGGTATCCCTCATTATTCCTTATTATTTCAATACAATTTAGCTACACATAAGTGCATAGATACGAGGAGTTCAAGGCGGAGCGAGGGAGCGTAAGTAGTACGTGACCGAGCGACAACGCCGAAATGGGAAGTATATATGCGTTTATTTCATCCAGAGGCCGTGGAGGTTGCAGTAAGCGTACACCGCTACAGCTTTATCGCCGTCCGCAAGCTTAAAGGTGCATACAGGAAGGTCGTTTGCCTTCAAATACTGCACTTGATAGCCCTGCTCCGTTTCCAAAGCCACCCATTCAATCAAATGTGCCTCCGTCATCGGATGTGCTACGCTGCCTACGTCCACCTTCACCGTCTTGCATTTCTTTTCCACAACGGGTACGTGCTTTTCCTGTGCCGCATCCGTGCTACCTGCAATCAGCTCTTTCCAGCCTTCAAGGTTTAATTCCTCTTTCGAGATCAAGGTTTTTCCGTTTTCATTTTGATATACTTTTAACATAGTTGTTACTCCTTATTGAGATTTAATCTTGATAAGAGTATAACATAGAAAAATACTCTTGTCAATAGTTTTCTCAAAAAAAAGTAAAAAATTTCAAATTATTTTGTTAAAACGCCGTTTTTGTATAAAATTTCATCCAAATAATCGCAGCTTTGCTTCAGTTCTTCGGGTTTTCCGTAGTCATTGGTATAAACCTCCACAAGCAAAGCACCATCAAAGCCTACGTCCTTGAGCTGTTTTACAAGGCGGTCAAAATCAAACCGACCTTTCCCCGGAAGGCAAATTTTACCATTATCATTTATATCGGACACGTGTGCGTACGCGAGGCGTTCGCCCATTTCCGCCAAATATTCCTCATAAGGATACCCCGATATGCGGGCTTGCTTGATATCCAACACCCCACGAAGGGTGGGCAATTCCTGTGCAATCGTTTGAAAAACGGAGGGGCGGTTATAGGTCGCCCATTCCACGTTTTCAAGGCAAAGCCCCACACCATGTCTTTGACAAACCTCTAAAATTTCACGAAAGCCCTCTATCATGCGGGGAAAATTATCCGCCCCCGGCTGACGAGCCGCACGTTTCATCCTTGCCGTGCCGTGGAAGGTGTAATAGGGTGCGTCGAGGGCGTTTGCACTTTGCAATACCTTTTCCAACCAACCAAACGCATCCGCCTTTACACGTGGATGGGCGTTAAAAAGCTGTGGTTCAAAGCCCGTGTTTAAATCGTGTACGGAATTGACGGTGAGATTGCCCTTGCGTTCCTTCAACAAATCAGCAAAAGGATACCCGTATTCTGAAAAAGAGGTGAGAAAAACCTCGGCGGTTTTCACCCCGAGTTTTTCCAAAAGAGGCAATGCATCCTCGTTATTTTCACGCAAAAACAGCGATGCTGTCGATACTCCCGTCTGCATTTTTACTCAATCCAAAATACTCGATTTTCTCTACGGGGTTTCTTTTCGGGATCGTGGTCGGGATAACCCAAGATACAATTGCCGATACCTTCGTACTCCCCTTCCAAGCCAAGCTTTTCAAGGATGGCTTTTCCTTCGGGTGTTTCAAAGGTTTCCTTTGCACGGTGAATCCAACACGCGCCCAAGCCAAGGGCGTGTGCCGCAAGCTGCAGGTTTTCCATCACGAGCGAGCCGTCGTAAAGGTAGGTATGCATGCTCTTATCCGCGAGCACAACCAACACCACGGGGGCGCCATAGAAGGGATCCGCACGGAAGAAAGGATCCTTCCCTGCGTTCAATTTTGACAATTCATCGCGTACCTGCTTATTGGTAACCGCCAAAATGATGGGCGTTTGCTTGTTCAACCCCGAGGGGGCGTTCAAGCCTGCCGCAATCACTTGTTCAATCAATTCCTTGGGTACAGGCTCCGATTTATACTTCTTTATGCTCTTTCTCGTGAGCATCGTTTCCATTGCATCCATCGTCTTACTCCTTATACTGTAAATCGGCCACTTGCCAATTTTTAAGCACCTCGTACATTTCACCGCCGATCGCCTTCGCACCTGCCAAATCGTGATAGAGGTAGTTACCGCACTCCTCCTTCTTATTGCCAGGGATTTCCCCTTCATAGTCACGCACAAACGCCATCGCATCTCTTACGAGTGCAATCGCTGCCTCATAGGAAACCGTGTCACGGGTAAGAAAGTAAAAACCCGTACAGCAACCCATCGGGCCCACGTAGATAACCTTGTCGCCCACACCGCTATTTCTTGCGTAGGTGGCAAACAAATGCTCTAATGTGTGACCTGCACGCATATCTAAATAATCGCCGCCGTTGGGCAATTTCATGCGAATATCATACGTCACCACGTCGCCGTCGATACGGGAAATATACATCCCCTTCACCAAGGTATCGTGGTTGACGGTAAAGCTTGCAATCTTTTTCATCGTTTACTCCTTTATAGGGCTATTTACCGAAAAATTCTCTAAATGCAGGGGGCATGGGCGCGTTGAACGACATAACCTCCTTGTTGACGGGGTGGATAAACTCGATACGAGCGGCGTGCAAACCAAGGCGAGCCAAGGGATTTTTCACCTGCGTACCGTCCTGCTTTTTGCCGTATTTATCGTCCCCAACCACGGGCGTACCCATCGATTGCATGTGCACGCGGATTTGGTTTTTTCTGCCCGTTTCAATCTGCACCTTTAAGAGGGAATATTCCCCACTTTCCTTCATTACCTCGTAACGGGTAACCGCCTTTTGTCCCGTAGGATCGTTGGTGGAATATACGATATTGTTCTTGTTTTCCTTCAAGAAGCTGGTGATTGTACCCTGCTTGTTTTCCAAGATACCCTCTACCACGGCGAAATATTCACGCAAGGTCACCTGCTCGTTCCAATGCATCTTTAACATCGAATGGAGCTTAATATTTTTCGCAAACACCAACACCCCCGAGGTTTCCTTGTCGATACGGTGTAAAATGTACGGGCGGTTATTTTTGCCCTGTGCCTGCATATACTCTAATGCGTAGCCGTACGCACATTCCGTTTCCTTGTCGCTTTCCACCGCCAACAAACCAACGGGCTTGTTGATAACGAGGAAATCGTCATCCTCAAACACGATACCGATCTGCGAAGGCGCTTTGGGTGGAAGCTTGCGTTTTTGCGAAACGGGTCTCGTTGCGGTTGCACCGTCCTTGATGGGCTTTTTCGACAGCTTCACCTCGTCGTCCTTGGCAAGGGGAAAGTTGTACTGCGTTACCACACTGCCGTTGACAAGTACTTGTCTTCTTACCAGTAAGGATTTTACGTTATTACGCGAGGTGCCGCATTTGCGGAGAAGGAATTCCATCAGCTCATCGCTGCGATTCACCTTATACACCGCCGTATATAAGGGGGCACCGTTCACACGCTCTACACTCTCTTTTTTCGGAGCGCGAGTGTGAGGTTTATCCTTCGATACACCCTTAAAACTGCGTTCATCTCGTACCTGCCCCGTCCGTTTTTGTTTATTTTTATCAAAACCGTTTTGCATAAGTATGCCTCTTCACCTCTTTTTACTTCTTTTCTTCCTGGTTGTTTAACGCTACTTTGGGCAACTTCCAATGGTATTTTGTCGCCAGCATACGGATACCGAACACAAAAACGATACCTACGATGCTTGGAAGAAGGGTACTATCCATAAACAAACGCATTACGTAATACAACGTCGTACCGCCAAGCGCCGCCAAGGCGTAGATATGCTTTGTGAAAATATACGGAGGGGTTTCCGTGAGGATATCCCTCAAAACACCACCGCCTACTGCAGGTAAAACGCCCAACACCAAGGATAAGAACACGTTGTCGCTTAACTGATAAGTAAACGCAAGCTCCGTGCTCATTACCGTGAATGCCGCCAAACCAATAGCGTCGAATACGTTGTTGATCTGTTCAATTTTACTGCGTACGCCGTCAAATTTCTTATGGCGGTAATACGCAATGGTAAACGCCGTCAACGCGCTCGCTATGGCAATCAACAACAAATATACCTTTGAAAAGATAATCGGAGGGAAGTTGCCGATAAGCATATCCCTCATAATACCGCCGCCCGATGCCGTGATACAACCGATAAATACCACGCCGAACACGTCAAATTTTGCCTTAATGGCAACAAACGCGCCCGATGCCGCAAAGGATATCGTCCCGACGATTTCTAATATGAATAAAATAATTTCAAGCTCCGTCCACATAACGCTTTCCCTTAAGTAATAAAAGCTATCTTTTAATATTATAGTATATTTTCACGATAAAGTCAATATCTTTCCGCAGGACGAAAAATAAAAATGTAAAAACGGTTTATCCGCAATGGATAAACCGCTTCGTTGCCACTATTATTTTAATACGGGCCATTTTTGGAAGGACGAACAGCTCGAGCAGGCTTGTTTGTCCATATTCGTCCAACCGTTCCCTCGGCACATACATTTTGCCTTTGTCATACTGCTTTCCACCTTAACCCATTCGCCAAAGCGGTTCGTTTCACGCGCCCCCATCCAAAATGCACACGTTGCACATTGTTTCCAGCTTGCAGGATATTGTTGCGACATAATTCCCCCCTTTTGTTTTTTATATCATTTATTATAGCATACGCCCTTCCGCTTGTCAATGTGTAAATGAAAATTTAAGTATGTAAAAACGGCTCACCCTTTCGGATAAGCCGTCTTGTTGTTTTTATGAAACCCTACGATTATCTAGGGTTCTTAATGTTAGCCTGTGCAGCAGCCAAACGTGCGATGGGCACACGGTAAGGCGAGCAGGAAACGTAGGAAAGACCGATCGCGTGGCAGAATTCGATGGACGAAGGATCGCCGCCGTGTTCACCACAGATACCGATGTGCATTTCGGGACGAACTGCTTTACCGCCGTCAACTGCCATCTTCATGAGCTTACCAACACCTGCCGTATCCAATCTTGCGAAGGGATCGGATTCGTAAATCTTGTTTGCATAGTATGCAGGCAAGAACTTACCAGCGTCGTCACGAGAGAAGCCGAATGCCATCTGCGTAAGGTCGTTCGTACCGAAGCAGAAGAATTCTGCTTCTTTAGCGATTTCGTCAGCCGTCAAGCATGCACGAGGAATTTCGATCATCGTACCTACTTCGTAGTTGAGAGCGATACCGCTTGCAGCGATAACTTCTTCAGCCGTCTTAACAACGATATCCTTAACGAACTTCAATTCCTTCGTTTCACCCGTAAGAGGGATCATGATTTCGGGAACGAGGTTCCAATCAGGGTGCTTCTTCACTACGCTGATCGCTGCCTTGATAACTGCCTTCGTTTGCATAACAGCAATTTCAGGATAGGTTACGGACAAACGGCAACCACGGTGGCCCATCATGGGGTTGAATTCGTGCAAGCTTTCGATGATTTCTTTGATTTGAGCAACCGTCTTGCCCTGTGCATTTGCAAGAGCAGCGATGTCTTCTTCAGCGGTGGGAACGAATTCGTGAAGAGGGGGATCGAGGAAACGGATGGTTACAGGGTAACCGCCGAGTGCTTCGAACAAACCTTCGAAGTCAGCCTGTTGCATAGGTTCGATCTTAGCAAGAGCTGCTTCTCTTTCTTCAACGGTGTCAGAGCAGATCATTTCACGGAAAGCACCGATTCTGGAAGGATCGAAGAACATGTGTTCCGTACGGCAAAGACCGATACCTTGTGCACCGAAAGCAACGGCTTGTTGTGCATCTTCAGGGCTGTCTGCGTTCGTTCTGATACC